>CAWCGU010000001.1:0-18221 GCA_963795195.1 uncultured Thermoleophilia bacterium
ATCGCTGAATAGCGAAGGCCGTGGCCTCGCCGAGCACGCCGTCGGCTGAGGTTCGAATCCCCGTTCATCGCAGTCGCCGACGATCGCTGAACTTCAGCACCGTTGTCGGCGGTTTCGGCACCACATCCGGGTCGGGGCTGGGCGGCGGAGTCGCCAACTTCAACGGGACGGTCACCGTCGAGAGCTCGACCCTCTCGTTCAACACCGCCGCCGACGGGGGTGGCGCTCTCTTCAGCCTCGCCTACGACGGGAGCGGCTCGCATACGGCCGTGGTCTCGCTCATGCGCTCGGTTCTGTCTGACAGCCCCGCCGGCGTCGACCTGCTCGTCCACCGGCCCGCCGAGATTGCCCCCGGACTGGGGAACGTCGCGGTCGTTTCGGTCACCCGCGACGGCCACGACCTGATCGAGACCACGGAAGTGCGCGGAACCGTGCTGTCGACGGCACGCCGCTCATCGCCGACTCACAGCTCGGGGCGCCGGCAGCCAACGGCGGGAGCACTCTGACACACCTACCGGCGATCTGGAACTTCCGGGTGCGTCCGTGAGCCTTGCACGCGGCCAATCAGTGCCAGCACGGAGGATCGGCGCGCCGCGCGGGTTCAGGATCAGCCCATGAGATTCCGAGCCACCTACAGCGTTGCGATGGCGACGGTCGTTTTTGTGATCGCGGTGCTCGCCTCCTCGGCGAGCGCCGCCGCCCCCAGCCTCCGCGTCTCCGGCAATCAGCTTGTCGACACGACCACGAACACGGCCTTCGTCCCCCGCGGCGTCAACTGGCCGAGCTTCGAGTACGCGTGCGTACAGGGGTGGGACTACTCCCAGCAGGCCAACGAGCAGCACGTCGGCCCCGACGCCGCCGGCGCCGCACTGATCGCCAGCTGGCACATCAACACCGTTCGCATCCCGCTCAACCAGGACTGCTGGCTCGGCGACGACGCGACGCTTGGTGAACCCGACATCTACGGCACCGCCGAGGGCTATCGCCAGGCCGTGCAGAACTGGGTCAACCTGCTCCACAACGAGGGCATCGCGGTGATCCTCGACCTGCACTGGTCGGGGCCCAACGGCGTCCTCGCCGAGGGTGGCCAGCGGGCGATGCCCGACGATCGCTCCGACGAGTTCTGGGCTTCGGTCGCCGCCCGCTTCAAGGACGACCGCGCAATGATCTTCGACGCTTTCAACGAGCCCTATTCGCGCACCTACGGCGGCGCCAACTTCGACCTCACCTGGGACTGCTGGCTGAACGGCGGCTGCCATGCCCCCCGACACCACCAGAACCAGCCCTCGGACGGATCGACCTTTACGACCGTCGGGATGCAGGCGCTGGTCAGCGCAATCCGCGGCGCCGGCGCGACGCAACCGATCATGCTGCCCGGGCTGGACTATGCGAACGACCTCAGCCAGTGGCTCGCGCATCGCCCACAGGACGGCGCGGCCGGAACCGCCGACGACCAGCTCGTCGCCAGCTTCCACAACTACAACATCCAAACCTGCAACAACGTCGCCTGCTGGGATCAGGTGATCGCGCCGATCGCAGCACAGGTGCCTGTCGTCGCGGGCGAGTTCGGCACTGACGACTGCAAGGAGGACCACCTGATCCGTTGGATGGATTGGGCCGACGCCCGTGGCGTCGGCTACCTGATGTGGGCCTGGTGGTCGCTCAGCTTCCTGCCGGGCTGTGGCGAGCACGTGATCCTCGCGGACAACACCGGCACTCCTCGGTTCCCTCACGGCACGGCGCTGAAGACGCGTCTGGCTGCGCTTGCGGCGACACCACCGACGCAACCTGACCCTGACCCGCCCCCGGGAGATCGCAGCGCTCCCGAGACGACCAAGGCGGGCGGACCGAAGGGCCGCACGCGAGCCCGACGGATCACCTTCTCCTTCACGTCCGAACCCGGCGCTGCCTTCGTCTGCAGGTTGGACAAAAAGCCTTTCCGGGCATGCACTTCACCGGTGACCAAGCGTGTTCGCCCGGGTCGCCACACGTTCGTTGCGGCCGCAGTGGATGCGGCCGGCAATTTCGACCTGACCCCTGCGACCTGGGCCTTCAAAGTGCGGCGTTAGGAGTCACTGAAAAGTTCAGTGTCAGCACGGAGAGCCGAGCCGCCACGAGCCGTAAGGCTGCAGGCATGAATACTTCACTTGCCCTTCGTCCTCTCTGGATCGCCGTTCTCGCGGGAATGGTCCTGACAGCGCTGGTCGCGGCCCCTCGTGCTCAGGCGACCGGCTTCGATTCTCCCGAGCTCCTCAGTGCTGACGGGGGCGATAATGGGAGACCCCTGGGCGCAACTGCGGTTGTTGGCAAGTCGGGCTCCGCGATCTCGCGTAGCGGTTACGACATCTATTTCACGACCGAGGATCGGCTGGTCGGGGGCGACAACGACTCGGTCTCGGATCTCTACTGGAGCCGGAACGGCACGACGTTCCTCGTATCCGTGGACACGGCCGCTCCGGTCACCTTCGCGGGCAGCTCCGCAGACGGCCAGGATGTCTACTTCGAAACGGCGGAGCGGCTTCGCGATACCGACACCGACGACGCGATCGATGTCTACATGCGCCAGGGCGGCCAGAACACGATCCATGTCTCCCGGGGTGACACTCCTGTCCTTGGCAACGCCGCGCGGCCGGCCTTTTTCGAGGCGGTGTCCGCCGACGGGTCGGTCGTGATACTGAGATCCACCGAGGGACTGGACGGGCGCCCCGCGGCCGGCAGCAATATCCAGGACGGGCCGGAGAACCTCTACATGCGAGCGAGCGGCCACACGACGCTGCTCACCGGACATGCCAATCCTCGCTCGCCCGGGCTCCAGTTCGTCCACCTTTCTGAAGATGGTTCCCGCGTCTATTTCGAGTCGGTTTCGTCGCATGCCTCCTCCGACACTGACTTCATGGGCACCGACGTCTATCGCTGGGAAGCCGACTCGATCACGCATGTGTCTCAGGGCACATCTCCGAGCTTGGGCCAGTCGGACTACAGCGGTGCGTACTTCGGCGCCGAGACGGACGACGGCGCCCGCGTGTTCTTCGACTCGCCCGACAAGCACACGACGGACGACGCTGACACTCAGACCGACGTCTACGTGCGGGAGGCAGGCCAGACGACGCGGGTCACCACGGGATCGCGGGCCGGAAGCGGCAACGCCAACAGCGTGGGGGGCTTCGGCGCGTTTGCGGACTTTGTTGCCGCATCGCCGGACGGCGAGAGGGTGATCTTCAGCAGCCGCGAATCCCTCGCCGACTCCGATTCGGACCTCAACATCGACGGCTACATCGTCGAGGGCGGCGTCACGCAAGAACTGGCCGTTGACCACCAGGGAGCCGGCGACCCCGCGCCCAACGCTTACGCTGGCGGCTCGCGAGATCTCTCGCGAATCCTGATCAGGACGAGTACGAGTCTTCTGCCCGGCGATAACGACGGGCTGCCCGACCTCTACGAGCGCCACGGCGGTCAGCTGGCCCTGATCACGGCCGGTACCGCAACCACGTTCACGTTCCTGGCCGCCTCCGCTGACGGGACCAGGGTCTTCATCGCAACAGCCGAGAAGCTGCTGCCCTCCGACACCGACTCCGGCAGCGACATCTACATGTACGAAGGGGGAGGGCTGTACGCGGCCAATCCCGGCCCCGGCACGGTTACTTTCCGTGGCATCTCGCCCGACGGCTCGATCGTCTACTACGACACCACTGATTCCCTGACAGCGGGTGACACGAACGTCAACAAGCGGGATGTCTACCGAAGCAGCTTCGACGCGACCGCACCGCAGACGACGATCGTCGTCTCGCCGCCCGCTTCAACCGAGTCCCGCGCTGCGCATTTCGAGTACGGGCCGGTCACCCCCGGAACCACTTTCGCGTGCACCCTCGACAATCAGCCGATGTCTTGTCCGGCGGGCAGCGTCGACTTCGACGGGCTCGCGCTCGGACCTCATGTGTTCACCATCGCCGCGACCGATTATGCAGGCAATACCGACACAACGCCTGCCCTCGCGACCTGGACAATCGTCGAGCCGGCGTCACAGCCGCCCGCCGTCGATCCGGGCGCTGGTGCCGGCACCGACCAGACGCCTCAGGCGGACCAGGTCGCGCCTGAAACCATCAAGAAGCGTGGCCCCAAGCGCCGCGGAACACGCACGCGCCTGCGCTTCAAGTTCGAATCCGAGCCCGGGGTCGTCTTCATCTGCCGGCTCGACGACGAGCGGTTCGAGGTCTGCAGCCCGCCGGTCATCCGGCAGGTGGAGCCGGGGCGGCACAAGTTCACCGCCGTTGCAATCGACGCCTCCGGGAACTTCGACCTGACTCCAGCGGTTTGGAAGTTCCGGGTCATTCGGTAGCGGCGTGATCGGATATTCAGTGCCAGCACGTAGAAACATCCCCGCCGCGCGCAGCCGCATGGGGCGCGTGCGTGTCCCCGTGGTCTCTCTTGCTTTCATTGCGGTGCTTCTGGTCTTCACCGGCGCAGCGCAGGCCCAAACACCCCCGTCCCAGGTCGCGGTTTCGATCGGAGGGAGCTCGGGTCCCCAGCCGACGGCCCCGATCGAGCTCAGCCGCCACGGCTACGGGGCGGACCTCGCGGTCGCCGAGGACGGAACGGTCCACGCTGCCTGGCTCGAGCCCGCGGCCGATCTTCGGGACACGCTCCACTACTGCCGGTTGCCCAGGGGCACGATCAGTTGCGCCGTGGGCTCGATGACAACCACGCCGACGGGCACGCGGGCCGGAGGCCCACAGATCAAGCTTGAGGAGGATTTCGGCGAGGGACCGAGGTTTGCCGAGGGTGACGTCGAGGTGCTCCTGCCGTCGCCGGGGCGCGTGATCCTGCAGGTCGAGCGTTATGCCCGGGTCACCGTCAGGCCAGACGGGACGATCGACAACAGCTGCTCGACCGTAAAAGAGGACTGCGAAATGATCGGAGCACCGGCGCTCGTCTACTCCTCCACCGATGGGGGCGTGACCTTCGGCCCAGAGCATGCAGCGGGCAACGCCTGGGGCGCGGCGACGATCCTCGAGACGACCGACGGACCGCTGCTCGCGCGCATCGCCGGCGCCGTCGTCACCTTTGCCGCCGGCCCGCCGGAGCGGTTCAGCGAGAACCGGTTCATCACCTTCGACAACCTTCCCGACGGCGATCGGTTCTCGATAGCGCCGATCGAAGGAAGCGCCGAGACGGTCGCGATTGCCTCGCAGGGGGGCAGGCCCACCGTGGCGGTTCTCGATCGCGCCTCCCACGATCCGGCGTTCGACGACACCCTGAACATCTGGCTGCGCCGATTTGGCGCTGGCGTCGAGCCGACCCGTGAGACGCTCAACGCGTTCTCGCCGAACCCGGCGGGTGGGTTTCCGATCTTCGCGAACTGGCAGCCGTGGGAGCGCCTGCCGGTCACCGCGCAAAGCCCGCAGCTTGCAGGCGGGCCAAGTGGTCTCTTCCTGTTTTACCTGACGCACAACACGCGCACCCCTGGCTGGGAGTTGCGCAATGTCAGCACCCCCGGCGCCCCAGGCGCGCCGGTGGCGCTCGGCGGGTCGAGCCCGCTCGCCTCCAGCTCCGTCCCGGGCGCGGGAGATGTCGCACAGGACGCGGCCGGCCGCGTCTATGCGGCCTGGACCGAGGAACGTTCCGGCGACGCCGTCATCCGCGCGGCGAGCTCTGCGGACGGCTCGGCCTTCAGTGCGCCGGACGACCTTGCTCGGTTCGCCGGTCCAGGGAACGGCAAGGCCCGGGAGATCAAGCGCTTCGACCGTGTTCGCCTCGACGTCGCCGACGACGGAGGCGGCGCGGTCATCTTCCAGGAGGGGGACGCCTACGACTTCGGCAAGCCCGCGACCATCAGACTGGTCAGCTTCGGTTCCACCACCTCGCAGACCGTCGATGATCTGCGGATCACTGGTATCGAAGCGACCCAGGGCGTGCAGAGCGCCGCGGTCCCCGCCCGCAGCCGCGAAGCGCCAAGCGAGCCCGTCAGCTATCCGGGTCCGCCGGCGTCGGCGATCCTGACGGAGAGCAAGCGCACCGTGGTGCGCGCCTACGTGACCAGCCGGCAGGCGCTCGCCGGCGCCGTGCCGACTGCGTCGCTGCGGGTCAAGCAGGGCGGCAAGACGCTGCAGACCGTTCAGCCGTCTGCGTTTCCGCAGATCTGCACGGGAGCCCCTGAGGTCTGCACTCCCAACGTCCCCGTCGCCGGCGAGTACGAGGTGCCGCAAGCCGCGGTCGAAGGCACCAATCAGGTCTTTACCTTCGAGCTCGGGCCGGCGAGCGAGATCCAGGGGCTCGCGCCCGGTGGCGAGGTGACGCTCGAGGCGGTCGTTAATCCGAGCGGGCTTCTGCCGTCACTCCCGGAGTGCGCGACCTGCCGGTCCAACAACGTGCTGCGCCTTGGGGGCCTGCGCTTCCAACGCACCACTGAAGTTCGCATCGACCCTTTGGAGTTCTTCGTCGGCGGCGTGCAGGGCGAGCAGCCGCGAGGCGCCTTCGGGCCAAGCAAGGATCCGAACGTCGTGTTCGGCCCATCCCGCGCGATGCTGCCGATGCCACTTCGCTTCGGTGGCTATGTCGGCCACTACGACCTCCGCGCGATCGCTGAGCTTGACGTCTCTGCGGAGTACCGCCAGTCGAAGGCCCTCGACTTCGTCGAGGAACGGGCCGATGACTGCGGGCCATGTGACCTCAGCTCACGCTTCCCGATCGGATTGTTCCCCTACGACGCCAGGAACTTCACGTTCACGCCGCCACGGACCCGGGCCAGCGACGGCTACTGGATGCGCAGCGGCAAGAGCTTCAACAACGAGGGCGTCTTCGGGATCACCGGCTGCGAGCGTCACTGCGGCGAGCTCTACAGCGACCACCAGCCGATTGCGATCCTGAGCGACTCGCCGGACCGCGACCTGATCACCGTCACGCACGAGATCGGCCACGGGCTCGGACTGCGGCACGCCGGCACGGACTCCAGCTGCTACACCGAGGAATCCCAGGTCGGAGAGGATTGGCCCGTAGCGGCCGATGGGCGGGTTGAGGGCCATACCGAAGGCGGGGTCTGGCAGGCCGACACGATCGGGACCGACCTGCGTCCGGGAAGCACCGCTCCCTTCGCTCGGATCTTTTCGCCCGCCTCGACGCCCGCCTACTCGCAGTATCCGGCCTACTCCACCGATTCGGGCGCATTCAGGTCCCCCGCGATCTTCGACTTCATGTCGTACTGCTCCGCGTTCAACTCCGGCTTCCCTGCGAGCGGTACTTGGATAAGCCTGCGCAACTGGAATTACCTGGCCTCTTTCAGGGCTCCGGAGAAGCCGAGCGCCGCGGCGTCGGGCCTGAGGACGGACGAAGGGCAGCCCATATCGCTCCAAGTCTCGGCGCTCAGCGAGCTCGGCGGCGTCAGCATTCTCGACGTCACTCCGAGCCCGGACCCCGTGGCCCCCGACAATGCGTCCGGACGCCCGTTCGGGCTGAGCTGGGTGGTTCGGGACTCGAGCGGGCAGCCCATGTTCACCGGCGCGGTGGCGGCAAGTCAGAGCACCGACTCCGAGGGTACGTTGAACCTCGACGGCAGTGTCCCGCTACGGGGAGCGGCTTCGGTCGAACTGGTTGACGCCCAGGGCAACGTGCTGGCCAGCCGCGCTGCCAGCTCGAGCCCGCCGAGCGTTCGCATCATCAGTCCGAGGCCCCGGTCTGCGATCGGCGCGGGGGGCCGCGTCAAGATCGACTGGGAGGCAAGCGATCCTGAGGGCGACCCGGTCGAGGTGCTGATCGACTACGCGCCCGACGGCCGGTTGTTCCGCACCGTTGGCCGCTCCGCCGGTGACGGCAGCCTGACGCTGCCGGCGCGCCTCTTTGCGAGCTCGCAAAACGGCGCCCTGCGGGTAAGGGCCCGCGACGGATTCCTGGAGAGCGCGGATATCGTGCGACCGCTGCGCTCGCAGGGGGCGCCGCCTCTGGTGCGGATCATCTCCCCGGCGGAGGGCTACTCGAGTGTGGCCGGCGGCACCCTCACCCTCGAGGCCGAGGCGTACGACGATCGCGGCAAGCGGATTCCCGATGGCCGCCTGCAGTGGCGCCTCGGCAATCGGGTTCTGCTGCGCGGCGGCACCGGTGGTCTGGCGGCTGCGCTCCCCGCAGGCCGCCACAAGCTCACGGTCCAGGCGACCGACTATCAGGGGAGGATCACGCGGCGCGCGGTTAGCGTCGAGGTCACGCCGGCGCAGCCGCATTTCACCCAACTGAGCGGTCCTCGGAGCGTTTCGCCGACACAGCGCACCCTTGCGCTCCGAGTCGCCTCGTCTTTCCCGGCCCGCTTCTCGATCGCGGGCAGAAGAGTTCAGGTCGGGCCGCGGCCGCGGACTGTTCAGGTGCCGCTGCGGCCTGGGCGACGACCGTTCTCCCTCAAGGGCACATTGCGCAGCGGCGACGTGGTCACGGGCGCGCAGATCACCGTCTTCAAGCGCTAGCTGAACGGGGCCAGGGTGGATCCTGAGTCAGGCTTCGCCGTTTCATGCCGGAAGCGGGAGTGACACCCGCACCGTCGTTCCGCCGCCGCTCGGGCTCTCGATCTGGAGCCGGCCGTCTAGTGCGGCGACGCGGTCGGCGAGCCCCGAGAGGCCGGACCCGGAGGCAGGATCGGCCCCGCCGACGCCGTCGTCGGAGATCTCGACCATCAGCGCACCATTGTCTGCCGCCAGCGAGACGGCTGCCTTGGAAGCTGAGGCGTACTTGGCGACATTGGCAAGTGCTTCGGAGACCACGAAGTAGGCGGTCGACTCAACCGGGTCGGGAAAGCGCTCGCCGGGAGCGCTCACCGCGACGGGAACCGGGGAGCGTTGAGCCAATTGCTCAACCGCCGGCTTGAGCCCACCCGTGGTCAGGACCTGGGGATGCAGGCCGCGCGCGAGGTCACGCAGCTCGGCCATCGCCGAGCTCAGGTCGGCGCTTGCCTGTGCCGCGAGAGCGGCCGCGCCCGGGTCGGCGCCCAGCTGCTCCTCGAGCATGCGCAGCCTCAGTGCCAGCGCCACCAATCGCTGCTGCGCCCCGTCGTGGAGGTTTCGCTCGACCCGGCGCCGCTCGGCGTCGGCTGACGACACGATCCGCGCGCGGGACGCGCGGACTTCCTCCAGGAGCCGGTCGTTGTCCGCGGAGAGCGTTTCGCGTTCGGAAAGGCCGATCTGCATCCGGTTGAAGCTCGCGATCACGTCGCCGAACTCGTCGGCGGAGGTCAGCGGGACCGGCTCCGTGAAGTCACCGCGCCCCACCCTGAGGGTGCCCTCCCGAAGCCGGCGAAGCGGATCCAGGACAGTGGCTGTCGCCAGTGAGATCAACGGGAGCCCGACCAGAACGAGCACCACAAGCCCAACACCTGCGGCGACCGCGAGACGAGTGGTCGGGGAATGTGTGGCCGGGATGAAGGTGGCGGCGCCGCCCACGGTGAGCATCCCCATCGAAAGCGGGGCGGCGAACGCCTTAGCGCCGGCATTCCAGTGTGATCTGGGAGCCAGCCAGCCTTCGGGCAGCATGGTGGCGATCTCCGCCACCACCGGTCGGAACAGGTGCTCTCCGAAGAAAACAAGCGAAGCCCAGGTGAAGAGCCCGATGGATCCGATCCCGATCACCACACCGACTGTCGCCCAACCGGTCAGGTCAAACTCGGGAACGAGGTAAACGGGGAACATGATCGCCAGGCTGACGCAGCAACTAATCCCCACAGTGCTGATCAGGCGGATCGGGTAGAGGACGATGGTGGTCCAGGCCGCGGACGGCTCAACGCCGGACTCTCGGCCTTCCCTGAGCCATCGCAGCGTCGTTCCCGTCTGGCGGAGTGTCAACCACCCGCCGGCAACGAAGCCTCCCAGCTCAACCAGCAGGGCGATTGCCAGGGTGACCCGAAACTGCTCCGAGTCGCCGTCGAGGTAGCTCAGGACAAGTGCGGCCGCGGCCGCAGTCGTCATGGCAGCCGTGAACACAGCGCACCCTGCGAGGTAGGCCGGGACCAGTTTCCAGCCGAGCCTGGCGTAGGCGCGCTCAGCCATCGACTACGCCATCGAGCGCGGCGACCCGGTCGGCGAGTCCGGATAGGCCCGAGCCGGCATTCGGATCGGCGCCACCGACGCCGTCGTCTGTGATCGTCACGGCAGCGAGGTTCCAGATCACCACGGTCGCGGGGACAAGCCTCCAACCTAACCGCTCGTAGAGCCGGTCGGGCAGCCTCGGACTGAGGATCGCGGGCCCCGCGGCCGCCATCAAATGGCCCGTCCGTTCAGGCGCCCAAAGTGCTCTTGGGACAGCTCGCTCATGAATCCACCCTTGTCACCGGCAAACCATAGGTGCGCGCGGAGACGCCGGCCTCAGCGCTAGCCCTGATTTGCACGCGAACTGTTCGACTGCGCCCGCGGCGCCACCTAGCACACGCCGTTCACCGTTCGGTTCAGTGCCGGCACGGGATTCCCGGGCTGACTGGGATGTCCCGTCGACTTCAGCGCGGTATTTCCGAGAACCCCTCGACCAGCGTCCCGGTGTCGTGCAGCTCGTGCCGCAGCGCGTTGACGACTGCGCCCGCCAGAATCGTCAGGCTCAGCAGGTAAAACCAGACCAGCGCGATCAGGATGAAGCCGATCGCACCGCCGACCTCGTTGATCGTCGCGACCTCTACGAAGTAAAAGGGGAAGGCCCAGTTGGCGAGGCCGGCGCCGATCGCTACGAGCACCGCTCCCGGCCAGATTCCCCGCCACGGCATGTGGCCCTTCGGAACGAGGTAGTAGATCGAGCAGGCGATGATGAAGGTCAGCCCGAGGGCGCCGAGGAGCAGAAGCAGGTTGTCGAGGAAGCCGAGGTTCGAGAGCCCGAAGGGAAGGTCGTCGGAGCTGGCGACTATCGCTCCCTCGAGTGCCGGGATCACGACCGTCGCCGCCAGGAACAGCATCGTCACGACGAGCATCCCCAGCGCGAAGCGCTTCTGCTCGACCCAGCCGCGGCACTCGACGTGGTAGATGCGACAGAAGGCGGTGTCCATCGCTCCCCAGAACGAGGTGCCGATCCAGATGGCGCCGAGCGCGGCCGCGACGCCGATCGTCGTCGAGCGCTCCTGGATCTGGTCGAGAGCGTTCTGCAGAGTGTTCAATTCGACAGCGGGAAAGAGGCGCTGCAGGTCGAGCAGCACGCTCTGCTCGATATCGGTCGACTGCAGCACCTGGCCGAAGATGAAGAGCACGAGCAGCGCAAACGGGAACAAAGCCAGCAGCAGGTTGTAGGCGACCATCCCGGCCAGACCGGTGATGCCCTCGCGATAGGAGCGGATCCAGAAGGCCCGCAGCCAGGTGCGCGCTCCGCGGCCCATATGTATGTAGAGCTCCTGCGTCTCGGCCTGGGGGCGGGCCGGAGGCCGGCGAACCGCCGCGGGCTCGGTGTTCATCTGCGCCGGAGCGCAACGAGGGCTTTTCCGGCGATCGCGAAGCTCGCTTCCGCGGCGCCCAGGGCGACGCTGACCCCCGTCCTGGCCACCTCTTCGATCAGACCGCGCTCCGCCTCGGGCGTCGCGCGCGGGGCCGGCGGGGCCGGGGTGGCGCGGGCGGAGGTCGCTCGCGCGGCTGGAGGAGCTGTTCGTGTCTGGGCGGCCGGCGTCTTGCGCCGCGGGCTGCGTCGCGCGGGGCGCGTTTTCGGAAGCTGCCCGAGCACTCCGGGGTCGCGTTCGCCGTCGCCGCTGTCGTCGTCGGTTCGTTGGTTTGAGAAGAGCTCGTTCATCGATGTCGTGCGGTCCGGACTAGACGATCCCACACGGGGTGGCTGGCATGGGTGGAAATCTCCCCCCGGAGCGTTGCGTAACTTGAGTCAAACTGCTGTGTTGCTAGAGCGACTGCTTGATCGGGTATCCGGCTCTCGCGGGCCGAAATCGGGCTTGCAAAACTTGACTTCAGAAAGTAAAGCTTCTACCATGCGCACGGGCGTGTGCCGACTATCAACCCGGTCACGTCCGGATTGCGGAACCTAGGCTCGGTTCCGCTTTTTCACGTCGATGCGGCGGGCCTCACGGTCCTTGACTAAGAAACCGATAGAGGGGCAACAGGAAGACGAATGCTACTGACGGAACTCCAAGAGCTTGAGGAAGTGAAGGGGCTGCTGACCAAGGGCCAGCAGGTTGGCGTTCTGAGCTACGGAGAGATCGCCACGGCGGTCGCCGAGGTCGATGTCGACGAGGGCGACATCGAGGAGCTCTACCAGCACATCGAGAAGACCGGCATCGAGCTGGTCGAGGACAAGGACACGACCGACTCGCCGGCGCCGGAGTTGACCGACAAGCGCGGTCGCCGTCGCGCCAAGGCCACGACGCTCGATCTGAAGCCGGACATGACGACCGACTCGCTTCAGCTTTTCCTCAAGGACATCGGCAAGGTTCGCCTGCTGACAGCTCAGGAGGAGGTCGACCTCGCCAAGCGCATCGAGCGCGGTGACCTCGACGCCAAGCAGAAGATGGTCGAGTCCAACCTGCGTCTCGTCGTCTCGATCGCCAAGAACTACCGCAACCAGGGCCTCCCCTTCCTCGACTTGATCCAGGAGGGAACGCTCGGTCTCGTCCGCGCCGCCGAGAAGTTCGACTACCGCAAGGGCTTCAAGTTCTCGACCTACGCGACCTGGTGGATCCGCCAGGCGATCGCCCGCGCGCTCGCCGACAAGGCGCGCACGATCCGCATCCCGGTGCACGTGGTCGAAAAGCTCAACAAGATCGGCCGCGCCGAGCGCAAGCTGGTCACCGAGCTCGGCCGCGAGCCGACTCCCGACGAGATCGCCGAGGTCACCGGCATCGACCCCGAAGAAGTCGACCAGATCAAGCGCTCCGCTCAAGCCCCCGTCTCGCTCGAGAAGCCGGTCGGCGACGAGGAAGAGTCCGAGTTTGGCCAGTTCATCGCCGACGAGAAGGCCGAGTCGCCGTATGACCGCGCCGTCGACATCCTCACCAAGGAGGCGCTGCGTGAGGCGCTCGAGAACCTCTCCTACCGCGAGCGCCGAGTGCTCGAACTGCGTTACGGACTCGGCGGCGAGCACCCCCGCACCCTCGACGAGGTCGGGCGCACGTTCAACGTCACCCGCGAGCGCATCCGCCAGATCGAGAACCAGTCGCTGAAGAAGCTGCAGTCACTCGCAGAAGCACAGAAGCTCCGCGAAGTCGCCTGAGCATCGGCACATTTCGCGGTTGTTCCGTCGCGCCCCGACTGTCACAATCGTTCCCATGGACGAGATCCTCAAGCGGCTTGACGCGCACATGGCTCGGGGCAACGAGCTCATGGAACGCGTAGACAGGCAGTTTGAGCTGAATGTTCGGGCGTTCGAGTTGATGATCGAGACGCTTACACACCTTGGTCAGGCCATGAAAGACCTGACCGACTCGAACCGCGAGCTGCGCGAGGAGGGTCGAGCGCAGACCAAGGCGATCTTCCGCCTCATCGACGAACGCCTCGACGGCGGCGCCAGCCCTGCCTAGCAGTAGCGCCCGGCGGCCGCGACGAGCAGGATCGAAGCTGCCGTGTAGTCGATCGCCGGTTCCGAGGTGACGTAGTTGCGGCGGTTGTCCTCGTAGGCCTGGAACGAGGAGTTGAACTGACCCTTGGCCTTGAAGCCCTGGTCACGGATCTGCTGGATGGACGAGGGGCCGCCGACAACGGCGCCGGTCGGAAGGCCGCCCGGGGAGGCGCTGAAGGCCCAGTGGTGGATCGATCTCGGCGAGCGCGGGCCGAAGCCGGCGACCATGCTGGCGCCGAAGGGGTTTCGGCCGAGCAGCCAGTCTCGGGCGCCGGCCGCGGTTACGCAGCCGTCGACGCCGGCGACCGTGGCGAATGCGGCGAGCGAGCCCGAGCCGCCGTTCTGGGCAGTTGTGCCCCAGCTGAAGTAGCCCGGCATCCCAAAAGCGTTTGAGCGCGCCTGAGTGACGGCGGTGCTGCCCATCTCGCGCAGGTAGTTGCAGGCGACGTCGAGTGCGGCTCCGGCGGGAATCGCCGGCTCGCCGAGGGCTCCGCAGGCATCGGCGGCGCCGAAGCCGGCGAAGTTGTCGGCGACGTCCAGAATCGCGTCAACCGGCACTCCGTTCATCTGATCGACGTAGTCGGCGAGGAACTGCTGCTCGCCGGTCGCCCGGAAGAGCTGGATCGCGGCTGCGGCCAGCCCGCCGCTGGAGTCGTCGGAGACATAGAAGTTGCCGGCAAACGCCGGGTAGCCGACGCTCCTCAGCGCGGGCGCCGGACCCGCGGTCGACTCGCCGGCGACGTACCAGTCGCGCGCGGCTGTCAGCAAAGCCGGGTCGCCGGTGCGCCGGAAGGCCATCGCCAATGCTGTCGCCGTCTTGCCGCCGAGGTCGCCGCCGATCTGGTTCGGGGGCAGCGTGTAGGCGTTGCGGACCGCGATCCCCTCCTCGCTGCGCCCGGCATCGCCGGCGGGATCGCGAAACCCGATCTCGTGATCGCGCTCGTCGGCGACCTGGGCAACGAAGACGCCGGGCGCCGGATGGGCCTTGACCAGCCAGCGAATGCCGACGTCGGCCTCGCCGTTGAGCGCCCCCGCGTGTGCCGGGTCCAGCAGCGCTGCGGCCTGCAGCAGCGCGGTCGAGAACGCGGTCGTTTGCGTGAAGTGGATCATGTCGCCGGCGTCCATCCAGCCGCCGGCCATGTCGAGCTGCTGCCCGGGGGCGACCGCGGCGCTCGGGTGCACGACCGCGTCGCTGAGGTGCGCGGGCCCATGGGTCGAGGACGGCTCGTTGCCGTCGCGGTTGGAGACAAAGAACCGCAGCATCGTCTCCAGCGCGGGGCCGGCGCCTGTCTCAGAAACTGTCCAGGGCCGCGAGCCGAGACGCCCGACCGCGACCCTGTAGCTGCCTGGCCCGAGCTCGCCGAGGTTGGCTGCGTAGGCGTGCTTCCAGGGCGCGGGCTTCCCTGGCGCCTTGGTCAGCTTGCCACGGTTGACGACCTTGCCGCCGACCTGCCGCACGACGTACCGCTTGCCGGCCAGATTCGAGTCACTGCCCACGATCGCGACCATCGGCTCGCCCGGCGCGCTCGGGCCGCCTACGCGGATCTGGGCCTTCACCGCGCCCGCTTCCGGGGCCAGCAGGGCGCCCGCGACCAGTGTGGCCGCGAAGCATCTGAGCATCGAGCGTCCCATGCCGCGGCAACGATAGACCGAACCCGGCGGACGCCGCTCAAGGTTCGGGGCCAGGCGTCGATACGGAGGTCATGTTCGATATCGATGCCGCGCTCAGCTATGTCGTTGAACGCGAGGGATCCGACCTCCACGTCAAGGTGCCCTCGCCCCCCGTCGCCCGAATTCACGGTGAGCTGGCGCCGATCGACGGCTCCCAGGTCCTCAGGGGTGAGGACACAGAGGCGGCGCTCGAGCACCTGATGCATGACCTCCCGACCAACCTGGTCGAGGAGTTCGCGGAGGACGGTGAGGTCGACTTCGCCTACTCGGTGCCCGGCCTCTCGCGCTTTCGCGTCAATGCCTTCCGCCAGCGCGGCGACGTCAGCATCGTCTGCCGCGCGATCCCCTTCCAGGTCCGCACGATCGCCGACCTCGGCCTGCCCGAGGTGATCCGCAAGATCGCCGAGGAGCCGCGCGGGATCATCCTGCTGACCGGAACCACTGGTTCCGGCAAGTCAACGACCCTGGCGGCGATGATCGACCACATCAACTCGACCCGCGCGCGCCACATCGTCACGCTCGAGGATCCGATCGAGTACCTCCATCGCGACAAGCGCTCGATCATCAACCAGCGCGAGGTCGGCTCGGACACGGTCAGCTTCGGCCGGGCCATGCGCCGGGTCCTGCGCCAGGACCCAGACGTGATTCTGATCGGGGAGATGCGCGACGAGGAGACCGTCCGCACGGCACTCTCGGCGGCCGAGACCGGGCATCTCGTGCTCTCAACGCTGCACACGCTGGATGCCGCCGAGACGATCAACCGGATCATCGACTTCTTCCCGCCGCACCTGCAGCAGCAGGCTCGAGTGATGCTGGCCTCGACGCTGCGCGCCGCCGTCTCCCAGCGGCTCGTGCCGAAGAAGGACGGCGCCGGTCGAGTGGCTGCGGCCGAGATCATGGTCGTAACCGGGCGCATACAGGATCTGATCCTCAATCCCGATGAGACCGGCAAGATCACCGAGGTGATTTCCGAAGGCGGTTACTACGGAATGCAGACCTTCGACCAGGCGCTGCTCAAAGCGGTCCTCGCCGGAGCGGTCACAGTGGAGGTCGCAATGGAGACAGCGTCCAGCCCGCACGACTTCAAGCTGATGCTCGGCGCGCAGGGTCGCAGTGCCAGCAGCGTCGAGCAGCTCATTTCCAACACCGAGCCAGTCGCTCGTACGGAGCCGGAGAGCAACATCTGGAAGCCGGCGGTCGCGAACGGAACGCCGAACGGCGGCAACGGAGCACCTCGCAGCTCGGCTCCGCCACCTCACTTCACTTCGTAAAGCATTGGCTATACTTCGGGTCGCGGACGCCGGGAGACGCCGCACCCTTTTGGACAACTCATGCTCCCGGCCGCACAGGACTGATGGCCGACCTTAATTGCCCCGTCTGTCGAACCGCCGAGATCATCTCCGGCAAGTGGACTCTCCTCGTGATCCGCGACCTCGCGGAAGAGAGTCGTCGCTTCTGTGAGCTCGAACGATCACTGAACGGGATCAGCCCGCGCACGCTCTCGCTGCGCCTGCGAGCACTCGAAGAGCACGGCGTCATCGAGCGTCACACCTACCCCGAAGTCCCCCCGCGCGTCGAGTACGCGCTCACGGACAAGGGCAGGGCGCTCGTCCCGCTGATCGAGGACATGCGCAACTACGGCCGCCAATGGCTGCCCAACGGCCGCGCAGCGGCCGGGCGCGCCACCGCTGCGGTCTAGGCGCGTCCGCCCCGGGCGCGCCTGATTAGGCGCGCTCCGGCGCAGATCTAGGCACGAACGGCGCATCAAAGGGGGCAGTTCGGCGCCAGCATCGACCCCATGGCCGGGGTCCCACGAGATGCGTCGAATAGTTCGAACGGAACACGTGGCACCCCCCGCCGATCGGGCGATCGGGAGGCTTGCGGCACGCCAGCACGGCCGGATCTCGCTCGATCAGCTGCGAAACCTCGGCCTGAGCGCAAGTAACGTCCGGGATCGCGTCGCAGCCGGCCGCCTGGTGCGCCGTTTGCGCGGCGTCTACGCGGTCGGCCACGCACTGCTCACACGCGAGGCTCAATGGATCGAGGCCGTGCTCGCCTATGGCCACGCCGTCCTCTCCCACCGCTCCGCGGCGCAACTCTGGGGCCTGCTCAAAGGCTTCACTCGCCCGGTCCACGTCAGCGTGCCGAAGCGAAGGACAGACTCCCGCAAGGGTATCCGCGCCCACGCGACCACCACCCTGCTGACCAGAGACGTCACCCGCCGCAGGGGCATCCTCGTCACCACGGTCGCCCGGACCCTGCTCGACCTCGCCGAATCAGGACCCGAGCACATCTTCTGGAAGGCCTTCGAGCAGGCCGAGATCGACAACCGCCTCAACAGAGGCGAGCTCGACGACGTCCTGGCGAGAGCGACAGGACGCCGGGGCCAACACCTCCTCGCTGCCGCCGTTCGTGCCTCAGACCCACTCTCAACGCAACTCGAGTCGAACTGGAGCACCGCTTCCTGCGCCTGCTCAGAGAAGCCGGCCTCCCGACCCCGCTCGTCAACCGACCGCTGCTTCTCCCGACGGCAAACCATCCACCGCGTTCCACTGGCCAGAGCACAAGCTGATCCTCGAGACCGACGGTCGTGAGACCCACCTCACCCGAGCCGCCTTCGAGCGTGACCGCCGCCGTGACCAGCAGCTGACCTGATGGGCTATCGCTGCCCGCGCACGACCTCGCTGCAGCTGGACGAGGAGGCTGAGGTTGTGGTGGGGGTGCTCAGCGGCTGATCGACGCTGATAAGACGTAGGCGCTCAGGGGCGCCATGCCACCTGGAGCCGCCTTGCACGGCAGGAAGCGGTCACGCACGAGGGAACCGATCTTCCGTGCGCGACCTCGTTGCCAGAGAAGCTCTCAGTGACCTAGCCACCGAGGCCGGGGAGCGATTCCGGAGCTCGTGCGCTCAGGCCGCGAGATTCCCTACGAGGTCCGCGAGCCGACCGAGGGGTCACCGTTCTGTCGAGTACCTGCCAATGACGCGCCGCTTCATCGCGACCACTCGGGCAGGTGGCCTCACTGGCGCCTACGGCCCCGCCAAGTCGGCGGTC
>CAWCGU010000002.1:0-25152 GCA_963795195.1 uncultured Thermoleophilia bacterium
GGCCGTGAGCGCCGCCTCGAAGCGGCCGTAACGCGCTACACGCTGCGCGCGAAGGTGGCTTCGACCGGCGAGTGATCCGAGAGCCGAAGGCGAAGCCCCTCGACCTGGAGCTCTCGGCGGGCGGCCGGCCACGGGGTCGGTGGACTGAGGATCTCGAGGTTGCGGGAGAGCAGGTGGTCGATGCCGGTCGGCACGGTCGGGAAGCGGAGTTCGAATCCCGCTTCGAGTTCGTCGAAAAGGGCCGGGCTGGTGCGCTGGCGCAGGTTGAAGTCGCCACCGAGGATCAGCGGAGCACCGTCTGACCACTCGACAGCGCGCTGCGCGGCAAGTCGCACGTCGGCTTCGGGTTGGCTTACGCGGTCGGCCTTCGAGGCGTGGAGGTTGGCGACGCAGAGGCCGGAGGCGAGTCGCGTAAAGGCCATCGTGCGGCGCTCGGGCTGACGGCGCAGGCGGCGGGCGGGGCTGGGGCGGAGCTCGAGCTCGCGGAGTTCGGCACCGGCGTCGCCACGAATCAGCGTCAGGTTGGAGCCGCCCTCGTTCGAGGCGATCAGGTCCGGGTTGAGCCGTGCGAAGGCGGACCGCAGGGGCGCCAGGGCGTTGCGGGCGGTCAGCGAAATGTGTGCGTCGGCGCGACAGTGCTCCGCGAGGCGCTGGGCCCATCGCGGCGGTGCTTCCTGGAACAGCGCGATGTCCCACTCGCTGGCCGCGATCATGGAGGCGAACTCGTCAAAGAGGTCGCGGTTCACCTGGATGTGGGTCGCGTTGCGCTCGCTGATCCGCAGCAGGCGCGAGCGCCACGTCCTCAGCCGCTCATCGGGTGGATGATCACGCCCGTGGGCGAGGTTCCAGGTCAGGACTCGGAGCATGCAGGCGTAGTATCGGCCGCTTGAAATGAACGGCCTCGCCCGACACTTCCTCAGCGGTGACGAGCTCTCCGCTGGAGAGCTCGCAAAGCTGCTTGCGCGGGCGCAAGAACTGAAGGACGGCCGCGAGGCGGGGGAGGGCCGCGGCGCGCTCGCCGGCCGCTCGATTGCGCTGGTCTTCGAGCGCCCCTCGACGCGGACGCGGATCTCCTTCGAGGTCGGCGTCGCCGAACTCGGTGGCACGCCGTTGATCCTGCGCGGCGACGAGCTGCAGCTGACGAGAGGAGAGTCGACTGGCGACACCGGACGCGTCCTGTCGCGCTACGTCCACGCGATTGTCGTGCGAAGCGGAGCCCACGAGGCGCTCATCGAGATCGCCGAGGCGGGGAGCGTGCCCGTCGTCAATGCCCTGACACCGCTTCACCACCCCTGCCAGGCGCTTGCGGACATGCTGACCCTGCGCCAGCGCTTCGGCGAGCTTCAAGGACTGCGCATCGCTTACGTCGGCGACGGTGCCAACAACGTCGCCCGCTCGCTGGCGATCGTCGGCAAGCTGGCCGGCGTCGAGGTCGTGATCGGCTCGCCGCAGGGCTACCGGCTCGAGGACGAGCTCGGCGTCACTCAGACGGCAGACCCGCTCGAAGCGGTCAGGGGAGCGGACGCCGTCTACACCGACGTATGGATCAGCATGGGCGACGAGGAGACAGCGGCGCGGCGCCGCGCCGATCTCGGGCCGTTCCAGCTCAACGAGGACCTGATGGCCGCCGCCTCGGAGCGGGCGATCGCGTTGCACTGCCTCCCGGCTCACCCCGGCGAGGAGATCACCGAGGGCGTCCTTTACGGAGAGCGCTCAGCCGTCTGGGATCAGGCGGAGAACCGGTTGCACGCACAGAAGGCTCTGCTGGAGTTGTTGTTGGGCTAGCGGTTCGCCGCAAATTTGGCACGAGTCTCTACGCGACGGTCGCGGAGAATTGACCATCTGGCTTCTTCGAATCCGGCTGGAATCATAGCGAACGTATGTTCGTACGCGGAGCGGATGGAAGGCGCCTACAATGCGGCACTCACTGCGCCCCCGTCGTCTAGTGGTCGAGGACACTGGGTTTTCATCCCAGAAACAGGAGTTCGATTCTCCTCGGGGGTATGGGACTCCAGTTCGATTCTGGTTCGCCGGCCCCACCAGCCCCGTAACGTAAGGTCAGTCGCCGCATGCAGCCCGAAATCGACATCGGCCCGCTGACTCTCCAGACCTTCGGGATCTGCTTCGCGCTCGCCTTCGTCGTGGCGGGTCTCGTCATCGGCAAGCGCCTCAAGGAGCGCGACAAGCCGATCGACTGGGCCTACGAGATCGTTTTCGCGGCGTTGATCGGCGGCATCATCGGCGCCCGGCTCGAGTATCTGATCGAAAACTGGAGCGACGTCTCCGATGATCTGCTCGGCAATATTTTCTCCGGCTCCGGCCTCGTCTGGTACGGCGGCGCGATCGGCGGCGCCCTCGGCGTCTTCGCATGGGCCGCCTGGCGCAAGATGCTCAACTTCGGCCTGCTCGACCTCTGCTCTGTTCCCCTCGCGCTCGGGTACGCGATCGGCCGCGTCGGCTGTCAGCTGTCCGGCGACGGCGACTACGGCGAGCCCTGGGACGGCCCCTGGGCGATGGCCTACCCCGACGGCACCATCCCGACAACCGAGGAGGTCCACCCGACGCCGGTCTACGAGGCGCTGGCGATGACCGGCGTCGCCTACATCCTCTGGCGCCTGCGCGACCGCTGGCGCCCCGGTGTGCTCTTCGCCCTCTATCTCATCCTGGCCGGGCTCGAGCGATTTCTTGTCGAGTTCGTGCGTCGCAACGACGCAATCGTCGCCGGCCTCACATATCCCCAGCTCTTCAGCCTGGTCATGATCGGCGCCGGCGCGACCTGGATGATCGTCGTCGGTCGCCGGGGCGGCTTAGCTGGATCGCAGCAGCCCGCCGTCTAGCGGCAGCGTCACCCCGGTCAGATACGCGGCTCGCTGCGAACTCAGGAACGCAACGAGATCACCGAATTCGCGCGGCTGGCCGAGTCTGCCCGCAGGTACCTCCTCCCGTGCCCCCTGCTCGACCGCCTCCATGGAACCCGCAAGCTCGACCATACGCTCGGTGGCGAACCGGCCCGTGGCGATCGTGTTGACGGTGACCCCGTCCGCCGCCACTTCCCGAGCGAGCGTCTTGAAGAAGGCGAGCGCGCCGGCCCGGTGGATGTTGGAGAGCGCCAGCCAGGGAATCGGCTCCTTTATGGAGGTCGAGGCGACGTTGACGATTCGTCCCCAGCCTCGCTCCCGCATACCCGGCAGCACCTCCTCGATCAGGATCCGTGGTGCCAGCACGAGCGAGCGATAGGACTTCTCCCACTCGCCGACCGGCGCATCAAGACTCGTTCCCGGAGGGGGCCCGCCGGTGTTGGTGACGAGGATCTCGATCGGCCCGAGCTCCTCCGCGACTCGTCGCGGCAGCTCGGCCAGGCCGTCGAGGTCGTTCGTGTCGGCCACGAAGGGGACGGCGCCGTTGACCTCCGCCGCCGTCGCGTCGAGCCGCTGCTGTGAGCGGCCCGAGATTGCGACTCGTGCCCCGTCCTGTGCGAGCGCCTCCGCAATCCCTCGTCCGATGCCGCGGCTCGAGCCCATCACCAGTGCCACCTTGCCGCCGATCCCGAGGTCCACGATTGCAACCTATCCTCTAGATCTGCGACGGTGGTGGAACCCCGCGCCCGGGTGGGCTAGGGTTGCGGCTGAGGTAAGAACGAATGCGCCGACGAGCAAATCTGCGAACAGGCCCGGTCCGCCGGGTCGGCGGTCTCGCGACCGCCGTCGCGCTCACGGCCTGTCTCGTCGCCGCTCCGGCGATGGCACCGGCGACGAAGCCGAAGAACAAACCCCCGAGGATCCTCCCGCTACCCGTCGCCAACTTCAACTCGGTAAACCGCACCGTCGAGTTCTCCGCTCAGATTCTCAAGGCCAAGGAGGTGACGATTCACTTCGGCACCCACCGCAGAGCGGCTGAGCAGCTGCTGACCGTCGGCGGCACCAAGAAGGTCGTCAAGTTCATCTGGCAGGCGACCTTCAAACCCGCGACGCGCAAGAAGTGCTACGGGATCACAGTCGTCGCCTCAAACCGGCACGGCACGCGGACTCGCGAGCGCAAGGCCTGTCGCCTCGGCCAGTTCCCGCGATAGCGCACGCACCGCAACCACCGGGTGTGCGACGATTCGCGGGTGTCGTCAAGAGGCGTACGCACGGGGATCTTCACCGCGGTAGCACTGCTATCGCTTGCCCTGGTGTCTTCCGTCTCAGCAGCGACGTTTGTCGTCGACACCACCTCTGACGAGAACGACGGCGGTGCGCCCAACAACGGCTGCGAGGCGGCGGACGGCGACATTTGCAGCCTGCGCGAGGCGATCCTGGCCGCCAACGTGGACGTGATCCCAGATGCGGACACGATCCAGATCATCGCAGCGCTCGACGGTCAGACCGTCAGCGTCGGCAGCGAGCTTCCCGCGCTCGAAGAACCGACCACCTTGAGTCCTAACAGCGGCATCTTCGGCATCAACGGGCCCGGACTCGGGGGCGGCGAATGCCTGGAGCTTGCCACCGGGGCGGACAACAGCATCGTCGCGGGCCTGGCTCTCACCGACTGCACCCAGGGAATCCAGCTGAACTCTGCTACCGGCGTTCAGATCAGCTCGATGCGCATCGGTTTCAACGCCAATGGGACCCAAGGTGCCATCGGGACCCTCACAAGTCACGATGGCATCCAGTTGACTGACGCCGACGATGCCGTCATCGGCGCGTCGTTTCCCGACGGCAACTTGATTTCGAACGCGACGGGAAGAGGCATTCTTGTCGCCGCGAGCACTTCGGGCGTGCAGATTGCCGGCAACACGGTTGGTCTTGACGCCCTTGGCACTTCCGACCACGGCAACGGTGCCTCCGGGGTAGACCTGAACGGGCCGGGGACGACCGTCACAAATAACACCATCGCCGGCAACTTCGGCCCGGGGATCCGATTGATCTCGGTCAGCGCTACCGCGACGATCCGCGGGAATCGGATCGGCTTCAGCCCGGTCAGCGCCAGCGCCGTGCCGAACGCGATCGGCATCGAGGTCGCGGCCGGCTCCGCCACGATCGGCGGGCCGGCGCCAGCCGATCGCAACGTGATCTCTGGCAACGAGAGCGACGGGGTCCAACTGACGAGCGACGCCGGTGGGTCGGTGCTCCAAAACAACCGCATCGGCCTCGGATCGTCCGGCTTCTCGGCCCTCCCCAACGGCGGTGATGGCATCTTCGTCGAAAGTGCCAACAATCTCATCGGCACACCTGGCGCCGGCAACGTGATTTCCGGCAACGAAGACCAGGGAGTCCACCTCAACAACCCCGGCGCCGTCGGCAACCGGGTCGAGTCGAACACGATCGGGTTGGGATCCAACGGTGATGATCCCATCGGCAACGGGGAGAACGGAATCAAGATCGAACAGGGTGCCTCAAGCAACGTGGTTGGTTCGCCGGCTGCGCCGAACACGATTTCCGGGAACACAGACGACGGGGTGTTGATCCTCGACCCCGGTTCAACCGGCAACATTGTCTCCTCGAACCGGGTGGGTACCGACCCGGCCGGTGTCTCGCCCCGCGGAAACGGCGACGACGGAATCGAGATCGACAGCGCCGCCTTGAACACGATCGAGGGCAACCTTGTCTCCGCCAACTTCGAGACGGGGATCGAGACCGACGACGGGGATGCCACGAACAACGTCATCCGCGCCAATGTGGTCGGGCTGGGCCTGGCGCAGACGATCGCGCTTCCCAACGACCTCGGGATCCTCGCCGAAGGCAACAACAACCTTTACGCGGGCAACACGGTCGCGGGCAACGTCTTCCAGGGGATCAGACTAGGCGGTGACGGCGCCGGTAACCGAGTCGAAGGCAACATCGTGGGGACGAACTCCGCCGGAACAAGGGTAATTGCGAACGGAAGCCACGGGATCGAACTCAGTTCGAGCGGCGCCTACAGGATCGGCGGCCCAGGCGCCGCGGCGAACACGGTCACCGGCAACGCCGGCGCTGGGGTCGCGGTGACCGGCGCAACGACAATCGGCACGATCCTCGAGAACTCCATCTTCGCCAACGAGGGCCTGGGTATAGACATCGGCGCCGATGGGGTGACCGCGAACGACGTAGGTGACGCCGATTCCGGCCCGAACGGGCTGCAGAATTCGCCCGTCCTCACGCAGGCCGCAGAGACCGGGGGAGCCGCGACCGTATCGGGCTCGATCTCGTCGGCGCCCTCGACTCCGTTGACACTCCACCTCTATGCCTCCGCGAGCTGCGACCCCTCCGGCAGCGGCGAGGGTCAAACACCGATCGGCTCCCTGGATATCGCAACCGACGGGGCCGGAGACGCGAGCTTCACGGTGCCGGTTGCGTCGAGTCTGTCGGGGCGTCAGATCACGGCCACGGCGAGCGGGTCGCAGGGCACGTCGGAGTACTCGCCCTGTCGGGAGGGCGTGGTTGTCGACCAACTGCCGCCCGACGCCGAGCCCGTCACCTGCCAGGGCAAGGTGGCGACGATCGTCGGCAGCGCCGACAACGACAAGCTCAAGGGAACCGGCAAGGCGGACGTCATCAACGGCGTCGGCGGCAACGACAGGATTTCGGGGCTTCGCGGAAACGACGTTGTCTGCGGCGAGGGCGGCAACGACTTGATCAACGGCGGGGGCGGTAGGGACAAGCTGGACGGCGGCGACGGCCGCGACAAGTTGATCGGAGGCCCGGGCAAGGGTGACGTTTGCAAGGGGGGCCCGGGCAAGGACCGAGCCGCTAAGAGCTGCGAGAAGCAGCGTCCCGCTTAGCTCAGCCGCCGCGCTTGACCTGCGAGCCGCCGATGATCACGTCCTCGCCGTCTGGAAAGCGGACCCAGGCCTTGTTGCCGCCGTCGTAGTCCGGGGCCCAGAGCACCAGGGTCGCCTGCAGGCGCTCGACCTGGTCGGGCGGCCCGACCGTGCAGGGCTCGGCGCCCTCCTCGTCGAGGCCGCGCCAGATGCGGATGAACGGGTTCGACTCCCATTCCTCACCGATTGTCGACGGCTGCTTGTGGCCGGGATGGATGCGGATCTCGGGTGGCAGCTTCATCAGCTTGTCCATGATCGAGGAGCGCAGGTCGGCAAAGCCCGTGGCGCCCGGCGCTCGCGTGCCACCGACCGTTCCCTTGAAGATCACGTCTGCCGTGAGGACGTCGGTCCCGTTGAACAGGAGGGCCAGATGATCGGCGCAGTGGCCGGGCGTTTCCAGCACCTCGATCCGCAGCCCTCCCGACTCGATCACGTCGCCCTCAGCGATCGTCTCGTCGGTCTTGAACTGCTCCATCCCAGCCTCCTCGGCCTTGGGATGGGCGAGGATCGGCACCCCGTAGTGCTTCGCGGCATTCTGCGCACCAAGCACGTGGTCCCAGTGGTGGTGGGTCAAGAGCATGTGGGTCAGCGTTGTGCCCTCACGGTCGACGCGCTCGAGCAGGGGTTCCGTGACTCCGTTGGAGTCGATCAGCACGCCGTGGCCACCCGGCTCGTCAATGACGAGATATGCGTTGGAAAGAAAGTCGGGGTTCTCGACTCTTTGCAGGATCATCGTTGTCTGTCTACCCGGTCTCGCCAAACTCGATCACGCTGCGGATCCCGTCCTGCGCTTCCATCAGCTCGAACCCCTTGTTGACGTCGTCCAGACCGAGACGATGGGAGAGGAACGCGTCAACGTCGATGTCTCCGGCCAGGTAGCGGTCGACGAGCTTGGGAACCCCGTCGCGGCCCTTGACGCCGCCAAATGAGGAGCCGGCGACCCGGCGTCCGGTGATCAGAAAGCGCGGGATCACGTCGAGTGTCTCGCCCCTTCCGGCGACGCCCGCGACTGTGCACAGTCCCCAGCCCATCCGCGCCGACTCGACGGCCTGCCGCATCACCGCGACGTTGCCGGTCGCCTCGAAGGTGTAGTCGGCGCCGAAGCCGCCGGTCTCCTCGACGATCCGCTCAACGATGTCGTCGCCGGCGATCATCGTCTCCGTGGCCCCCTGTCCCTTGGCCAGCCCCAGGCGGTCTTCGGAGAGGTCGACGCAGATGATCCGCTCAGCGCCCTGAAGCCGGCAGCCCGCGACGGCGCCGAGCCCGACCATCCCCGCGCCGAAAACGACGCAGGTGGAGCCCGCGTCGACCTTTGCCGTGTTCATCGCGGCACCAAGTCCGGTCGAGAGCCCGCAGGCGAACAGGCAGGCGCGATCGAGCGGCGCCTCAGCGTTGACCTTGGCGAGTGCGATCTGCGGCATCACCGTGTACTCGGCGAACGTTGAGGTGCCCATGAAGTGACGGATCGGCTCGCCTTGACGCGAGAGCCGTGTCGTCCCGTCGGGCAGGTAGCCCAGGTTCTGCTGCTCGCGGATCGCCATGCAGAGGTTGGTGCGCGAATCGACGCAGTGGACGCATTCGCCGCACTGAGGTGAGAAGAGCGTCACCACGTGGTCGCCCGGGGCGACCATCGTCACGTCGTCCCCGATCGCCTCAACGACGCCCGCGCCCTCGTGCCCCAACACAGTCGGCGCGTAGCCGGAGGGGTCAACCCCTGAGGCCGTGTAGAGGTCGGTGTGGCAGACGCCGCAGGCGACGAGCCGGACCAGCACCTCGCCGGCCCCCGGCTCTGCGAGATCGAGCTCCTGCACGGCAAGCGGCTGCCCGAACTCCTCGAGGACCGCGGCTCGCATCTTCACTCGGGCGCCACCAGCGGGCGATCCTATCTTTGAAGGTCGGCGAGCGTCTGCCGGTTCGGGCTGGAGAGGATGGCGCTGCCGTAGCGCTCCCTCAACGTGTCCAGCGCCGAGTCGAGCTCGGCAGCCTGCCGGCGCCAGAGCGGCAACTCGAGCTGGACGCCGCCACCGTCGCCGTCGAGGTTCGAAATCGCGATTCCCACAAGAGTCAGCCCGCGCCCTTCGATCTGGTCGCGCGAGGCGTCGAGGAGCGTCCGTGCTGCCTCGCGCACGCGTGCGGTAGACGCGGTTGGGTGGCCGAGCGTGCAGGACCGCGAAGCTCGCGAGAAGTCGGCGAAGCGCAGCCGCAGCGTCACCGTTCTCCCGCAGTGCCCCTTGGCGCGCATTCTCGAGGTCAGCCGATCGACGAGACCGAGCAGAACGGCCTCAACCTCCGCGGCCGACTTGGAGCCCGCGCCGAACGCCGACTGCGAACCAAACGACCTTCGGCGCCGGTTGGGGCGCACCGGCCGCCGGTCGCGATTGTTGGCGACGGCGTGCAGGTGCTGGCCGGCAGCCCGACCCAGGAGTGCCGTCAGGGATCCCTCCGGCATCTGAGCCAGGTCGCCGACCGTTGCGATCCCGTAGCGCTGAAGCTTGGTGGCGGTTGCCGGGCCGATTCCCCAGACAGTGGCGATCGGCAGCGGATGCAAGAAGTCGAGCTCCTTCTCCGGAGGGACGACGAGTAGCCCGTCGGGCTTGGCGGCCTTGCTCGCCATCTTGGCGAGCAGCTTTGTGCGGGCGACACCCACCGTCAGCGTCAAGCCGACCTCCTCTGAAACGCGTCCACGCAGCCGCGCGGCGATCGCCTGTGGCGAGCCGGAGATCTCCTCGAGCCCCCGCACTTCCAGGAACGCCTCTTCGAGCGACAGCCCCTCTACCGCCGGCGAAGTGTCACGGAAGCAGCGAAAGAGCGCCTTGCTGGCGGACACGTAGGCATCGAAGCGGGGCGGGACGACGAGCACGCCCGGGCAGAGCCGGCGCGCCTTGCCGCCGTTCATTCCACCGCGAATCCCAAAGGCCCGCGCCTCGTAGCTGGCCGCCAGGACGACTCCGCCGCCGACGATCAGCGGCCTCCCCTGCAGCTTCGGATCGTCGCGCTGCTCCACCGAGGCGAAGAAGGCGTCGGCGTCGGCGTGGAGGATGGCTGGGTCGGCTGCCGACACGAACGTATGTTCCCATAGCAACCGGACGAACCGGTGGACGAATCAAGCTCCGCCCGATAGGTTGTCCGTCGGCAGGCAGCAACAACCTCACGCAGCCAAGGGAGGCAAAATGGCCGGCAGGATCCTTCGTCACTTCCGCTCGCACGCAGTTGCGTACCTGGTGCTGGGTCTCGTCGCGACGAGCGGCACGGCTTATGCGCTCGGGAAGAACAGCATCGGCTCGAGGGAGCTCGCGAAGAACTCGGTCGGAGCGAGCGAGCTGAAGAGCAACTCCGTCGCCGCAGAGAACCTGCGGGCGAACTCGGTCGGCGCTTCAGAGCTGGACGACGGCTTCTGTGGATACGTCGGCCAGATGTTGCTGCTTCCCTGGACCAACTTCACACCGGAGGGGACGCTTGCCGCCAACGGACAGCCGCTGCCCATCGAGAACTACAAGGCGCTGTTTGCGCTGATCGGCGATCAGTTTGGCGGAGACGCGGAGAGGAACACCTTCTCCCTGCCGAAGCTCGACCCGCCACTGGCCGGCACCCAGTACGTCGTCTGCGTCGACGGAGTCTTCCCGTCACGACCATGATGCTCGGCGTCTAAGGACTCAGGCGTCTAGAGACCCGACATCCGCACAACGGTCGAACGCAGGTGCTCCTCCTCAAGCGGAGGTGCTCGAGCAGCAGGTCGGCGAGGCCCGTCAACCCGTCGGAGAGCTTTTGTCGCGAGTCTGCGTCGTCAGATCCGGTCAGCGCCCGGGCGCCCTCCTCAACCTCTTCGAGCAGCACCGAGACCTGCCGGTGCTCGGATTCGAGCCGGTCGACCACCGGGCCGATCCCAGGATTGGCGCTGCGGATCTTCGGGAAGAGCAGAACGTCTTCGGCATTGTGATGCGAGTGCACGAAGCTGCAGTAGCGCAGGCAGCTGACCTTCAACTGCCAGAGCGGGCCGTTGTTTCGAGCTCTTTGATCTCCGCCTGCAACTCGTCGGCGGCGCGACCGTCAACGCATTCGTTTGCGAGACGCTGAATTGTCTCCAGGTTACGCCGGATCGCGGAGTGAACCCAGAGCATCTCCTGGAACAGTGCCTCACCTTGCGGCGTAGGTTGGAGTTGCTCGAAGTCGGACACCATTGGAGGTAATACTGCAGGCCCGGGCGGTTAGCTCAGTTGGGAGAGCGCCACGCTTACACCGTGGATGTCGGCGGTTCGAGCCCGTCACCGCCCATGCAGCGCCTGTACTCTCGCGCCGATGAGCGCAGAACCAGCATCCTTTGAGACCATCCTCTACTCCACCGAGGGGCCGGTCGCGACGATCACGCTCAACCGGCCGGAGCACCTGAACACGATTGTGCCGCCGATGCCTGATGAGGTTGAAGCCGCGGTTCACCGGGCGATTCGCGACGCCGACGTCAAGGTCATCATCCTGCGCGGCGCCGGGCGCGCCTTCTGCGCCGGCTACGACTTCAGTGGCGGCTTCAAGCACTGGGACGGGCTGATCACGACCGACGGCGAATGGAACCCGGGAATCGACTTCATCGGCACGACGTCGCAGGCGCTTGGGCCGACACCGAAGCTGATGAGCGTCTGGCGCTCGCCGAAGCCGGTGATCGCCCAGGTGCACGGTTGGTGCGTCGGCGGCGGCAGCGACTTCGCCCTCTGCGCCGACCTTGTGATCGCCTCCGAGGACGCGCAGATCGGCACGCCCTACTCGCGGATGTGGGGCGCCTATCTCTCTGGCATGTGGATCTATCGCCTGGGATTGACGAGGGCCAAGGAGCACGCTCTGACCGGCAAGCCGCTCTCCGGCAGGCGGGCCGCCGAAGTCGACCTGATCAACCAGGCCGTTCCGTTTGAGGAGCTCGAGGCGACAGTGCGCGAGCGCGCCGAGCAACTCGCCTCGCTGCCGCTCCCCCAGCTGGCGGCGATGAAGCTGATGGTCAACCAGGCCTACGAGAACATGGGTCTCGCTTCGACCCAGACGCTTGGCTCGATCCTCGACGGGATCATGCGCAACATCCCCGAGGCCAAGGAATGGATCAAGCTGGCTGAGTCAGAGGGTGTGCGAGCCGCAGTCACCCAGCGCGACTCGCCGTTCGGCGACTACAGCCAAGGCGGCCCCGAGGACAAGCCGAACCCAGGCAACGTGATCGTCCCTTAGTCATCTAGCCCTGCAGCCAGCGGGCCGGGTTGTCCTCCATCATCGTCTTCAGTTCGTCGTCGGAGACGCCGCCCTCGCGCAGCAGGTCGAGTACCTCCTCGAAGAGGTAGCCGAAGTGCCAGTTGGGGACCATCGCCCGCATCTCTTCGGGGAACCAGTCGATCGTCGCGCAGGCGTCGTGGGAGAGCATCATCCGCTCGGTGTAACCGCGCTTGCAGAGCTCGATCACGGTCGCGTTTCGCTGCTCCGTGGGCAGGATGATGTCGAGCCCGTAGCGGTCCATGCCGATGAAGCAGCCGGTCGCCAGCAGCTCCTCGATGTAGTCGAGGTCGTCGGTGTCACCTGTATGGGCGACGATCACGAGCTTCGGATCGACGCCCTCCTCGGTGAAGATCGCCATCTCCTCGAGACCGCGTCTGGTGCCCGGGTGCGAGTGCGCCATGATCGGCGTCCCGGTTCGGACGCTTGCCTTAGCGCAGGCGCGCAGGATCTTCTCGACGTGGTCGTTGATGCCGGGCTCGTCGACGGCGCACTTCAAAAACGCGGCCTTTACCTCCGTCCCCTGGATGCCCTCCTCGATGTCGTGCACGAAGGCGTCGACCAGATAGTCCATCTCGCGGTTGGCGAAGTGCTGGGGCAGGAACGTGTAGTGCTCGCCGTAGACGCCGGTGCACATGACGAGTTGGATCCCGGTCTTGGCGACGACTCGCTTGGCCAGCTCGACGTCGCGCCCGAGATCCATGCAGGCGGGATCGACGATCGTCTTCACACCGTGGCCCATCGCCCGATTGACCTCGGCCACCGCCCGGTCGAACTCCGCCTGCTCGTCGTAGAGGTGCGGGAACTGCGTGCGGACCGACTCGAACGTCGTTCTCAGATGCTCGTGCGGAAGCGTCAACCCGAGCTCGGACGGGTCGAGCGGCCCGGAGACCGTTTCTATCGCCATCGGATTACTTGACGCAGGAGAGGTCGACGCCGTTATAGAGCGAGAGATAGTTCGGGTGCGGCCCCTGGACCTGCAGCTTGATTTTCCGGAACGTCTCCTTGGTGCGCCCGCCGCACTTCGACTTGCCGCGGTCATACAGCTTCACCTTGACCGGATAGGTCTCGACGCTGCCCGCTGCGCAGTTCGGGTTGCAGTCATTGACGTGGAGGAAGCCCACGCCGACGCCCTTGTTGGATTTCCACTTGTTCCAATGCAGTGAGTTGACGAAGACGTTCTGGCCGTCGCACCAGATGCCGATCACGTTTGGCCGCGGCTCGAGCTTCTCGCAGGCATCCAGTCCCGTCACTCCGGCGCTCGCGCCCGCGGACGAGGTGATGACTCCGGCGCAGAGCGCCGAGGTTGCACAGGCGACGATCAGGATCCTCTTCATTGGTACCTCTCCATCCGTACGGGGCTTGAATCGACCGAGCGCAGTATGCCGCTGTGGTCGCCCGGGCGTCGGCTCACCCGCCGAGTCCCCCTGCGAAGAACTCGGCAAGCGCCGCGCCGACCTGATGCGGGTCATCCTCCTGGAGAAAGTGGCCGCAGCCGGGCAGTGCCGTGACCTCCGCCTGAGGCAGATCGCGCGCGACCCGCGCCATCGTCTTCGCCACGTCGGGCAGGATCCTGTCGCGCTCGCCGTAGACGATCCGGACGGGAATCTCGAGGGAGGGGAGCGCCCGCGCGATCTCGACGAGTCCCGCGGGCGTCAGCCCAACCCCAGCGGCGGCGAGGACGGCCTTCTCGTCTCGGGTTTGGAAGGGCTCGCGTACAGCATCCAGCACCTCCCGGGTCCGCCGCTCCCGCTTTGCGATCCCTGCCCGCATCGCCAGCGCCAGGCCACGGTCGCTGGTCAGCAGCTCGCGCACCAGCGGCAGCTTGCCGCCGATCAAGAAGGCCTTGGCCGCCAACGAAAGCTCCGGATAGACGAGCGTGTTGAGCAGGGCCAGCCGCGAGAATCGCTGTGGATTGGCGAGGAGCCAGTGGAGGCCGATCGGCCCGCCAATGTCATGCACCCCGAGCCCGAGGCCGCTCAGCCCGAGCGCGTCGGCGAATCCCGTCAGCACCCGGTCGTACATCTCGAAGTCGTAGCGGACGTCCCTGGGCTTCGACGAGCCGCCGTAGCCGGGCAGGTCGATTGCCACGACGCGGTTTCGCTGCGCGATCGGCGGCATCACCTCGCGCCACAGAAAGGACGACGTCGGCCAGCCGTGGATCAGCAGCACCGGCGGGCCGGATCCGAGTTCCCGGTAGGCGACCTCGAGTCCGCCGACCTCGACGCTGCGCAAATCGGCGATCATCCGGCACTCGATTCAAGGATGAGCTCGGTCACGCCCTGGGGATCGTCCCAGGTCGGCGTGTGGCCCCAGCCCGGCACCTCGAGATAACGCGCATCGGGCGGACGGCGCGTGCGGCTCGGGCGGCCGACAACGACGTCCTCGGCGCCCCAGGCGAGCGTCACGGGAACGTCGACCAGGTCGTGATGCTCAAAAACTCCGGCGCGCATTTCGCGATCGGCTTCGGTGTAGAGCTCGGACCCGATGTAGCCGCGAGCCAGCCCCGCGGCTTCGGCACGGGAGACCCTCTCGGGGTGCACCATCTGACGCGAGAATGCGGCGCGGCGAAGCGGCGGCACCCCCATCAGGGGGCCGACCAGCGGCGCCAGCCTCCTCCCGATCGCCTGCCGGCCGAGGCCGCGCGGATCAAGCGGGTTGCGCCAGAGGCCCGCCGGTGAGATCGCGCAAACCGATGCGACCGAACCGAGCTTGGCCATTTCGAGCGACACCCAGCCGCCGAGCGAGAGGCCAGCCACATGGGGACGCTCGAAGCCCTGGTTCTCGCAGAAATCAGTCAGGGCCCGGGCCAGGCTCCGGGCATCGGGAACAAATCCGTTTCCCGGGGCGGGCGAGCGCCCGAACCCGGGCATGTCGACGGCGATCACCTCACGCTCGGCGGCGAGCAGGTCCAGCACCGGGTTCCAAAGGACTACGCTTCCGCCGAGGCCGTGCACGAGGAGCAATCGCGGCCCGATCCCCTGGCGCAGATGGTGAAGCTTTGGAGCCATGGCCGGTCCGGAAGCCTACCGCCGACCGTCAGGCCCGGTTTCACCAGATCGAAGATCGTCGCCTTCGGCGGCCTCGCCGTCGGATCCCTAGAAAATCGACGGAGCCGGCAGGGGAAGCGGGATCGCCGCCCCGGCGTCCCCCGCAGCCTGGAGGTCGGCGGAACCCCCCGTGAACCGGACGAAGGCACGCCAGGCCGGCTTCGGCGTCAGGTCCTTGCGGAAAAGCCCCGAGGAGCGGCAGAGGTTGCAGTTCGCGAACAGCGAGTTGTCGCGCCACGTGTACCAGACGATCTTGTCGACCCGCCAGGCTGAGCGCTCGGAGATGATGCGTTTGAACGAACGCTGGAGCAGCCGCCTCTGGCCGCGCTCGGTCGTCGCGAAGCCGTTGCCGACCTCGTCCAGTGTCGGCCAGCCAAGCTCGGTGATCCAGATCGGCGTTCTGCGGTCGCCCGCCCTGTTCATGATCTGGCGCGCGTCGTCGATCTGCTGCACGACGCCCTTGAGGTTGCCGGCGTAGGGGTGCAGCCCGAGGGCGTCGAACGAGTTCCGGATTCCCTCGACCTGGTAGAAGCGGGTCAAGAACTCGATCGCCGTGATCCCGTTGCCGGGTGTTCCGAAGACCCCGGCCGAGATCACCCTTGCCGCCGGGTCGACGGCTCCGATCGCCTGGTCGGCGAGCTTCAGCAGCGCCGCATAGCGCTCGGGCGAAGTTGCCACCGGAGTCGAGTAGCTCGCGTCGTTGGGCTCGTTCGAGATCTGCCATGCGGCGATCGGCAGTGGTGCCACTCCCGGGTGCAGCACGCCGAACAGGTCCCAGAAATCACCACCGGGGCCGTAGCGCTGCACCAGCCTCCGCAGCAACTCCGACCAGGCTTCGGCGGCCCGCTGGTCAGGAAGTGGGTGGTCGTTGGACGTGGCGCCGTTGCGCAGCCAGCCGGGTGCGCCCATCACGTAGGGAAGCACCGGCACGCCGGTGAGCGTCGCGTTCTCGACAACCGCATCCGTCTTGCGCCAGTCGTAGTGGGCTCGGCCGATCGGCTGGAGGTCCTCCCAGAAGAACGGGTGGCGCAGCGTGCCGACCGCGCCGGTGCCCATGCGCTCGTACTCTTCCGCCGACAGCCGCGTGGCCGGGCTGACGCCAAAGTATCCGGCGGGCAGCGCCGCGGCGCTCTGCGCCCGCGCCTCGGCGATGGAGGGCACGCAAAGCGCGACGGCTGCCAGTGCCAGCGCAGCGAAACGGAGTGATGAATGGCCCAGATCGGTCATGTAGGTGATGCGCAAACCGCCCCCACCGGCGGCCTGCCTAGGGTAGAGAAGCCGGTCCAATTGGACGACGGTTGCCTGCGGGTCACTCGCAGCGAGGCTTTTATGCCCAGCGCCGGGTGGCCTTTCCACCCTTCTTCCCTACCCCGTCAACAACGACGGCTCACCTGAGTAGCGGTTACGTGCGCTGGACCGTGTGATCGTTACTACTCAAACAATGCCCAATGGCAGCGATACAGGTAAGTACCATCCGATCGGCCACGCCCGCGCCCGCTGCGTGGTTTTGAGAAATCTTGAAATTAGGGGTTTACCTGGGGCCCGTAAGCGGTAAGCTACGCAGCGGAGCAAACCCCGCTCCCCCCTGTACCCGCGTCGGGCCCGGAGGTCGTCCCCCGGGCCCGTCGCATTTCTGCGTTCCGTTTTTGGCTCATTTCGCCTGCCCGCCGAGCTGCGCGTTTACACTGAACCCACCCCCAGGGACGGACGGGGCGGGTGCAAGTAGCGGAGGCCAAAGAGCAACAGCCGGTCGGTTCACCGGGCCGTTGGCTCGGTGTCGGTCAGACGGCCGCGGCGGATGCCCGCGCAGGCGGGGCGCAAGCCGCCGCGTCGGCGATCCGCGGCGATGATCCCAAGCTGCTGATCGTTTTCGCATCAGACGCCCTCGACCTGCCGGAGCTCGTGGCCGGGGTTCGGTCAGTCGCTCCCGGCGCGCCGCTGGTCGGCTGCTCCTCGGCGGGTGAGATCGCCGGCTCGGGTCCCGCTGATGCGACCGCGGTCGTGACGGCGCTCGGGGGGCCCGGCTTCTCCGTCGCAACCGGGGTGGGTCGAGGCGCTGGCGCCGGGCTGCGTGCTGCCGGCGCCTCTGCGGCCAGCTGTCTCTCGGACGTCTCTGGCGCGGGCCAGACAATTCTGCTTATGCTCACCGACGGCCTTGCCGGCGACCAGCAGGAGATCGTTCGCGGTGCTTACTCGGTGGCCGGCGCCGGGATTCCCCTGGTCGGGGGCTGCGCGGGGGATGATCTGAAGATGAGTTCGACGATGCAGATCCACGGCGGAGAGCTGATGACGGACGCCGTCGTCGCGGCTGCGATCAATTCAACCGGACCGCTCGGCATCGGGGTCCGCCACGGGTGGCGTCGCAGCGGAGAGCCGATGCTGGTCACCGCGAGCGAGGGCAACCAGGTCTCCGAGCTCGACGGGCGGCCCGCGCTTGACGTCTATCTCGATCGGGCCGCTGCCGCTCCTGCGGCCCGAGCAGACGCCCAGGAGTTCACCCGTTTCGCCCAGACTCGCCCGCTCGGACTCGACAACCGCCGCGGTGAAGAACGCGTGCGCTTCGTCGGCGGGGCCGATTTCGAAGCTCGCACGCTCCAGTGCATCGCCGAGGTCCCGCAGGGAGCCCTCGCCTGGATCATGGAGGGGGACGACGCGTCCGTACTCGCCGCCACCGACTCGGCCTGCGAGGACGCGCTTCGCGCGCTTGACGGCGAACCGCCGCTCGGGCTGCTCGCCTTCGATTGCATCGCCCGCCGTTCGGTACTCGGTGAGGGTGGAATCCATGCGGAGATCGAGCGCGTCGCCGCGAACGGGTCCGGGGCTCCGGTTGCGGGCTTCTACACCTACGGCGAGATCGCCCGCACCCGGGGAATCTCCGCTTTCCACAACCAGACCCTCGTGGTCCTGGCGGTCGGCTGATGTCACCCGAAACCGCGCACGGCGGCTGGGCTACGCAGAACCTCGCTGAATTCGTCGAACTGGTGTTCTCGGTGCGCGACGAGCGGCTGATGGTGGAACGGGCGACGGAGCGAATCGCGGAGACGTTCGAGGCCGAGGCCGTGGCGATCGTTTCGCCCGAGTCGGTGCTGGCGGTCACCGGATTCCCGCCGGGCCAGGCCCCGACCGTCGCATTGCAGGCGATCGCCGCCGCCGGCAGCGGCGAGCTGGAGTTGTCCGGCACCGGCGCCTGCCCCACAATCGTGGTCACGCTCGACACGGACCCAGCGACCGATCTGATCGTCGCACGCCCCGCTGTCGACCCACTGCAGACCGAGGAGGTCGGGTTATTGCGGGGGATGACGCGGGTGCTCTGTGCGGGAATCGTGAGCGTGCGCTTGATCGAGACCGAGCGCGTCCTGCGCGAGCGCTCTGAGCGCCAGTCGCGTGAGAACGCAAGGCTGGTCCACGGTCAGTTCCACGACATGTTGACCAGCCTTCCAAATCGCGCGCTGTTCATCGACCGTCTCGACCACGCGCTCGCCCGCGCTGGTCGCTCGCAGGAGAAGCTGGCGATCCTCGTCTGCGACATCGACGGGTTCAAGTCGGTCAACGAGGGCCTCGGTCACAACGCCGGGGACGACCTGCTTCAGCAGGCGGCGGGCCGTCTTGCGGCATCGGTGCGGCCGGGGGACACCGTCGCCCGGCTAGGCGGCGATGATTTCGCGGTCCTGCTTGAGGAACTTGCCGAGCCGGGCGACGCGGCGATCACCGCCCGACGCCTGCTCGCGGCGATGCGAGAGCCCTTCCAGCTCGGTGCGCGCGAGGTCCTTTTGAGCGCCAGTATCGGTATCGCCGCCGGAGTCGATGGCTCAGACGAGCTGATGCGAAACGCCGACGTCGCGCTGTATCGCGCCCAGGCGGAGGGGCCCGGTAACTACGCCGCCTTCGAACCGGCGATGCACGCCCAGATTGTCGACCGCATGGAGCTCGAGCTCGACCTCAAGGGCTCGGTCCAGCGGGGGGAGCTGACGCTTCGCTACCAGCCGATCACGTCGCTTGTAAGCGGCGAGGTCGCTGGTGTCGAGGCGCTCGTGCGCTGGCAGCACCCGACCCGGGGCCTGCTCGCTCCGAACGACTTCATCCCCGCCGCCGAGCACGGCGGCATGATCCTGGAGGTCGGCCGCTGGGTCCTCGCCGAGGCCTGTCGTCAGGCGGTCGAGTGGAACGCTCTGCCGGCCCGCAAGGAGCCGCTATACATCAGCGTCAACCTCTCCGGCGCTCAACTGGCGGATCCGGCGCTGGTTCAGGACGTCGTCTCGACGCTCTCCTCGGTCGGGCTGCCGGCATCGCAGCTGATGCTCGAGATCACCGAGACGGTGCTGATGGCCGACTCAGACGTCAACATCGCCCGGCTCGAGTCGGTCAGAGAGCTCGGGGTCCGTCTCGCCCTCGATGACTTCGGAACCGGCTACTCCTCACTCAGCTACCTGAGCCGGTTCCCCGTTGACACGCTGAAGATCGCCAAGGCCTTCGTCGACCCGATCGGCGAGGGCCGCGAGCCGGCGATTCTGCGGGCGATCATCTACCTCGCCGAGGTTTTCGAGCTCGTCACGATCGCCGAGGGAGTTGAACGCGGCGAGCAGTGGGACCGCCTCTCCGAGCTCGGCTGCGAGTTTGCCCAGGGCTATCTGCACTCCCCTCCCTCCACTGCTGCGAAGCTGACGGAGTTGCTTGTGTCGGACCCCTTGCGGCCGGCACCGAGGTTCAAAAGCCCGACCGGATGAAGCGCCCGCTCCTGCTTGCCGGGGCGGTCGTCGCGCTCGCGGCCTGGCCCGCATCCGCAGCGACGGCAAAGACAGGATCGCTTGATTGCGAGCCCGCCTACCGCCCAGCCGAACAGCCGCCCTTCGGCGGCGTGCAGCTGCCCGCGCTGGAGCCGGTCAAGGGTGTCGAGGCCGGCGAAGGACCAGATTTGCCCGCGAGCTTCGAGCTCACCCCGGCTGAGGCCATCGCCCTCGCCGAGACGACCGAGGCCGTTCGTGGTGAGCGCGCCGACGGCGGAGCCCTGGTCGCCGAGGCCTACGTGCGCGGCTCCTGCATCTGGGAGGTCCGGTTCTACGACCGCGCGGGGGAGGATCACACGCAGGTCGCGCAGGTGCTGATCTCCGATCCCGACGCGGCCGTACTCGAGGCTTGGCGCGGGCACCAGGTGGAAACCAAGCTCGCCCGCGGATATGACGGCGCCATCGCCACGGTTGTCAACTCCCCCTGGATCTGGATTCCGCTCTGCATCCTTTTCGTCGTGCCCTTCTTCGACTCTCGGCGCCCGTTCCGGCTCGTTCATCTGGATCTGCTGGCGATTGTCGGATTGAGTCTTTCGCTGCTCTTCTTCAACCGCGGTGAGATCACCGCCTCGGTGCTCCTCGTCTATCCCTTCGTCGGCTACCTGTTCGCGCGAATGCTCTGGACCGGCCTGCGCGGCCGCTCGGACTCGAGTCCGCTGGTTCCGGTCGTGCCGATCACCTGGCTCGCGGTCGCGGCGCTGATCCTCGCGGGCGGCCGAATCGCCCTCAACGTGGTCGACTCGAGCGTCATCGACATCGGGCTTGCCGGCGTCGTCGGTGCCGATCACGTGGCCAGCGGGGAGGAGCTCTATGAGGGCGAGTTCGCCCGCGAGGAGATCGACCTGCGCGGCGACGTCTACGGCCCCGCCAACTACCTGGCCTACGTCCCCTTCGAGCAGGCTTTCCCCTGGAGCGGAGAGTGGGATGACGTGCCCGCCGCCCACGCCGCCACGATCGCCTTCGACCTGCTGGCGGCGCTCGTCCTCTTCGTCGCGGGCCGCAGGCTGCGTCCAGGAGAGGGGGGAAGGCAGCTGGGGATCGCGCTCGCCTTCGCCTGGATGGCCTGCCCCTGGACGCTCTACGCGCTCAACGCCGCGACCAACGACGCGCTCGTCTCAGTACTGGTGGCCGGCGCTCTGGCGGCGCTTTCGGTGCCCGTCCTGCGCGGCGCCCTGCTCGCCCTCGGCACCGTGGCCAAAGTCGGCCCGCTGGCGATCGCGCCGCTGCTGGCAACCGCGACCGGCGAGCGGCGGTGGCGATCCGCGGCGATCTTCTCGCTGGCCTTCGTCGGGGTCGCCGCGGCAGTGGTGATCCCGTTCCTGCCCGACGGCGGCCTGCGAGAGCTGTACGACCGCACCTTCGGCTACCAGGCGAGCCGTGGCTCGCCGTTCAGCATCTGGGGCCTCGCACCGTCTCTGGCACCGCTCCAGGATCTGGCGCGCGTCGGCGCCGTCCTCCTCGGGGTTGCGGTCGCGTTCTATCCCCCCCGCAAGACCTTCACCCAGATCGCCGCCCTCGGCGCGGCAGTGATCATCGCCACGCAGGTCGGCGGCGTCCACTGGTTCTACTTCTACGTGCTCTGGTTCTTACCGCTGGTGCTCGTAGCCAGTTTCGGCGAGCACGAGCGGGTCAGCGCCGGCGGCCGGCTCAGCCGATCCGAGTCCTCAGCGTCCCGAGCGTCGGCGAACTGATCACGATCTCGTCGCCGAGTTGCAGCCAGACCCGCGGGTCGCGAGTGCTGCCCACGCCGGCCGGCGTTCCGGTCGAGACGACGTCGCCCGGCTCGAGCGTCATCAGCGTCGAAAGATGCGCCAGCAGGGCCGGAACGCCGAAGACGAGGTCGGCGGTCGTGGCCTGCTGCATGCGTTCGCCGTTGAGGTCGAGCGCGATCCCGATCTGATCGTGGAGACCCGCCTCGTCGGGCGTGACCAGCGCAGGTCCGCAGGGCGCCGAGCCGTCGAAGACCTTGCCGGGAATCCACTGGGGGGTGGCGAACTGCAGGTCGCGCGCGGAGAGGTCGTTGAGCAACGTGTAGCCGGCGACGTGGTCCATCGCCTCGTCCTCGGAGACCTCCTTGGCCTGGCGGCCGATCACGAACGCCACCTCCGCTTCGAAGTCGACCTTGCGGCTCGCGGCGGGTATCGGAACCGTCGCGCCGTCAGCGACGAGCGCGTTGGCGAACTTGGCGAAGAAAGTCGGGGTCGCCGGCGGTTCCATGCCGGCCTCGGCGGCGTGAGAGCGGTAGTTGAGGCCGATGCAGATGACCTTGCCCGGGTCGGGGATCGGCGGCAGGATCTCGGCGTCGAGCACCGGACCGGCCCCCTGCCCCGAATCGAGCGAGCGCAGGTCGTCCAGCCGTCCGGACGCGATCAGCGCCCGCAGGCTCGGCCCGTGGGCGGCCGGGCCCGGCGCCCCGATCCCCGGCGCAGGCACGCCATCGGACTCTCCGAGCAGGTCCCAGGCGTCGATGACCCCGTGCTCGGACTGAATGCCGGCCCGTGCACCGCGGGCGCAGGAGTAGGTGACGATCTGCAAGACGCCGGATCCTATGGAGACCGGTGGCCTTCAGAGCGCCGCAGGCCGGAACACGGCGTCCTGAACGGGAGCGACTGGACTCATCGCGGCACCAGCTTCAGCTTCCGAGTCACCGTTGCCTTGTTGGCGGCGGCGTCGCCGACGTTGGCGATCGCCACCACCCTGCGGGCGCGGGTTTGATCCTTAACGAGCTCGCGCTTGGCAGGGGCGAGCTTCAGCCTGACGTTCTTGCTGTCCCCGGCGTCGCTCGAGAAGCGGGCCGCCGCCAGCTTTTGCCTGCGCTTCGGCTTGCCCTCACCGAGGCTCAGCTTCTTGCGGGTCCTGAGCACAACTCTGCCCGCGCAGGGAGGTGAGGCCTCCTCATCCGGACAGCTCAGCTTCAGCTTCACGACCCCGTTCTTTCGGAACCGAAGCTTGCCGGCACCGATCTCGATCGTCACCGTCAGGTCGGGCTGCAGCGGCAGGTCGAGCGTGAACGCCGCCATCGCGGGCGTCGGATAGGCGTTGCCGGCCGCGTCGATCGCTCTGACCTCGAACGTGTGAGCGCCCTCGCCGGGTCCCGGAACCCGGCGTTAACCGGGGACTCGGGACGGGGCGGGTCCTATGGGAAGCCGACATTCGCTCCGTCGGAACGCCGCTCTACCCGACGAACCGGATTCGCCGCTTGCGCTTGGATGAGTTGCCCGCGGCGTCCGTCGCGGTGATCCGGAGTTTCGCGGCGGCGTGGCGATGACGGAAGTCGGCGAAGGCATCCGTCAGGGCGTCGGCAGCTCTCCCCGGCAACACCAATGTCAGAGTCGAGCGCTCGCCGGCCGAGAGCTGCCCGCTCGCGGCGTCGAGCCTGAAGTTCTTGGTCCTCGCCTGGTCTCCGTGGCTTCGGGTCGTGACCGAGAGCCTGCCGCGGACGCTCGCGGTGCACGCCTCGTCGCAGGCAAGCTCGAGCGCGATCCGCCGCGAGGGGGGCTGCGTGCGATCTCCGAAGAACGTGATCACGGGCGGCATGTTGTCGGGCGGCGTGTTGTCAGGCCCAGTCGCCCCGGAGACGCTCACATGCCGCGAGCTTGTTGCCCTCGGCCCCGCGTTGCAGGAGGCCGTCTGGCCGCTGAAGACGAACCGCGTCGAGCAGCCCTCGTTATCCGTCACCGTCAGCGTCACCGTGTAGGTGCCGGGGGCGGTGTAGGTGTGGGCCGGGGTGGGGCCGCCGTCCGCAAGCTGGCTTCCGTCCCCGAAGTCCCAGTCGTAGCGGGCGACGGTGCCGTCGGGATCGAACGAGGCCGAAGCGTCGAACACGGTCGCCGAGCCCGCTGTGGGCGCGGGCGCCGCGAAGGCCGCGCTCGGCCCCTGGTCGGGGGTGATCGCGACGCCGATGGGAGCGGCCCCGACCGTTATCGGCGAGCCCACAGTCGCGTTGGTGGCGGTGTCGATCACCGAGACGCTGCTGGAGTTGGTGTTGGCGACGTAGGCGCGAGCGCCGTCGGGGGTGATCGCGACCCCCCGGGGCTGGTTCCCGACCCCGATCGGCGAGCCCACCGTCGCGTTCGTGGTGGTGTCGATCACCGAGACGCTGCTGGAGGTGAGGTTGGTGACGTAGGCGCGAGCGCCGTCGGGGGTGATCGCGATCGCGATGGGGTTGGTCCCGACCCCGATCGGCGAGCCCACGGTCGCATTGGTGGCGGTGTCGATCACCGAGACGCTGTTGGCGCTGAGGTTGACGACGTAGGCGCGAGCGCCGTCGGGAGTGATCGCGATCCCGGTGGGGGCGGTTCCGACCCCGATCGGCGAGCCCACCGTCGCGTTGGTGGCGGTGTCGATCACCGAGACGCTGCTGGAGATCGCGTTGGCGACGTAGGCGCGGGTGCCGTCGGGGGTGATCGCGATCGCGACGGGTTCGGTCCCGACCGCGATCGGCGAGCCCACCGTCGCGTTGGTGGCGGTGTCGATCACCGAGACGCTGCTGGAGTTCGCGTTGGCGACGTAGGCGCGGCCGCCGTCGGGGGTGATCGCGATCGCGAAGGGTTGGTCTCCGACCGCGATCGCCGGGGCCACGGTCGCGTTGGTGGCGGTGTCGACCACCGAGACGCTGTTGGAGCTTTGGTTGGCGACGTAGGCGCGAGTGCCGTCGGGGGTGATCGCGATCGCCCTGGGGTTGCTCCCGACCGTGATCGGCGAGCCCACCGTCGCGTTGGTGGCGGTGTCGATCACCGAGACGCTGTTGGAGCTCCGGTTGGCGACGTAGGCGTTCCGCGCCGTCGCCGGTGCGGCGGCGAATGAAAGCGCCACAACCGCGGTAGCGATTCCCGCGAGCAACGAGCGCAACTTGCGATCTGGTGGGCCCATCCTTCGAAGCCACCCTAGCGAGCGCCCACCGCTGGTGCAAGGGGCGCCAGGTTCAGCCGGGAGGACACCGAAAGAAGCATCGAAGGCTTCTGCTTGTTGGAAGGTCGATCCCACGGCAAATACCGCATGACCAAGCGCTTTAAAGACGGGAGCGACGGGACTCGAACCCGCGGCCTCCGGCGTGACAGGCCGGCGCTCTAACCAACTGAGCTACGCCCCCTGGGGCCCGGCCATTGTACGGCGCGCCTCGATCGCGCTGCCCGCCCGTAAGTCGGGCGGCTTCAGCGGCCCTGACGGCCACGGACTCGCTATCCGGAAATGGCCGAGCGTCCGGTTGCGCTCGGGCCGGCAATCAGCGGATCGCGCGTTCAATGCGCCCGCCGAGCACACGCAGCCGCTCGATCAGCTCCGGGGGCTCGCGGAC
>CAWCGU010000003.1:0-623244 GCA_963795195.1 uncultured Thermoleophilia bacterium
CGCGTTCGACGCCACCAATCCCGACGGCGAGTACGAGGTCCGCGGCTTGCCCGGTGGACAGGTGCGAATCCAATTCTCCGGCTGCGGGCCGTTCAACGAGCTGGTTTCCGAGTTCTACAACGACAAGCCCGATCTTGCCTCGGCTGACCCCGTCACGGTCACCCCTGGTGCCGTGCACGATGGGGTGGACGCGCAGCTAGCCCAGGCCGGGTCGATCTCCGGCACGGTACGAACCGCTGACGGCGAATCCCTTTCCAACATATGCGTGACCGCGTATAGGCAGGGCGGCGGGTTCGGCTCCTCTACAAGTTCAGGAGCGAACGGGTCCTACCGCGTTACAGGCTTGACCGACGGCACCTACACGATCCAATTTTCGGATTGCGCTGACGGTGGCTACGCGAGCGAGTACTACAACAACAAGTTCGATTTTTCCTCGGCGGATCCGGTCGCGGTCACGGTGGGAGCAGAGACGTCAGGAATCGACGCAGTACTAAACCGGGGCGGGTCGATCTCCGGGCACGTCGCTAACGATTCTGGGGAGCCGATAGCGGACGCATGCGTGTATGCATCCCGCAGCAACAGCTTTGGGTCCGCCACCACCGATTCGCAAGGCAACTACACGATCGACGGGCTCGGCACCGGGGATCACATCGTGCAATTTTCCGGTTGCAATGCAGTCAATTACATCGGGGAGTACTTCGACAACGTGTCGTTCGCGGACTCGGGCAGCGCCGATTTGGTTCCGGTGGTGGTGGGCGAAACCACCACCGGAATCAATGCTCAGCTCGCTCTTGGCGGGGCGATCACAGGAAGGATCGTCGACCCAAGCGACCAGCCGCTGCAGGGCATCTGCGTGTCGGCATACGGTTCCAGCTGGTCCGGCTTCGCTCAGACGAACGCCCAGGGGATCTACGAGGTCAGGGGTCTGGAAACCGGCAGCTACACCTTGTACATCCAAGACTGCCAGCACAGCAACTACGCCCCGCAGATCTACAACGACCGCTCGAATTGGCCGGGTGACGAGATCGAGGTGGAGGCCGGCTTAGTCACGTCCGGAATCGATGTTGAGCTCTACCCGGGCGGAACGATCACCGGCCGCGTGGTCGGAGACCTAAACGGGCAAGGCGTCGCCAACGCTTGCGTGCACGCCACCACTGCGACCGGGGCTTTTAGCAGCTCTGCCACGACAGGCGCCAATGGGAATTTCGAGATCACGGGGCTCCGCAGCGACAACTATGTCGTTCGGTTCGAGCGCTGTACTGAACCGCCTCTTTACGACATCTATCTCTTCGAGTACTACAACAACAAGGCGGACTCCTTTTCCGCGGATGACGTGGTGGTTGTGGCCGGACAGGAGAAGCCTCTCGGCGACGTCGAAGTTGACACCACGCCTCCCGAGACAACAATCAGCTTCGGCCCCTCCGGTCCAACAAACGACACAACGCCGACTTTCTCCTTCAACTCCAGCGAACCGCTCGGAGATCGCTTCAGTTGCCGAGTCGACTCTGACAACTTCGAGGCCTGCAACTTTGGCTCGTTCACGGCGCGCTCGCTGCCCGATGGTCCACACACGTTCGAGGTCAAGGCGCGAGACCAAGCGGGAAATCAGGACCCGAGTGCGGCGACGCGGACGTTCTCAGTCGACACCGTGGCACCGGATACGACGATCACGGCCGGTCCCTCGGCGCCGACCGCCGACGCCACCCCAACTTTTGAGTTCGGGCCTGCCGAAGCGGGAGGAGGCTTCCGCTGCCAGGTCGACAACAGCTCGTTCTCGTCATGCAATTCGGGCTCGTTTACGAGCTTTCACCTTGCCGATGGCGCTCACACCATCAGAGTCAAGGCGGTCGATGCCGCCGGAAACGAGGATCCGGACCCGGCGACGCGCAGCTTCAGCGTCGACACGACGCCTCCGAACACCGCGATCGACTCGGCTCCGGCGGCTCACACACGAGACACGAGCGCCACCTTCACCTACTCGGGATCGCCCCTGAGCGACCTCGACCACTTCGTCTGCTCGCTGGACTTCGCGGCTTACACGAGCTGCCCGGCGAGCGGTCAGGCCTACTCCAACCTCCTCGACGGGAACCACACCTTCTCGGTCAAGGCCGTTGACGCACTTGGGAATACAGACCTCACCCCGGCGAGCTGGACCTGGCGCGTTGACACGACGCCGCCTGATACCAGCGTTCTGCAGAGGCCGCCGGCAATCACCAACGAAACGGCCGCGAGCTTCGATTTCGCCTCGAGCGAGACCGGTTCGAGCTTCGAATGCAAGCTCGATGACGCCGAGTTCGAGTCCTGTGCAGCGCCGATCGGCTTCAGCCAGCTCGCCGAGGGGGAGCACACCTTTGCGGTCCGCGCCACCGATGCGGTCGGCAATCTCGACGCAAGCCCGGATGTGCAGACATGGAGGGTTGACACAACCCCGCCGCAGACAACCATCAGTTCGGGTCCAAACGCGCCAACCAGCCAGTCGAGCGCATCGTTCGGCTTCAGCTCCAGTGAGGATGGGTCCAGCTTCGAGTGCAGTCTCGATGGGGTGGAGTTCGAGAGCTGCAGCTCAGGAAAGAGCTACAGCGATCTCGCCGACGGAGGGCACACCTTTAGCGTCCAGGCGACCGATGCTGCCGGCAACCTCGACGCCTCGCCGGACACTCGCCCCTGGACCGTCGACACAACCCCGCCGAACACGGAAGTCACAACAGGGCCTGACGGAACGGTCACGAGCGACGACATCGCCTTCACCTACTCCGGAGATCCCGAAACCGACGTCGCCCACTTCGAGTGCCAAATCGACGGCGGGGGATTCTCGGATTGCCCAACGGGCGGGAAGAGCTACGAGAACCTCATTGACGGGCCGCACCATTTCTCGGTTCGTGCCGTAGACGCAGTCGGCAACGCCGATCAGTCGCCCGCCGAGCGGAGCTGGACGGTGGACACGATTCCGCCGGAGACGACGATCACCGTCGCCCCAAGCCCCCGAATCGCCACTCCCGACGCGGCGTTCGAGTTCGCTTCCAGCGAGACCGGCTCGACCTTCGAGTGCCAGCTCGACTCTGGCGGCTTCACCGAATGTGCCTCACCGCAGCTGTACAGCGGCCTCGGCGAAGGCGGGCACACCTTCGAGGTACGCGCCACCGACCCGAGGGGAAAGACAGACGCTTCTCCGGACACCCACGAGTTCACAGTCGACCTGACACCGCCTGCCACTTCCATCCAATCAGGACCCACCGGGGCGGTTTCGACGACTGCGGCCACCTTCACCTACGAAGGCGAGCCCGCTCAGGATGTTGCGCACTTCGAGTGCCGCCTCGACGGCGCCGACTACGCCACCTGCCCGCCCGGTGGCAAGTCCTACCACCACCTCCCCGTCGGCTCGCACACGTTCGAAGTGCGGGCGGTTGACGATGTCGGCAACGCCGATCAAACCCCCGCCTCGAGCACGTGGACGATTGACTTCTCAGGAGACATGTCGCCGCCGCAGACAACGATCACCGACGGGCCGGCAGACACGGTGGGGACGGTGGACGCGTTGTTCAGGTTCGAAGCAAACGAGGAGGACTCTTCCTTTGTCTGTTCGCTGGACGGGGTGTCTGAGGCATGCGAATCGCCGAAGACCTACTCCGACCTCGATGGCGGGGACCACACCTTCGCCGTCCGGGCGACCGACCCCGCCGGAAACACCGATCCCAGTGACGCCGTCCACGAGTGGTCGATCGACACGTCTCCTCCCGAAACCGAGGTCTTGACCGGGCCGGAAGGCGGCGAGTTGATCGCCGGCAGACGGGTGAACTTCACCTACAGGGGTACGCCGCAGGAGGACGTCGACGGGTTCCAGTGCCGCCTTGGCGCTGAGGATTTCGCGTCCTGCCCGGACGACGGGTTCTCTCGCGGCCGGCTTGCCCCAGGGGAGCACGTGTTCCAGGTTCGCGCGCGGGATCGCTTCGGTAATGCGGACCCATCGCCGGCGATTCGCACCTTCGAGGTCGGGCCAAACCGCGCGCCAACCGCGACTCTCTCGCTGGACCAGGTCGGGGGCGCCGCACCGCTGGAGGTTTCCGCCGATGTATCCGGAACGGACCCCGATGGCGATGATCTCGAATACGAACTCAGCTTCGGCGACGGCACTGCGGTCCAAACCGGAACCGTGCCGGATGCCGATGTCGATCACCTTTACACGAGCGGCGGCACATTCCTGGTCCACCTCGAAGTCAGCGACGGCGACGCGGTGGCCGTTGACCCGACGACGATCGTCGTCGCTCCGCCGGAGCCGCTCGTGGCGAACGCCGGAGACGATCACAGCGCTCTCGTTAATGAGCCAGTCCGCTTTGACGCGGGAGCCACGAGGCCGAACAGCATCGGCGTCAGCTACGCCTGGGACTTCGACGACGGCGCGACCACCTCAGGGCAACGCCCAGCGCATGCTTTCACCGCTCCGGGCACCTATGAGGTGACGCTGACCGCCACTCGGGCTGACGGCATAGACACCGACACGGCGATCGTCACCGTTGCTCCCCCGCCACGCCCCGACGGGCTGACCGTGCACGTCGTCGGAGCGGGGTCGGCCCGACCGGGAGCGACGGTGGTTGTTCAGCTCCCCGACGGCAGCCGTCGCACCGTGGAAACGGATTCAGGCGGGGATGCGGTGATTCACGGCCTCCCGGACGGCTCCGTCACGGCTTACGTCTGGGCTCAGGGCTTCAAGCCTCGCGCGGTCACGGCGACCGTCGAGGACGGGTTCGGATCGGTGATTGCCGAGCTCGTGTCGGGTGAAGTCGGAGCCGCGACGCTCGAACAGCACCGGATGACATACGACGAGATCCTCGACGCCGGAATCGACGTCGCCGATCCCGAGAACAGCCACGTCTACGAGGCCAAGATCCACCTCTATTTCTGCCCGATCCCGATTGGTGAAGAGGACTGTGATCCGGAGCCGCAGGAAACCGTGCACATCGCGGTTGCGCCCGGGCGCGTGTGGTGTCTCTCCGATTGCAGCGGGTTCGGTGGAGGTGGAGGTGGTGGCGGCGGTGGCGGTTTCGCCGTTGGCGGCAGCCGGTACTACCCCCATGTCCAGTTCGTGGAAGGGGAGCCGATCATCCAGTGGCTCGTGCTGCCAATCCGTGCCTCGTGGCTCAAGGAGTTCTTCGAGGTCAAGATGATCATCCAGAACCTCACCGACGGCTTCAGTTTCTCCCCCGGAGTCGCGGGAATTCAGATTCCAGCCGGCCTCTCGCTGGCGCCGACACGACCGCTCGCCCAATCACCGGTCCAGGATGTGGCTACCGTTCCGGGCGGCGGGAGTCGGACGGTGACGTGGATTGTCCGCGGTGACGTTGAGGGTGAATACGACCTCTCGGCGGACTACTCAGCGCTGCTTGAGCCGTTCGGCAAGCCGATCTATCTACGGGCCCAAACGGACTCACCGCTTAAGGTTTGGGCGGCGTCGGCGCTTCGGATGAGGATTCTTGTTGACGAGTTCGCCGAGCGCTGGGGCCCCTATGGCGTTGACGTCGAGATCGAGAACGTCTCCGACGCACCCGTCTACAACATGCAGGTCGAGATGCTCGACCGCGAGGCCGATGCGCCCGACCACGAGGCGCTCTTCTTCTACGCACCCGTGCCACCACAAGTCCAGGGGACGGGAGTGATCGAGCCAGGCGATACGTGGACCGCTCGGTACGTCCTCTTCGCCGGGCTCGGGAATGAGGAGTTCCAGGAACTGCAGGCGCGGCTCGAGAATTCGTTTGTCCAACGCACGGGGGGCGATGTCGACCTCCAGCCGACGTTGGGTTTCCGAGACGGCCCGAGCTACGGCCCGAATGCGGGTCCGATCAACGTGGACGTTGAGACCTCGGGCGAGGACCGCGCGGTCCTGAGCTGGCTGAGGCCGGCGCCGTTGAATGGCCATTCCGTCGTCGGGTACTCCCTCTACACGCGTCAATCGCTAGACCGTGGCCACTGGGAAGAGTTCGCGACGGTCAGCACCTCGGGGGATGGCAGCGAGTCGGCGGCGATCCCGTCGCGCTACCGGGCGGTGGGTCGCTACTACGCGGTTGCCACCAAGTTCGAGGGCGGCGAGACCCAAGTCCTGCACCGGCTGGGGATCGGCCCCTCGCGCTACGTGGCCCTTGGCGATTCCTTCTCCGCAGGTGAGGGCGTGCCCGAGTTCGAACTGGGCACAGCCGCCGATGTGACGCCCGTGCCCGACGGGCTGGAGGAGCGCTACCCGAATGACAACAAGTGCCACCGCTCCGAGCGCGGCTCCTACAGCCAGCGGCTCGCTGCGGACGAGTCGATCGACGTCAACCTGCTGCCTGCGACGTTCGCTGCCTGCTCGGGTGCCGTGACCCGCGACGTCGATCGCAACAACCCGAAGAACAGCGGGGAGAAACCGCAGGTGGAACACCTGAGCGAGTTCACCGATCTCGTCACCATGACGATGGGGGGCAACGACGTCGGCTTCGGCGACATCGCAATGCTTTGCACGCTTGGCGATTGCAGCCACGAATCCTTCAATGACCTTGTCTCGATGTGGGAGGAGGGAACGTTTGTGTATCGCAAGCTGAACAGCGCCATTTCAGCCGCGGGCTGCGCCACGTTTTTCAATCTCACGATCCCCGGAAAGATCTACTGCGTCTACAAGGGCTACAGCGCGTTAAATGAGTTCAAAGACCCGTCCCTGCTGGATACGAACCGCTGGACCAGCTCCGTGCATCTCGACAACGGAGTCCTAAGGCAGCGGCTCGTACGCATCTACACCGCAATTGCAGATGCGGCCCCCAATGCCCACGTGCTTGTCCTCAGGTATCCGCACATCTCGGATCTGAGCGCGCCGAACACTTCATGCGAGCTGTATCCAGGCTTGTACTTCAGCCTCAGCAGCGAAGAGCGCGCCGTTGTGGCCTCGGTTGTCGACCGTATTAATGCTCAGGTTGACAGCGCCGTCGCGCAAGTCAACTCTGCCGAAGGCACCCAACAATTCGATGTGGTGGATTCGTCCAGTCAGTTCGCGGGCCACGAGCTGTGTCGCAGCGGAGAGCTGAACCCGGAGAGCTACTTCAATTCGGTCGTTCCTCCCGATGGAAGCGTGCTCGGCAAAGTGCCCTACTCGTTCCATCCCAACGCTGATGGCCAGAAGGCCTTTGCGCGAGCTGCGAGGACAACGCTCCAGAACGGAGTAGCGGCCAACGTGATCAACCTACAGCCCCTCGAGTCGCGAAATGCCGGCTCCGTCTTCGTGCCCTTTGGCGCACGCCGGCTTCACGCTGAAGCGGCCTGGAACGGAAGCACCGTTGATCTTTCAGTCACCAGCCCGGGTGGTGCAACGTATGACAAGACGAGCCCGGGAGTGAGATTCGGCCAAACGCCGACGTCGATTTGGTTGGAAATCGACGATCCCGAACCGGGCACCTGGACAGTCAATGTCTTCGGCGCAGAGCTGCCCGCGGGTGGCGAGCCCGTGCAGGTAACGAGCTACGCGTCCTCGCCACCGCCGACGCCTCCCGAGGTCGATCTCGAAGGCACGCCTGTGCAAGGACAGCCCGACACCTTCGACCTGCACGCGGCAGGACCAGGCGGGGCCACCTACCTGTGGACGTTCCCCAACGGCGAGCAGCGGACCGGTCCCTACGTGCGCTACTCATTCCCGCCGAACAAGCGACGCACTGCGATGGTGTTCGCGGAGTCAACCGAAGGTGGACGGGGATGGTTCCCGCTCGACCTGGGCCCGCCGGACGTGGACGATGTGCCGCCGGACATGCTCGGCGCTCAGGATCTGCACGTCGAGGGCACATCGGTTCTGGGGGCGGTTGTCGACTACGTGAAGCCAACCGCGCGCGATGATGGCGATGGGGCCGTCGAGGTGAACTGCTCGCCGGCGCCGGGGTCCGAGTTCCCCTATGGGACGACGCGGGTGGAGTGCACGGCAACCGACAGCGCCGGCAACGAGCGATCTGAGGCCTTCAATCTCACTGTCGAGGACCTCGAGGCCCCTGATACGACCGCACCGAACACGGATTTGACCGGTGGGCCCGAGGGGCCGACTGCTGACAGAAGTCCGACTTTCACGTACGGATCCCCGGCGGCAGACCTGGCGGGCTTTAAGTGTCGCCTTACACGCGAGGAATTCGCCGACTGCCTGTCGGCCGGCAGGACGTTTAACGAGCTTGCTGACGGCCCCTACACGTTCGAGGTCAAGGCCGTGGACTCGTCCGGCAACGCTGACCCGACCGCCGCCTCCCGCTCGTTCACAGTCGACGCGACGCCGCCCGATACGAGCATCCTGACCGGCCCAGAGGGGCCGATCTCGACCAACGCTGCCTCGTTCACGTACGCGGGCTCGCCCGTGAGTGATCTCGCCGGGTTCCAGTGCCGCCTGGATGCCGCCCCGTTCGCTGCGTGCCCGGCGACCGGCAGGTCGTTCGCCGGGCTCAGCGATGGCCAGCATCGCTTCGAAGTCAGGGCCGTCGATGCTCTGGGCAATGCCGACGTCACCGTTGCCTTCCGAACGTTTACGGTCGATACGCGTGTGCCAGTGGATCCAGGGGGCCCGGGACCGATCGAGCCGCTGCGCCGGAGCCTTCGAGTCTCACAGTCAGGCACCGGCACCGGATTGGTGACCAGCAGTCCGGATGGGATCGATTGCGGTTTGACCTGCGAATTCGCATTCCTGGACGGCACACCGGTCACGTTGACGGCGACCCCACAGCCGGGCTCGGTGTTCATGGGCTGGTCTGGCCAGTGCTCGGGGTTGGAGCCGTGCCAGTTCAGCCTGGTGGGAAGCGTCGATGTTGCAGCTGAGTTCCGAAAGCTTGCGCCGGCGCCTGAAACAAAGCTCAAGAAAGCGACGATCAAGCCGCTGATGCGACGCGCGACTTTTGTGTTCAGCAGCACGGGAGGCGACGGCACGGTTGCGTTCGCCTGCCGCCTCGACAAGGCCGCGTTCAGTGTCTGCGAGTCACCGAAGACCTACAAACGATTGAAGCCCGGCAAGCACACCTTCAGCGTCGTCGCAGTCGACAGCGCGTTCCAGGTCGATGCGGTGTTCCCGAGCAAGAGCTTCCGGATCCCTCCGCTTGCGCCGGTGTCGGCGCCTTAGAGCAAAACAGTTCGCCGGTTGGGGCTGGCTGGGACCAGCCGGATCGAAAGGCGGAAACCCCGCGGGTCAAGCCTCTGGCATCGATGCCGATGAGCATCATGTGAAGCGGCACTGCACCCAATGCCTCGCTGAAATCGAGGAGCGTCTTGGTTTTGAAGCGCCGTCAGGCGAGGCTTTGTGCGGACCATGCTATTTCGCGCTCTGGGGCCCGCGGGAACGACAGCACGAGCCAGGCGCCGAGGCCCGACGCCCCACGAGCCGGCGCTTCCCCGGGCTCGCACGCGGTGGATCCCGGGACCAACGGGTGAGCTCGATCCGGAAGCAAAGGTTCGAAGCATTTGGCGTCGCCGGCGTGGCTACTGACGCACAGCAGCCGCTGGCCGCCCAGAACTGCCCGCCGCAGCTTCCCCAGACACCGCTGCCCTGGTCTCGCGCGCGCTGCTCGTCGCGCCGGTAGCCGCGGACACGCTTGAACGAGTTGTCGTTATAGACGTAGATCTCGGCCCAGCCTCAGGCGATCTGGCGCTTGCCGAGATCGCGGCGACCGAGCTCGACGTGGCGCAGCAGGCGTCTGTAGCGGTCGACCGCGTCCTGGGGTTCTGCAGAATCGATCTGGACACGATTCGCTGGCTGCGCGTGGTCGTAGACTTCAACCAGGATCCCGGTTGGATCGCACCGCCTTTGTTCAAATGACTCCACCGGGAGAGTTCTTCTGATGACGATCACCGTCGCCGGCATCAACTTCGATCACGCTCGCTACGACGAGCGTGGGGATGTGCTTTACCTGAGCGCCGGCAAACCGCAGCCAGCCGCGCGTGCGATGGAGACCGCTGAGGGACACGGCGTCCACTACGACGAGGACGGAGCCGTGATCGGTCTAACGCTGCTGAACGTGAAATGGACGCTAGAACGCGACGGCGAGTTGACAATCTCGTTGCCCGAGGCGTCGCTCTCGCGGGCCGTGCTCGACGAGGCGCTCAGCGCCGCGTAATCGAGATCCTCATCCCCAGAAAATCGCCGTCGGGTCATCGTCGATTTCGCCGAGCAGCGGGTAGACCGACGCGAGCACTCGATCCGGATCTCGTCGCGCAGGCGCTCCGGGATGCTGGAGAAGTCGGCGCAGTCGAGGTCGGCGGCGCGAGCTGAGTCCGGGCCGGTCGCCACCGTGAACATGAGGCTCCAGAAGAGGAGTAGGCCGGCGGCGGCGGAGCCCCACCGGTAGGCGGATGGCTGGCGATTCGGTTGTGGCGCACTCACGTCACAGAGTCTCGACGAACTGCGCGCCGCGCGTGCGTTCGCCAAATCTACGCTGACGTCGGGTGAGAAGCGACACGCCGTTCAGCTAAGTGCTACGTTATGACGCACATGACGGACAAAGTCGGAGTACGCGAGCTGAGGCAGAACCTCAGCAAGTACCTGGACCGGGTCAAGGAAGGCGAGGACCTCGTCGTGACCGAGCGCGGGCGTGTCGTCGCCAGGCTCGTTCCCTCGAGTGCAACAGCCGATCCCTACGCCGAGTTGGCGACGCGCTTTGGTGCAAGCGTCCCGGTGGAGCGGTTGGAAACGATCGCCTCCGGGCTCTCCCCGCGAGACGCCGAACCGGGAACGACCGACGCTCTGCTCGCTGAGGGCCGAGCTGAACGTTCGAAGTGAGCGCGCCCACGGCGTATTTGGACACGAGCGCGCTCGGGCGCGTGTTGCTGGGCGAACCCGAAGCGCCCGCGATCCTGGCCGCGCTGGCCGGATTCGAGCGTCTTGTCTCAAGCCGCCTGCTGCGACTCGAGTTGCGCCGGCTGGCGCAACGAAAGCGCCTGACGGAGGACGCCGATCGATTGCTCTCCGGGGTGGCCTTGTTACCGGTCGACGACGAGTTGTTGGAGTTCGCCGGAGTCGTTGCACCCGCGAGCGTGCATGCGCTCGATGCGATCCACCTGGTGACGGCGCTGCGGATGCGAGACGCGGGAGTCTTGGATGCGGTCATCACCTACGACGCGCAGCTGGCTGAAGGGGCGCGGCATCACGGTCTGACGACGCTGACGCCGTAGTCGGAGCCAGGCGCGTTGAGCACGCGGGCCCCCGCCTAGGTTCGCGGTGGACCGCAGACCAGCTGCTGCTTGAGCCGGCAGTCCGGCAGCGGCTCGAAGCTGTCGCTCGGCCGCGCCGTGCGGTTGAGGCGCGCCGCGACCGGCGGTCCCTGGCGCGTTGTGTCGACACCGCGGACGCTGACCCGCCCGCTGACTGCTTCGGGACCTGCCTCAGTACCGTCGTCTGACCGCGCGCTGTGAACGTCCGCTGGCCGCCAGCCGACATCGTCAGCGCCAGCTCGTAGCGCTCCGCGCTCGGCACCTTGTTCCAGCTCACGCGTAGGCTCGTGTCGACGCGGCGAACCCGCAGGCGGGTCGCCTTCGCCAGTCTCGGCGCCGGCGGCTTGAAGTCTGCGAGCGTCAGGCGCTCGGCCGGCAGGCCGTCGATCTCGAACTGCGCCTTCCGCCCGAGCCCGGGAACGCCGTCAGCTGGACAAGCTCCCCCTCGTATTCGAGTCCGGAGCCGACGACCGCCCCCGCGGCGAAGCGCAGGTCCTCGCCGAGGCCCACGCCCTTGGCGCGATGCGCGACGGCGGCGTCGCCGCAGAGCAGCGCGAAGCCACTGGCGGTGGCCTGCTCGGGGCTGACCGCGGCCTCGGAATCGAGCGCGTCGAGCGCGTAGCCCTGGACGAGCCTCGTGTGCAGGCTCGCGTAGGCGTCAGGGCGGCTGACGTAGTCGAGTACCTGCAGGCCTTCGCCGATAGGCGGCGATCGCGCCGACCTGGCCGGGGTGCAGGGTGATCGCCGCGCAGATCTCGTCGAGGCGCCCGCGGCGCGACTCGTAGACCTGGTGGGTGGCGCGGGTGGGGGAGTGGGCCTCGTAGCGGTCGGCGAGCTGGTCGGCCTCGTCCCAGACCTCGCCCTGGTCGGCGCGGGCCGCGCGGCCGGCGAATGCGCTCGCCCGGACGCGCTCGGCCTTCATGCTTGCGCATCCGCGGGTAGGCGGCCTGCGGGGAGGGCGCGAAGGCCTCGCGGTGGCGGGCGCCGTCCCAGCGGCCGGCCTCGACGCAGCTGACCGGGATCTGCAGGCGCGAGTTGGCCGCGACCAGCACGGTGACGTCGAGGGTGCGGTTCTGCTGCGCGCCGAGCACCTCCTCGCCGTCGAAGAGCAGCACGTCGTCGTCGGTCGGGTTGTGCGACGAGCAGGTCGTTGACCGAGGCGCCGCCCTCGAGCTCGCTGATCTTGACGCCCTGCGCGTGGGCCTGGGCGAAGCTGATGTAGCTGCGGGCCGGCTCGGGACCGAAGAGCGGGAACAGCGGTCAGCGGGCCGGCGACCTCGGGGTCGCCGACCGTCAGCGGCTCGGCGAGGAAGTCGTTGATCGTGGCGGGCGTGGCGGTGGCTTCAGGCATTTGTCTTCTCCTTGTTTTCACCTGAGTCGGAGCGGCGCCGCGATTGCTGACGCAGGTCGTCTGCGAGGACCGTCCACTGGTGCAGCTCGGCGCCGCAGAGCGGGCACCACTTGGGGAACATCCCCTGCTTGCGGACGATCGCCCAGAAGTTCGGCGTGCCGTCCCTCCAGGTGGCGAGGCAGGTCGCGCAGCGGACCTCGGCCTTGCCGACCTGGTCGGCCGAGGGCTCGATCTCGACCAGCCGGTCGGGGAGCCAGACGCGGCGGTAGCCGACGTGCGCGGCCCAGTCGAGCAGCACCTGCTCGGCGGCGGCGCGGTCGCGGCCGACGCAGAGGAAGCTGATCAGCAGCTCGCCCTCGTCCTCGCCGTCGATCGTCAGGTCGGCGATCGTGACGTCGGCGCGGCGCAGGCGAAAGAGGTTGCCGATCGGCCCCTCGGTCGCCAGCCACGGCGCCCAGGAGGTGACCGTGAGCCGGCCGCGGCGCACGGTGGCCCTCCAGCTCGGGCGGTTGGGGGAGTTGTCGTCGTCCAGGAGGTCCTCGATGTCGGGAAAGTCGTCGCTCATGGATAGGGAGTCGGGTCGAAGTCGCCGGGATCTGACGGACTCGCCACTGATTCGTGACGAACTCGGCACCTTCTGCGCGCCACGCGTGAAATCGCGGCAGGCGATCATCGGCGGGTGCTTCCGGAAACCGTCCAGTGGCTGAAGGTGATCGCGACCACACCCGACCTGGCGCCGGGGACGATGGCCGCGGCCGAGCTCGACCTGCTCTCCTCGCAGGAGCCCGAGGATGGGGCATTCTCGGATGAGGTCGTCGCCGACCTGGCCGCGAGCCCGTGGCTTCGCCAGGACGTCCACGCCCGCGGCTCCTATCTGTCCACGCTCGGCCTGCGTGAGCGCTGCGATCACCCCGAGCTGGTGATGCTGAACGTGCCGAGCGGAGCGATCGACTGGGCGAGCTGGGTGCTGAACACGATCGCCGGCTACCTCGCCGAGAGCGGCGCCGAGCTGCGGCCAGGCGAGATCTACCTGGGGGCGGGAATGGTGGCCGAGACCGCGTTCACGTTCAAGGAGCTCGATGACGCCGGAGCGGAGTCGATCGGGTTCGACGGTCGCGACCTGTCGTTCCTGGTCGTGGTCCCGATGCCGATGTGATGCACGTGACGACGCGTTCGCGTTCATCGACGCCACCCGCGCCCAGCCCTTGCACCTGTCGGTCGCCCCTGGGCCACGCCATATGCAACTGCTGCGCAAGCTCTGCGAGGAGGCCGACGCGAGCGGCGACCTGGTCGTTGATGCAGTGATCGCAGCAGTTGCGGCAGAGCACAGCTGTGAGATCGTGACCCTCGATCGCGACTTCGCCCGGTTTACCTCCGTCGGTCACCGCCGGCCGGCCGCCGCCTGAGTCAGATCACCTGCCGCAGCCGCCGTCCCATCGCCCCACCCGACGTTCCGAAGATCCGGCAGAGCGCGTCGAAGTCGCGGCCGGTCTCCTCGTAGTAGTGCTTGATGTGGACGGCGGGCATCAGCAGCGAGGCCGCGAAGTGGTTTGCCTCCTGCTCGACCAGCGGCAGCGGTTCGCGCTCCTCGTCGGTCGCCTCCTCGCTTGACCGTCGCGTGGCGGCAGAAGAGCGACTGCTGGCCGGTCTGGTGGAGGATGTGGTGGCCGAGTTCGTGGCAGATCGTGAAGCGCCGCCGCCCGGGCCACTGACGCGCCTCCTCGGCGTTGACCCAGATCTGGCCGCGGCTCGGGATCAAAAGGCCCGAGAGGCTCTGGCCGGGGCCGAGCTCCGGCGCGCCGGGCGCGCTCGCCATCACCTCGGGCTCGACCTCGCGGACGTCGAGGTCGTAGCAGTCGTAGGCGATCTCGTCGACCGGTACCGGCGGCTGCTGGGGATTCCAGATGCCGCGCGGGCAGTGGGCGAGCACCTCGAGCGCTCGCTGCTCGATCAGTTGCGTGTCCACGCCGTCAACGATCCCAGAAGTATCAGGCTTCGCCGGCGTTGTCGACCCCCAGCTCGCGGCTCAGCACGGCCAGACCGTGCAGTGACTTGAACGTCGTCGGGACGGTGCGTGCCGCCGGACTTCGCTCGAGCTCTCGGGCCAGGCGCTTTGTGCCACGGGCGTCACCACGCGCTGCCCGCGCGAGCAGGTCTGCGAGCACCCAGTCGTGCTCGCGAAGCGCGAAGCGAAAGAGGATCGCCGGATCGTGTTTGACCTTTGGGGTCATGGATTGCGAGTCGCCTGGCGGCGGCTCCGGCTGACGAGTTCAGCCGCCGCGAAATAGCTGGTCGACCTCGTCCCAGGGTTCGTCGGCTTGCATTTCCGTCGCCGGCGCGGCCATCGGCTTCGCGGCCGCGTAGCTCTCGTCGGCGATCGCGGTGCGCGCGAACGCCGTCCCCGCGGCGGGCGCCTGCCCCGGACCGAGCGCCCGGCCCGCGTTGCGGATCGTCTCGGCGGCGACGCCGACGATCTCACCGAGCGCATCGAGCACGCGCTCCGAGACGCCGCTGGCTGGAATCAGGCCGTATTCCATGTCGTGGTAGTAGTTGCGCACCTTTTCCTCGCGCTCGCCGACGCCGAGCGCCGCCGCCAGGCGCTTGGCGACCTGTGAGCGCTCGATCTTGGCTCGCTCGCGTGCTCGCGGCAGCATCACGGGCCAGAGCCCGGCCTCACCGCTGAGCGCCCGCGACAGCTGCTCGGCCAGTTCGCGACGCCGGCGAATCGGCGAACGCCTCGGCGTCCCATTCTGCACCCGGAGCGCGGGCCAGGTAGGCGTCGAGCAGCGCCGCCAGCTCTTCGCGGTCGGTGCCCTCGACCTGTTCCAAGTACGCCCAGGGGGCAGCCTCACCGCCGGCGCGGTGCTCGTTGATGTAGTTCTCGAAGAGGCGGTCGACCTCGGTCATGGCTCTAGGCCGAGTTGTCGGCTTCCTCTAGGAGTTCTCGCACCCGCTTGCGAAAGCGGCTGGCGATCTGGTGCACATTCGTCTCTGACATCGGCGTCTCGAGTTCTGACTCGTACTCCATGTTGACTCCATCCGCGGTCTCATCGGCGTTCAGCTCGGTGAACACGAACAACTCGACCACCCTGCGGTGGGGGACTTCGCTCAGCTCGTCCGAGAGCCTGCGGATCACCGCCGGATGAGTCGATCGTGTCGGCCACCCAGTCGTTCGGGTCGCCGCGCCGAGCACGTTGGCCCAGGCATCGGTCCTCTCCTTCGGCCTCCTCGGGCAGGCGGGTCGTCTCGACCTCGGGCCGGCGGTGGTAGTCGGCGATGCGGCGGGCCACGATCGTGTTCAGGAAGTTGACGAACTCGCCGACCGAGCTGCCCTCGAAGGCGGCGCGAATGGCGCTAGCGACGGCGTCCATGGCGACGTCCTCGACGTCTTTGGGCGGGACCTTGATCGCGACGCGGCGCTTGACGTTGTCGTAGCGCTGGTAGATGAGCACGCCGAGGATCTGGCGGACCAGCTCGTGGTCGGCCGCGCTCGCGGGCCTTGACCGCGCAAGGGCGATCAGCTCGTCATCTGAAAGCCTTGCGAGGTCGTGTTCGTTGATGGCGTCGTTCACCTGGATTCCCCCAAGACAGGTCGCGCCGCCGGCCCAAGACCTGACAAAAGTGGTCAAGGTCCGCCGGGCGCTCCTCCCCAGAAGCAACGAAACAAAATACCGACGCCATCGGACGGAAAAACCTCGCGCCGCAGGTTTCGCCTCGTTCGTCAGGTCCGCACGACCGGCGCGACTCCGTCTCGTGAGCCTCGCAGAGACACCGCTGGTCCCGGGATCGCTCCACGGCCTGCGCAGCTGGCGGATCGACGCGACAAGAAGGCGGCTGGCCGGCCTCGTCTACAACGAGCTTTGGCCGGCGGGGCCGGAGCCGATGGTCGCCGCGTGCGCCGCACGCCCGGAGGGCCATGCCGTCGACGAGGGCATGCACGAGTGCAGCTGCGGCGTCTACGCCTACCACCCCTGCGCGGGCGTCGCCAGGCGCCTGCGGGCCGTGCTTCGGGCTCACGGTCAGCGCATCGCGCCGGACACGCACGTGATGGGCGTGATGCGCGCCTGGGGCCGGGTGGAGCTGCACGCGACCGGCTTTCGGGCGCAGTTCGCGAAGCCGCATGCGCTGGTCCGCTTTCACCGCACGAGCCGCGCGGACGGTGAGCTGATCGAGTCGGTCGCCGGCTTCTGCGGCGCCGAGCTCTGGGATCTGCGCGGCTGGCGCGAGTACTGGGAGCGCTGCGAGGCCGCGGGCCTGACCGGGATCGACCCGACCACGCGCGAGGACCTGCTGGCGCCGGCCCGCGAGATCCTGCTGCGCCCCGCGGCCAGCGCCTTCGTCGGTGAGGGGAGCGCAAGCGAACCGGTCGGCGGCGCGGGCTACGAGTTGCTCGGCGCGGCCTGCGAATTCGGGCCACGGGGCGAGGGTGGCCGCTGCGACGACTTCGGCTCGCTTGCCCTCAGGGTCGTCGGCAGCCACTACCGCGCCCGCGCGCTCCAGGATCCCGCCTTCGAGCCCGGGCGCCCGCTGCGGCTTGTCCGCGACACCGCCAACCTGCACGACGGCGGCGCGATCGCAGTCTGGGATGAGCACATGCGCCTGCAGGCCGGGTTCGTCGCCAAACGCTGGGCGAAGGCCGTGGGGGAGATGCTCGACAGCAACCGCCTCGCAGACACTCGCGCGATCTGGCAATGGCGAAACCTGCGAAGCGGCGAGCGCACCGAGCTCTGGATGCTGTTGGCCCGTTCTGCGGTTCGGCTCGCAACCGAGTCGGAGGTCCGCGCCGACGAGATTCCGTTTTGAGCGTCAGCTGCGGGGTCGATTTCCCGACCCGACGTCAGCGACAACCCTTCAGCCAAAGAGGAGCAAGCCTGATGACCCTTCCCGGACCGAGCCGCACGATCATCGTCGAGCCGATCGAAGTTCCAGCCGAACCAGCGCGACGAGCCCGAAACCGCACCGGCAGAGCCAGACCGGCTGCCTGATCAGGAGCCGGTCGAAACGCCGGCGCCGCAGCGCGAACCCGTGAACGCCGCGCCAGCCGCTGCTGATTGAGCCTGCTCCAGACGAATCGCCCACCCATCATCGCCGAACGTCCCGGATACACGCTATGGGGGGTCGGCCATCCGTGGGCCTACGTATTAGGCTGCCGCGCATGGGACTCCTGACCCTCGAAGGAATCGGACCCGAGGCCGAGCGGATCGCGATGGCCGCCGGCAAGTCGATGGGGATGGTTGTCGGCTGGGACCCCGAGTTCGAGTGCGCGACCTTCGATTCGGGCCTCGATGGCGAGGAGCTCGAGCGCTCGGTCTTCGACGCCTGCGAGGGCGTCGATCCCGGCTGGCGCTCGCACCTGCGCGTCGCCGAGTAGCCCCCCGCTTCAGCGAACGTCCCGGAATACACCCCATGTGGGGTAAATAGGGACGTTCGGCGCTTGAGTCGGGCTATCCGGCCGGAACCCGGGCGCGCCAGAGGCCGCCCTGCGTCTCGCTGTCGTAGCGGTAGCCGAAGATGACGTCGAGCGCTCCGGCTCGCGCGGCGATGTTCCAGTTGTGGAATGACAGCAGCGGGGCGTTGGAGCCGCGCGGGGGATCAAGCGGCAGTTGCTTGCCCTCGGGAGTGCCTGCGGCCGAGATCCGCTGCAGCCAGAGTCGGCGCCCCTCTTCCCAGCCGAGCCAGGCCTTGCCGCCCTCGGGATCGGCGGTTAAAAAGACGTCGTCGATCGCTTCGCGACGCTGCGGGACCGCCTGAGCGGTCTCCTCGCCCACCCTCCAGAGCAGCGTTCGGGTGTTGTCGTCGACCGCGTAGGCGAGTTGGACGCCGGGCTGGCCGGGCCGGCCGTTGAAGGCGAGTGATTCGTTGAGGTTGATGTCGACGGTACGCTGGGCACCGCTTGACTCCCAGGTCGATCCGGGGGCCTTCAGCGGCGAGCCGATCAGCTGCCCGGTCGCCTGGTCGACCTCCTGCGCGAACACCCCCTCCACCGGGCAGTCCCACTGAAGCCAGGCCACCCAGAGCGCGCCCGTCGCGCCGTCGCGGGCGAAGGAAGCGGAGGTGGCGTAGCAGCCGGACTCCTCCGAAACGAGGTCGACGCCGGCGTTGCCACTGCCGCGGAAGAGACGAGACACGCCGGCCATCGGCGCGATGGTGAACTGGGTTCCGTCGGCGAAGAGGCTGTCCGAGACCCCGGCGTAGGTGAACCCGCCCGTCGCGACCGGGGCGGCGACCCGAGTCCAGGTGCCGGCGGCGCTTCGCACGTATTGGTAGATGCCGGAGGTTTCGGCCTCGGGCAGCTCGCCGGAGGCGGAGCGCACCTCACCATCGGGGCCGGCGAACAGCGACGGCTCCTGGTCGCGGGTGTTGATCACCTCTGCCGGCCCCTCGGCCCCCGCCGCGCTGATCGGCACGTTGAGCATCTGGTAGCTGGGCCCGTCGAGGCGCTCCTCGAAGGCCAGGTGAAGCGTGCCGTCGCCGGCCTGCAGCAGGCTGAGGTCGCTGACGCGTCGCTCGCCGGCTGCCAGCTTCGACCACGACGCCCGCGCGGCTTCCTGGGCGATCGCGGCGTCCTCGGCGAAGGCAGGGTTGCCGGTCGCCGCCATGTCGACGATGCAGTCGGCGAGCGGGCCGGCGTCGGTGACGCCGGCGGCGCGGCAGGCGCGCTCGGCCTCGGCGCGACGGCGGCGGGCCAGCTCGTCGGGGTCGACCGGCTTCGACGGGATCCTGCGGTTCGTGAAGGTCTGCGTCGTCTGGCCGGGTTCGTAGTCCAGCAGCGACTCCGCCTGCGTGATCCGCCAGGAGTCGCCGACGACGTCGTAGAGGTCGTCGAAGAAGCGCCCGCCGAACTCCTGCTTGACGTAGTAGCGCGTCAGCCCCGACCAGCCCGGGGTCTCCTTGGTCGAGTAGCGGATCTGCCGGCCCTGGCGCGTCGCCAGCTCGTTGCCGACGTTGTCGTCGAAGTTGCCGAGCAGGCCGGAGACGGTGCCCCGGCGCGCGCCCGCCAGTTCGATGTTCGTCGCCACTCCCCAGCGGCCGACCGAGCGCACCTCGGCGAACGAGCCGTCGGCCCAGTGCACCTGGATCGTGCCGCTCTGAATTTCGCGCATCACGGTGCCGCCGCCGAGGCTCGCCGAAGCCCCCTGGGCGAGATCGAACTCGGAGCCGTCGATTCGCAGCACGGGCTGGCCTGACTGGGCGGTTTCCGGGCTGACCGTGACCCGGTGGCCGTCGATCCCGATCGCCACCTGCGTGTTGACGGTGACCGTCTTCGAGTCCTCGTAGGGCTCTTCGCGCGCCTGGATCTCGAGATCGCCCGCGCTCGAGCGAGCCAGCACGAACTCGCCGGCCCCCTGGAAGTCGTAGTGCAGACCGTCGAAGGTCGTCAGGTGAGGGTCGCCGTTTGACTCGGCCGGTCCGCTCGGGCCCTTGCCCTTGTCCTTCTTCTTCTTGCAGTACTCGTCGAGCGAGTGGTAGATGACGCGGGCCGCGGCGGCCGCCGCGCCGCCCGTCAGGCCGAGATTGAGGTAGCCGGGGGAGACGGGGACGTTGAAGGGGAGGGTCCCCGTCGATTTCGGCGGGCACTTGCACTTGCCGATCAGGCAGTAGTGCTCCGAGGCGCCGACCGGGCCGTAGTCGGTGTCGCCGACGCCGGTGCGCAGCGAGCCCGTCAGCCCCTGCAGCTCGACCAGAGGCAGGTTGGGGTCGACCGTGACCTTGTAGCCGCGGGTCACGTAGGGAGCGGCGTTGATGTCGGTGGACGTTGCGATCGGCGCCACCGGAAGCGGCTGCACGGGGCCGGGGATGAACCACGGCTTCTGCTGCTTCCAGGCATCGGGAGCGACCGGCAGCCGCCACATCGACGAGGCCCAGGTCTGCACGAAGCCGCTGAAGTCGGCGCCGGCCGCCGAGAACGAACCAGGGTCAGTCGGTGCGTTCAGGATCGCCGGCAGGTTCGCCCAGAGGCTGCCCGCGCCGGCGACCTCGTCGACTCGCGCCCAGAAGCCGCTGGCCGCGTAGGAGCGGCTGAAAAGCGGGGCGTTGGGGGTCTGCAGGTAGTACTTGTAGGGTCCGGCGCCGACGGCGACCGAGACCGGGAAGGCGGTGACCGCGGCCCAGTCGGCGCTGCCTTCGATGATCCAGGCCGAGCGCGTTCGCCAGGCCGTCATCAGCGCCCCCTGGATGCAGTGGAAGGCCTCGTGGGCGAGCACGAGCTCCAGGAACGGCCCGCCAGCCTGCGACTGGCCTGCCGGCGGCACCCGCACCTCGCAGTAGGCGGGCGTCCCGGCGCCCCATTCGCCGGCGGCGTTTTTGGGCTGCGCGTCGGCCCAGGCCTTGGTGCCCGCTGCGTCGGTGATCTCCTCGGAGGCCTTGTAGACCCTGACCGGCAGCGGCGGAACGCCCGGGATTCGCGCCCGGTAGAAGGCGATGTACTTGTCGACCAGCGCCTGGTAGGTGGGGTCGGGGGTCAGCACCTGGGCGGACGCGCTCGCAAGCGGGGGCGAGGAGGAGTCGTGGGGAGCGCCGAGCGCGGCCTCGATCGCGACGCGTTGCTCGGCGCCGATCTGATCCCAGACCCGGGCGACCAGCTGCATCGCCAGCGTCGCCGACTCGGGCGTGCCGAGCCGCTTTCGCGGCAGCTCCACCCCCGGCAGCGGGCCGTAGGCGATCGAGAACGCCCGCAGCGCCAGCTCCGGAGTGATCGAGCCGTCGTCGGCGATTCCGTCGAGGGTCGCCTCCCACTGCAGTTTGCGTGACCAGTCGCCCGGCCTTTGCGACCAGCGCCTCGGCATAAGCCAGCGCGGCGTCGAGCGCTCCGCCGGGGCCGCGCTTGGTGTAGCTGGCGGCGACGACGGCGCGGTCGGTGCGCGCGACAACGGTCGCGGTGGCCCGCCTGCCCCGCTTACGCAAGATTTGGGTGCCGCCGTCGCCGATGCGAACCGGCCGCGCTCCCCTGCCGAGCTTCAGCGATCGCAGCGCCGCCCTGGCCTTGGCGGGAGTGGGGAGAGTGAAGACGCCGAGGTCGAGCCGCGCTCCGCCGGCCCGGTAGCTCGCGCCCTCGGCCGGGGCGCTGCGAAGTGCTTTGGGGAGCCGCGCTCCGACCGCTCGCCCGGCGACGCCCTTGCCGGCGCCGGCCGCTGAGAACCCGGGCACCTCCTCGGGGCCCAGCACCAGTCCCTGGCCGAAGGCCGGCGCGGCGGCGATGGCCAGCGCCATGACGACGCCGACCGCGATCCCGATACGCGCAAACGAATCCCCAACCCTGCCCATCACCACTGAAGCGTACGCCTCCAGGCGCGCTCCGTCCCCGAGGGGTCAGACATCAGGCTGCGGCGGCGAGACGGCGGGTTACGGCCTCGCAGAACCGCTCGGTCGCGCCGTCAGCGGTGGCGAGGAAGTAGGAGGGCTCGAAGAGCTCGGCCTCGAGCAGCTGCGGGCCGGCCTGGGTGGCGACGATGTCGAAACGTGCGTAGAGGGGAGTCGCGTCGGCGCAGTCCCAGCCGTGGCGCACCGCGAGGTCCGAGATCGCGGCGGCGGCGGCATCCGCGACGGCGACCTCCGCCTCCGTCGCGCTCGCCGCGGAGATCTCCTCGATGTACTTGCCGCCGCGCAGCCCGCCGCCGAGCTCAAGGATCGGGCCCTTGCGGATCGCGTGGGAGAACTCGCCGTCGAAGTAGATCAGCGCCCGTTCGCCGTCCGCGGAGACGCTGGGGATACAGGGTTGAACCATCACGACCTTGCCGAGGGCGAGAATCGTTTCGGCCAGCGCCAGTGCCGTATCGTCGTCGCGGGCAAAGCGGCCCGTGTGGCGTGAACCGGCGGAGACCGTCGGCTTGATCACGAGCTCTTCGCCGTCGAGCCCGGAAACCGCCATCCTGACCTCCTCCGGCGATCGGCAGAGCGCGGTCTCCACGACGGGCACCCCGCACCCGGCAAGCTCGGCAAGGTAGGTCTTGTCGAGGTTCCAGCGGATCAGGTCGGGGCAGTTGAGGACGGGCGCTGCGGCGGACGCCCGCTCCAGCCAGCCGAGGAACTCGCCCAGCCGCTCCGGGTAGTCCCAGGGACTCCGCATCACGATCAGGTCGAAGCCGCCCCAGTCGACTGCCGGGTCGCTCCAGTGCGGCGCCTCGACGAGGTGACCGCGATCGGTCAGCGCCTCGATCTGGATCGGCAGGTCCTCGTCGAACTCGCCGATCGGCTCGAGGTCAGTTGTCACCAGTGCGATTGCCGACATCGGGGCGAGGGTATCCTCGGACGCGTGTGAGCGCCGACGGCGAGACAAGCCTCGAGCTGCGGCCGATCGGCCGTGCATAGGGGGGCCGTGCATAGGGGGTCTTTGGGACGTTCGGCGTTGGGCGGCGTAGGCTTGCGTGCAATGGCCGAGCTCGAAGCAGCAGTCAAGCTGGTCACGGATCCCGCGAATGTGACCCGGGTCGGTGCTACCGGCCCCGGCGGTGATCGCTTTGCGGTCAAGTCCAACCGGGTGATTCGCGGGCTGCGCGAAGCCGGCGCCGGCAAGGCCGAGGCGCGCGAGCTGGCGCTGAAGGCGCTCGACGAGGTCGGCGGCGGAGTCGAGGCGCACGCGGGGCGGGCCGGCGTGCGCGGACAGCGCAGTGCCGGCGAGGTCGAGGACTGGTGGATCCCGGCCGCGGCCGTCCGATTCGAATAGAGGCGCCTCCCAGCGGGTAATCACCCCGGCATGGAACACGAGAAAAGGGAAACGGTGCTCCCGGAGGAGAATGAAGCCGAGGCGCCCGAGGGCGCCTCGCATGTCAGCCAGAACAACCTGCCGGCGGCGCTGGACGAGGAGGGTCGCGACGCGGAGCTGGCCGCCGGTGAGGACTACGACCCCGCGGGCGCGCGCCCCGATGGCCTCACGAGCGTCCCGGGTACACGGTTGCCCGGCGCCGCCTCACCACCCTCGGCGCAGCGCGACGAGCAGCCTGAGCCCGAGCGGCGCGAGGACCCTCGCGAGCCGGGTGAGAAGCACCGCAACTGAGCCTGGATCGCGTGACCGATTGGATCGGACGGGAATATCTGCTCGCCGACCGGTGGGTGGCCGGGGGCCGCCACCCGGCACGGTCCCCACGCAGCCGCCGGCGTCTGCCTGTCAGGGCTTCGAGACGGTCACCCTCGCCGGGCCGGCGCCTTCCCTGGCGTGCACCATCACGGTGAACGAGCGCTCGCCGCAGATCGTCTGCCTGACGCGCTCCCTGCTCGTGCGGCCACGGGAGCGCTTTAGCACTTTGCGTCCCGAGAGCAGGTAGAGGTCGAAGTTGGCCGCGGCCGGCCCCCTGAGGCTCACCTCGAGCTTGCCGTCCAGCGGGGTCGGGACGGCGAGCCTGAGGCGCCGCCCTTCGGCAAGCCTCAGCGGGGCGGAGGGCGTCGCGAAGTTCCCGGCCCAGGGGTTGAGCACGTCGGATCGGATCAGGGCCGCTGCGTTCGCGTCCGGGAAGAAGAACGAGGAGACGATCCCGCCCCAGGCGCCGCCGTTGACGACGGAGTAGGCCTCCGCGAAGCCCTCGGCCGGATCGAGCTCGTAGACGGACGGGTCGAGGCCGCCGTTGCGGACGTTCGGGCAGACGCCGAGCGCCGTCGCCCAGCGCTTGGGGCCGAACCTGTAAGCCGAAAAGGGGGTGTTGAGGCGGTTGAAGGCGATGTGGTGGCCGTACTCGTGAAGCAGATCGGCACCGCGGGTGGGGCTGTCGGGCGAAATCGCGATCGCCTGGTAGTCGGGGAAGTAGCAGGCTGCGGCGGTGAGGCCGCAATAGGCGTCGATCTCCGCCGGGGCGACCAGCACGATCACGACCCTGCCGAGCTCGGTGCTGTGCACGAACGAGGCGGCGTAGTCGGCGTAGGTCTTGTTGGCCTGGTCGTCGCGCTGGTAGAAGTCGCTGGCGAGGACGACCACCTGCTCGCCGGTGTAGGCGGTGTAGGGGCCACCGTAGACCGACGCCGTTGCGCGCTCCATCGAGGCGACCGCGCGGGGGCCGTCGACCACCTCGTAGGTCAGGCCGTTGCGCTCGGCACCGATCGAGGGGTCGTTGGGGGGCTGAATCGGCGCACCGCCCGCCGCGGCCGCGGCGGGCATGATCAACCCGGTCGCCACCGCGACCGCCGCCAGGGCGGGCGCGAGAACGATCCTCCCGCGAGAATGGCTGCGAATCACATGCATCCCTCAGCCGCAGGATCGCAGAAGCGTTGACCGAAAAGCGGAGGTTCCGCCCCGATTCCGGGTACACGGCGATGAGTCAGGGCCTGCGGGGCAGTCTTAGTGGTCCAAAGACAATCGAAAGGAGACCCGCGATGCTCAGCGAATCGAAGGCCTACAGCGGCTTCGCCGTCGATGACCTCGAGGCCGCCGAGCGCTTCTACAGCGAAGTGCTGGGCCTGAAGACGTCGGTCCTCGACCCCGAGAACGGCCTGCTCAACATCCACCTCCCGGGTGAGCGCGACACGCTCGTCTACCTGAAGCCGGATTTCACGCCTGCGACCTACACGGTCCTCAACTTCCCGGTGGCCGATGTCGGCGCCGCCGTGGATGAGCTCGGCGGGCGTGGCGTCAGCTTCGAGCGCTACGAAGGCTTCGAGCAGGACGAGAAGGGAATTGCGCACGGGCCCGGTCCCGAGATCGCCTGGTTCAAGGACCCGGCGGGCAACATCCTCTCGGTGCACAGCGAGATGTAGGCGTCCGCATTCAGGCTCAGGTGGCGCCTTGTGGCGCCGGGAGCTAAGCCTGAATCCGGGCGACGGGGGCGCGTGGGGCGGCTTCGACGATCGCCGGCTGCTCCAGTGCCGCCGCCTCGCCGACCCCGAGCTCTGCGAGCTGCCTGGCCGTCACCAGCAGACGCGACTCGTAGCTGCCGACGGCTCCGTTGTGCGCCCTGACCGCTCCTTCGAGGGCCTTGCCGACGCCACTCAGGTGGGAGCTCATCACGCCCAGTCGCGACGCCAGCTCGGTTGCCAGTGTTTGCACCCGGGCGGCGTTCGCGGAGAGGTCGTGCTCGCGCCAGCTCAGCGAGACCGCCTGCAGCAGTGCCAGCATCGTCGCCGGCGTGGCGAGCACCACGTGGTTTCGAAACCCGAGGTCCAGCAAATCGGGGTCGCGCTCGATCGCAGCCGCGAATGCCGCTTCTGAGGCAACGAACATGACGACGAGCTCGGGGGCGCGGCGAAAGCGCCGCCAGTAGGCCTTGGCGCCGAGCTCGCGGACCTTGGCGCGTACGGCTTCGGCGTGACGGTCGAGAGCCGCCTCGCGCTCCGCCTCCGAGCCCGCGTGGATCGCGTCCTGGAAGCCGTCGAGGGGGAGCTTGGCGTCGACCGGCAGAACTCCGTCGCCCGGCAGTCGCACGATCAGGTCGGGTCGCGCTGCTGAGTTCTGGGCGTCGCCCGGCACGTGGGCCTGGGTGTCGAAGTCGACCCGGTGAACGAGTCCCGCCGATTCGACGACGTTGCGAAGTGTCAGCTCTCCCCAGCGCCCGCGCACGGCGGGTCGCCGCAGCGCCTCCGAGAGCCGCCCGGTCGACTCGGCGACCGCGCGCTGGGAGTTCGAGATCTCGCCCAGCATTCCGGCGAGCTCGCCGGCGTCCTTGCCCTGCTCGCGGCTGAGCATGGCGACGGCGCCGCGGAGCTCGGCAAGCTCCGGGCCGATCGCCGCGTCGGCCGGCAGCGTTCGCTCACGCGCAAGCACGATGATCAGGGCCGCCACGGCGGCGACGGTTGACAGGGCCAGAAGGATCTCCATGCGCCAAGAGTCGCCTTGCCGGCGGCGGATCTGACGATCTGCAAGCCCCGGCCCAGCCGAGGGGCTTGCCCAGGCACGAACCTGGCGTTGACCGGGAGCTGCCAACCTCGTGTCCCGCCTTCGCTACCTTGCGATCGTGCGGAGTCGCGGCGGGCAGAGGTTGGGAGGGGTTCGGACGTGGGTTTTCACCCTCGCCCTGGCCGCCTCGGCGCTGGGGGGACCGAGCGGCGCCGCCGCGAACCACTACAGCGATCCCGCCATCGCGCTGCCGTCTTCGCTTCCCTGGGGGTTCAACGAGGACTGGGGCTACGAGCGTGGCGTCTGGAGTCCCGAGACGACGGGGCGGCACCTGGCGCTGGCCACCCAGATCATCCCCGACGGCGTCTCGACCAATCGCCTGCACGTCGAGTGGGCCAGGGTCGAACACAGGAAGGACCACTACGACTGGGAGCGCACGGACAAGATCTACAACCGCATGGTCCGCTACAGCGACCAGCCGCTGATGATGGTCTACAACGCGCCGGAGTGGGCACGCAAGCAACATGCGGACTGCCCGTCGGAGTTTGCCTGCGCCTATCCGCCCCGTAAGCGTTTTGACCGCGACTGGATGAAGTTCGTCCGAGCCGCCGCGCGCCGCTACCCGGAGATCCGGGCCCTCGAGGTCTGGAACGAACCCAACCTCGGCCGCTTCTGGGCGCCGAAGCCGAAGGTCAGCCGCTACGTCGACATCCTCGACCGCGCCCACGAGGGCATCTCCAAGATCGACTCCTCGATCCCGGTCCTGACCGGCGGCATGATCGCCAGCTCCAACAACGAGATCAACATCTCCTCGGCCGAGTTCCTGCGCCGCGTCTACACCCAGGGCGACGTGCGCGATTTCGACGGCATCGGCTCCCACCCCTACCCGTGGACCCCGCCGTACGTGGAGCAGTTCACGAAGTGGCTGGACAAGCTGCGGGCTGTGCGAGACCAGGCCGGCGACCGTCGCACGAAGCTCTGGATCACGGAGATCGGTATCTCCAGCGACCCGATCTCCGGCGCCAGCCTCGAGGAGCAGGGGCTGATCGTCGACCTCTACCGGTCGGTCGTCGGCCACGACATCGGAGTCTTCGTCATCCATCGCCTGCACGACATCTCCTACGAGGGCCCCTTCTGGAGCCAGACGGGCGTCGTCACCGAGTCGCTGGAGCCGAAGCCGGTCTACTGCAGCCTCGCCGATGGCATCGGCACGATCGTCGGGGCCTGTCCCGTGGAGCCCGCGACGCCGCCGGCGGAGCCGGTGCCACCCGAACCTGAGCCCGTCAGCCCCTAGACGCTTGCGCTCGCTGCGCGCCAGGCCCTCGACCGGGCGGCGAATGCCGGTCCTCAAGTGTGGACCACTGTCCGAGGACAAACGATTACGAACTTCTTACCTTGGGTGCCAGCAGATGGGTATCAACGAGAGAATGGCAGTTGCGGCGCAGGACAGAAAGGGAGTTCTGCTCACGGGTGCGACCGGCTTTCTCGGCGGTGAGGTGCTGGCGCGGTTGCTCGAGGGTGATGAGCGGCCGGTCTACGCGCTGGTTCGAGCCGAAACGGACGAGGAGGCGGATGCGCGCCTGCGACGCGTGATCGAGTCGTTGCTCGGCCACGCGGAGCCGTATTCGGAGCGCGCCGTCGCGATTACAGGCGATGTCACGATGCCGTGGCTGGGCCTTGGATCGCGGCGGCGCGACGCCCTGGCGCAGCGGATCGGCACGATCGTCCACTGCGCGGCCTCGGTCTCCTTCACGCTTCCGATCCAGGAGTCGCGCGCGATAAACGTCGACGGCACGCGGCGGATGCTCGAGCTGGCTGAGCTCTGCGTCCGCAGGGGCGAGTTGGACTCCTTCGTCCACGTCTCAACCGCCTACGTCGCCGGCGACTGCGACGGCGCTTTCGCCGAGTCCGACCTCGACGTCGGCCAGGACTTCCGCAACGCTTACGAGCAGTCGAAGTTCGAGGCCGAGTGCCTGATCAGGGGCCGGCGCTCACGGCTGCCGATGCGGATCGTGCGGCCGAGCATCGTCGTCGGCGACTCCCGGACCGGCTTCACGCCGGCCTTCAACGTGCTCTATGGCCCGCTGCGGGCATTCTCGATGGGCGCCTATCCGGCGATTCCCGGACGGCGCAGCTCGCCGGTCGACGTCGTCCCCGTCGACTACGTGGCCGACGGGATCGTCGCCGTCGCCGGCAAGCCCGGACGCACGCTGCACCTGACCGCGGGCGCGCGCGCCTCCAGCGTCGGCGAGCTGCTCGAGCTCGGCAGCGAGTACGCCGGCAAGCCGGAGCCCCGGCTGCTCCCCCCGGCGCTTTACCGCCGCGCCATCCACCCGCTGCTCGTGCGCCAGCCCGACGAGCGCCGTCGCAAGGCGCTGCGCCGCAGCGAGGCTTACTTCCCCTACTTCGACATGAAGGTCAGTTACGAGAACGCGCGCGCGAGCCGCACGCTCGGCTTCGAAGCGCCCGAGCTTGCCGGCTACTTCGAGCGGCTGATGGATTTCGCGGTCGCGGCCGACTGGGGCCGGCGGCAGCCGTCGCGCCACGAGAGCTTGAAGAGGCCGCGATCGCGGCACTCCGAGCGACGTCGGGGGGGAGCGCGCCTTGGTCAAGCGAATCCTGCGCCGGGCTAACCGCCGCAGCTGGGGGCGTCTCGGCAACCCGAGATCGCCCCGATCGCGATCAGGCCTTCCGCGCGGGTTGCCTCGACGCTGAAGTCGCCGCCGGCCGTCACCCGTTGTCGCGACGCGATAGGACTACCGGGTGTCTGAAGACCCGCAAGCGCTCCTCTGGGGTGAGGACTACGTCGAGTACGGCGAGTACGGCATCGAGGCGCTCAGTGACGACGTCGCGCTCGGCATCAGCCGGGGCGCCCTGCCGAAGCCCTACTGGGCGCTGGATCCCAACGAGGACGCGGTCGCTGCCGTGATCGGCGAAGAGGCGACGCTGCTCACCTGCGCCGACGGCCACAACGGCTTCGACTCGGTGCGCCCGGCGATCGAGACGGTCCTGGAGGCGATCGGCGAGCCGCCGTCGTCGCCGGGGATCGCCGCCAACCTGATCTTCGGGCGAGCAAACATGGTTGCGTCCCAGGTCACGATGGGCTTGGCCGACGCGCGGTCGCAGAGCCGAACAACGCTCGCGTTCGCCCTGATCGCCGGCTCCCGCGTCCAGTGGGCGTCGATGGGGGATGCCCCCGTCTATCTGGCGGAGCCAAACGCGACGCGCGTCTTCATCCGCGACGAGCACTATTTCCTCCCCTACGCGATGGATCTCCGCCGGATCGACGAGCGCATGCACGGCGGGGACGAGGAGCTGGCCCCGGGATCCTGGGTGGTGCTGGCCAGCGACGGCTTCAGCGACTACGCGGGAAGCGGACGCGGCGCCGACGCCGTCAGCGAGCTCGCTCGGGAGGCTGCCGACGCCGACAGCCTCGCCGAGGCACTGATCAACTGCGCCTTCGACGGAGGCGCCGGCGACAACGTCGCCGTCGCCGTGGCCCGTCTTCGCTAGCCTCGAACCATGTGTCGAAACATTCGCACCCTTCACAACTTCGAGCCTCCGGCGACCGAGGACGAAATCAGGGAGGCGGCTCTCCAGTACGTCCGCAAGATCAGCGGGTCGACGAAGCCCTCGCAGGCCAACGAGGCCGTCTTCGAGCGCGCCGTTGATCAGATCGAGCGGGCGACGGCGGAGCTTGTCGCCGGACTGGTGACGACGGCGCCGCCGAAGGATCGTGAGGCCGAGGCGGCCAAACGCCGCGCTCGCGCCGAGCAGCGCTTCGCGGCCGCCTGACCGCGCGCCCCGCGCACTGGGTGGTATTCCGGACGCTCGGCGTCAGGGCTGCGGGTCGGGGCCATTCGAGCAGAGGGGGGTGGGCTCCACCAGGTCCGTCGCGCACACCGTCAACGGGCGCCACTCTTCGATCAGGCCCTCGAGCTCGCCGTAGTCGGCGCTGTCGTAGCCGCTGGTGAGCGCCGCCACGGCGGCTGAGTCCTCTCCGAAGAGCTCCTCAGCGGCGAGCCGCGCGTCCGTGTTCAGCCGGACTCCCGCCACGTCGTGGCCAACCTCGATCAGGTTGGCGACCTCGCCCGCGTATTGCGGCGATGTCTGCTCGTCGAAGTTCTCTACCTCCGAGAATGTGATGCCCCGCGACTCGGCCTCGCCGCGCAGCCAGCGGTTGACGATCAGTTCCTCGAGCGCCTGAGTCTCTGCCTCGGCACCCGTGGCGTCCGAACGCAACTCGACGAGCTCGACCCGGCGTTCGTAGCCGGCCTCCTCGATCACGCCGCCCGTCATGTTGGACACTTCGGCGACCGCGTCGATCGGCAGGTCGACTTCTACCGGTCCTCCGCCACCCTCGCCCGGAGTGACGCCGCCGGGGTCGCCGCCGCCGCCAAGGGTGAGCACGGCGATCACAGCGGCGATCGCGATCGCACCGCCCGCGAGTGCGATCGCCGCCAGGTTCGGGCCCTCACGGCGCTTTTCAATCTTCGCGGTCGCCTGCTCGTCGTCGGCCGGGCGCGAGGTCGTGGCGGCGACGCCGGCTCGCTGGGTGGCCTCCGCGACCGCCTCCGGCTCCGGCGCTTCGAACTGCGGTGTGTACGGCTGGGTGGAGCCGAGTACGGGAGCGGCCACCGTCGCGACGACCGTCGCTGCGTCCCCGATCCCGGCGGCGGCGGCCGAGATCGCCGATGCGAGCTCGCCCGCGGTCTCGAAGCGTTCGCCGCGCTTGACGGCCATCGCCTTCTGAACGGCCAGATCCAGTGCTTCCGGGAGCTCCGGCACGTGTTCGCGGATCGAGGGGCGCTCGGCTTTGGTGTGGGCGAACATCTTCGCGACCGGGCCGGTGGCCGGGAAGGGGACCTTGCCGGTCAGGGCCTCGTGGACGACACAGCCGAAGGCGTACACGTCCGTGCGCGGGTCGAGGCGCTCGTCCTCGAACTGCTCCGGCGCCATGTAGTCGAGAGTTCCGATCAGGGCGCCCGTCGCTGTCAGCCGCGTCTCCGATGTGAACTCTCTTGTAAGCCCGAAGTCAGTCAGAAAGACCTCGCCCCTGGAGAGGTCGCCGACCAGCACGTTGCCCGGCTTGACGTCGCGGTGGACGAGCCCACCCTTGTGGGCGGCGTCCAGGGCGCCACCGATCGAGTCCGCGACAGCGGACACGAGCTCAAGGTCGAGTCTTCCGCGCTCCTCGATCAGCTTGCCGAGGTCCGTGCCCTCGATGAACGCCATCGTCACGTAGGGGGCCCCGTCCTGCTCGCCCGCCGAGTAGATCTGAACGATGCTCGGGTGATTGACCTGAGCGGCGAGCGCGCACTCGCGCTCGAAGCGCTCCTGGAAGCGGCCTTCTGTCTCCAGGTTGGAGCGAATCACCTTTATCGCGACCTTGCGCTGCAGCCGCAGGTCTGTCGCGGCGTAGACCACGCCCATGCCCCCGCTTCCCGCGATGCCTTCGATGCGGTGCCCCGCGAATACGGACCCTGGCTCGAGCTCAGCCATCGACCGGCACCAGCGAGCTGAAGGCCTCGGCGCGGTCGTAGATCTTGTAGAGGCGGAAGCCCTGGGCGAACTCGTTCGAGCAGGCGCTGTCGAGGATCTGGTACGCCTCCTCGTCGGTCAGCGCGCGTTCCTCGTCGGGTGAGCGCCCGCGGATGTCCGCGATCGTCGCGATCCGCGCGTCGACCGAGCCGGCCACCCAGTCGCTGCACTGTGCGAGCGCGGCCGTGCTGCCGGCCTTGATCGGCCCGACGCCCTCGGTTGGAGCGGGCGTGCTCGAATCGCCGCAACCCGTCAGAGCGGCCAGGGCGGTCCCGGCGAGGAGGCCTGTCAGCAGCCTACGGGCGGGAAGCCCAGGCACTGATCTCTTCGAAGCGGTCGGCGAACATGCCCGCTTCCCGGCTGTCCTCATAGTGGGCCGCCTCCTCGGCTGCGCCTGCCGCCTGCGCCGCCGCAGCCGCGCTGCCGGGGGCCGGCGGCGGCCGGAACCAGTCGCAGGCCGGCCTGTCGGATCCCGTCTGACCGCGTGACCACAGGTTGCAGTCCAGCAGAACCGCCTCCTTGACGACGCTGCCGGCGCCGACGCTGGATCCGCAGTTCTCGGGCAGCATCCCTGGAATCGAAGTCCCGGCCACGGGCGCGATCGGCGGATCCGAGGTGATCGACTCGCGCGTGCCGTCGATGCCGACGTTGTCGAACCAGCAGTTGCCGACCGTCGCCGGGAACTCGTCCCACCAGAAGTCGACGCCGTTGGGCAGCAGCGGCCCGCCGGTCCTGCCGTGCGGGACGCCGAACTGCCTCGAGCACGCGGTGGCAGCTCGAAGCCCGGCGGCGCCTGGCCCATGTTGTTGTCGGTGTAGCGGTTGCTCGCAGGAGGTCGGTGATCAGCGGGTTGGGGCAGGGGATGCCGGGGTTGACGTTGCCCTCTGGCGTTGACCAGCGGGTCGGGAATGGCGAGCAGCATCGTGCCGCGGCGCCAGTTGTCGAAGATGTAGTTGTCGTGGACGCGTGCCGGAGTTGACACCGGCCCAGAGGATGCCGACGCCGATCGGGACGCCGACCGTCGGCTCGACCGGTGGCGTCGGATCGTTGTAGAGGTTGAGGTTGTTGGCGTAGATGCAGTTGTGGTCGATCTCGGAGCTGTCCGCCGGGAAGCCGGGGTGGCCCGGCGCCGAGATCGTGTCGGTGGCGATGCCGGTCGTGTTGCCGTAGATGTGGTTGTTGGTGATGCGGACCGCGTTGCCCATCGAGCCCGAGTAGGCGAGCGTCGATGCCGCGCATGTCGCAGCTGCTTGACGACGGTGTTGATGCGCGGCGCGTCGGGGTAGAAGCTCTTGTCGGCCTGCTCGCCGGTCTCCGGCGAGGCGCCGGGGTAGACGACGGCGTCGCCCGAGCCGAAGCCGTCGCAGTTCTTGTAGAGGCCGTGGTCGGAGGTGAAGGTCAGGTTGCCGTAGTCGGCCGCCCAGAAGAACTTGACGCGGTCGAGCAGGTAGCCGTCGGTCTCCTCGATGTAGATGCCGTGCTCGGCGGCGCCGCGCGTCAGCAGGTTGCTGGCGACGAAGCCGTCGGCGCGATCGACGCGCAGGACGACGTCCTTGGCGTAGGCGAGCGGCCGCGCCTCGGGGCCCCGGCCTTCGTAGCCGCTTGCCGCCGTCGAGGATGACGTCCTCGGGCTTGACGCCCGAGCCCTCGATCTGGAGGTTGCAGCGCACGCACGGGCCCTCGTCCGGGATGCCCTGGCGGTTGTCGAGCGGCGGGCTCGGCGGCGGCTCGTCCGGGACCGCGCGGCCCTGGACGTAGATCAGGTTCTGGTCGTTGGGGCAGGTCGACCTGGTACTCGTAGCGAGGGAGTGGCGCTCGCCCGCCGTGTCGAGCTGGGTCAGGTTGGCGCAGCGCGGGTCGTTGGTCGGCTCGGCGCGCGACGCCGGCTCGGTGTAGCGCCCGGGCATGATCACGACGCGGTCGTTGTTGCCGGAGTCGGAGACCGCGGCCTGGACGGCGTGGTAGCCGCAGTCCTCGGCGAGGCGCTTTGTTCGCTGCGCACAAGCCGGGCCCCCTGGGCCCGGTCATCTGGATCTTCGGCTGGCTCGGGCGCAGACGGTAGCCACGGGCGACAGCGCGGGCGACGGTGCGCCGCACGATCGCCAGCGAAACCGAGCCGCCCGTGCCCTTGCAGACGACGCGAACGTCGCCGGGGCCGAAGCCGGTGACCGCGGAGGCCAGCGAGCGCGCCTTAGGCACCTTGCCGCCGGCGGCGGGGGTGATCGAGCGGTCGGGGCGCGGGTCGGGGAAGTAGGAGGGCCGCTCGCGATGGGCGAGGGCGAGCGAGGGCACCGCCAGCGCGCTCACGGCGATGCAGACGCCGGCCCAGAGCCTGGCCCGTGATCCGATTCTGGAGTTTGTCTCGGATTGCCCCATTTGCTTGCTCAAGTACGCCTGGTCTCCCCCGACCAGGAGGCGTCAATCTAGCATCGGAGGGCGAAGGACACCGTCAGTTGACCCCAACCGCCAAGGAGAACTGCGAGCGCAAGACCCGCTACGCGAGCGAGAGCGAGGCGCGCTCGACGGCACAACACCAGATGCAGGTCCAGCCTGCAACCCCGAGGCTACGCGTCTATCAGTGCTCGATCTGCGGCGGCTGGCACCTTACGAGTGGCAACAGCGGGCTGAGCGACAAGCTGCGCGAGGCGTTCGGCGGCGACTGAGCGTCAGCCGCCGGCGCACTGCACGAGGTCGGCCAGGTCCTCGGGGGAGGGAGCCAGGGACTGGTCGGAGGGAAAGTACGAGATCACCGTCTGCCCGGCGACCTCGCTGACGCGTCCGGCGCTCTTTTGATCCCTGTCCACCGCTGCGAGCCCGTCTTCGGCGTCGGCCGGGTCGTCGAAGACGGTGATGACGCCGATTCCACCGGCATTGACGACCAGGAAGTACTTCGCGTCGGCGATGCTGCCGGGGTTCTCGATCACGCTGTGGCCGGCGTCCTCGAGGCAGCCGGTGACCTCAGCGGTGACGTCCTTGGCCGACCCGCCGGGCGCGGAGCCCGTCGCGGCGGTGTCCTCGGCGCCGGTGGCGCCCGTCGGCACGGTCGATGTCGTAGACGTCGTCGCCGCCGACGAAGTGGTCGTCTCGTCGTCGCCGCCGCAGGCGGCGAGGCCAAACATCAACAGCGCCAGCGAGAGTGGCAGCAGGGTTCGGGTTCTGTGGGGCGTCGAAGGATTCATGGCCGGCAGGCTACCCAGCAAAGATCGAGTCAAATCGGCAAAGCGGCGAGTCCGGGCGGCTCAGGCGGTCCAGCGGATCGTGTCGGAGCACTTGTCCTTCTTGCCGTCTGTGTCCTGGAGGCACTGCTGATTGACGAATTCGACCACGTACCTGTAGTGGTAGAACTTGAAGTTGTCGGGAGCGTTGCCCTTGAGGAAGGTCTTGCCGGACCCGTTGAAGCTGAAGCCCTGGGCGTTGCCGGAGAACTTGCAGCGCGAGGCCAGCTTGGTCAGCCGGTCGCAGTCGATCTTGCGGACGTTGAACTTGCCTTCGAGCCGGGACTTGATCACGGCCTGGGTGTAATCGACGGCCTCGCTGCGCGAGAGCGTCGCCAGCACGACGAAGCTGGAGGCGGGCCCGTACTCCTTCTCCCCTTCGGCGTTCTTGGCCTGGACGTGCCAGTAGTAGCGACCGGGGGCGGCGATCCCGAGCTTGGTCTTCTTCTGGTCGTCCTTGAGGTCCTTCGAGTGGATCGTCTTCGCGAAGGAGCCGTCCGCGACCGTGTCGTCGCCGCCGGAGACCTGAATCCGCTTGGCGGCTCCGCCGTCGGGAATGCTCCAGCGGAACTCGACCTCGGTCAGGGGCTTGCCCTCGAGGAACTCAGCGCCGGGCTGCGGCTTCTTGGGCAGCGCCCGGTTGCCCTTGGCGCCGGCGCCGGCCGCAAGGGTCGACGCGCACAGCGCCGTCAGCGCCACCGCGAGAGCGATCGCAATCCGTCTCCTGCCGTTCATCACAGGCAAGGATGGCGAATTCAGGCGCGGGCCTGTGTGACCCCGGCCGGCGCGCAAGCTCGATTGCGAATCGCCTGCCGAGCCACCGTGAAGCCGGCCTTGCCGACCAGCTTGGCGTCGTTCGCCTAAGCGGACGTGCCCCCATACTGGCGGGATGGAGGTCTCCGCGGATTCGCGCCCCGGCTCGCGGGGACGGGTGCGGCCGGCCACGGACGCGGACGTTTCGCGCCTCGCCGCCGTGCTCGCCGAGGCGTTCTCTTCAGATCCGCCGATGCACTGGGTGCTCGGCGGGCCGCCACCGAAGGTGGATCGCCTGCGTCGCTTCTTCGAGGTCACGCTGCCGATGCTCTACGTCCCCTCCGGTGAGGTCTGGGCAAGCGAGGACCCGTCGGGAGCCGCGGCCTGGGTGAGGCCGGGCGCCTGGCCTTTTTCCGCAAGCCAGCAGCGATCGCTGCGCGGGATCCTGCTGCGCACCTACGGCCGCCACCCGATCAGGGCGATCTCGGCATCGGCAGCGATCGAGCGAGGGCACCCGCGCGAGCCGCATTGGTACCTCGACTACATCGGCGTCGAGGCGGCGGGTCGCGGACGCGGTGCGGGTTCGTCGCTGCTGGCGGCGATGCTCGAGCGCGTGGACGCCGAGAATTCTCCCGCCTACCTGAACGCCGGATCCGAACGAAGCCGCGACCTCTACGAACGCCATGGCTTCGAGGTCACCGAGGAGTTCCGGCTGCCGAGAGGCGGTCCGCCGCTGTGGCGGATGTGGCGCGAGCCCCAATCCGTTTCTAAAGGGGTCTGACCCCTTTAGAAACGGATGGCGTCAGCCCTCGATGCGCGCCAGCGCTTCGTGGGTCGCGGTGCTCAGGTCCGGCGCCGAGAGCTCGACGCCCGGCGGAAGTTCGACGTGCAGGTCGGCCGACGGGTCGAGCGCGACACGAACCCTGCGCGGCCTCACCTCGAGCACGTGGCCGCCCCGTTTACGGGCGTCGTCGATGAAGTGGAAGTGCCAGCCGCCGACCTCGATGCCCTGGCTGTACTCAGGGAAGCGAAAGCCGACCAGGGAGCCGCGGACGTCGTTGAACTCGAAGACGTCCTGGTCGGCGACCACCTCGCCGAGCGGTCGGTATGGTGGGCTCTGCTTCGGCACGGAGCGGGCCCGCACCGACTGAAACTCGCCGTCGATTCGCACCGCACAGGCAACCACGCCGGGCGGCAGGTGTGCCTCGATCGACGCCAGCAGTTCGGCATGTTCCAGCCCAGCTTCGAGTGAGAACTCGTACGACGGCGAGAACCAGACGACGACCGCGAACGGCGTCTGCTCGGACGATGCGATCGGCTCGACGCGGCCGCCGAGCCGCGCCCGGTAGAAGCAGCCGTCGAGGGCGATCATCTCGCCGTCGAGACCATTCGTCGTCCCGAGGCCGAGGTCGCCGTGCGCTGCTAGCTCGGCGAAGCTGACGTCGCCGTCGTATGCGCCTTGCAGCAGCGCTCCGATCGTCGACGCCTGAAAAAGGACATGCGGCTCCCGCTCGGCATGGAGGTCTGAGTGCCGCAGCGCCTCAACGTGCAGAGCGCGGATCATCAGCTCATCGATCATGGTGGTGGTCCCGTACTATCGACGGTTGTGGAGCCGGTTGTAGCCCCAGCGAACGAGGAGGCCGTCGAGGCGTGGAACGGGGTCCTGTTCGATCGCTTCCTGCAGTACCGCGACGTTCTCATCTCCGGGCTTGGCGCCCACGGCGATGTCGCGCTCGAGCAGTATCCGCCTGCGGTCGGCGACAACGCGCTCGACATCGGCTGCGGCTTCGGCGATTCAACCCGCCGGATCGGTGAGCTCGTCGGGCCGGGTGGAAGCGCGCTCGGCAATGACGTCGCCGAGCGCTTCATCGCCCTCGCGTCCGAGGAGGCGGCGCAGGCCGGCGTTGAGAATGTCAGCTTCTTCGTCTCGGACATCCAGGCCGTGCCGCTGCAGGCGGGCGCCTTCGACTACGTGTTCTCCCGCTTCGGGACGATGTTCTTCGCCAACCCCGTCGCCGCGCTTCGCAACATGCGACAGTCGCTGGCTCCGGGCGGGCGGCTCTGCATGGTCGTCTGGCGTCAGAAGCCTGACAACGAGTGGATGCACCGCGCCGAGCTCGCGGTCGAGAAGTTTCTCGATCATCCCGATCCGAACGAGACCGACGAGCCGACCTGCGGACCTGGGCCGTTCTCGATGGCGAACGCGGACACGGTCAGCGGCCAGCTGGTCAGCGCCGGTTACGAGCGGATCGAGTTGCTGCGCTCAGACATCGAGTTCGAGATCGGCAGGACGGTGGACGCGGCCGTCGAGTTGCTGATGGCGCTGGGGCCGGCGGGGGAGGTGATCCGCCTCTCAGGGGACAAGGCGGATGCGATCCGTCCCGAAATCGAAGCCGCGATCAGGGCTTCGATTGACGAGTTCGTCCACGAGGACGGCTCGGTGCATGCATCGTCTTCGGCCTGGGTCGTTACCGCGCTGACGCCGGGCTGAGCCGACGGGAATCTGCGTTCAGAGCTTCGAGCGACCGATCGTCTTCAGGTAGCCCTGCACGAGATTGAGCGGCGGCGTCTCGGGTCTGATCAGGCCCTGCTCGCGCCTGGCGAAGCGCCGACGGGGGCGCTTCGAAGCGGCGGCCGTGGGGGCCGTGGCGGAGTCCGTTTCGCCTCCGACTGTGACCGGTGTCTGCAACATGAGTTCCTCCTAGTCCGTGGACCCCGGTCGTGCTACGCCCTCCGCCGGAACCTCTATCCAGAATTCTCGTACCCAAGGGGTGCTAGTGCGAAACGCAACACGGGATGAGGGTTTTCTTGCCGCAAAGTGCGTGAGAAGCGCGGTGACCGGTCGCGTCAGTCGGCGACGTTCAGCTCGGTCGCCTCGATCTGGCGCTGTCCGTACGAGCCGCTGTAGACGGGTCCGGCGGCGCTGACGCGGGCCCCGATCGGGGGCAGCGGATCGGGCCTGAGGCCGGCGCCGACGTCGATCACCGAGATCCCGGGCAGGGTGATGCTGTCATCGGAGGCGAGCACGAAGTGGGCGTCTCCGTCCTCGTCGGGGTCGACGCGTTCGATGTAGATGATCGTCCCCGAAGCGCTCTCACAGTTGGTCAGGCCCGGCGCACAGTGGGCGGGTGGCGCCTTGGCCGACGGCTCGGGCTGGGTTGTTGTTGAGGTCGTAGTTTTGGCGGCCGCGGCCGTACTCGCGGGTGGCAGCGCTGGTGCCGGCTCCGAATCGTCTCCGCAAGCAAGGGGAGCGGCTGCACCCAGAGCCCCGAGGATGGCGGCTATGGTCCTGAGCTGTGAGCGACGCCCGGATTTCACTCGTGGAGTTTCCCGCCGATGACCCCGAGCGGGCGCTGCGGTTCTGGGGCGGCCTGCTTGGGACGGAGCTGTCGGCTCGCGACGCTGAGCAGGGCCAGGGCTGGCAATCTGGCGCGATTGGCGACCGGTCCCCGGCCGGGGAGGACAAGTCGCCGGCTGCCGTTTCGATCGGGGTGCACGAGCGCGGTCGCGGGCCCGGCGACACGGTCTCGTTGCCCTACTTCGCGGTCGACGACATCGCCGCCGCGCTGCGGCGAGTCACCGAGCTCGGCGGCGCGGTCGTCCATCCGGGCGAGCGCTGGGCGATCTGCCGGGACTCCGAGGGGAGTCCCTTCGGCTTGGCCGCGATTTCGTAGAGCGCTAGCCGGCGACCTTGAAGAGGTTCTCTCCGTCGGAGTTCTGGCCGACCTTCTCGATCTGACCGGCGTCCTTGGCCGCCTTCCAGCTCGGCTTCATTTCCGAGCGCTCGATGCCGAGCTTCGAGGCGACATCGTCGCGTGTGAACTGGCCGTCAATCGACTTTGCTGCTTCGAGTACTGCTTCTTGTGTGGTTGATCCCATACGTGAATCCTCTCAGACCTTCGGTGGTTTGTTCTTGCGGGCAAGTTTTGTTCTCTCGGTCTTAGTCAGTTCGAGCTTGCGCAGGCGGATCGATTCAGGTGTCACCTCGACACACTCGTCCTCGCGCAGGAACTCGAGTGCCGCTTCGAGCGAGAGCAGGCGCGGCGGGACGAGGCGGATCAGCACGTCGGCGCTGGCGGCGCGGACGTTCGTCTGCTGCTTTTCCTTCGTGGCGTTGACGTCGAGGTCCTCCGGGCGGGCGTTCTCGCCGACGATCATGCCCTCGTAGACCTCCTCGCCGGGACCGACGAAGAGCGAGCCGCGCTCCTGAAGGCTGAAGAGCGCGAAGCCCGCGGTCTGCCCGCGGCGGTCGGCGACGAGCGAGCCGGTCGGCCGATGGCGCAGTTCGCCGGCCCAGGGCTCCCAGCGGTCGAAGACGTGGTGGAGGATTCCGGTGCCGCGGGTCTCCGTCAGGTACTCGGTGCGGAAGCCGATCAGGCCGCGGGCCGGAGCCAGGTACTCAAGCCGCACCCAGCCGGTCGAGTGGTTGACCATCTGCTCCATGCGGCCCTTGCGGAGGGCGAGCAGCTGCGTGACAACGCCGACGTACTCCTCCGGGATGTCGAGGGCGAGGCGCTCGACGGGCTCGTGGATCTTGCCCTTGATCTCGCGGGTGACGACCTGCGGCTGTCCCGCGACGAGCTCGAAGCCCTCGCGGCGCATCAGCTCCAGCAGGACTACGAGCTGCAGCTCTCCGCGGCCCTGCACCTCCCAGCTGTCGGGTCGTTCGGTCTCGTGAACGCGGATCGAGACGTTGCCGACCAGCTCCTGATCGAGGCGGTCGCGTATCTGGCGCGCGGTCAGCTTGTCGCCGTCCCTGCCCGCGAGCGGGCCGGTGTTGGCGCCGACGACGATCGAGAGCGACGGTTCGTCGACGGTGATCACGGGCAGCGGCCGCGGGTCTTCGGGATCGGCGAGGGTCTCGCCGATCGTCACCTCGGGGATACCGGCAACGGCGATGATCTCGCCCGGTCCCGCTTCCTCGGCCTCGACGCGATCCAGCGCCTCGGTCACGTAGAGGTTGGAGACGCTCGCCCGCTCGATCGAGCCGTCGGCGCGACACCAAGCGATCGGCGAGCCGGAACGGATCGTGCCGTGGTGCACGCGGCAGAGCGCCAGGCGGCCGACGTACGGAGATGCGTCGAGGTTGGTCACCTGCGCCTGCAGCGGGTGCTCCGGGTCGTACTCGGGGGCGGGGATCGTCGCGACCATCAGGTCGAGCAGGGGGGAGAGGTCGGTTCCCTCGGTTCCCTCGGAGAGCGAAGCCCATCCCTCCCGGGCGTTGGTGTAGGCGATCGGGAACTCGACCTGGTCGTCGGTGGCGTCGAGGTCGAGGAAGAGCTCGTAGACCATGTCGACGACCTCGCCGATGCGGGCGTCGGGCCGGTCGACCTTGTTGACGACGAGGATCACCGGCAGCTTTGCCTCGAGCGCCTTGCGCAGCACGAAGCGGGTTTGCGGCAGCGGGCCCTCGGAGGCGTCGACGAGCAGCAGGATGCCGTCGACCATCGTCAGGGCGCGTTCGACCTCACCGCCGAAGTCGGCGTGGCCGGGCGTATCGACGATGTTGAGCTTGACGTCGCCGTACTGGACCGTCGTGTTCTTGGCGAGGATCGTGATCCCCTTCTCACGCTCGAGGTCCATCGAGTCCATCACCCGCTCGGCGACGTCCTGACCTTCTCGGAAGGCGCCGGACTGCCACAACATCGCGTCGACGAGTGTCGTCTTGCCGTGATCGACATGGGCGACGATCGCGATGTTGCGGAGGTCCTCTCGTTTGAGGGTCGGCATCAGGAAGCTGGTGGGCGCGGCGTCAGTCTGTTGTGACTAACGGCGCCGGCGGTTCGAGTTGCCCGATCGGCCGCTGCCATGGCCATTGCCATTGCTGTGTCCGTTCTGGCTCTTCGAATTGCCGTTGCGCTTGCCCGCGCCCTCGAACTCGCGCATCAGACCGAGACCCTTGGCGATGCTGCGCATCTCATGGGTCTGGTCGGCGAGTACGTAGCTGATGCCAGAACCTTCGGCTCCGGCGCGTCCGGTGCGTCCGACGCGGTGGGTGTAGGTGTCCTGGTCCTCGGGCAGGTCGAAGTTGATCACCTGGACGACGTCGGCGACGTCGATGCCGCGTGCCGCGACGTCGGTCGCGACCAGCGTCCCGACCTCGCCGCGCTCGAAGCGCGCCAGGGCCTTCTCGCGCTGCGGCTGCGACTTGTTGCCGTGGATCGCCAACGCTCTGACCTGCTGCTTGCCGAGTCTCTGAACGAGCCGGTCGGCGCCGCGCTTGGTGCGCACGAAGACGAGGCTTCGGCCGTCATCGGCCGCCCGCAGGTGGCCGATCAACTCGTTGAGCTTGGCGCCCTGGGAGTCGACGTGGACGAAGCGGTGCGTTGTGTTCGCCTTGTCGGCCGGCTTCGCCTCCTGGGTGTGGCGGCGCGGCTGGCTCGTGTAGGCGGCAGCGAGCTTGCCGGTCGCGCCCTCTAGCGTGGCCGAGAAGAACAGCGTCTGGCGATCGCGCTTGGTTTTGGAGACGATCCGGTCGACGGCGGGCTTGAAGCCCATGTCGAGCATGCGGTCGGCCTCGTCGAGAACGAGGATCTCGACGCCCTTGAGGTTGACGGCGCCCCGCTCGATCAGATCCTCGAGGCGGCCGGGCGTGGCGACGAGGATGTGGGACCTCGCTGCGCGCTTGATCTGCGGGCCATAGCCGACTCCGCCATAAACGGCGCTGATCCGCAGGCCGCGGGCGCCGGCGATGGATTCGAGCTCGTCGACGATCTGGCTCGCCAGCTCGCGGGTGGGGGCGAGGATCAAAGCGGATGGACGCTGGGCCTCGGACTTGAGGAGGTCAACGATGGGAATACCGAAGGCGAAGGTCTTACCCGAACCGGTCGGGGACTGGACGAGTACATCGTGGCCGGCGAGTACGTCACGGGTGACGAGGCTCTGGACCGCGAACGGCTCGGTGATGCCGCGCTGCGTCAATGCGCGCACGACAGATTCAGACACGCCGAGATCGGCGAAGGAAGAATGAGACATAGAACTGCGAACTCCTTATGTGGTACTTCGGGAGATCCTGTAACCCCGAAATGCACATCTGTGCGCAGCGAGAAACGGAACCTCTCGGGCGGCAAGGGTGCCACCCGACGGCGAAGACGGTAGCAGGGTGAGGAGCGCCTTCAGCCTCGGGCCGGGGTGAACCGCGCCTGGCCAGGCGCGTGCTCAGCCCGCGGAAATTGGGGCGACCACCGGCGTTGCGGTCGCGTGTGCGGCGGCGTAACTGGCGCGCCCTTCGCGCCAGCCGACCATGCGCCCGGCGCGCTCGTCATAGAGCTTCAGGCGCGTGCACTTGATGCCGTCCCACATCGTCAGCGTCGGCACCCTGTGGAAGATCGGGTTGTCGTCGTGCGCGCGCTGCAGGTTGTAGTTGGGGACGCGCACCGAGAGGTGATGGACGTGGTGCAGGCCGATGTTGCCGGAGAAGAACTGGAAGACCTTCGGCAGCTTCAAATAGGAGCTGCCCTGCAGCGCGGCAGCGTCGTAACTCCACTCGTCTGAGTTCTGCCAGTAGACATCCTCGAACTGGTGCTGGACGTAGAAGAGCCAGATTCCGGCGCTGCCGGCCAGCAGCGCCGACGGCAGCACGACTGCCAGGAAGGTCAGGGGCCCGAAGAAGATGCACTGAAGGCCGACGAGCACGGCGAGTCCGACGTTCGTCTTCCAGACGCTCTGGCGGTTGCGCAGGCGCTCGTCCTTGGAGATGAAGCGCGGGCCGATCAGCATCGCCCAGATCGGTCCGATCCCGAACATGATCGCCGGGGTGCGGAAGAGCCGGTAGCCGATGCGTCCCTTGAAGGGGCGCGAGAAGTACTCGTCGACGGTCATCGTCGGCACGTCGCCGGTGCCGCGGCGCTCGAGGTCGCCGGCGGTCGCGTGGTGGACGGCGTGGGAGTGGCGCCAGTGCTCAAACGGTGTGTAGACGAACACGCCGGTGATTCCGCCCAGCACCTTGTTCGCCCTCGTCGACGGCATGAACGAGCCGTGTCCGCAGTCGTGGAACACGATGTAGGTGCGGACGAGGAAGCCGGCGGCGAGCGGCGTCAAAGCCGCCACATACCAGTAGCTGACGTCGTAGAGGGCGTACATCGCGGCCACGAGCGCCAGGTAGGGGACGAGCGACGTGAAGAGGAAGACGATGCTGCGCGGCAGGCTCGGCTGCGAGTAGGGGACGAGCGCCTTTCGCCAAGAGCCGCCATCGGTATTGGCCGGCGCGCCGATGTCGCCGATGTCGGCGTTGCTTTGCGTTGCTGATTCCATTCGGTTCCTGTCTGTATCGACCGGGTGAGAGTTAGTCCCGAGTCTTTCGTCGGTCCCTCGGTGCGCACAGCATATTCGGGATCGGTCGGGATTGGATCACCCTTAGGGTTACCTAATAGCAGAGTTGCGAAACAAAGTGGTGGCTTGGCGGAACCGGCGTGCCCGAAAGCCCGCACCCACTACGCTCCCACTTGAGGGCAGTTTTGACCGGGAGAGCACGGGGACTATTGCTTGGGACCGGGGCGCTTAGTGCGCTTGCGCTGACCCTTGCCTTCTCCGGGCCCGCTCTATCCGGCGCCCAGGCGCCGGATCGCTACGACCTCGCGGGCGGTTGCTACTCGCTGCGCTCGGAGGCCAACGGCAAGTTGGTCAGCGAGGGGCTGAGAATGCAGGCGACGGATCTCGGCAGCTATCTGCTCTACGACGGCGATCGCCGTTTCGTGGCCTTGGATCGCAACGGTGGCCTGGTGCGGGCCGCCGAGCCGAGCCCGGCCAGCGTCTGGGTGGTGCAGCCCGACGGTGACGCCTTCACCGTCGGCTCGCAGGGCCGCAGGCTCGCGGCTTCAGCGGCGGGCGAGCTGATCGTGGCAGCGGCGACAGCGCCGCGCGCGGCGACGCGATTCAGCTTTCAGCGGGTGCGCGGCTGCCCGCGGTTCCCCGAGGTCCAGGTCAACGCTGTGGGCGAGCCGCTGAGGGGTGAGACGGCCTACGGCGAGGTGCGCGGCTTCCTCGACATGCACGTGCACCCGATGTTCTTCGAGGCGCTCGGCGGAGCGATTCACTGCGGCAGGCCATGGCATCCACTCGGCGTCGCCGAGGCGCTGCCCGACTGCGAGGAGACGCTCGGCACCGACGGAGCCGTGCTGGCGCCGGTGCAGAACTTCCTCAACTGGGGTTCACCGGTCAGCGCTCACGATCCCGTCGGATGGCCGACCTTCAACGACTGGCCCAACCACCACTCGCTGACCTACGAACAGGTCTACTACAAGTGGATCGAGCGGGCTTGGCGGGGAGGGCTGCGGATCATGACCCCGCTGTCGGTGGACAACGCGGTGCTCTGCGAGCTCTATCCGTTCAAACGGCACGGCTGCAATGAGATGAACACCGTGCTACGGCAGATCAAGCATTTCTACGAGCTCGAGGACTACATCGACGCCCAGGAGGGTGGCCCGGGCGAGGGCTGGTTCCGGATCGTCCGCAGCCCCTTCCAGGCGCGTCGCGTCATCAACGACGGCAAGCTCGCGGTGATCCTGGGGATCGAGACGTCAAAGCTGTTCGACTGCGGAATCAACAACGGGATTCCGCAGTGCGACCGCGAGCAGATTCGCCGCGGGCTCAACCAGGTCTACCGGCTCGGTGTCCGTCAGATGGAGCTGATCAACAAGTTCGACACCGCCTTCGGTGGGGTCGCCGGCGACGGCGGCATCCTCGGTCCCATCATCAACCTCGGAAACTTCTATGAGACCGGCGACTTTCTGCGCATGGGCGAGTGTGAGGGTCACGCTCACGACAACAGCCAGGAGCTGCTGCGAACCGATATCGGCTACGGGTTGGTTCCGCTGCTGCCCGCCGGCACTTTGCCCGTCTATCCCGAGGGGCCGCAGTGCAACCAGTTCGGGCTGACAGAGCTGGGCGAGTATCTGATCGACGGGATGATGAAGCGAGGGATGATGATCGACCCCGACCACCTCAGCGTGATCGCCCGCAACCAGGCGCTCTCGGTCACCGAGGCGGCCGGCTACTCCGGGGTGATTTCCTCACACTCGTGGGCGGATGAGCTCTCGTACCCGCGGATCTACGATTCGGGTGGCGTGATCACGCCCTACGCAGGCTCCTCGAAGGGTTTCGTGAAGGCATGGCGACAGCTGCGGCCGCAGCGCAACCCGCGCTACCTCTTCGGCTTCAGCTACGGGTCGGACATGAACGGCTTCGGTGCGCAGGGGAGCCCGCGAACCCCGACGCAGGGCAATCCTCCCGTTCGCTACCCGTTCAAGTCGTTCGACGGCGGCACGACTCTTCGCCGCCAGCAAAGCGGATCGCAGACGTACGACATCAACACCGACGGCGTCGCCCACTACGGCCTCTACCCCGACTGGATTGAGGATTTGCGGATCCTCGCCGGCGACAAGATCATCAACGACATGGCCCGGGGCGCCGAGGCTTACCTGCAGACGTGGGAGCGCGCGATCGGCATTCCCCCGCCGCGCTGCCGGACGGCCAAGGGCCGCTTCTCGGCGGAGAGCGTCAGGTCGGTGCGGCTCGGCCTCGATTCGGTGCAGTTGCTCCAGGTCGCCGGCCAGCCCCGGCAGCGGGTCGGCGACGAGTACCGCTACTGCGTCAGGGGCAAGCGCAACCGTCGCGCCTCGATCGTCGCCCGATTCGGCCCGGCGGGCAGGGTCGAGTCGATCACAACCGACGCGCGCGGATACAGGGCCGGCGGTGTCGAGGTGGGGGACCCGGCCTCGGCGATCGACGGGGCGCCCGACGGCTTCGAGTACGTCGTGCGGGGCGGCAAGGTCCGAAGCGTCGGCATTTCGCGCTAGGTCGCGACGTCGGCCCAAGCGGTCGGCCTTCAAGGTCTCTGCCGCCCTGCCGATGAAGGAGGCATGGCGGGCACACCTCCCAGGTCCACGTTCACCTTCGGCGTCGCGGTTATCGTCGCCGGCCTGCTGGCGTTCTTCGCCTGCATGGGCGGGGTCGCGCAGGCGAAGGGCTCGGCGATCGGCAAGGGTGGCGTGGTCTACGCCTGTTACAAGACTCAGATGCCCAACAAGGGCGCCGTTCGCGTCGTCGGCAAGAAGCAGCGCTGCCGGCGCGGCGAGCGCAAGACCTCCTGGAGCGTGACCGGCCCTGCCGGCCCCTCTGGCGGTCCCGGCTCCAACGGCACGAACGGCTCCGGCGGCACGAACGGCTCCGGCGGCACGACCACCGACACGACCACGACGAAGAACCTCACCGACGCCCTGCACTTCCAGCAGCTGCAGATCACCGAGCTCCTCAGTCAGGTCGAGGCGCTGCAGTCGATCCTCGGCGGCCTCACCAACGGCGAGCTGCTCGACGCGATCACGAACGCGGCCAAGCTCGACGGGATCAGCGCCGCGACCCTCAACCAGCTGGTCGGCTCGCTGCCGGTGCTCGATTCGGTCTGCGACCAGCTCTCCCTTGTCACCGGCCAGACAAACGCTCTGCGCACGGTGATCGGCGGCCTCGGTCTCAACGGGGCGCTGACGGTGCTCGGCGGGCTGCTGCAGATCCCGGCGCTGCCGGCCGCACTCGGCTCGTTCGACTGCGCCGGCTGATTCGGCGCTAGCTCGCCGTCGCGACCACGTCGAGCAGCCCCGGGGCGTGGCGGCTCAGGAACGTCGGCCCGATGCCGCGGATCTGCTCGAGCTCGGCCTTCGAGGACGGCCGAGCCGCGGCGATCGCGCGCAGGGTCGAGTCGTGCGCGATCGTGTAGGCGGGCTTGCCGGCGGCCGCGCGCAGGCGCCACTCGCGCAGTGACTCGAAGAGCTGCTCGTCCGCGTCGGAGAGATCTGACGGCGGGGCGTCGGCTTTCTTGGAGCGCCGCTTCGGCGCGCGGGTCGCGATCGTCTCGGGGTCGGGCAGCCAGTCGTCGGGATCGCAGACGTCGCAGCAGCGTCCGCTGGGGGCGACGGGGGTGGAGTCGCCGAAGTGGTCGAGCAGCGCACGGCGGCGGCAGCTCTCCGAAAAGGCGAAGGCCTTGACGACCCGGTAGGCCCGCCACCCACGGTCACTCGCCTGGCGGCACTCGCGCGCCAGGAGGCCCATGTGCGGCTCGCCGGTGAACTGGATCTCGATGCGACCTCCCGCGGACGGATCGACCGTCAGCGCCCCGGCACGCTCGGCGACGGCGAGCCGAATGCGCAGCGACGTCGTCGCGCGGGGGCTCCATGATCAGCGTGCCGCCGTCGGATCCGCGCTCGAGCCGGTCGATGTAGGAGGCGACCTGGCTCGGGTTCGACCTCGCGCGCTCGATTGAAGCGGACGAGGCGGCCGAGGTCGGCCTCGCACGGCCAGCAGCACGGCTCGAGCGGGGTGGCCGTCGCGGCCGGCGCGGCCGGCCTCCTGGTAGTAGGCCTCGACACTTGTCGGGATCGCCCAGTGCCAGACCGAGCGCACGTTGGCCTTGTCGACGCCCATCCCGAAGGCGTTGGTGGCGACGACGACGTCGGCGTCGCCGTTCATGAAGCGGTGCTGAGCGACGGCGCGTTCGTCCGGTGCCATGCCGGCGTGGTAGCGCGACGACGGTCAGTCCGGTCTCGGCGCAGGCTGCCGGCCGAGCTCATCGGTGTCCTTGCGGGTTCCGCAGTAGACGATCGCCGGCCGGTTGGCCGGGTCGCCGAGGCCGTGCTCGAGCAGCGGCCAGCTTGCGGCCTTCGAGCCCTCGCCCTCGCAGCTGGACGATGTCGAAGCTGAGGTTCGGCCGGTCGAAGCCCGAGCGCACGCGAGGCGGGTCGCGCAAACCGAGCCGCGCGCGGATCTCCTCGGCGACCTCCTCGGTCGCGGTCGCGGTGCACGCCATCACCGTCGGCCGGCCGAGCCGCTCGATCGCCTTCGGCAGACGCAGGTAGTCGGGCCGGAAGTCGTGGCCCCACTCGGAGAGGCAGTGGGCCTCGTCGATCGCGAAGCAGGTCGACGCGGCGCGATTGCAGACGCGTCGCAGGAAGCGCGACGAGCCGAAGCGCTCAGGCGAGCAGTAGACGATTCGGGCCCGGCCGTCGCGGATCGCAGTCCATCGCCTCACGGGACCGTTCCTCGGCGCGAGGCCGGAGGCGAGCATCACCGCCGGGTGCCCGGCGCTCGACGAGCCGCTGCCACTGGTCGGCCATCAGCGCGATCAGCGGGCTGACGACGATCGTCAGATCGGCGCTGGCGATGCCCGGCAGCTGGTAGCAGAGGCTCTTGCCGCCACCGGTGGGCATCACGACCAGCGAGTCGCGCCCGGCGAGCGCAGCCTCGACGGCCTCGCGCTGACCGGGCCGGAAAGAGCCGTAGCCGAGGTGGGCGAGCAGCGCGTGCGGGTCGCGTCGGCCCGTCGTAGATCCGGACGGGCGCCTGCTCGGCCTCAACCACCTCATCGAGGCCCTGCAACGCAAGGCGCGCCTGCGCCTGGTTCAGGTCGAGCTGCTCAGCGGCGACGGATCGGGCCATCGAGCGAGAGTACGGAAGTGAGCGGACCCCGCGGGCGGCCGTTGGCGGAAGTTGCGGAGTTGGGGAAGTCTCGGACTGTCAGCTCGCCGCAGGCGGAACCCTGACCTTGCGCTCCGCGTCCAGCAGCTCTGCCCACTCGCCGTCCTCGATCCGTGCCGGTGCGGTTGTCTGCAGCCAGTCGCGCAGCACCGCGGAGAGGCCGTCCGGGTCTTCCAGGTGGGGGAAGTGGGCGGCCTTCGGAAGGGTCTCGAAGCGCGAGCCGCGGATCATCGAATGAGCGATGCGGCCGTGCTCGATGGGAATCGTGTTGTCGCGCTCGCCCCAGACGATCAGCGTCGGGAAGTCGCTGACCAGGTAGAGGCGATCACGGGCGCTTACGCGCTGGCCGCGAATGTCGATCACCGATCGAAGCGTCTGCAGGAACGCTTCGCGTCCCCCCTTGGTCTCCAGTGGCCGCATCGCCCGGACGACCGCCTGCAGGGAGACGGCCTTCGAAGTGCCGCGCTCGCGCATCCGAGTGGCCATCTGGTCGAGCCTGGCGAGCAGGCGGGGATTGGCGGCGGCACGCAGCATCAGCGACGCGCCGGGCAGCGCAGCGCCGCGCAGCAGAGGGCTCACCTCCTGGCCGAGGCCACCGCTCGAGATCAGGCCGAGGCGCTCGACGCGCTGGGGGAACTGGTAGAAGAACTGCATCGCGACGCCGCCACCGAGCGAGTGGCCGACGATGGTCGCGCGCTCGATCCCCAGCAGGGAGAGCATGTCGCGGATGCTGGCCGCGTGGGCCCCGATCGAGTAGTCGCCCCGCGGTGTGGCCGAGTCGCCGTGGCCGATCAGGTCGGGGGCGATGACGGTGTAGCTGTCGGCGAGGCTCATCGCCACCCGTTCCCAGTGGCGCGAGGAGTTGACCATGCCGTGGATCAAGACCACCGGCGGGCCGGATCCGGCGACGCGATAGACACCGCGATGGCCGTGTACGTGGATGTCCCAGGCCTCGAAGATGGGTCCCCAGCCTAATGACCGCTGGCCTGGATACAGTGGCCGGGATGTCCACCGGAGCCATCATCGCCATCGTCGTCGGCGTCGTGATCCTGATCGTGATCGTCGCTCTTATTGCCCGCGGGAGCGGGGCAGACGGCAGATCCCGCGGGGGCGCAGGACGGCGTGGAGCGGGCGGCGGCGCAGGCGGGGATCGGCGTGGCGAAGGAATGGCCCGGGGCGCAGGCCAGGGCAAGGGCCAGGGCGCCGGACGTCAGGGCAAGGACGGGCCTGCCGGCAAGGACGAGCGCGATCGCGGCAAGCCCACAGGCGGCGGCGGGCAGTCCGGTGGGAAGCCCTCGGATGCGGGCAAGCTTCGCGACATGCTGGGCGACGAGAATGCCGGAGGTCGCGGCGGTCAAAGCGAGCGCGGTGGCGGCGGTCGAGGTGGCGGCGCAAAAGACGCCGGTGGCCGGGACCGGCAGGGTGGCGGGCGGTAGGCTCGCAGCCTTGCCCGAGCCATCCGACTCACCACAAAATCCTGAAGACCCGCAGTCGCCCGCGGAATCCGACTCGGCCGAATCGCCGCCCACCCTCGGCTGGAAGGGAGTGCGCGAGCGTCTGCGCCGCTTCAACCGGAACCCGAAGCTGATCGATGCGGCGCGCGGAGTGCGTGAGCGGCTGCCCGGTGATGACCGTGTCGGAGATCGCCTTTCGACCGCTCAAAACCGTCCCACCGACATCGCGGTACGCCAGCTCGCCGAGGCTCGCGAGGGTCGACCCGGGGTCGCCGGTGAGCTCGGGATGGGTGCCATCCAGCTTTGGCAGGCGATGGCGGAGTCCCAGGGCCGCGGACGCGGCGAGGTCGACGTCGCGATCATGTTCACCGACCTCTCGGGCTTCTCGAGCTGGGCGCTCGAAGCGGGGGACGAGATCGCCCTGGATCTGCTTCGCGAGGTCGGCGAGGCGATCGAGCCGCCGGTGGCCGCCCACCGCGGCGATGTCGTCAAGCGCCTGGGTGATGGGCTGATGGCCGCGTTTCGAGATGCGCCGGATGCCGTTGCTGCGGCACTCGAGGCACGTGAACGGGCCGCGGCGATCCTGGTCGAGGGCTACAGGCCCCGCCTGCGTACGGGCATTCACCTCGGCCGGCCACGCAAGGTCGGCGGCGACTACTTCGGCGTCGACGTCAACATCGCGGCCCGCCTGGTCGAGGCGGCCGGTCCTGACGAGATTCTGATCTCCGACCCGACCCTGCCGGCGCTCGAACACAGCGACGTCATGGCGACGAAGCGCCGCTTTCGCGCCAAGGGCGCACCCAAAGACCTCAGCGCCCACACGATCGAGCGGGCCGGCTGACCGCCTCGAGACCCGGCGAACGCCGCCGGGTTCAGCGTCCGGGTTCTCCCCCGCCGAGACGGAGGGGAGGCGCCCGGCGGTTCTGTGGACTCAACCATCTGGCTGCCGCACTGGTGATATTGGGACTTGTGGGAATGGCAGTCCCGATGCCCGCGGCGGCCGCGATCCGCGCCCAGGGCCCACCGCTTTCGGTGCCGAAGCCCAAGCTGAGGGCGGCGCTGCAATGCACAGGCGACCTCGGCACCACGCGCAGGACGCCGGTACTCCTGGCGTCGGCGACGACCGTCAGCCCGCGAGAGAACTTCTCCTGGAATTGGCAGCCGGCGCTGAGCACGCTCGGCATCCCCTGGTGCACCGTTTTCACGCCGAACCACAACATGAGCGACATCCAGGTGGCGGGCGAGTACTACGTTCACGCGATCCGGGCGATGCACAGACGGGCCGGTCGCCGGATCTCGATTCTTGGCCACAGCCAGGGTGGGGTGGCGCCGCGCTGGGCGCTCCGCTTTTGGCCGGACACCCGCCGGCGCGTTGACGACGTGATCGGCTTCGGCGGCTCCAACCACGGCACTGCGGTCTTCAACCTGCTCTGCGCGACCGGCTGCGCGCCTGCGCTTTGGCAGCAGTCCCAGGGGTCTCAATTCATGGCGGCACTGAACGCTCCCCGGGAGACGTTCACCGGCATCTCCTACACGGAGATCTACACCCACTACGACGAGATCGTCTTCCCCAATCTGGACGAGTCGGGGAGTTCGTCACTGCACGGCGGCGGCGGTGAGATCACGAACGTCGCGATCCAGGATGTCTGCCCGCCGGCGCTCACAGAGCATCTCGGGATCGGCACCTTCGACCCGATCGCTTACGCGCTCGCCATCGACGCGCTGCGCTACCCCGGGCCCGCCGAGCCGCAGCGGATCGGGACCGACGCCTGCGGGGAGCTCCTGATGCCGGGTGTCGACGAGCTCAGCTTTGCGACGGACGTCCTCGCCGCCGCGACCGTGCTCGGCGTGCAGAACGTCACCTACCCGCATCTGAGCGCCGAGCCGCCGCTCGCGTGTTACGCGGATCCAGCTTGCGGCCGGAGTGGGCGCAGGTGAGCGAATCCTTGGTTCAGGCCACCCGGCATGAAATGATGAGGCTGTGATGGCCGATTCCGACGACAAGGCCGCCAAGCCCGAGGCCGACGACAAGAAGAAGGCGACCGGGGACGGCGAGGAAAAGCAGCTCAGCCATACCGCCAAACGCGCGCAGGAGCGCCGCGAGGCGAAGCTCGAGGCCGTGCGCGAGGCCGTCGCCGACGGGTCCCTGACGATTCGCAAGATGACCCCCGAAGAGCGCAAGAAGTATCCGCCGAAGCCGCGGCCGGAACGCAAGAAGCGCTGACCTCGCCGCGGCGCCCCCCTCGCCGCCCGTTTACCGGGCCGCCTCAGCTATCAGGCTGTGCCGGGCGCAGCTCGCGCCACTTGCGCTCGAACGGGAGCCGCCAGCTCCTCGGCTCGATCAGGTCGACGATCTGTTCGGGGCCCCACGAACCGCGCTCGTAGAGCAGCGTCTTCGGCGGGTTCTCGAGCAGTGGCGCTGATACCTCCCAGAGGCGCTCGATGCCCTGGGCGCTGGTGAACAGCGTGTGGTCGCCGAGCATCGCGTCGCGGATCAGGCGCTCGTATGCCTCGAGCGTGTCGCCCTTGCGGTCGATGTCGTCGAGCGAGAACTGCATGCTCGCCTTGTCGAGCTGCATGCCCGGGCCCGGCCGCTTGCCGTAGAACGAGAGCGAGACGCGAGAGGATTCGTCGAGGTCGAAGGTGAGGTGGTCGGGACCGTACTGGCCGACTCCCGAGCCCGCGGGGAACATCGACTGCGGCGGCTCGCGGAAGGCGATCGAGATGATCCGGGTGCCCTCACCCATGCACTTGCCGGTACGAAGGAAGAAGGGGACGCCCGACCAGCGCCAGTTGTCGACCTCGCAGCGCATCGCGATCAAGGTCTCGGTGGTGGACCCCTCGGCGACGCCCGGCTCGCCGAGGTAGCCCTCGTAACGCCCACGGACGACGTTGGCGGGATCAAGCGGTTGCAGTGAGCGGAAGACCTTGTTCTTCTCCTCGGATATCGGTCCCGGCGCGAGCGCCGTCGGCGGCTCCATCGCGACGAAGGCGAGGATCTGGAGCAGGTGGGTGACGACCATGTCGCGGTAGGCGCCGGCGGCGTCGTAGAAGGAGGCGCGGTCGGCGACGTCGAGCGTCTCGGCGACGTCGATCTGGATGTTGTCGATGTGGTTGCGGTTCCAGATCGGCTCGAAGAGGCCGTTCGCGAAGCGCAGCGCGAGGATGTTCTGCGCCGCCTCTTTGCCGAGGAAGTGGTCGATGCGGAAGATCTGATCCTCTGAAAAGACCTCGTGGAGCTCCGCATTGAGCGTGCGGGCGGACTCGAGATCCGTGCCGAACGGCTTTTCCATGATCACCCGCGAGCCCTCGACCAGACCCGCCTTGCCGAGGAGATGCACGATCCCGACGGCGGCGCTGGGCGGGACGCTCAGGTAATGCAGGCGCATCGGTCGGCCCCCGAGGCGAGCCTGCGCCGCCTCGACCGCCGATGCCAGCCGCTTCGGATCGCCGTCGGTCGGCACATAGCTCAGGCGCGGGGCGAAGTCCGCCCAGTCCTCCTCGCTGAAGGGATGGCGGGCGAACGAGTCGCACGCCTCGCGGGCGTGGGCGCGGAATCCCTCGTCGTCGAGTTCGGAGCGCGAGCTGCCGACGACCTGGAACTCGGGCAACAGGCCCGCCTGCATCAGGTGGAGGAGCCCAGGGAGCAGCTTGCGGCGCGCGAGGTCGCCGGTCGCCCCGAAGAGCACGACGACGTGTGGCTCGATTGGCGCCGCCAGCAAGGCGGTGCTCGCGTCCCGTGGGTTCACGGGCGCAACCCTAGATCAGTCGTCGGGTTGTTGACCTCCGCTCGACCCGGTGTCGCGCGGGCAGCCGCAGGAACCTCGGGCTGAGTCCCGGTTCCTGGCCGCAGTGGAAGTCGCTCGTCGCTACGGCCAGGTGCCGTGTGGGACGATCCGGCGATGGGTCCGCAACTGATCCTCGAACGAACCGGGTCGCGCAGATGAGCGACGCCGGGCTGATCGCTGTCGAGGACCGCGATGGCATCGCGCTGGTGCACATGCAGCGCCCGCCGGCGAACGCGCTCTCGCTGGACCTTCTGGACGAAGGGGCGAGGCTGATGGAACGTCTGCGAGGTGACGGTCCCGACGCCGTGGTGCTGACCGGCTCCGGGCAGTTCTTCTCCGGCGGCGTCGACCTCAAGCAGGTGCCGACGCTTTCCGCGGATCAACAGCGAGGCATGGTCGCGGGCATCAACCGGCTCTTTTGCGACTGGTACGGGTTCCCGCGCCCCGTGGTCGCCGCCGTCAACGGGCACGCAGTGGCCGGGGGGTTCATCCTCGCGCTGTGCGCCGACCATCGCATCGGGTCGAACGCGGCCACCTACGGGCTCACCGAGTTGAGGGTCGGTGCCCCGTACCCGCTGGCGGCGATGGGGGTGGTGCAGGCGGAACTCGACCCGCGCTGGGCTCGCAGGCTTGTGCTCGGCGCCGAGCTGGTCGACGCTGAGGCGGCGCTGGAATGCGGCGCGGTCGACGAGCTCTGCGATCCCGATGGTGTGCTCGAGCGCTCACTCGAAGTCGCCGGCGAGTTCGCAAAGTTGCCGATCGCAACCTACGAGCTGGTCAAGAGGCAGCTGCGCGGCGAAGCGCTGGCGGCGATGCTGCAGGCGTCCGAGCGCGATCCGCTGTCGGGGGGCTGGTTCAGCGATGAGACCGCAGATGCCGCCGCGGCTGCGCTCGCAAAAGACCCATCCCCGCCGGTCTCTCAGACGGGGATGGGCCGAACGAGCGCTGCTATCTAGTTCTGCGAGGGATCGTCGTCGCCGTCCGGCGGATCGGCGGGTGAACCGGCGGTCGCTCCGCCGGTCTTCTCAACGTCCGATGCATCCTGGTTCTCGCCGCCGATGTTGCCCTCGACGTCCTCTTCGTGCTCGGTCTCGGTGGCTCCGCCGCCCTCGCTGCTGGCATGCAACGGTGTGTCGGGCTGGGTCTCCTCGTCGGCCTTGACGTTGCCTTCTTCGTCGGGCATCTCTTCCTCCTCGTTGTGTGACTGGGGGTAGGCCTCACGATTCCCGCTGCCAGGACACGGAAACACGGTTCTCGGGCCCGGCGCATAAGCTCGGCGTCCATGAGCGCAGATGCAACAGGGTCCGGCTCCGGCGAAGCTGCCCAGTCGCGCCTCGCCGACGCCCTCGCGGCGCAGGTGCATCAGGGCGAGCGCTATGTCGCTTTCGGCGAGTTGACCGTTGAAGACGTCGAGGGCCGCGCGGCAGAGCTGGCCTCCGTCGGAGGCTGGGGTCCGCTGCAGCGCGCCGCCAAGGTCGGCCGCGCCTGGGCTGATCTGGGCCGGATGATGAGGGAGCGCGAGGCGGGCAAGGTGGCCGACCTCGATGCGGAGACCGTCGTCAAGTTCGCCGAGTACACCTGGGCGCTGCCGCCCCAGATCGGCATGTCTGAGCCGCGCGGCGGCTAGACCAGGCCGACGTACCAGAGCCCGAAGAGAACGCCGAACAGCCCGAAGACCGGGATCAGCACGGAGCGGTAGACCGGCTCGATCAGGGGGCGGGTGAGAATCCAGGCCCAGAGCCCGGTCAGTCCGGCCATCGAAAGGATCGACATCGGAGCGAAGACGGCGAGTGCCAGCCCGGCCTCGAGCTGGGTCGGCAGCGCAGCGATCAGCAGCACCACCACCGCGCCGGTTCCGGCGAGTCCGTGCAGCAGCCCGATGCCGAGCGCCTGGCGCGGCGTGCGCAGCTGCTCGTGGGAATGCCGGCCGCCCTCACCCCGGCGCAGGTGGCGGTGTGCTTCGGGGTCGCCGCCCGCGGGGCGGTGGCGGTGGCTGCCGACCCGGTAGTCGCCGTGGATCCACTTCCACAGAACTCGCGCGGCGAGGATCAGGATGACGACCCCGACTCCGGTCTCGGCTCCCCGTTCGAGCCAGGTGGGAAGCTCGGACTTGAAAGCGATCAGGGGAATGCCGATGGCGACGAGGGCCACCGCGTGGCCAATTCCCCACCAGGCACCGAGCTTGACCGCCGCCTTGGTGCCGCTGTCGTCCGCTGCGACAAGGGAGGTAACGGCAACGAGGTGGTCGGGATCGGAGGCGTGGCGCAGGCCGAGCACGAAGGCGATGCCGAGCGCGACCAGCAGCGGGGCGCCGTCGAAGAGGCCGGTCAGCCAGACGTCGAGACCCTCGACGGGCTTGAAGAGGAAGTCGAAGTTCACGCCGCGCCGTCCTTCGATTGAGCGGCGGCGCAGTTCGGACAGAGGCCGACGACCGGGAAGTGGTTGAAGCTCGCGTCGTAGCCGAACCGCGAGCGAATCAGGTCGCGCGCGCCGTCGAGCGAGCCGGGCTCGAGCGAGCGGATCTGGCCGCAGGAATCGCAGACGAGGTACTCGGCGTCCGCGCGGCTGGCGAGGACGTAGAGGCCGGGGGAGTGGCCGAGGTGGAAATGGCGAACGAGGCCGAGTCGCTCGAACTGCTCGAGGTTGCGGTAGACGCCGGCCAGATCAGAGCTGGGCAGGCGCCCGTCGAGGCCGCCGGCGATTCGTTCAGCAGAGATCGGCCCCTCGGCCGCGAAGAGCATTTCGAGGATCAGGCGGCGAGGGGTGGAGACGCGCAGGCCGCCCTCACGCAGCGCGTCAACAGCTGCATCGAGGCTGTCGGCCAGAAGCGGCGGGACGGCGTGACGGACGGTCACCCGGTACGGCCTTGGCGTGTCCTATTGCAAGTCATTCGCAACTACGAACGACTCTCTCATGATCCGGACTCAGATGCAACCCCATCGAGGCCCGTCGGGTCAAGTGCGGGCGAATCGCTGCGTTTCGTCGTCGAACGAGTCGATCAGCGCCTGCGAGAGCGTCGGCCGGGTTGCCTGGATGGCCGCCAGGAAGTCGAGGGTTACGGCCCGGTGGCCCGGCCCCGCCAGGTGCTCGCGTTCGAAGGCCAGCTGGGCCGCCTTGCGGGCCGCGAATTCGATGTCGGCAGGCGTAAACATCTCGCTGGCGGCCACGAGTTCTCCGAGATCGACGGGCTCGTCGGTGATCTCGTCGATGTAGCGCCGCCAGATCGAGGCGCGAGCATCGGAACCGGGGGGACCCACCGGCAGCACGTAGTCGAAGCGGCCGGGTCGCAGAAACGCCGAGTCGAGCCGGCCGACCCAGTTGGTCGCGCAGACCAGCAGGTGCTGGGACTCATTTCGCATTCGCGGGATCTGGCGCAGGAATTCGTTGGTGACGCTCGGGCTGACGCGGCGCTGCGCGGACCGGGTTGCGGCGATGTCCTCGACCTCGTCCACGAATACGACCGTCGTCGAGAGCGCCAGCACGCGGTCGAAGATGTCCGCGAGCAGCTTCGCCTGACGGTCCGGGCCCTCCGCGGCCAGCTCGGACGGCTGGATCTCGACGAACGGCCAGCCGAGCCGTGAGGCGATGCCCTTGGCGAAAGTCGTCTTTCCGGTGCCGGGCGGACCGAAGAGGACGATCGCCTTCGGCGGCTGGACAGCGTGACGGGCGGCCAGGTCGGGTTCGGAGAGCGGGAGGATCACGCGGCGCTCGATCACCTGCTTGGCCTCCTCGAGTCCCTTCAGCTCCTCCCAGAGCCCGGGCTCGATCAGACGGGCTCCGGCATCGATCAGCGCAGATTGGAAGGGCACGGCGGCGGGCAGTTCGCGCTCTAGGTAGGCGATCCCGTTGTGGCTGCTGTAGCCGTGGGCCCGGAGAAAGCCGTGAGCTTGGTCCGAAGCGCTGACCATCGTCAGCAGCTTGCGGGCGCCACGGTCCGCGAGCTCGCTCTCGAGCTTCTCGAGGAGCTGACCACTGAGCGCCTCTCCCGCCGCGCCTTCAGGCAGCACGGTCAGCCGCTGCACCCAGCCCAGTGGTCCTGATTCCATCCCGATCGCGAGGCCGACCAGCTGCCCGTGAGCTTCGGCGATCAGCGCGCAGCCGCCCTCGTGGCCGAGCAGCTCGACAGCCTGATCGACGGTCAGGCCGTCGCCTCCCCGCGGCAGCGATCCCGTCTGTTCCCAGAGCTGGAGGACAGGACCGAGATCCGAAGGATTGTATCTTCTGATACTAGCTCGCATTTGCTGGAGAATAGCGGTTGCCGACAGCTGCGGCGTGCGGAGACGCCGAAAGCTGGTTGAGTTGTGGTTGCTCCACGGTGCCGCCGGGTCAGCGCTAGAGTCCGGCCGGGCACGGCCTTGATTCGGGACGACCGCATACACGACGTCACTCGCTGGGCCAGCCTCGCCATCTTCGTGATCCTCGTACCGGCCGTGATCATGCTCTGGGGGTTCCCCGGAGACACCGCCGACGCTTGGTCGTGGACGATCATGCCCGACCTGACGCCGATCTTCCTCGGCTCGGGGTACGCGGCCGGAGCCTTTTTCTTCTGGCGAACATTTCGCGCGAAGCGCTGGCATCCATCCTCGGCCGGGGTGTTGGGCGCGTCGGTGTTCGCCGGACTGATGCTGATCGCGACGGTGATCCACTGGGACAAGTTCAACCACGGGGACGCACCGTTCCTGGCAGGCTTCGCGTTCTACGGTTGGGTGATCGTCTACATCGTCTCACCGCTTGCCGTCTTCTGGCTCTGGTGGCGAAACCGGCGCACCGACCCGCGCACGGCCCTGACCGGCGACCCCCTGGTCGCGCCGGGTGTACTGACGGCAGCTCGGGCCTTCGGCATCGGAGCCTTCGCCGCCGCCGCCGTTTTCTTCATCTCCCCGCAGACGGCAATTGACATCTGGCCCTGGGACCTGACGCCACTGACCGCTCGCGTGCTGGCGAGCTTCACGGCCCAGGTCGGTGTTGGCGCAATCGTGCTGTCGATGGATCCCCGGTGGAGTGGCTGGAAGCTGCTCACGCAGACGTTCTTCGTGGCCACCGCGTTCCTGCTTGTCGGCGTGGTTCGCGCCCACGACGACTTCGATTTCGACAATCCGATGGCGTTCGCCTACATCGGCGGCCTGATCGCCACCGACGTCGCCCTGGCGCTGCTTTACCGCGCAATGAACCAGAAGAAAGGAAGCGCCGTTGGCTAGGTACGAATTTCTGACCACATGGGTCCTCGAGGGCGCAGAGATCTCCGAGGTCTTCGAAGTGCTGCGCGATTCGGAGGGCTATCCGGACTGGTGGAAGGGGGTCACCGGCGTCGAGGTGCTCGAGCAGGGTGAGGAGAGCGGTGTCGGCGAGCTCGACCGCTTCAGTTGGCGAAGCAAGCTGCCGTACACGCTCGTCTTCGATCTTCGGGTGTCACGCATCGAGCCGCCGTATGAGATCGAGGGGCAGGCAACCGGCGAGCTCGAAGGAGTCGGCGTGTGGCGCCTCTTCCAGGCCGCACGCGGGACGGCGGTGATCTACGACTGGCGGGTAAGGACCACCAAGCTCTGGATGAACATGTTCGGGCCGCTGCCACGCCCCGCCTTCTCCTGGAATCACGATCTGGTCATGCGCCAGGGCGGCCACGGGCTGGCGGAGAAGCTCGGGGCCGACCTGATCCTGCACGACTGACGGTTGCTATGCGGCGGGCTCAGGTTCGCGGACGTCGCTGCCGCGAACCAGTAAAGCGGCGAGTATGCCGCCCGTCATTGCGACTGCTGCCCCGATCACGAGGATCTCGTTGTAGCCCTCGAGAAATGCCCGTTGCGCGACGGCGACGATCGCGGTGGGGGTGTCGGCGGGGAGAGCGCCTGAGGCACTCGCCTCGGCAATCCCGTTGGCCAGCTGCGGATCGGTTGCAGGCAATGCCTCGACGAGGTAGTCCGCAGCCCGATCCAGGAAGATCGCCCCGAAGGCGGCGATTCCGGTTGCGATGCCGACCTGGCGAAAAGTGTCATTGATGCCCGAAGCGATCCCGCTGTGCTCGTCGGGCACAGTGCTGAGAGCGAGGTTCGCGATTACGGGGTTGATCAATCCGACGCCGATGCCGGTGACCACGAAGCCGGCGATCAGGGCGGACCACTCATCGCCGATTTCGCGGCCTCCGAGCAGGAGGAGGCCCCCGCCGACCACCACCAGACCGATGCCCAGCAGGGCGCGAAACGGAATCCTCGTCATCGCCGCCGCGGCCACCCCCGAGAAGATCAGCGTCACCACCGTGCTCGGTAGGTAGATCAAGGCGGTTTCCAAGGCCGAATGACCGAGGATGTTCTGGACGTAGAGAGTGATGTAAAGAAACAGTGCGAACATCGACGCCGAGACGCCGAAGGCGGCGATCTGGGCTCCGGTGAACGAGCGGTTGCGGAAGTAGCCGAGTGGGAGCATCGGATTTCTGATCCGCAGCTGCACGGCGACGAAGGCGATGAACGCGGTGGCGCTGGCGATCAGCGAACCGGTGATCTGCCAGCTTCCCCAGCCCAGCGCGTTGCCTCGGATCAGTGCATAAACGAGCAGAGTGTTGGCGATGCTGAACGTGATCAGCCCGAGCCAGTCAATTCCGCGCGCATTCGGGTCCCTCGATTCTCGGACTTTGGCGAGGGTGATCGCGATCCCCGCGATCCCGATCGGAACATTGAGCCAGAAGATCCACTCCCAGCCAAGGCTGTCGGTCAGCGCGCCTCCGACGAGCGGCCCGGAGGCAACGGCGACACCGATCGTCGCCCCGTAGATGGCCGTCGCCGTTGCACGCTCGCGCCCCGTGAACTCCTGGGCGAGAAGAGCCAGAGAGACGGCGAACATGATCGCGCCGCCGACGCCCTGTATCGCGCGGGAGATGTTGAGCATCGTCGGGTCGCCTGAGAGCGCGCACAGCGCCGAGGCCAGCGTGAAGATGACCAACCCGACGACGAAAACCCGCCGGCGGCCCAAGCGGTCCGCGAGCGAGCCGCTCGTCAGCACAAATGCGGCCAGGGTGAGCGCGTAGGCGTCGACGACCCACTGCAGGTCCGTGAAGCTGGCATCGAGTTCGTCGCGAATGCTCGGCAGCGCGACATTGACTACCGTGATATCGAGCAGCAGCATGAAGGTCGCGACGCAGACCGCCACCAGCGTCCAGCGCTTGCTTGCTTCCCTCACCTGATCATCCTGGCCGCTGGGGTTGCAGCCGCGACGACAGCGGCTTGACCGTAGGCGATGCCGCCGTCATTCGGTGGCAGGCGCTCGGGGATGAGCACGTTGAGGCCGTTTTCGCGCAGGCGGGAGGCGGTGCGTTCGAGCAGGAGGCGGTTTTGGAAGACCCCGCCGGAGAGGGCTGTGGTCGTGAGGCCGTGCTCGGCCGCGGTTTCGGTCAGGGCGGTGGCGGTGGCTCGTGCCAGACCGTTGTGGAACCGGCTGCCGAGCGTCGCTGGGGCAACGCCGGCGTCTACAGCAGCAACTAGGGCGAGGATCGCCGGGCGTGCGTCAAGGATTCGCGTGGATTCGGGGGGTCTGTGGCCTTCCGTCCCGTATAGGGACGCTTCTTCCCCGACCCCCCCGAGCAGCGGGATTTCGAGGATCCCAGGCTCCGATGGATCCGAAACGCCTTCGAGCTCCACGGCCGCCTGCCCTTCGGTGCTGACGTTCGCACGGATGCCGCAAATCGCAGCCACGGCATCGAAGAGTCTCCCGATGCTCGTCGTCAAAGGCGAGTTGAGCCCGGTCGCCACGAGCTGACAAACCGCCTCCCATTGTTCGCCGTCCACTTCGCTGCGCAGCGCATCGGGAATGGCCGGCACCTGCTCGCCAGTCGCCGCCACCAGCCATGAACAGGCCATGCGCCAGGGCTCACGCACCGCCGCCGCGCCCCCCGCAAGCCGCACGGGGAAGAGCAACCCCGCCCGCTCGTAGCCCTTCAAATCTCCGACCAGGATCTCGCCGCCCCAGACGGTTTCGTCGGGGCCGTAGCCGGTGCCGTCGTAGATCGCGCCGACGGCTCTGCCCGTCTCTCCGTGCTCCGCCAGGCAGGCGGCCAGGTGGGCGTGGTGGTGCTGGACGCCGATTCGCTCGACGCCCTCGAGATCAAGTGCGTACTTGGTCGAGAGGTATTCAGGGTGCAGGTCGTGGGCGACCCGGGCCGGCTCGACCGCGAACATTCGCTTGAAGTGCTCGATGCCGCTCCGGAACGAGCTCAGGGTTTCGTAGTTCTCGAGGTCGCCGATGTGGTGGGAGACCCAGGCACGCTTCCCCTTGGCTACGCAGAAGGTGCTCTTCTGCTCGGCGCCGGTGGCGAGCACGGGCGGGTCGGCGGCCAGCGGGAGCTCGAGGCTGCGGGGCGCGTAGCCTCGCGAGCGCCTGATCAGCAGCGGTTTGCGGCGCAGTTTCGGATCGAGGGATCGGAGCACCGAATCATCCGTGCGCATGTGGATCGGGCGGTCGTGCAGCAGGAAGAGGTCTGCGATCGGTCGCAGCCGCTCGAGCGCGTCGCCGTCCTCGTAAGCGATCGGCTCGTCGGAGACGTTGCCGGACGTCATCACCAGCGGGACACCGACATCGGCGAGCAGCAGATGGTGGAGTGGCGAGTAGGGAAGCATCACCCCGAGGTCAGGGGAACGCGGCGCCACAGCCCCCGCCACCCCGCCGAACGTCCCGGAGTACACCGTACGTGACGGAGTCCGGGACGTTCGATGGGCGCGGGCGATGACTATCGGGCGTTCGCGGCCCTGGAGCAGGGCTTCTTCCTGCGCGGTGAGGGCGACGAGCTGATTGGCGGCGTCGAGAGAGGGGACCATCAGCGCGAAGGCCTTGTCCTCTCGGTGCTTTCTTGCGCGAAGCGTCGCGACCGTGTTCTCGGCGTCGGCGCGGCAGGCCAGGTGAAAACCGCCGAGGCCCTTGATCGCGACGATCGCTTCATCCCTGAGCGCTGACGCGGCCGCCGCGATCGGATCGGCATGCGGTTCGTGCGGCAGCACCTTTCCCTCGCGATCCGCCAGCCGGACCAGCGGCCCGCAGTCGGGGCAGGCGTTCGGCTGGGCGTGGAAGCGCCGGTCGCGCGGGTCCTCGTACTCCACCCGGCAGGCGGCGCACATCTCGAAGCCGGCCATCGTGGTTGCGGCACGGTCGTAGGGGACCCCGGTCACGATCGTGAAACGCGGCCCGCAGTTGGTGCAGTTCGTGAACGGGTAGCGGTGGCGGCGGTCGCTGGGATCGAGGAGTTCGGCCAGGCAGTCGGCGCAGGTCGCCATGTCGGGTGAGATCGCGGCGTCGGGGGTGCCCGAGCGGGTCGAGGTGACGATCTTGAACTCGGTTTCGCCCTGCGGCCCGGCTTCGCTGACCGACAGCGATTCGATCTCGGCCAGCGGGGGTGCTTCGGACCGCAAACGCGCAGCAAGGGCGGTGATGGCTTCGCTGGGGCCTTCCACCTCTGCGAGCACTCCATGCTCATCGTTGAGCACCCAGCCCGCGAGGCCCAATTCCTCTGCGAGGCGGAAGACGAAGGGACGAAAACCCACGCCCTGAACGATTCCCGTGACGCGGATTCTTCGACGAGTTGGATCAGTCGCGTGTATAGGGCGCGTTTCATCCAAGTCGTGGCTTGCGGGGCCCTCAGGCAAGTTCGATCAGCTCTCGCAGCACGTGGTAGGCGCTCGCCTGGGCCTCCTGGATGCGGGGGATGTGCTGGGAGCTGGTGACGATCACGTGGTCGGCGAGGCATTCCGAGGCGACCCTCCCGCCGTCGTAGCCGACGAAGGCGACCGTGACCAGGCCGCGGCGCCGCGCTTCGGCCAGCGCTTCGATGATGTTGACCGAGTTGCCGCTTGTCGAGAGCGCGACCGCGATGTCGCCCTCGGCGCCGTAGGCGATCACCTGGCGCTGGAAGATCTCCTCGGTGCCGATGTCGTTCGCTATCGCGGTCAGGATCGAGGCGTCCTCGGTCAGGTCGATCGCGGGTCGCGAGGGCCAGCCACTTGTGGAGGGCGGGCTGCGCAGATCGGCAACCAGGTCCATCGCGTCGGTCGCCGAGCCACCGTTGCCGAAGGCGAGCAGCTTGGCGCCCGCTTCCAAGCGGGCACGGAGCGCAGCGGCGGCGGCCGTCAGCGCGCCGGCGTTGTCGCCCAGCGTCTGCTCGCGCAGCGCGCCGACCTCCTCGGCCTTGAGCAGCACCGACCGGCGCACGTCCTCGAGCACGCCGTCGAGATCGGTCTCTGATTCGGACAAGAAGGGATACAGGAAGCTCGAGGCACCCGTGTCGTGGGTCTGTCTGGCCTCCCGTCCCTCGAGTAGGCCGCGGTGGTCGAAGAAGACGTGGACCAGTTCCCAGAGCACGTGGTACAGCGTCTCGAAGAGCTCCTGGGCAACGAACTCGTCCTCGGCGGGCGGCGCAAACTCCCACTCGGCCGCCCCGCCGCTTGATGCGAGCGTCATGCAGCCGGCGTTCCGGGCAAGGGTCAGCGCCGCGCGGGTCTCATCGTCGGCGCCCACCTCGAACCCGATCGCGATGTCGTCGGCCTGCGCGAGCAGCTCGACCTCGGTCGCCAGCACGCCGCCGTCACCCGTCATGGCCAGCGCCGGCAGCGCCCTCTTACCGACGATAACCGGATGAACGAATTCGACGGCCACGTGCCGCGCATCGGAGCGTGCGGCCGGCGAGCGTCCCAGGGCAAGCAGGCGACCCCCGCGGGCGAACCGCTCGGCCATCGCGTGGCAGCAGCGCGCGAGGGCTTCGGACTCGGCCTCGAAGAACTCCCGGTTCGCCCGGGTGCGGCGCTCGCGCAGCTGCTCGACTCGGCTCTGTCCCTTTGGGGTCTGACCCCTCGGGGACGGGATCGCGTTCAGACCGCCGCCGCTGCCGGGGTCCGGCTGGGTATCTGCTGAAGCCATTGCGTGAATGCTTCCACTCCCTCGCCTGTCCTGGCACTCGTCAGCATCGTCTGCGCACCGGGATTCACCGAGTCGATGTTCGCGACCAGCTTGTCCAGGTCGAACTCGAGGTGCGGCAGCAGGTCGATCTTGTTGATCACGACCAGCTCGCAGGCACGGAACATCAATGGGTATTTGAGCGGCTTGTCCTCCCCCTCGGTGACCGAGCAGATCATCGCCCTGGCGTCCTCGCCGACTTTGAACTCGGCCGGGCAGACGAGGTTGCCGACGTTCTCGATCAGCAGCAGGTCGATCTCGTCGAGCGGCAGCGACGGGACCGCCGAGCGCACCATGTTGGCGTCGAGGTGGCACTCGCCACCGAACCCGTTTTCGGTGCTGATCTGCGTGACCGGTACGTGCAGGTGGGCGATCCGATCGGCGTCGAGGGAGCCCTGGACGTCACCCTCGAGCACGCCGACGCGCACGCCGTTCTCGCCGAGCTGAGGCAGGCTCTTTTCCAGCAGGGAGGTCTTGCCTGCACCTGGTGCGCTCATCAGGTTGACGACGCTCACCGCGGCGCGGTCGAAGTCGTCGCGATTGGCCTTGGCGATCGTCTGGTTCGCGTCGAGCGCGTCCTCCGCGATTCTCACCTTGGTGCGATGCATGGCTCCTCCTTCTCGTTGTCAGTGGACGGGTCGGCCTGCCGGCTCGGGAGTTTCGACATCGATCGACTCGACCTCGAACTCGTCACCCCGCAGGACGTGATCGCTTCCCTGCCCGCAGCCGGGGCAACGAAACGACGGGATCCCCGGCAGCCCGCCGGCGGCGGGGGCGAGGACTCCGCTGGGATCAAACTCGAGCGGCGGCGGCGCGGGATCCCACTCGGAGCCGCAGGAGTCGCAGTGCATCAGCGCGCCGAGCAGCTCCAGATCGAGCCTGGCCCCCTCGCAGACCGTGTCGCGCCCGACGATCTCGAAGTAGAAGAGCAGCGACTCGGGGACGACCTGGCGCAGGCTGCCGATGCGCATGCTGACGACGCTGACCTTGCGCCCGTCGGCGTGCCGCAGGACGGTGTCGACGATCGCGCTTGAGAGCGAGAGCTCGTGCATCAGGTCTCCGGCTTGTCCTCGTAGCCGGCCGGCGTGCGCAGCTCCTCGATCGTGTCCATGACGAGCTTGACGGCGCCGTCGATCGCGCTTTCCACCTCGGGGGAGAGGCCGAGGCCCATCTCCTCGACGATCGCCGGCTCGCAGGCGACGATCGCGATCTTGCCCGGCCAGCCGCCCGCCGTCTTGACGAAGCGCAGCACCGTCTGGGGGTCCATGCCGTGAGGGTTGACCATCGCGCCGTCCTCGATCGGCTCGATCTCGTCGGGGTCCGGCTCCATCACGTAGAGCGTTCCCGGCTCGCCGCCCTGGCGGCTGACGTCGACCAGGATCAGGGCGCTGTAGCCGCGCATCACCTCGTAAGCGAGGTCGAGGCCGCCGGTACCGAAGTCGGTCACAGTGACGCCCTCGGGCAGCTCCTGTGCGAGCAGGCGCTTGGCGACCTCGCCGCCGAAGGCGTCGTCGCGCATCCAGGCGTTGCCGATCCCGGCGACCAGGATCTGCTCCTGAAGCTCGGCCTCCGGCTCGCCGGCCAGCTGCCCCATGCTCATGTTCGCCGCGTCACCGGCGCCGTTCATGCTTTCGATGCTCATTGGATTAGTTCGACCTCCGTTGCCTTGAAGAAGTGGTATCGGCCAGTCTCGCGATAGAGCTCCTGTGAAGGATCGTTGTTGATCGTGACGCCGATGTGGACCTCGCCGTCGTAGTCGTAGTAGATGCGCTCAACCGTCCCGGTGCGCCCGGCCAGCATGCGGTCGTAGACGTCACCGTCGTCGGGCGGGCGCAGCACAACTTCGGAGCCCTTGCGGATCACCCGGCCGCCGACCTTGATCTCCTCCTCACCCGGGTTTGGGTGCCCTGGCTCCGGCTCGCTCCACTCCGGGATCTGTGCTCCGACGTCTTCGAGGCGGCCGTGCAGGGCCATGATGTCCGCGGGCGTCGTCGCCGCGGCCTTCTCGATCATTTCACGCACTGCCGGGTCGCCCTTCTCGAGCTCGGCGCGCTCGCCGTCAGAGAGCGCGTGCACGTGCAGCAGCAGCGCCTCCTCGATCTCGGTGTTGTCGAACATGTCGACGCGGCTCTCCGGCGCGATCCGGGGGTGGTCGGGGAGGAAGATCGGCGCACCCAGAACTACGTCGTCGCGGGCCGAGGCGAGCACGGGCCAGCTGTTGACGCTTTCGCAGGTCGCCACTGCTTCGCCCGCCGCGCCGTCACGCTCGAGCGGCGACACGAACTTGCCCTTGGTGGTCGAGACCAGCAGCTGCACGGAGATCAGCGAGACGAGCAGCGCCGCCTTGCGGTCCATCTCCGCAACCCGGTCGAGTTGCAGCGCTGTCGTGTTGCCCACCTCGAGGGAAACGTGCGTGAAACCGTCGCTGAGTGGCTTGGTTTCGAGTCGAAGCGCCACTCCGACGCCGTCGCTTTCGAGCTCGGCGCTGGCCGGCTGCTCGCCGAGCAGATCCAGCGGCGTGGGGGTGATCGCCAGCCGGCGCTCGATCGCCTGGTGGGTCTCTCCCGAGGGCTGCAGAAAGAGAACCTCCGCTTCGAGCACGGCGTCGTCGCCCGCTTCGAGCACGCATTCGATGCGCCCGCGCGAGTGGGTCGTCGCCAGCTGCGCCGCGTAGGCGGGCGGGTAGACGATTCCGAACGGGGTTGGGGTCGAGTTCTTGGTCGTGCCGGGCGTGTAGGGATAGAGCGCGTAGCCCTCGTGCAGCAGCGAGCGGGCCAGGGTCTCGGCGACGCCGTCCATCAGCTCGCGTCCTCGGGCCCGCCGCCGGCGGAGTCGAGCAGGTCGTTGATCGTGTCCGACATCGTCATCCGCCCGGCCCGCGACTTGTGGTCGTGGAGGCGGTCGAGCGTGACCTTGTCGAGCGCGATCCAGCCGCCGCCCGGGTAGTGGAAGTCCATCATCCGCTGCCAGGTCTCGACCGGCATGCCGAAGCGAGAGAGCCTGTCCCAGGCGATCAGCACCGACTGCAGGCGGTCGTCGCCGTCGCGGTAGAGCACAGTGCCCGTGAAGTGGAAGCCGAGCGGGGCGACCCCATCCGGCAGCGAGTAGAAGTACTTGGCGGCGGCGACCTCGAGGTCGTACGTGCAGGGCACGTCGATTGAGAACTCGGTCTCGTCGCGGAAGCTTGGGACGAGCGTGTCGGCGCGCGCCCAGGGGAAGCTGTGGGTCGTCGAGCTCCAGCGCTCCGGCTCCCCGAACAGTTCGACGAGGCGGGCGCGGGTCTCGTCGTCGTAGCGGCGCTTGGCGGGTTCGACGCTGATCTGGGTGACCAGCGCGATCGAGTAGATCTCGAAGCCAAATTCGTCGCTTGCCTTGGCGGTGAAGCGCAGCGTCGGAGCGGCGGCTCGCGCCACGGCCTGGACCGCGGTGATCTCGAAGTCGGGCGACGGCCGGTCGGTCGGCTGGTCTGCGCCCTCGACGACCTCGGGACTGCCGGGGATGGGAGCGCCGCCGTTGCCGGTGCCGCCGTTTGTGACGGTGAGGTCGTCGGCGCTCATGCAGAGACCCTCTCCGCCGTGCTTTCGAGGTTGGCGAAGAACTCGGTGATCGCTTCCTCGGGTGCGGTCCCGCCCGAGATTCCCTCCCAGCGGGCTTTGATCATCCCGACCAGCAGATAGCACTGGTCGATCGGCACGATCGCGTGCTGGTTGGGGTCGGCGACCCGGTTGACGATCAGCGCCTCGACGTCCGTCTCGAGTGAGAGCAGGATCGGATTGATGCGCACCAGTTCCGTCCAGTTCGAAAGCTCGAGTTCGGACTCGGTGGCGCCGGCGGGACTCGGGTAGAGGGCGACAACCCCGCCCGTCGAGGTCGAGCGCATGAAGAAGGCGAGGCCGATCGGGACCTGGAAGGAGGCCCAGATCTCGTCTGGCATCTCGAACCCGGTCAGCCAGAGTCTGCGGTTGCCGACCGGGCGGAAGATCGCATCGCCGGAACGCAGCGCCCAACAGCTTTCGCAGGTGCAGACGATCGCGCGCTCCTCGAGCTCCAGCAGGTGGCGATGCTCGTGGGGGATCGAGGTTCCGCAGAGGTCGCAGCGCTCGTCGGGACCGCCCTGGGGAGCGCCGTTGGAACCGTTGCCGGCGCTCCTTGCTCCGTTGCCGGGCTTGGCTAGCTTGCGCAGGTCAGAAACGAGCCCTGCGCGACGCCGGGTTGCAGCCATGTCGAGCCAGGTTTTCCTTGCTCTCCTCGCTCACGAGCATCTGGATCGCGCTTTGCACCCAGCATCGAATAGATCTGCTCCGCGCTCACTGAGCTAAAGCTACCCGCGTCCCGGCGGCGTCGGCAAGCAGCGGCACGGGGCCCAGCTGCAGGCCGTCCTCGTCGAGCGAGCGCCCCGCGCGAGGCAGGAAGTAGCCGCGTTCGCACGCAGGGCAACGCAGCACCCCTTCGGAGAGCCTTGCGGAACCCAGCTTCGAGCCGCAGTCAGCGCAGCTGTCGAGGTAGGCGAGCAGGTTGCCCTCGACTCGGGCGACGACGAGGTCGGTGCCCTGGACGGTTGTCGTGGTCAGCTCCCCCTCGGAGAGCGCCGCGACCTGGTCGATCGGGTACCAGGAAGGCAGCGCCGCGCCTGCGGCGCCGTTTCCGTTCGCCGACGGCGACTCGACCGCCGCATCGCCGACCTGGATCACGGGCAGCTCCATCGCGCCCGGGGCCAGCGACTGTGGCGCCGAGGCGCCTTCGATCTGCCCTTCGACTATCAGCGCTTCCAGGTCGGGCGCGGCTTCGTCGAGCGCCTGCTTGATCGCCAGCTCCAGCGTCGAGGCCGACGCCGGGCAGCCGTCGCAGCTGCCGGCGAGCTTGATCCGAGCGACGCCATCCTCCAGGGAGACGAGCTCGACGTTGCCGCCGTGGGACTCCATGTACGGACGCACCGAGTCGAGCGCCTCCATCACGCGCGTGTGGAGGTCGATCGGGTAGAGGTCGTGGATCAACAGCAGGCTGGCGACGATCTCGTCGTCGACAAGCCGCTGCCGCAGCGCGGCGCCCTCATCGCCCGCCTCGTCGAGGATCTCGACGAGGCGTTCGAGGCCGTGGCCGTAGAGGCCGATGACCGCGCTGACCAGCTCCTCGGCGCTCTCGCGTGCCCTCGGATCGGCGATCTCCTCGAGCCGCGCCGTCAGGGCCTGGACGCGCTCGATCAGTTCGCCGACCGACGGCTCGCCGGTTGCGGTGCTACTCATGCTCACCTGGCCTCAGCACATGCCGGTCGGTGTGTGCTGCACCTTCCGGACCATGCCCTTGCCGTCGTACATGTGGACGCCGCACGGCAGGCACGGATCGAAGCTCCGCACCGCGCGCATGATGTCCACGCCCTTGAAATTATCCGGGCCGTTCTCCTCGAAGATCGGCGTGTTCTGCACCGCGTCTTCGTAGGGCCCGGGGTTCCCGTAGGTGTCGCGAACACTGGCGTTCCACGGCGTCGGCGGGTAGGGCTGGTAGTTGGCGACCTTGCCGTCCTCGATCACCATGTGGTGGGAGATGACGCCGCGCGCGGCCTCGTGGAAGCCGACGCTGACAGCCGACTCCGGCACCTTGAAGTCGCGCCATGACTTCGTTCGGCCGGCCCTGACCTCGACGAAGGCGCGCTCCAGGCAGTGCAGCGCGATCAGGGCCGAGTAGGCCTGGTGGTAGGTGCGAGCACGGTCGCGCTCGATCGCGTTTGACTTCTCCGGCACCTTCCACTCGAGCTCCATCTCCGGCCCCAGCGGCGAGCGCGGCAGCACCATCTGGATCGAATCCCCGGTCGCCTTGCAGTAACCGAAGTCGACGAGCCCGGCCTTGGCCGTGCACCACTGGCGGGCAAACGGGCCGCCACCGGTGTCGCAGACGACGTGCTCGTCGTTGCGCTTGTCGTAGATGCGCGGCGAGACGACCCAGCTGTACTTGTCCGCGAAGTCGCGCTTCTGCGGCCGCGGGATCGTCACCTTGTTCCACGGGTGGCGTGGATCGACGGGGTTGCCGAGCGGATCGTGGGTCACGAACGGCTTCTCGGTCTCCGTCCAGTCGTCGAAGTACGACGACCCGAGCAGGATCCTGATCGCGAGATTGATCTCGACGAGGTCCGTCGTGATCAGCTCGCCGTCGATCGCGATCCCTGGGGTGATGTAGCGCTTGCGACCCCAGTCGGTCATCGTCTTGTAGTCGTAGTCGACGTAGTCGGGGTCGTCGAAGGCGCCCCAGTTGACGAGGTTCGTCTTGCGGTAGCCGACCATGTCGTATCCCGGCAGCGCGTCGAGCCAGAAGTCGTAGAGGTCGTCGTGCATCGGGACGGAGCGCTTGATGTAGTCCATGTAGCGCTGCAGACGCACGTAGTAGTCGGTCAGCGTCTGGTGCGTGATGTGGGCGCTGCAGCCTCCCGGCAGGATCGTCGAGGGGTGCGTGTGACGGCCACCGAACAGGCAGTACATCTCGCGCGTCCAGCGGGCCACCTGGAGGGTCTCCAGATAGAACTCGCCGGTGAACGGGTTGAGCGAGCGCATGATGTCGGCGATCGTCTTGAACCCGTGGATGTCTGAGTGCGGGGCGGCGGTGTTCTCGGCCTTGGCGAGCACGGAGGGGTTGGTCTCCTTGACCATCTGCTCGCACCAGTCAACGTTGCACATGCAGTCGTTGAAGATCGCGTGGTCGAACATGTAGTCGGCGGCTTCTGCGAGGTTGAAGGCGAGGTCGCCGAGCGGCGGCGGCTTGACGCCATAGGCCATGTTCTGATTCAGGCACGAGACGGTGCAGTGGTTGTCGCCACAGATGCCGCAGATGCGGCTGGTGATGAAGTGCGTGTCTCGCGGATCGATCCCCTTCATGAAGATGTCGAAGCCGCGGAAGATCATCGACGTGCTGTAGCACTTGTTGACCTTTCCGTTTTCGAAATCGATCTCGGTGTGGATCCCGAGGCTGCCGACGATCCGGGTGATCGGATCCCACGACATCTCCTTGACCATCACCTTCTGGGCATCGCGCGGTGTCTCAACTGTTGCCATCTTCGTGTCTCTCCTAGCTCTTCAGTCTCTTGCTTGGTCTATGGCTCTACGCCGCGCGTGCCTAGGCGTAGTTGCGAGGTTGGTATCCGGACGTGAGCCTCGGGCCCTTCCGGCGCCACTCGGGCTCGACGTCGTACTTGTTCTTGATGTTTCGGTAGCGGAAGTAGCGCATGATCGGACCCCAGGAGAACTTCTCGACCCGGGCTCCCATCGCGCCTGCCGCGTCCGGGTCCATGAAGGGCATGAACTTGTCGGGGAAGCCGGGCATCGTGCAGGCCATGCAGATGCCGCCGACGTTCGGGCAGCCTCCGTAGCCGTCGACCCAACCGCGAACCGGGACGTTGCACTTGACCACCGGTCCCTTGCAGCCGAGCTTGACCAGGCAGCGCGGGTCGTCGCCGTATTCCTCGGCGAACTGGCCCTGCTCGGCGAAGCCGGCGCGGTTGCAGCCCTCGCGCACCGTGCGGCCGAACAGCCAGGTCGGCCGCAGCGCCTCGTCCAGCTCGGGTGCCGGCGCCAGTCCGGCGAGGTGCAGCGCCAGGTAGAGCAGCGCCTCGGTCATGTTGTCCGGCTGCGCGGGGCAGCCGGGGATGTTGACCACGGGCAGCCCGGCCGCCGACTTCCAGTTCCAGCCCAGATAGTCGGCTACACCCATCGCGCCCGTCGGGTTGTTCTTCATCGCCGGGATGCCGCCGTAGGTGGCGCAGGTTCCAACCGCGACCACGGCAGCCGCCTTCGGTGCGAGGCGATCGATCCATTCGTTGGTGGTGATCGGCTGGCCCGTCTCCGGGTTGTCGCCGATGGCCGCCCAGTGGCCTTCACCTGAGAGCTCCTCGTTGGGAATCGAGCCTTCGAGCACGAGCACGAAGGGGTCGAGCTTGCCGGCCTCGGCGTCGTACCAGGCCTGCAGGAACTCGGCGCCGTTCTCGTAGGCGAGCACGGGGTTGTGGACGATCACCTTGGGCATGCCCGGGATCGCCTGCAAGATGATGTCCTCCAGGCTCGGGTTGACCGCCGAGGTCATGGCCACGGAGTCTCCGTCGCAGGAGAGTCCGGTCGTCATCCAGATGACGTGAGCCTCCACGGCCTCGGTCGTCTTCTGGTTCGGTACTACGTCGCGCTCCAATGTGGCCATACTTCACCTCTCCTCGCGTCTGGGCTGGAACCTGATTTCCTGTACCCGCACCGGCGTCATTCGCATCAGCAGATCCTCGGCAGCGGGTCACCGACGAGCTGATCCATCACACGTTTCCCCCCGAAGGCGGTGTCGACGAGCACCATGCCGGGCGGCTCGGTCCGCACTTCGCCGATCTCGGCCGCGTCCTCGCAGCCTCGAACGGAGCGCAGCGCTTCGAGCGCCTGATCGGCGGCGCCCGGGGCCACGAAGGCGACGAAGACGCCCTCGTTCGCGACATACATCGGGTCGATCCCCAGGATCTCCGACGCTCCGGTGACGGCGGGCCTTACCGGCACCGCATCCTCCTTGACGATCATCGCCACGCCCGAGGCGCGGGCAAGCTCGTTGAGCACCGAGGCGACGCCGCCTCGCGTTGCATCGCGCATGCAGTGCACGTCGGTCCCGGAGGCCTCCAGAAGCGCGTCGACGGCGGGCCAGAGCGAGCGCGTGTCGGACTCGACGGCAGAACTGAGGTCGAACTCGCCGCGGGCCAGCATGATCGCTGTGCCGTGGTCGCCGATCGTGCCGGAGACCAGCACGCGATCCCCGGGAACCAGTGCGGCGGGGGAGAGGCTCGACCGCGGGTCGATCTCGCCGACTCCGGTGGTGCTGATGTACATCTGATCCGCCGCGCCGCGCTCGACGACCTTGGTGTCGCCGGCGATGATCTCGACGCCGGCCTCGGCGGCCGCCTTGGCGATCGCCGCGACCTCGGCGCGCAGCACGTCGGCGTCGAGGCCCTCTTCGAGGATCAGCGACAGGCTCAAGGCCTGCGGCCGAGCCCCCGAGACCGCAAGGTCGTTGACGGTGCCATTTACCGCCAGTTCGCCGATCGATCCACCGGGAAACTGGATCGGCTTGACGACGAACGAATCGGTGGTCATCGCGAGGCGGGCGTCGTTGACGGCGAACACACCTGCGTCGCCCATTTCGCCGCCGGCCTCGGACCCGAAGGCCGGAATCAGCAGCCCCTCGATCAGCGTCTGCGTCGCCTTGCCGCCGGCGCCGTGGGACATCGTGATCTGGGTGTCCTTGAACTTGGCGCGCTTGGCGCGCGCCGTCTCGATGATCCCGAGGATCCGCTGCTCGCGGTCGCTGACTACCTCGGGGGGGCTCAAACCACTTCCCTTTCCCGCGCAAAGCGGCCGTAGTTGTAATAGGCGGCGCAGGCTCCCTCGGGGGAGACCATGCAGGTGCCGATCGCGTGCTCGGGTGTGCAGGCGGTGCCGAAGACCTTGCACTCCCAGGGCTTGATCACGCCCTTGAGGACCTCACCGCACTGGCAGGCCTTGGGGTCGGCGACGCGGACGCCGGGGACGGTGAAGCGGATCTCGGAGTCGAGCTCGGCATAGGCGTCGGAGAGGCGCAACGCGCTCTGCGAGATGAAGCCGAGGCCGCGCCACTCGAAGTGAGGGCGAAGCTCGAAGACCTCTTCCATCGCCTTCAGCGCGGCGATGTTGCCCTCCCAGGGGACGACGCGCTTGTACTGGTTCTCGACCTCGCAGCGACCCTCGGCGATCTGGGCGAGGATCATGTGGATCGACTGCAGGATGTCGAGTGGCTCGAAGCCGGCGACCACAACGGGGCGGCCGTAGTCGGCGGGGATGAACTGGAACGGCCGGGCGCCGACAACCGTGGCGACGTGGCCCGGGCCGATGAAGCCGTCGAGGCGCAGGTCCGGCGACTCGAGCAGGGCCCGCAGCGGCGGCACGATCGTGACGTGACTGCACATGCAGGAGAAGTTGGTGACGCCCTCGGCCTTGGCGCGCTTCAGGGTCAGCGCGGTGGAGGGGGCGGTCGTCTCGAAACCGATCGCGAAGAAGACGACCTCGCGGTCGGGGTTTTGCTTGGCGATCCGCAGCGCGTCCAGGGGCGAGTAGACCATGCGAATGTCGCAGCCCTCGGCCTTGGCGTCCTGCAGCGACTTCTCCGAGCCCGGAATCCGCATCATGTCTCCGAAGCAGGTGAAGATCACGCCCGGCTCGCGGGCCAGCGCGATGCCGTCGTCGACGCGCCCCATCGGGATCACGCAGACTGGGCAGCCGGGACCGTGGACCAGCTCGACGTTTTCGGGCAGCAGGTCGTCGAGGCCGTACTTGTAGATCGAGTGCGTGTGGCCGCCGCAGACCTCCATCACCTTGTAGTGGCGCCCGGGCTCGACCGAGGCGAGGATCTCGCCGGCCAGCACCTGCCCGAGCTCGGCGTCGCGAAACTCGTCGACGTACTTCATGGTCACGCTGCTGACTCCAAGCGGCTGATCGCGGTGCCGGCGTGCACGAGCAACGTGTCGCCCTCCTCAACCGGGAGGACCAGCGCTATCTCGACGGTTTGGTGTGAGCCGTCGTCGTCTTCGCAGAGCGCCAGCTCGCGCGTGGAGTCGATCCGCAGCACGCGCATCTCAACCGCGATGTCTCCACAGGTGATGCAACCCGGTTCCGGTAGGCAAAGCGCCTGATCCCCCTGCTGGAACTGGGGCTGCAGCAGCGTCACGTCACATACGCCCCGGTTTGCTTCCCGCCCAGGCGAATGTGTGCCTGGCCGTCACTCGATCACGCTCGCTCTCAGCTCTTCCAGCTCGGCCTCGTAGTCCGCGCCCATGCCCTCGAGCATCTTGCGGGTCGCGATCGCCTCTTCCTCGTCGACCTTGGAAAGCGCGAAGCCGACGTGAATCAGGACCCAGTCGCCGACCCCCGCGCCGTCGCCGTCCTCGTCGAGCAGACCGATGTTGATGTTGCGCTGAACGCCCGCGACGTCGACTTTGGCAAGTCGGTTGTCGACGTCGACGATGTCCACTATCTGGCCGGGAATAGCCAGGCACATCAGGTCTCCTCGCTCAGGTGCTGATCGTTATTCACGCTATACCGTCCGGTCTTACCTGTCAAACACAACTTCTGGCCCTAAGCTGATGTAGATGTCCACGGGTGCTGGAATGAGTACTGCTGAAGCCGATTCCAGGCTGCCGCCGCGGGGCAGGATTCTCGAGGCCGCCTACCGGCTCTTCAGCCGTTTCGGCATTCAGGCGGTCGGCGTTGACAGGATCGCCGGCGAAGCCGGCGTCGCGAAGATGACGATGTATCGGCACTTCGGGTCGAAGGAGGAACTGGTGCTGGCCTTCCTGCGCCAGCGTGAGGACCGCTGGACGAATGCCTGGCTGCGCGCCGAGGTCGAGAGCCGCACCGACGATCCCGCCGAGCGCCTGTTGACGATCTTCGATGTCTTCGGCGAGTGGTTCAGAAGCGACGACTTCGACGGCTGCGCGTTCGTCAACGTCGTGCTCGAGTTCGACGATCGTGAGAACTCCGCCCGCAAAGCGGGCGTCGAGCACCTGGCCAACATCCGGGACTTCCTGCGCGAGACGGCCGCGGATGCCGGCGTCAGCGATCTCGACAACTTCTCCCGGCAGTGGCACATCCTGATGAAGGGCTCGATCGTCGCCGCGGGGGAGGGTGACGTCGACGCGGCCGCCCGGGCGAGGGAGGTCGGCAGGTTGTTGCTGCGCCAGGAGCTCGGGGCCGCAGTACCCGCGTAGCACGGGGCGGGGGCTACCAGGCCCCGCCGCCCATCAGGCGCACCCGCCGTCGCGCCGCCGCCGGATCATCCGGAGGGACGCTCGGCTGATTCTTCATCGACCAGGGGTGGTGGCCCAGCGTTCCGTAGGCGTTTCGGATCGAGGCCTTGAGCTCGCCGCGGTGCTTGCCGCAGGCATAGCGCGTGTTGCCGTAGAGGCCGCGGCCGTGCCAGATCAGCCAACGGGCCGGCGCGACGTGGACGTACTCGCCGTGGCGGTAGTGGAGCAGCTGGCGCTCGATGTTCAGCTGCGTCTCTTGGTCCGGCCTGGCGCCGCAGAACTCACACTCGAAGATCAGCCTGACCGGCACCGCTCCAGCGTACCGCTGGTCGCGACTATCGTGGCGCATATATGCACGAGCGTCTGCGTGGGCAGGTTGCCGCCGCCGCCCGGCGATTGGCGGCGGAGGGGCTGGTAGTCGGCGCGGCCGGGAACGTCAGCGCCCGTGAGGGTGAGGCGCTGGCCGTCACCGCGAGCGGCGCGAGGTTCGCGGGGCTCGAGCCGGACGGCGTCAGCTTGGTCGGGCTTGACGGCGCGCTGCTCGACTCCGGCCTCGAGCCGACGTCCGAGCTCGAACTACACCTCGGTGTCTACCGGCGCTTCGGCGCCGGCGCGGTCGTCCACACCCATGCTCCGGTCTGCACCGCGCTCGCCTGCGTGATCGAGGAGCTGCCCGCGGTCCACTACGGGATGCTCGAGCTCGGAGGAGCGGTGCGGGTCGCTCCCTACGAGACCTTCGGAACCCCGGAGCTGGCAGCCGGGGTGCTGGACGCCCTCGAGGGCCGCACCGCGGCGTTGATGGCCAACCACGGCGCGATCAGCCACGGGCCCGACCTCGAGACCGCGATCGAGCGGACGCTGCTGCTCGAATGGGCGGCGAACGTCTACCTGCGCGCCTCGGCGATCGGCGAGCCGAGGGTGCTCGATCAGGCGCAGCTGGAGGCCGCGGCCGAGGCGTTCGAGTCGAGGGGGTACGGGAAGCCCGCGGGCTAGCCGCGGCAGCTCTCGAACTGGACCGGGTCGTGGGCGCAGACGATCCTGACCTCGTCGCCGCGATCACGTGCCAGTTCGCGCAGGCGTTCCTGGTTGTTCACCCGCGAAGGGTTGTCCATGCACATCGCACGCTGGAATCCGCGCAGGACCGCCGGGCAGCTTGGGGGCGTCTCGATCTCGCCGCGGTTGAAGAAGGCGTCACCGGCGTGCAGGAGCCAGCCGTCGTCCCCACGGACCGCGACGCCGGTATGCCCGCGCGTGTGGCCGGCCAGCGGCACCAGCGCGAGCTCGTGGTCGGTCTCGGGCAGCGCCGTGACACTCTGGAAGCCGAACCACTGATCACCCGCGACCTGGTGCTCGACCCACCTGGGACCGTGGGCGAAGTGGGCCCTGCGGTAGCGCTCGCGGTGACGGATGCCAGGCTTCTCCATGGATCGGCGTTCCGGCGTGAGGATGTGAACCTCGGCATCGGGGAAGTCGGGCAGGCCGCCTGCGTGGTCGACGTCGAGGTGGGTGAGGATCAGGTGCCGGACGTCCGAAGGCTCGAAGCCGAGAGCCTGGACCTGGGCCAGGGCTGTCTCCTCGATGCGCGGCTTGGCCTGGAAGCCGAACAGAAACGGCCGCCCGAGTTGGGTCGGCCTGGCGACGTCGCCGCTGCCGAACCCGGTGTCGACGAGGGCGAGCCCGTCACCCAACTCGATCAAAAAGACGTGGCCGACGATCGTGTGCCGCTTCAGCATGGAGCCCTCGCCGCCGAGCAGACGCCCACCGAATGGGCACATGGTCGCGCAGTTGAGGTGGTGGACCTTCATACGGCGCTGACCCTATCCGGTGGGGTGGGTGTCGGCGTCAGCCACATACGGGGGCCGCGTCGAAGTGCGCCGCCCGTTACTTGCGCTTGATCGCTCCCAGCCATCCCTTGGGCTTCTTCTTGGCGCCGCGCCGCCTGTAGGCCGCCGCGCCGCCTATCCCCAGCGCCGCCACGGCCGCCGCGATCACGCCCGGATGCGAGATCAGCCTTCCGTACTCACCCTCGACCTGGGGCCAGACCCTCTCGCCGACCAACTCGGCCGCTCCCTCGGGCGTCGCCGGCAGGTCCTCGACCGTGATCGGCTCCGAAAACGCGAGCAGCACCCGCCGCGGTCTTGGGAAGGGGCCGATGAAGAGCTTCTCGGTTCCCGCCAGCGCAGCCGGCACGATCACCGCGTTTGTGTCCAGGGCCAGCCTGCCGACACCGCGGCGCGGGTCGCCGAGTGATTCCGGGTCGCGAACCCGCGTGCCTTCGGGAAACATCGCCAGCAGGCCGTCCTGCCTCAGGATTTCGGCCGCGGTCTCGATCGCGCTCGCGTCCGACTGGCCGCGCCTGACGGGGAAGGCACCCAGTCGCAGCAGCAGCTTTCCCCACGGTCCCTCGAACAGCTCGCTCTTGCCGATGAAGCGAACCTGGCGTCGCGTCGCAGCAGCGACGAAGAAGGCGTCCCAGAAGCTTTTGTGGTTGGGGGCGACTATCGCCGCTCCCTCGGCGGGAATGTTTTCGGCGCCCGTGATTTTAAGTCCCCACCAGATCCTCATGAAGGGGGCCATCAGCCCGCGAACGATCGCGTAGACCAAGCGGGAAGGACCCTTCTCGCGCGCGAACTCGTGTGCCTCCTCAACCGTCATCCAAGTGGGTTGGCGCAAGCCTACAACCGGTAAGTAAAGTACAGTCTGGACTGTTTGTTGCAGCGAGTTGGGTCCGTCGCCGGTATTACGGTCAGCAGGCGGAAGGGGAAGGATATGGAAACGACCAGCAAAGCCAAGCCGCGCCGCCGTACACAGGCTGAGCGCCGCGCCGCCACCCGCGGCGCCCTGCTCGACGCGACGGTCGACTGTCTCGTCGAATACGGCTACGCCGGCACGACGACGATGCGGATCGTGGAGCGCGCCGGCGTCTCGCGTGGAGCCCAGGTGCACCACTACCCGACCAAGGCCGAGCTCGTCGCGGAGGCGGTCAGACACCTTGCCGCCAAACGAGCGGGAGAGTTTTTCGAGGAGCTGACGGCGAAGCCGGCCCGCAACCGCGATGGTCTCGAAGCGCTGCTCGACCACCTCTGGCACCTCCACAACAGCCCGCTGTTTGCCGCCTCGATGGAGTTGATTCTCGCGTCGCGGACCGATCCCGAGTTGCGCGTCCGGATGGCTGAGGTCGAGCGCGACGTCTCGGCCAACATCGACGCCGGACTCGTGGAGCTTTTCGGCGACCGCGGGCGCGACCGCGCCTTCCGCGAGGCCGTCGACGCCACGCTCTCGACGATGCGCGGCCTCGGGATGATGGGCTTCCTGGATGAGAACGGGAACGATGTCGAGCGCCGCTGGCGTTTATTGCGTCCCAAGCTCGCAGCGCTCCTCGCCGCGCCCCCGACCGGCGGTTAGCGGTCGGCGGGAATTCGGCGCGTGCGTTGCCGAGGAGTGACGCGGGCGGCGAACTCGCTGACGAGCTCGGCGACGCGGCCCGTCACCTCGACCTGCGCGCAGTGCCCGACCCCCTCGAGTTTCACGAGCTCGGCGTTGGGGAGCGCATCCAGCAGATGCTTGGAGCCGCGGATCGGGGTGAGCAGATCGCGGTCTCCCCAGATCGCCATCACGGGACATGTGATCTTGCGCAGCTCGTAGGGGTCGCGCAGCTCGGGGAGGACGCGTCTCGCCATGCGCACGAGCCGGGTCACGTCGTCGCGCGAGCGGTATTGGGACGCGTAGGCGGCAGCGGCCGACGGGTCCATTCGCGAGCGGTCGTGGACGGCCAGCCGCCCGTAGGCGATCGTGATGGCCTGGCGGATGGCGCGCATCGGCACCGGCACCGGCGAGCTGATGATGCGGTGAACGACCGGCTCGCGCTCGATCAGGTCGACCCATGGCTGCAGGCCGAGGCCGGCGGGTGAGATGGCGACCACGCCGGCGAGCCGCAGGTCCGCGTTCTGGGCGGCCCGCAGGCTCGCCACACCCCCGAGGGAGTTGCCGACGAGGAGCGGCGCACCCCGGCGCTTGGCCGGCGTGTACTCGCTGATGAACGCCGCCATGAACTCATCGAGTTGGGGCAGGATGAGCCCCTCGTCGAGTGCGTCGGCCTGGCCGAAACCGCGCAGGTCGACGGCGACGCAGCGGTGGCCGCGATCCTCGAGATCGCGAAGCAGCGGCCGCCAGGTGTCGGCGCTGTCGGAATAGCCGTGCACCGCCAGCAACGGTGGACCGGAGCCGTCGGTCTCGATGATCCGGCTGCGCACGCCGCCGAAGACGGCTCCCCGCTCCTGCATGGCGGCGCAGCTTAGACGGTCTCCCGGCTTACGTGCCGGCTCGACTGTTTCTTGTATGTTGGCCGCGCCTTGGATTCGCCCAGCATCAGCTCGCGTCTGGCCAGACGCGCCTCCGCCGTCGCCAACCGGGCGTCGGTCGAGGCGCAGTCGCTGCGATATCTCGTCCGCGCGGGGATGATCGGCATCGAGTCGCCCGGCGACGTCGTCGAGATCATCAGGGCGGTGGAGCGCTTCGGCGCGCTCGGCGCCTCGGCGGCGCGGGCCGCGGTCAAGCAGGGCGACCAGGTCGGGCTCGCCGACGAACTCGGGCAGCTCACCTTCAGCGAGATCGACCTGCGCGCCAACGCGCTCGCCAACTCCTGGCGCGAGGCCGGGATTCGTCCCGGGGACGGGATCGCGATCCTTTGCCGAAACCACCGCGGGTTCCTCGACGCCACGCTCGCCACGGCCAGGGTCGGTGGCCGCGCGCTCTACCTGAACACAGATTTCGCCGGGCCGCAGGTGCGAGAGGTCTGCGCTCGCGAGGGCACGGACGCCGTTGTCTACGACGAGGAGTTCGCGGAGATGGTTGACGGCGTCGACGCGAGCCGGGGCAGCTATCTCGGCTGGGTCGAGCAGGGAACCGGCGACCCGAGCCTCGAGGAGCTGATCGCCGCCGGTTCGACGGCGCCGCCCCCGAAGCCGAGCGAGAAGTCGTCGGTCGTGATGCTGACGAGCGGCACGACGGGGACCCCGAAGGGGGCCCCGCGTGAGACGCCGCGCTCGCTCGGGGCGCTCGGGGCGCTGCTTTCGAAGGTCCCCTTCCGGGCGGGCGAGGCGACCTGCGTGCCGGCGCCGATGTTCCACGCGCTCGGCTTCGCGCACACGATGCTGGCGATCGGTCTCGGCTCGACCGTGGTCTGCAGACGGCGCTTCGACGCCGAGGTGACCCTCGACATGATCGAGGCCAGCCGCTGCACGGCCGTGATCGTCGTCCCGGTGATGCTCTCTCGCATCCTCGCGCTCGACCCCGAGGAGATCTCGCGGCGGGACCTGAGTTCGCTGCGAATTATTTTCTGTGGCGGCGCGCAGCTGGAGGCCGATCTCGCGATTCGCGCCCAGGATGCCCTCGGCGACGTGCTCTACAACCTCTACGGATCGACCGAGGTCGCCTACGCGACGATCGCGACGCCCGAGGACCTGCGAGCCGCGCCCGGTTGCGCCGGCAAGCCGCCGATCGGTACCACCGTGCGCCTCTTCGACGAGGCGGGCCGACCGGTCGAGAAGGCGGGGGAGACGGGCCGCATCTTCGTCGGCAACGGCTTCGAGTTCGGTGGCTACACAGGCGGCGGCACCAAGGAGGTCATCGGCGGGCTGATGTCGAGCGGCGACGTCGGTCACTTCGACGCCGACGGCCGCCTCTTCATCGACGGGCGCGACGACGAGATGATCGTCTCCGGCGGCGAGAACGTCTTCCCACGTGAGATCGAGGAGCTGCTGGCGACCCACGAGGCGGTGCTCGAGGCGGCGCTGATCGGCGTTGCGGATGAGACCTTCGGCAAGCGGCTTCGCGCCTTCGTCGTTCGCAACGAGGGCAAGGAGCTGAGCGAGGCCGAGGTCCAGGATTTCGTCAGGTCCAACCTGGCCCGCTTCAAGGTCCCGCGCGACGTGATCTTCCTCGATGAGCTGCCTCGCAACCCGAGCGGCAAGGTGCTCAAGCGCGAGCTCGCCGAGGTTGAATAACTTACGTACCGTCTAGCATGTATCTTTCTTTCACGGCCGGGTTAGTTCCGGCTGGCCCCACAAACCAAACTTCTAAGCGAGGGAACTGAATTGGCTCAGAACGGAAACCGCACCTTTGTCATCGGCGTCGGCATGACCAAGTTCGACAAGCCGGGCACCAAGGAGGGCGACTACCCGGATTGGGCCAAGGAGGCCGGCGAAGCGGCGCTCGCCGACGCAGGCGTCGACTACGACAAGGTCGAGGGTGCCTACGTCGGCTACTGCTACGGCGAGTCGACCGCGGGCCAGCGGGCCGTCTACCAGCTCGGGCTGACCGGCATTCCCGTCGTCAACGTCAACAACAACTGCTCGACCGGCTCGACCGCGCTGCATCTGGCGCGCCAGTCCGTCAAGGGCGGCCTCGCCGACTGCGCGCTTGCGCTCGGCTTCGAGAAGATGGAGATGGGTTCGCTGGGCGTCAAGTGGACCGACCGCACGAACCCGATGGACAAGCACGCGATGCGGATGTTCGAGATCCGCGATCCGGAGGCCTCGCCGCCCGCGCCGCAGATGTTCGGCAACGCCGGTCGCGACCACATGGACAAGTACGGGTCAAACCCCGACCACTTCGCCTGGATCGGCTGGAAGAACCACAAGCATTCGGTCAACAATCCCTACGCGCAGTTCCAGACCGAGTACTCGCTCCAGGACATCAAGGACGCGAAGATGATCCACGACCCGCTGACGAAGCTTCAGTGCTCGCCGACCTCCGACGGCTCGGCCTGCGCGATCATCGCGTCGGAGCGTTTCGTCGACGAGAACGGCCTCTGGGAGCAGGCGATCGAGATCGCCGGCCAGTCGATGGTCACCGACATGGGCTCGACCTTCGACGAGGAAACCAACTGCATCAAGATCGTCGGCTACGACATGTCCAAGGAGGCGGCCAACCGCGCCTACGAGGAGGCCGGCGTCTCCGCCGGCGAGGTCGACGTCGTCGAGCTGCACGACTGCTTCTCGGCCAACGAGCTGATCACCTACGAGGCGCTCGGTCTCGCGGCTGAGGGTGAGGGCCACAAGCTGGTCGACGCCGAGGCGACCACCTACGGCGGCGACGGTCCCGTCGTCAACCCGTCAGGCGGCCTGATCTCGAAGGGCCATCCACTCGGCGCCACCGGGCTCGCCCAGTGCTCTGAGCTCACCTGGCAGCTCCGCGGCACCGCCGACAAGCGTCAGGTCGAGGGTGCCAAGGTCGCGCTTCAGCACAACATCGGCCTCGGCGGCGCAGCCGTGGTCTCCGTCTACAAGCCCGCCCAGGGTTAACCGCGGGCGACAAGGAGGAAGCAAGCGATGCCACTGAAGCTGACGGACGAACAGAGCGATTTCGTCGAGGCGATTCGCGACTTCGGCAAGCGCGAGTGCGGGACGCGCGAAAAACGCGCCGCGCTTACCAACGGCGGCGAGAAGAATCACAGCCCCGAGATCGCCAAGAAGATGGCCGACCTCGGCTGGCTCGGGGTAGCGATTCCCGAGGAGTACGGCGGCGCCGGCGGCGGTGCCGTCGATCTCGTCCTGCTGCTCGAGGAGATCGGCCGTAATCAGATCCCCGCAGGCGCCTTCGGGCTCTCGATGATCGTCGCCGGCGCCTACCAGCGCCACGGCACCGAGGAGCAAAAGCAGCAGATCCTCGGCGGCATCGCCTCCGGCAAGATCGAGGCGATCGCCATGTCCGAGCCCGAGGCGGGCTCCGACGTCGCCAATCTCTCCTGTTTCGCCGAGCGCCGCAACGGCGGCTACGTGATCAACGGCCAGAAGACCTGGATCTCGGCGGCCCAGGAGGCCGAGCACATCCTGCTCGTCTGCCGCACCAACCGCGACGGCTCCAAGCACGAGGGCGTCTCGATGTTGAGTGTCCCGCGTGAGTCCGCCGGACTCGAGATCCACGGCATCGGCACGATGGCCGGCCCCGACGAGGTCAACGACCTCTACTTCACCGACTGCGAGGTTCCCGCTGACGCACTGGTCGGTCACGAGGGGGCGGCCTGGATGCAGTTGATGACGGGTCTCAACTGGGAGCGCCTGATCACGGGCGCGATGTTTCTGGGCATCGCCGAGCGGGCCTTCGACGACACGCTGGCTTACGTCAAGGAGCGCAAGCAGTTCGACCGCCCGATCGGGTCCTTCCAGACGATCCGCCACCGGCTCGCCGACCTCGCCACCGAGATCGAGTGCTGCAAGCTGCTCGTCTACGACGTCGCCCAGCGCACCGACGACGACCCGGCGACGACGCTGCCGCGCGAGGCCTCAATGGTCAAGCTGAAGGTCACCGAAACCGCCAAGAAGATGGCGCTCGAGGGCCAGCAGATGATGGGCGGCTACGGCTACTCGACCGAGTACGACATGGAGCGCTACGTCCGGGCCACCGTCGTCTCGACGATCTTCGCCGGGACGAGCGAGATCCAGCGCGAGATCATCTCGAAGACGTACGGGCTCTAACCGCCGAAGCGCCCGTTCCTAAAGGGGTCAGACCCCTTTAGGAAACCTGTCCACGGCCAGTCTCGCGGGTTCCGACAGAGTCCGGCTGCAACGGGATTCCGGGCTATGTACTTCGCAGCTGCGATCAGTTGTTCGTCGCTGGTCACGCGAACGGCACCAAACCGACCCTGAAATACGTGTCCAACATTTCCATGGCGTGCGTTGAATCGCTGGGAGTAGCAACCCTGCAGCCACTGCATACCTTGGCTCAGATTGCCCCTCGGCGTCTCAACCAAGAGGTGGATGTGGTTGTGCATCAGGCAGTACGAAAGACAACGCCAGCAATGCTTTCGGCCAGCCTGCGCAAGTAGGGCGAGATAGGCGCGGCGGTCGTCATCATCGTCAAAGATGCAACGACGGTCGTTCCCGCGCGCAAACACATGGTAGATCCCGCCTTCAATGTTTTCCCGAGGCTTGCGGGCCACACTTGGGCAAAGCCCGCGATGGTCATTCGTGCCCCTCGCAGCCTGAGCCCGGCAGCGAGCCTGCCACGAGAGGGTCCCCGGCTGAGGGGAGCGCACCTTCCTAAAGGGGTCTGACCCCTTTAGGGATTGTCAGGCGTACAGCGCCTCGATCTCGCTCGCGTACTTCTCGGCGATCGGCTTGCGCTTCAGCTTCATCGTTGGCGTCAGCTCGTCGCCGCCGGGCAGCCAGTCAGTCGGCAGCACAGTGAAGCGCTTGATCTGCTCGACGCGGCTGAGGTGGGTGTTGGCCTCCTCGACCGCGCTCGCGATCGCGGCCTGTACCTCCTCATCGTCGGCCAGGGCCGCCGCAGATGCGTCCTCGCGGCCGTTCTGCTCGGCCCAGCCGGCGCATACGTCGGGGTCGAGCACCAGCAGCGCGACGTTATACGGACGGCGGTCGCCGATCGTGATCGCTTGGCCGATCAGCGGGCTCGACGTCTTCAGCCGCGCCTCGATGTTGGCCGGCGACATGTTCTTGCCGGCGGCGTTGATGATCAGCTCCTTCTTGCGGTCGACGATCTTGACGTAGCCCTCGTCGTCGATCTCGGCGACGTCGCCGGTGTGCATCCAGCCGTCGTCGTCGATCGCCTCGGCGGTCTTTTCCGGATCGTTGCGATAGCCCCGCATCAGGGTTGGGCCCTTGGCGAGCAGCTCGCCGTCCTCGGCCAGCCGCAGCTCGATCCCGGGCAGCGCCTTGCCGACGGTTCCGAGCTTGACGTCCTCGGGGGTGTTGACAGTGGCGATGCAGGTCAGCTCCGACATCCCCCAGACTTCGCCGATCGGGATGCCGAGCGCCTGGAAGTACTCGAGGACCTCGATCGCGCTCGGGGCGGCGCCGGCGATCGTCCAGCGGCACTCGTCGAGGCCGAGCTTGACCTTGATGGCTGTTTTCGCCTCATCGGGCAGCACCGAGGGATCGGTGACGCCCTGCGCTTCGAGCGCTGCCTTGATCTTCTCCCAGATTCGCGGCACCGCCCCCCAGACCGTCGGCCGCGCGTCGGGCAGCGCGGCGATGATCTGTCGCGGATCGTCGACGACGGTGACCTGCTGGCCGTAGAGCATCTGCGCGTAGTGCGACGTGAAGCGGTCGGCCATGTGGGCGTGGGGGAGATAGGAGGTGATCCGGTCTCCCGGACGCCAGTCCATGGTTGCGGCGGCGCAGCGGCCCTGGGCCAGGATGTTGGCGTGGGTCAGCTGCACGCCCTTGGGCGGGCCGGTGGTGCCGGACGTGTAGCAGAGGGTGATCAGGTCCTCGGGCTCAACCGCGCGCCAGATCGCCTCGAAGTCGAAGTCATCGGGTACGTCGGCCGCCTCGACCTCATCGAGCCCGATCGTCCCTCCAGGAGCGCTGTCGACGCAGATCGTCTGCTCGATACCTGCAACCTCCGCGGCGGCGATCGCGTCGAGGAACTGCGTCTCGGTGATCACGACGCGGTTGCCCGCGTTGCCGAACAGGTAGCCGATTTGCTCCGCAGAGGAGGTGTTGTAGATCGAGAACGGTGTCGCGCCGAGGTGCATCGCGGCCGTGTCGCAGAGGTTGAACTCCGGCCGGTTCAGCATCATGATCCCGACCGTGTCGCCGCGGCGAACTCCGAGGGCGTGCAGGCCGGCGGCGATCGAGCGCACGCGCTCCGCGTACTCGGAAAAGGTCAGTTCTACGGCGCCCCCGGGAGTGCGCAAAGCGACCTCGCGGGCGTTGTCGGCGGCCGTCATCTGGAAGGCCTCGGCTGCGGTTGCCGCGTCCAATGCTCGCGGTGTCTCGTTGGTGCGCTCTGCGGTCCCTGACTCCATCGCTGCTCCTCCGTTCGACTCCCCGGGCCAGCCAGCCCGACCCGGCGATCGTAACGCTAAAACCAGGTTGCGGCAGGGATCAGAGCGCGTTCGCCGCGAAGGTGTCGCAGGCGTCGATCGAACCCTGCTCGTAGCCGGTCAGAAACCAGCGCCCGCGCATCTCGGAAGATCCGTGGGTCCAGGACTCCGGGCTGACGCGGCCGGTGGCAGCCTCCTGGATGCGGTCGTCGCCGACAGCCTCGGCGGCGCTGATGCCGTCGGCGATGTCGGCCTGCGTCAGCGGTTCCAAATAGCCCGTGTCAACGGCGTCGTGGGCCCAGAGCCCCGCAAAGCAGTCGGCCATCAGCTCTACGCGGACGTCGTCGGAGCTCGGTCCCGTTTCCCCGTGCGAAGCCCGCTGGAGCACGCCGGTCAGCTGCTCGACGTGGTGGCCGTACTCGTGGGCGATCACATAGGCCTCGGCGAACGGCCCGCCGTTGGCACCGAAGCGGTCTCGCAGCTCGTCGTAAAAGCTGAGGTCGATGTAGATCGTCTCGTCGGCGGGGCAATAGAACGGCCCCACGGACGAGCTGGCGCGCCCACAGCCGGTTGACGTGCTCCCGGAGAAGAACACGGTCGGCGCCTCGCGGTAGCCGTTGAGTCGGTCCTCCCAGCCGGCCTGGACGCTGTTGACGACGCCGACGATGCGGCAGTCCTCGCGCTGGTTGGCGTCCTCGCCCGTTTGGCAGGTCTGCGAGAGGTCGCTGGACGCCTGTCCGCCAGCGCCGCTTCCCAGGGAGATCTGGTCGAGCAGCTGCTGCGCCTGGTTTGAATCTCCCCCGAGGAAGGCGATTCCGAGCACGACGATGACGGCGACGATCCCGCCGCCACCTCCGAGTGCGAGGGTCCCTTTGGAAGCGCCACGGCGGTCGCCGACCTGGCCGGCATCGAGTTTTGCGCCCTTGCGAAACCGCATGCGGCGAGCAGGTTGACAGAACGCGCTCCCGGCCTTCTGCGCCCGATAAGGTTCACCGTTCGTTCAATCAGCCGGCGGCGATGACTTAAGGAGATCAGATGGCGAAGGAGACAAGGCCGATCAACGGGCGAGTGGTTGCGATCACCGGAGCCGCGCGCGGGATCGGAAGGGCGACCGCCGAAGCGGTCATTCGCCGGGGAGCAAAGGTTGCGATCGGTGACGTTGATGCGGCCACCGCGGAGCAGACCGCGACCGAACTCGGTGCAGGGACCGTCGCCTTCGAGCTCGACGTCACCTCGCGCCAGTCGTTCGAGAATTTCGTCGCACAGGTCGAGGAGCGTGTCGGACCGATCGACGTCTTGATCAACAACGCCGGGATCATGCCCGTCGGTCCGTTGCTCGAGGAGTCCGACGACACAGCTCGCCGGATCATCGACATCGACGTTCACGGCGTCATCTTCGGCACCAAGATCGCGATGGAGCGAATGGTTCCCCGCGGCACCGGCCACATCGTCAACATCGCCTCCCAAGCCGGCAAGGGCGGGTTCCCCGGCGTCGCCACCTACTGCGCGGCCAAGCACGCGGTCGTGGGCTTCAGCGAGGCAGCACGGGCTGAGCTGTTCGACACCGGAGTCGAGGTTTCGTGCGTGATGCCGGCGTTCGTCAACACCGAGTTGATCTCCGGCCTGGAGTCAGCCCGCGGTGTCAAGAACGCCGAGCCGGAGGACGTCGCCGAGGCGATCGTCGGGGCGCTCGAGCGTCCTCACTTCGACGTCCATGTGCCCAAGTCCGTCGCCTACATCGGCAAGGTGATGACCCTGATGCCGCGTCGCGGTCGCGAGGCCATCGCCAGGGCGCTGAAGGCCGACAGGGTGATGGTCGAGCTCGACACCGCGGGGCGCGCCGCCTACGAGGACCGGATCTCGAATAACGCGCCGGCGTCGGACGCTGCGCATGAGGCTGCGCTGGAGGCCGGCGCCGAGGAGCAGGCGACCAGCAAGAGCTGAGCCTGTCGAGGTCGCGAAGGGCCTGAGTGTGGTCCCGGGAGCTCCACCCCTGCGATCATCACCGCAATGACGGCTGACGGCAAGCAGGGTGTGAGCCGCCGGCGACTGCTGATCGTCGCGGGCGCGGCTCCGGCGGTAGTCGGGGCATACGCGCTGACAGCCTGCGGTTCGCAGGCCGACGCCGGGCGCACGACGACGGCGGTCGCGACGAGTGCATCGACGCCGCCCGCTGTGCAGCCGACCCGGGCCTGCGACGACGGAGGGGAGCCCACGGTCGCGCAGACCGAGGGTCCCTACTTCACTCCGGATTCCCCTCGGCGACGCCGCCTGCGCAGCGCAGCGACCACCGGCTCACGCCTGGTGGTGTCGGGACTCGTTGTCGACACCGCCTGCAAGCCGATTCGCCACGCGCTGCTCGACTTCTGGCAGGCCGACGGCGAGGGCCGGTACGACAACCGGGGCTACGACCTGCGCGGCCATCAGTTCACCGGCAAGGAGGGTCGCTACGAGCTCGACACCGTCCTGCCGGGGCTTTACCCGGGCCGCACGCGCCACATCCACGTCAAGGTCCAGCGGCCTGGCGGTCAGGTCTTGACGACGCAGCTCTATTTCCCCGGGGTTGCCGAAAACGCGAGCGATGGCATCTACAGCCGAGATCTCGAGATGGGAATCACGCGGCGCGCAGACATCCGCCGCGGCAGCTTCCACTTCGTTCTCGCCTAGGTCGATGGCCGGCGGAGGTCGCAGCGCCACTGCACTGACGGTCCTCGGGATCGCCGGCGCGCTGCTCATTGCGGCCCAACAGGCGACGCCCGGCTTGGCAGCAGGTCGCAGTTGCGAGCAGCGCCTCGAAGCGCGGGGCGTCTCCTTTCTACCGGCGCGCCCGCAGCGTGGCGTCGCTCAGCCGGTCTTCGTTCGCATGCCGTTGAACGGCATCTCCTACTTCGCCGCGGGCGAACGGCGACGCCAGCGTCGCCTGTTCATGGACTGCAAGCTGGCGCTCGCTCTGCACGGGGCGGGGAAGACCCTCAAGGCACATGGGATCAGGGCGGTCGAACACTTCGGGGTCTACGCCTACCGTTGCATCGCGGGCACGAACCCCTGCAAGCTGAGCCAGCACGCCCACGCGACCGCGATCGACTTCCATGCGTTCCGTGGGGCCCGCGGCCGGAACTACAACGTCGAGCGTGACTGGGTGATCGACCGTGCGGGGCAGTCCACCTGCACGGCGCAAACCAAGGGTGCGAAGGACGCGCTCCTTCACGAACTTGCCTGCGTGTGGAACGAGAGCGGCCTCTTCAACATCATTCTCACCCCGAACTACAACGCCGACCACCGCAATCACTTCCACGTCGACCTGACACCGCAGGAGCGCTACATCAACTGAGCGCCGGCGTCAGCGCGCGCTCGACTCGGCGACAAAGGCGGCGACGGCGTCGATCTCGGCCTGGTCGAGGGAGCTCGAGAAGGCGGGCATGCCGCCGCGGCCCGCGGCGACCGTCGTGGCGACGAAGGCGACGTCGAGGCCGACACCGTCGAGGACCGGACCGATGGCGCCGCTCGTGCCGGCCGCGGCAAGCGTGTGGCAGCTCCCACAGCTCTCTACGAACAGGGTCTTGCCGTCAGGCGTCTGGGTCGCCGCCCCGGGTGCCGGTGCCGCCGGCTCATCTTCGGCGATCAGCTGAGGCCCGACGAACAGCATCAGCACGAGCAGCCCGGCCGCCAGCCAGACGAGCGGCGCCAGCACGCGGTCGAGGCCCTTGAGAAAGCTCACAGCGGCGGGAACCCGTCCATTTCCCGGATGAACCAGAACGAGCTGGTTAGCCAGACGGCGATCAGCGCGGAAAAGACGAGGCCGCCGGCGATCGGGAGCGCGATGCCGGGCAGGTTCTTGGAGCGCACGAGCACGACCTTTGCCGCAAAGGCGCCGTAGAAGGCGCAGCCGAGCAGCGAGTGGGCGAGCACCCGCGCGTCGGTGTCCTGGAAGCCCAGCGACCAAAGGCAGTGGTAGGCGACCGGCAGCGAGGCCAGGAAGGCGAGGCGACCGCTGATCCGGTGTAGGTCCCCAGCCCAGTCCGGGGCGTCCCAGGGGAGCCTCCCGTAGACCCAGAGCGCGGAGCTGATCTGGATCAGCGCGAAAACGACGGCTGCGCTGGCCATCCAGACCTTCATCGAGATCGTCGACCCAAAGAACAGCGTGAAAGTCAGGTCCTCCGTCGGACTCGGGTCGTGAACATTGCCGTAGACCCCGAGCGCGACGGCCACGAGCGCCCCCAGCCCGCCGGCCAGCAGCAGTCGCCTGCCCGCCAGTTCATCACCATGGCCAGCCGTCGCGGCTTCCATGGCCTAAGCCTAAACCGGTCCGTCGGAGCGAATCGGCGGCGTCCAGCCGCCGAGCGCGCGTTCGAGCTCCATTGCGGCGGCGATCGAGACGTGATCGCGGTCGCGGTTGGCGATGACCTGAACGCCTAGCGGCAAGCCGCGTGCTGAGAGGCCGAGCGGGACCTGCGTGGCGGGCATTCCGAAGAGGTTGAAGACCGCCATGTTGGTGAGCATCCAGGGCCGGCCGACCGTGGTGCCGTGCCGCGGCGCGACCCGCGGGAAGGGCGGGTGCAGCAGCACCCCGTCACCGATCACGTCCGCGACCTCGCGCTCGAGCCGGCGGCCGGCGGCATCGAGCCGGTTTTGAATCGACGCGGGAAGGCTGCCACTCGTGCGCTCGGCGAAGATCGTCAGCAGCAGGGCCGGGGTGTGAGGGCTTTGGCGGCGTAGAGCGTCTCGGATGAGGGCGGGCACGCTGTCGATATCGACGCCGTCCTCGGCGAGGATGTCCTCGAGCTTGCCGGACTGGCGAGCTGCCTGCAGGTAGGGCTCCATCGCCCGGCGCATGCCGCGCAGCTCGACCCGCCGCACCCTGGCTCCCGCGGCTCGCAGGGCTTCGGCGGCACGATCACGTGCCACGCGCAGCTCCCGGCTGACGGGCAGGGTCGATGCGCCCACGGAGACGACGACTTCGAGTCCCTCGATCGAGACGCCCGCGGGATCGCCCAAGGCCACGTCACGCACTCCCTCGGCGACGTCATCCGGTCCGGCGATCGCCTTCAGCACCGGCATCAAGTCCTCCGCACGCCGCGTCAGTGGCCCCGCGCAGGTCATGTCGAGGCCGCGCGCCTCCGGGTAGGGATAGTGGCCCGTGCAGGGCACGAGTCCTCCGCTCGGCTTGTGTCCGAACGCGCCGTTGAAGAAGGCGGGCAGCCGGATCGAACCGCCGAAATCCGTGCCGACACCGAGCGGCGCGAAGCCGGCGCCGATTGCCGCTCCCTCACCGCCCGAGGAGCCGCCGGCAGTGCGACGGGGGTTGTGGGCGTTCCTGGTGCGCCCATAGATGCGGTTGAACGACTCCACCCAGAGGGTGAGCTCGGAGAGGTTGGTGACGCCGATCGGGATCGCGCCTGCCGCGATCAACCGTGCCGGCACGGTCGCGGTCGCCTCGGCTCGGCAATCGCGCCTCGCGATCAGGCCGGAGGTGTTCGAAAGACCCTCGACCGCGAACGACTCCTTGACCGTGCAGGGCACGCCCAGCAGGGGCGGCAGATCCTCGCCTTCCGCCGCGGCCGCGATTCGGGCGTCGGCGGCGTCCGCGTCGGCGCGTGCGGCGTCGTAGCGGTCGTCGACGATCGCGTTCAGCTGCGGGTTGAGGCGCTCGGCCAGGGCGATGTGCTCGTCGACGACGACCCGGGAGCTGGTTTCCCCGGAGCGGATTGCCGCCGCCAGCTCCAGAGCGGAGCGCTCGGTCAGTGCTTTGGTTGGGAGAACGGCGGTGGCCATCGCAAGGGGCCGGTCAGCGGCCGATGAAGTTGGGTGGCCGCTTCTCGGCGAAGGCCAGCACGCCCTCGACGAAATCGGCGGTCAGGCCCTGTTCGCGCTGCGCGAGCGCCTCGGCCTCGAGCTGGTCGGCGAAGTCCGCGTAGAGCCGGCGATTGAGCAGGCTCTTGGCGTTTGCGTAGGAGACGGTTGGGCCCTTGGCCATCGTCATCAGCAGTGCCTCGGCGCCCTCGCGCAGGCGATCGTCGGGCAGCACACGGTTGACGATTCCCCAGTCGAGAGCGGTCGAGGCTGGGACCCGCTCGCCGAGCATCGCCATCTCGGCCGCCCGGGCATGGCCGATCCGAGCCGGCAGCAGGGCGGTCGAACCGCCGTCGGGGATCAGCCCGATGTTGACGAAGGCGAGCAGGAAGTAGGCGGACTCCGCGGCGACGATCAGGTCGCAGTCGAGCGCCAGCGAGCAGCCGATTCCCACCGCCGGGCCGTTGACGGCGGCGATCACTGGCTTCGGCATCTCGCGGATGCCGATCAGGATCGGGTGGTAGATCTCGCGCAGGCGCGCGCTCAGGTCGGGCGGTCCGCCGTCGTCGGCCGTGCGCACTTCACGCAGGTCGGCCCCCGAGGAAAAGGCGCGGCCGGCGCCGGTGATCATCACCGCACGCACAGACTCGTCCTCACCGACACGGCGTACGGCCTCGTTCAGCTCCTTGCCAAACTCGAGGTTCCAGGCGTTTAGCCGGTCGGGCCGGTTGAGCTCGATCGTTGCGGCGCCGTCGGAGATCGTGAAGTTGAGGGTGGCGTAGTCGCTCACAGAGGGGAGGGTAGTGAGGCGGTCAGGAGTGATGCGTGGCGCTTCGACGCAGCCAAGACGCCCCACACCCGCCGAACCCCCCGGACTACACCCCCATAGGAGGTCAGTTGGGACGTTCGGGGTGAGTGGGCGCGTTGCTCGGGCGGCGCCGGAGGTGAACCACCGAGGCAGGACCTCCAGGCTCCGCCTCCACCGCCGATAGCTTTGTCTCGTGCCCTGTTCCCCGCGCATCCGTACCGTCGTTGGGGCCGCGCTCGTCATTGCCGCCCTCGCCCTCATCGCCTGTGGCGAGAAGAACGAGGACGCGGCCGGGCTCCCACCGATCCCCGTCGAGCAGGTCCGGACGACTTTCCCCGTTGAACAGGGACAGGCTTTCGCCGAGCCGGAGGAGCTGGTCGCATCCGACGGTGTGCTCTCGGGCACCTTCACGGTCCAGCGCACTCGATTTGCCGTCGGTGGTACGGAGGTGGTGGGTCGCTCCTACGACGGCAGCTTCATTGGGCCGACGCTCGTCGTTTCGCCGGGCGACCGCATCGAGTTGACGATCGACAACCAGCTTCCCGAGCAGACGAACATCCACTTCCACGGCTTCCACACCTCGCCGTCCGGGATCGCCGACAACGTCCTGCGCGAGATCGGGCCGGGCCGGACCGGCCGCGTTGTCGTGCCGGTCGCGGAGACGATGACGCCCGGCACCTACTGGTACCACTCCCACGCCCACCCGCAGAGCGAGGGCCAGGTGTTCAGCGGCCTCTCGGGTGCGATCGTCGTCGAGGGGCTCGCCGAACTGCTGCCGGCCGAGCTGCGCGGAGTCACGGAGCGGCTCTTCGCGCTCAAGGACCTGCAGGTCGAGGACGGCGCGATTCCCACTCACGACATCAACTCCAACGCGCCGACGACCCGCACGGTCAACGGGCTGATCGCGCCCCGGGTCACGATCGCGCCGGGAGAGACGCAGCTCTGGCGCTTCGCCAACATCAGCGCCGACATCTGGTACCGCCTCAGGCTCGACGGCGTCGCCGCCTTCAGCGTGATCGCCGAGGACGCAAATCCGGTCGGCAGCGTCTGGGAGGCCGAGAAGCTCCTGCTGCCGCCCGGCAAGCGCTACGACGTGCTCGTTGTGGGACCATCGGAGCCGGGCGAGTACCCGTTACGCACGCTCGAATACAGCACCGGACCTGTCGGTGACACCTATCCGCGCCGGACGATGGCGACTGTGATCGTCGTGGGCGAGGAAGCCGAGCGGTTCCTGCCGCCGTCGAGCTTGGCTTCCGAGCCGCATCTCGAGCGGGAAACGGTCGACCGCCGACGCCGTTTTGTTTTCTCCGAGCAGAGCAAGGCCAACCGCTTCTTCATCAACGGCAAGCAGTTCGACCACACCGTCGTCAACACGGAAGCGGAGCTGGGAACGGTCGAGGAGTGGACGATCCAGAACACCTCGGGGGAGGAGCATCCCTTCCACCTGCACGTCGACGACTACCAGGTGATCTCGGTCAACGGCGAGCCCTATGACGCCAACAGCCTTCAGGACACCGTTGTGCTGCCGGTCGGCGGAGAGGTGGTGATTCGGGTCCGCTTCGACCAGTTCACCGGGCGCTTCGTCTACCACTGTCACATCCTCGCCCACGAGGACGCTGGAATGATGGGCCAGATCGAGGTCACCCGGCCGCAGGCAGAGCGCTCGGAAGCTGACGCTCGCGAATCCGGACCTCGAGGCCCCCGTCAGGGCTGAGGGTCGGCATCTGCCGGATCGTCATCGTGCGACCCGGCATCAACTCGAAGCGAAGCCGTTGCAGCAGCATCGTCGCCACCAGCTTGACCTCGGTCTGCCCGAACTTCTTGCCGATGCAGATCCGGGAGCCGCTGCCGAACGGGACGTAGGCGCCGCGGGCGAGCGCCGCCTTGCGCGAGCGCTCGAAGCGCTCGGGGATGAACGACTGCGGGTCTGCGAAGACCTCGGGAATGCGGTGGCTCGCCCATGAGGAGTAGTGGCAGTAGGTGCCTGCTGGGACGCGGTAGCCCCCGAACTCGAAGTCCCTGACGGCGCGGCGCGGCCCGACCCAGGCCGGCGGGTAAAGCCGCAAGACCTCGTCGAGCACCATCTCGAGATAGGGAAGGCCCTTTTCAAGCTGCTCGGGTGTGGGGGCCTGGCCGCCGAGCACCTCGTCCTGCTCGGCCTGCAGCAGGCCCAGGGCCCTTGGGTTGCGGGCGAGCTCGTAGACGAGGAACGAAAGCGTTGAGGTCGAGGTGTCGTGACCGGCGAACATCAGCGTCATCACCTGATCGCGAACCTCCTCATCCGACAACGCGTCCCCGCCCTCGTCCTCCCCGGCGAGAAGCAGGCTGAGGATGTCCATCCGCTCGGGATCGGGATTGCGGCGGCGCTCGCGGATCTCCGCATAGACGATCTCGTCGAGCACCTCTCGCGCGCGGTGCATCTTGTTCCAGGGGGAGCCGGGACCGCGCAGCATCCGAACCTGGAACTCGGTGCCGTAGAACGAGAGCGCGCGCTCGAAATGCTCAGCGGCCGCGGCGCCGCTGCCGCCGTCGTCCGGGTCGAGTCCGAACAGCGTGCGCATCGCGATTCGCATCGCCAGCACCCGCATCCACTCGTAGATGTCCACGACGCGACCCAGTTGCAGTTGCTCAATGGAGGTGCCGGCCTCAGCGGCCATCGTCTCGACGGTCGCGATGATCTGCTGGCGGTGGAAAGCCGGCATCATCATCGATCGGGCGCGGTCGTGGTAGGCCCCATCGATCGTCAGCAGACCGTCGCCGAGCAGCGGCGTCAGGTCGCCGAAGCTGCCCTCGCGCCAGTGGAAGTTCTCGGGGTGAGAGACGGTCACGAAGTTGTTCGCCTGCGGACCCAGCATCCAGACGATGCGCCGGTGCAGGATGCGCATGCTGAAGATCGGCCCGTGCTGCTCGTAGAGGGAGAGCAGGATCGGCAGCGGGTCGTGGGCAAACCGCCGTGTCAACGCGAAATCGAACTTCTTGGGGCCCGGCGGAAAGTCTGAGCGCCAGGAGCGCGGCTCCTGGGCCACGTCCGCTGCGATCACCCGCGTCACGCTGGTGCTCATCGGCGCGGGCCGAACCGCGCGCCCCCCACCGCCGTCGTACGAGCCGTTGCTGGAGGCTACCTCACGAGTGGATACGCGCGTTGCCAAACGGAGAGGAGCGTATCAACGGGGTGCCGGTCCGGCCTTCAATTCCCCTACTTTGCCGCTTCGTCCTCGCCGGCGTCGTCTTCCTCGGCAAGCTTCTCGACCGCGACGACCTCGCTCGTCTCGGGCTCGGCCTCGCGGCGGCGGAAGAGACGTCGGCGGCCCATCGTGGCGCTGCTTCCGTTGCCCTCGGCAACGTCGTCGTCATCGTCGTGCTCGAGCTCGTGCTCGCCGAGCGCGGCCTCTTCGTCCGGCTCGAAGCCGTCGTCGTCGTCCTCGAACTCCGCGCCTTCGTCGATGGCCAGCTCCTCGGCCTCGAGTTCGAGTTCCTCCAGCTCGACCGGAGATTGCTGATCGACGAGCTCGAGCTCGTCGTCAGCCGCTTGCTCGCCGTCCACAAAGCCGCCGCCGAGCTCTTCGAGGGCAGCCTCTTGCTCCTCGAGGTCAGAGTAGATCTCGTTTGTGATGCGCCCGAGGGCGGTCGAGAGGCTCTGTGCCTGAGCCCGCATCGTCTCGGCCTGGCTGATCAGCTCTTCGCCAAGTGCCGTCAGGTCATCGGTGAGCTCGCCGATTCGCTTGGTCCGCTCGCTGGAGACCGCGTCGAGCCGGTTACGAGTCTCGTCGGCGTAGCGCCGCGCCTCCTGCTTGGCGTCGGCGAGGATGCCCGCCGCGGATTCCTCGGCGGCGCTGATGATCGACTGCACCCGTTCGCTGGCAGCCCCGAGCAGCCCGGTGAGGCCCTTCGCCGCCGTCTCTTTCGTATCCCCCGGTTTGCCTTCCATCTAGAACGTGCCTCCTGCCGGTCGCTTACGGCGCGAATCGTAGAGCGTCGCCTATAAGGCGGTTCTCAGCGCCCACTCCGCGGCAGCTGGCGGCTAGCAGCCGTTGACGAGCTTTGACGCGCTTTGGACGACCTGAAAGGCCGTTCCGGGGATGTCCTTGAGGCGGCTGAGGTCGTCGTCGTCCCAGCGGTTGTCGCTGCCGCCCTGGAAGTACCAATTGGAGCCGTTGTCGGCGTTGATGAATCCGTAGCGGAAAAGGGCGACGAAGATCGGGCGCGACTGGCTGCCCTCGGGGTAGTCGGACAGGTGCGACCTGTAGTAGCTGCGCTTCATCTTGAAGCGCAGTCCCATCGCCGGCCGCGTCGCCTTGCAGCTATCGGAGGCGTAGTGGGTGGCGGGCTTCAGATAGGCCCTGCGCGTCTCCTCGAAGGTGACACGGATCGCATGGTTGACGGCGCCCGCCTCGACCTCGTCGTAGCGAACGAGCCCGGGCAGAATCGGCAGGCCGGCGGCGTCAGCCGAGGTGAAGCCTGCGGTGCGCAACGGGCCGGCCTTGCTGAGGTCGAAGAACGCGGTCCCGTCGGCCTGCCAGTCGTTGCCCTTCTTGAACGCGCGGTAGAGCTCGTAGAGGCCGCAGCTGCCCGACTGGACGACGAGCACGTGGCGATCGCCGTCGGAGTTGTTGCCGCCCTCGACCCTCGCGTTGGGTGGAACCGGCGCCGGCCCGAAGTCGCTCTCATCCGGGAATCCGTTCGGGCCGATCTCGACGGTGACGTTCGGCTGGTCGGCGTCGACGACCTCGTAGGGGATCCCGTAGTCGGTGTTCGAGCCGAAGTCGGGGTGCAGATCGCTGTCGCCGTCACGGTTGATCTGGGCAATGATCCGACTCGACATCTTGTGCACGGGCGCCCGTGTCACGACCTGGTTCCAGGCGGTGTGGTCGGCGCCGGACTTGGCCTTCGGCGAGGCCGAGCTCGGCGGGAAGACATCGCAGCCACCGACCACGGGTGAGGGGCTTGCCGCGCTGCTCGTGTTGACTGGGCCGCCGGCAGCGAGAGCCAAGATGGCGGCGGCGACAAGCGCAGCGGTGGCGATCGCGACGACACGGACTTTCGCGCTGGCAGGCATCGACCTCGACTCTAGCGCTCCGAGGGCGGGTTGCGAGCCCCGATCGGGGTGAACTTGCCACCCCTGCTGTCAGCCCCGGGGTGACCGGCCCCCGCTGGCGCGCTCAGCCGCCGCCTGCAGCTCGTCCCGGAAAGCGGGGTGGGCTATAGCCGCCAGCGCCTGACCTCGCTGGTGGGTTGTCAGGCCCTGCAGTTCCGCGGCCCCATGCTCGGTGACGATCACGTCCACCTGGTGGCGGGGGGTGGTGATCACGGCGCCGGCGTCGAAGTAGGGCACGATCCGCGAACGCGGCACGCCGTCGATCTCGACCGTCGAGGGAAGGCAGAGCAGCGAGCGATCCTCCAGGGAGAGGGCCGGCCCGGAGATGAAGTCCTCATGCCCGCCTATCCCGGAGTACTGGACCCCGTTGATCGTGTCGGCGATCACCTGCCCGTGGATGTCGATCTCGATCGCCGCGTTGATCGTGACCATCGCCCGGTTGGCTGCGATCAGCTCCGGCGAATTGATCACGTCGACCGGCAGGAAGGCGACGTCGTGGTTCCCGTCGAGCCAGGCATAGAGCCGCTCCGTGCCGGCGGCGAAGGTGGCGACCGAAACCCCGTCGAACTGGCCCTTTCGATTGGTCACCTTGCCGGACTCGTGCAGCTGCATGAGCCCGGTCGTGAACATCTCGGAGTGGATGCCGAAGTCACCCGCCTCACCCTCCGCCAGCAGCCCGGCGATCACCGAGGGAACGGTCCCGATCCCCGTCTGCAGCGTTGCGCCTTCGGGGATGAAGGTCGCGGCATGCTCGGCGATCGCGCGGTCAACCTCGGTCGGAGGAGCATCGGCGAGCGGCAGCGGCGCCCGGTCGGACTCGACGAGCAGGTCGACGCCATCGACGTGTAGGGCATGGGCATGTCTGGGTGGCAGCCCAAAGGTTCGCGGGAAATTCGGTGAGCACTCGACGACCAGCAGGCGGTCGGGATCCTCGCCGGCGCGCAAAAGCTCTCCGTAGGAGGCGCCGGCGTGAAGCGAGAGGCTGATCCAGCCGTCCTCGTCGGGCATAGCCGCTGCGGTGGCCATCACCCTCGGGGCCTGCGCCTCGAGGACGGGGGTGAAGCGGCGGAAGTCGGCCGGCGCGAAGCTGATGTTCGCGCCCTGATCTCTCAGCGCTCGTTCGATCGGACCGAAGAAGCCGGAGAGGTAGTGGACATTGGGATGCGAGAAAGCCGGTGAGAAGACCGCCAGTAAAGCGCCGTAGATGCGGAGCTCCTCCCAGTCGTCGCGCGTGCCGAGAGCTTCCATGAAGCCGCCGGGCTGCCCGGTGGCGAGCGGGATGCCGAGCGAGTCGCGAGCGTTGATCCTCCCCGCGGCCGCTTCCGGGCTTAGCCTTTCGGCGCTCATGGGCGGGCGGCCTCCACGGCCGGCGAGCCTAGATGATCGGGACAGGTCCGTGAGTGATCCTTTAGCGTCATTTAGATGAGGTTGACGATCACCGAGGGGGTGGCCGCTCCGGGCGAGGTCGAGGTAACGGCCCTCGCCTTCCTGATCGGCCGCGAGCCGGGGATGGATCTCGTGCTCGCCGCCGACGAGGAGGTTTCACGAGAGCACGCAGCGCTGCGGGCACTGCCGGATGGGCGACTCGAGGTCGAGGACCTGGGCTCCACGAACGGGACGTACGTCGACGGAGCTCGCCTCGGCGAGCCGGTCTTGCTAGCCGGAGGTGAGAGCATCCGCATAGGCAACACGGTGCTCGTGGTCGAAGCCCCGACCCCGGGCGCGACGCGGATCGCGGTACCAGGGGCGACGAAGGTTGCGCCTCCCCCGCCCACGCCGATGCCTTCGCCGGCGCCGGTTTTCGCGGAGCCGGCGACCGGTCCCACCCTGACCCTGTCAAAACCCGGCCAGGAGCCCAGGCGCGGACGCTCGAGCGCGAGCATGACGGTCGCCGCCGGGCTCGTCATCGTCTGCTCGATCGCCCTGGTCTCGTTCATGACGCTCAATTGGTTCGACGCAACCGAGGTGAGCGCGCCCGAGGGAAGCGCCCAGCTGACCGACCAGATCAAGGCGCTGATCGAGCAGGGTGAGGGCCGCGATATCGACTTCTCCGCCAACGCCTGGCAGGCCTTCAGCGGCTTCGACTTCCTGTTCGTGATCGTCGCTGCGATCGGCCTCGGCTTCGGGATCGCGCTGTTGATAACCCGCGATTCGACGGTTGCCGTGGTCGGAGCCGTGGTCTTCGGCCTGGCCTCGCTCGGCGTTGCGCTGCTGATTGCCTCCAAGCTCTTCTCGACGCCGGATCTGGTCGGGTTCATCGCCCAGCAGACGGCCGACCAGTCCGCTGACGCCGGCGTGTCCGTGGAAAGTTCAGCCCAGATCGGGGCGATTCTCGCGCTGCTCGCCGCGCTCGCTGGCATCGGCGCCTCGGTGTTCGCGGCGATCGGCGCCCGTACACGCCGATGAAGCCGCTCGTCCTCAGCGACACGCTCGCGACCGTCACGTTCTACGCCTGCATCGCCGGCTTCACAATTACGGAGATCTCCCTCGCCATCCGCACCACCGGCCGCGGCAACGAGTCCGATCGCAGCCACATCCCCCTTTTCATCGCTTCGATCGCCGGATTCGTGCTTGCCGTCGTCATCGCCGCCAACCTCGAGCAGCTCTCGTTGCCGGGGGGGCAGACGTGGCCGGTCGTCGCGGGCTTGGCGATTTTCGCCGCCGGCGCGGCCTTCCGGTACTGGGCGATCTGGACCTGTGGACGGTTCTTCGTATTCGTCCTGGAGGTGCAGGACGACCACAGGGTGATCGACACCGGTCCGTACGCGATCGTCCGGCATCCCAGCTACCTGGGTCTGCTGACCGCGATTTTCGGTCTCGGGCTCGCCTACGACAACTGGCTTTCGCTCGCCGTCTGCTTCCTGCCGCCGCTGCTCGGGTTCATGCGCAGAATCCTGCTCGAGGAGCGCTTCCTCAACAAGGAGCTGGGCGCGCCCTACGCCGACTACTGTGCCCGCACCCGTCGCCTGATCCCCGGACTCTGGATCATCTAGTCTCGCACTCGGCAGACAACCCCAAGGAGGTCCGTGGAGTGAGCACCGAAGAACGCGTTCAGATCGAGGTCACAGACGGTGTAGCTGATGTGCGCATGGTGCGGGGGGCCAAGCACAACGGACTTGACTGGCCGATGTTCGAGGCGCTCAACGGTGCGATCGATCAACTGCGCGATTCCAGCGACGTGCGAGTCGTGGTCCTCTCGGGCGAGGGTCCCAGCTTCTGCGCAGGACTCGACTTCGCCAGCTTCATGGCCGCCGGGATGAGCCCCGGCGAGGGATTTGCCAAAGCGGACGGCGAGGTCGCAAACGTCGCCCAGAGAGTCGCTTTCGGCTGGCGCCAGCTTCCGATGCCTGTGATCGGCGCGCTGCACGGCAACTGCCTCGGGGGCGGCCTTCAGATCGCGCTCGGCACCGACATCCGCATCGCGGCGCCCAGCCTGCGGATGTCGGTCATGGAGATCAAGTACGGGCTCGTCCCCGACATGAGCATCACCCAGACGATCTCGAAGCTGGCTCGAATCGACATCGCCAAGGAGCTGACGTTCACAGGGCGCGTCATCGAGGGCGACGAGGCGCTGGAGCTGGGTCTCGTCACCCGGCTTGCCGACGATCCGCTGGCTGCGGCCAACGAGCTGGCCGCCGAGATCGCGTCGAAGTCGCCTGACGCGATCCGCGCCGGCAAGCGGCTCCTCAACGAGGCCTGGCTGGCCAGCCCCGAGGAGGGGCTTGCGCTCGAAGCCGAGGAGCAGCGCGCGTTGCTCGGCTCGCCCAATCAGATGGCCGCCGTGCAGGCCGCCCTCAGCGGCCAGCCCGCGCGCTTCGAAACGGTCTGACTAGGACCTGTCTCGCTTATTCCTTGACGACGACCTTGCCGGTCATCCCCAGACTCTCGTGCGGGATGCAGTAGTACTTGAAGGTGCCGACGGCTCCGAACCGCTTCGAAACCGTTCCGCCCGTCCGCAGGGCCTTGTTGAAGGGGCCCTTGCGCATGGTTACGGTGTGGGTGCCCTCGACACCCTCCCAGGTCACCTTCTGACCGGGTGCGATCCTCACGGTTTTCGGCGCGAAGGTCTGAGCGAGCGCATCGACCTTCTTCGCCGGAAGCGCGCCGGCGGAACCGCCGCTGAAAACGACCGCAAGCGAACACGTTGCGGCCGCAAGCAAGAACCTCTTCATCTCAATCCCTCCCTTGGTTGCCATAGGCGCGACTATAACGCTCGCGGGGCTTCACAAGCCCCAGAGCATTGATATCGTCGCGCGCTTCAGCAGTCAGTTCGAGTCTCAAGCCCTTGTCCGGAAGGCAGGGCGGGAAGGTGAGTCATGCCGACCGGAGTTGTCAAGTGGTTCAGTGACGAAAAGGGCTACGGCTTCATCACGCCGGACGAGGGCGATACGGATCTCTTCGTCCACCACAGCGGAATCATCGCCGAAGGCCGGCGCTCCCTCGAAGAGGGCGCCCGGGTCTCCTATGAGACCGAGGCCGGAGACAAGGGTCCGCGGGCGGTGAACGTCCAGGCGCAGTAGAACGGGCCTCCACAGGCCTTTCAAAGAGTGGCGGTCAGTCAGTCGCGGACGAGCTCGCCGCGGCTTTCGACGCCGCCGCCGCTGAAGGAGTAGTCGAGTTTGTTCGGCCCTTTGGGGGAGAGGGTGACGGTGCCGGTCCCTTTGCATTTGTCGCCTTCGCCGGCGTCGATGACTTCTTCGAAGACGAAGGAATCGTCCGAGGCTTCTTCGTATGACCAGGTGCCTGAGCAGTCGATGACCGTGTAGCTGACGCTGTTATCGCGGGCGCTGGAGAGCGAGCGGATTTCGGCGCGTACTTCGAACGAGCCGAGGCCGAGTTGGTGCAGGGTTCCGCTCCAGCCCCCCGCGATGTCGAATCCCGCGGTCGCCGTTTTGCCCGCGTTGCCGACGTCCTCGTTGCCGGAATCCTCACCACAGCCCGCACTGGCGAGCATGGCGGCGGCGAGCAGGGCGACGAGGATGCTTGTGGTCCGATTCGCCATCACCGCGAAATCGTAAGGGTGGAGGCCGCCGCCATCAACGCCTCTGCGCCCGGCGGTCGGTTCGCCGGTCGAGGGCCGAGAAGCCGCCGATCAGGCCGCGGGCGATCGCTGTCAGCAGCGGCTCCGGAGGCAGGGGCAGACGACGTCGTTCGACCAGCTCCGCGGGACCCAGGTTCTCGCCGAGCGCCATCTCCGCGAGTCGGTGGCCCGCGTAGCTCGCGAGCGCGACTCCATGGCCGGCGTAGCCGACGGAGTAGAGCAGCCCGGGGTGGCGCCGAGATCGGCCGATTGCCGGCAGGAAGTCGAGTGTGATTGCGATCGGACCCGACCAAAAGCGCTCGAGCGCCAAATCGCGCAGTTCCGGGAAGCGGTCGCGGAACATTCCCTCGAGATTCGCGAACACCGCCGGATCCTCGTCCGCGGGAATGCGCCCCCCTGACCCGAAGCGGATGTGGCGGGAGCCACCGACGATGCGGTTGTCCGCTGTCAGCCGGTAGCTCTCGAGAATCTCGTGGGCGGTGTAGACGCCCTCGCGGCCATCCCAGCCGACCTCCGCCAGCTGTGTGTCGGTCAGCGGCGCGGTGGCGAACAGGGAGACGGAGATCGGCGCCACGACCGGGCCGATTGTTCCGAGCTCCGGGGTGTAGGCGTTCGTTGCCACGAGCGCCCGTGACGCCCGCACCGAGCCCCGGGGCGTCTCAACGCGCACGGGGGTGCCGCCGTCGATTGCCGTGACGCGTGAGCCCTCGTGGAGATGCGCACCGCGTGAGCGCACCGCATCGCGCAGGCCGCGCACGTACTTGCCCGGATCGAGGATTCCGCCCCGCTCCTCCAGGTAGCCGCAACAGAATGCGCGCGGAAGCCCGCGATCCTCGAGGTCCGCCGCGGTCAGCAACTTCAGAGATGCGCCGAGCTCTCGTCCGGCGCCCGCCGCCCGCTCGAGTGACGCCGCCTGTCCGCGGTGGATGCCCGCGAGTACGTTGCCGACGGGTTCGTAGTCGCACCCGATTTCCAGGTCGGTGAGCACCGACTCGACATGCTCGATCGCCTTCTCCGCCAGGCGCACCAGCGCCCCGCCCCTCTCGCGGCCATAGAGTCGGAGCAGCGTGGGCAGGTCCTTGCCGATTGTCGGCGTCAGGTGGCCGGCGTTTCGGCCACTGGCGCCAAAGCCGGCGTAGTCACGCTCGAGCACGACCACGTCAGCGCCCGCTTCGCGCAGTCGCAGAGCGGCAGAAAGGCCGGTGTACCCGGCGCCGACGATCGCGTAGTCGGTTTCGATGTCCCCCTCGAGCGGTGGCGTGGCTGCTGGAGCCGGATCCATCCAGTGGCTCGGGGGTCTGGCGACGCTGGGCACGATCGGAAGGTTATGCTGGGGCCTGTAGGGGCGGCCCGATGGCGGGTAGTAGTGAGCTTTGCCACGTTTGGACCGCTGTGAATAATCACTCGGCGGCCGGGTAGATGAGCGGTGTCCCCCCTCTGCCCCAAAGCTCGCTACTGCGAGCCGAGGGCAGCCCAGGCCCGCGCCTTGGCGCGTGGCTCCCATGGAGAGCGGTACCCGTCGCCCCGGGGCCGCTCTCCTCCTTTTTGTGGGTTGTTTCGTAGAGTGCCTCAGCGAATGACGGTCAGGTCAGCCGAGGAATCGGATCTCGCCGCGCTCGCCACATTGATGCGCGGCTATTGCGACTTCTACGAGGCTTCGCCGCCCGACGAGAAGCTCGCCGAGATGGCCGCGGCGTTGATCGCCTGTCCCGACTCGGATGGATTGCTGCTGGTCGCCGCGGACGACCTGGGAGAGGCCGTCGGCTTCGCGGCGGTCGGGTGGAAGTGGTCCAGCCTGCGCGGAGCGCGGGTCGCGGTGCTGGAGGACCTGTTCGTCGCGCCGGAGTCCCGCGGCGCCGGCCACGCCGACGCCTTGATCACCGCCTGTGCCGACAGGGTCCGCGAGCTGGGGGCCCCGGCGATGCTCTGGGTGACGGCCCACGACAACAAGCGCGCCCAGGCGGTCTACGACCGCTCCGGGGCTACGGGCGCGAGCTGGCTGGAGTACGAGCTGGAGCTATAGGGCCGGGCCTGGTCGAGCCGCTGTGCGGTTCAGCTCACCTCGGACCGGGGCCGAGCAAGTCCGACCGAATCCCGCTCGCCATCCGGCGCTGGGTTGCCAGCCGCTCAAGCACCACCGCGGTATCGGCTATCGCCACACCCGTCAGAAATTCGTCTCGGCCCTCGAAGCCGGCGAGTACCGCGGTGAGCGCGGCTCGGTAGCCACCTTGGTCGCCATTCGCGATCGTGATGATCGCCTCAGCCGTCGCGGCGAAGGCCTCGCCGCCGTCCGCCATCGCGGCCGCGGCAGCTGCCGCCAGTTCGTCGTCAGCGTCGACCAGAGCGGCCAGCGCGACCGCGTAAGCCGAGGTGGGGGAGTCGAAATCGTCGCCGAGCTCGGCGCGCACGTAGGCGGCGGTTTCGGGGGCGTCCCCCGCCAGCACGCTTGCCTTGAGCGCGCCGACCAGCCGGCCGAACGCCCGGCCAGGGGCTCCCTCCCAGGAACGCCGGTAGAGGTCAGCGACGGTTGCGTAGCCCGCCGCGGCCTTCGCTCGATGCCCGCCCAGCAGGTGTCGCTGCGCCTCGGCTTCCGCCGCCAGCGCGTCCCGCAAGAGCTGCTGGTGCTCTGGAAGGGCCATCGTGCGAGCGATCGTAGAATGCGCGCGGATGGTCGAGCCCGGCGAGAGCGCACCCGACTTCACCCTCGCCGATCAGGACGGCGGGGAGGTCAGCCTCGCGGCCCTGCGCGGCAGGAAGGTAGTCCTCTACTTCTACCCGCGAGCCGACACGCCGGGCTGTACCACGCAGGCCTGCGGGGTCCGCGATCACGAGGCTGACTATGCCAAGGCGGGTGCCGTGGTGCTCGGCGTTTCGCCCGATCCAGTGGCCAAGGTGAAGCGCTTCCACGACAAGCAGGAACTCAACTTCACGCTGCTGGCCGATCCTGATCACGCGATCGCCGACCGCTACGGCGTTTGGGTGGAAAAGCAGATGGCGGGCCGCACCTATTGGGGCAACGAACGCACGACGTTCGTGATCGGCGCGGACGGCGTCGTCGCGGAGCGTCTGAGGCGCGTCAAGCCCGCGGAGCACGACGAGCGCGTGCTCGCCGCCCTGGCTTCGGCGTGAATGACGAACCGCAGGTGCGGGCCGCCGGCGGTGTCGTTCTGAGGGAGGCGGAAGGCGGTGGGGTCGAGGTCGCCGTCGTCCACCGGCCGCGTTACGACGACTGGTCGCTGCCCAAGGGCAAGCTCGACCCGGGTGAGAGCTGGGAGGAGGCGGCCCTGCGTGAGGTCGAGGAGGAGACCGGGATGCGCTGCAGTCTCGGTTCCGAGCTCCCCGAGGCGATCTACACGGATGCGAAGGGTCGCCTCAAGCTGGTGCGCTACTGGCTGATGTACGAAGACGAGGACGAGGCCGAGGACGAGGCGGAGTTCGTTGGGGGGGATGAGGTTGACGAGCTTGCCTGGCTCGCACCCGAGGCCGCGCAGGCGGCGCTCAGCTATCAGCGCGATCGCGAACTACTGCAGGCCGCTCTCGATCAGGCGCGCGCTTAGCTCCAACGATCCCAGCGCTTGAGGTTTGACGTGACGGCCCCCGAGAACTGGCCGCCTTCGTACCAGCCGGGCTTCGTCCAAAGCTCGAAGTGCAGGTGGCAGGCGCTGGCGTTGCCGGTGTCCCCGACCTCGCCGAGGCGCTCGCCCGTCTTGACGCGCTGGCCCTCGCGGAAGCGTGGCGACCTCTGCAGGTGCATGTAGACGTAGTCGTAGCGCGACTGCTTGCCGTCGATGACGATGTAGTGACCGCCGCCGGAGCCGTCGTAGCCGGCCGCCTGGACCTTGCCGCCGTGTGCGGCGACCAGCGGCGTTCCGCAGTTGGCCATCACGTCCTGGCCGCGATGCCCGCGACCGGCGCCGATGCCGTCGCCGTATGTGTGGCGACCGCGGATCGGAAACTTGTTGGCGTAGAAGGCGGCATCCGGCTTGCCCTCGGCGCGCGACCCATCGGCGGCCACGCCATCGGGGGTGACGATGCGGAAGCGATACTCGCCCTGCGCCGCCATCGCGCCGGCGTTCGTGCGCCCGCCCCATGAGACAGCGTGTTGCTGTTTCGGCGTGACGTTGTTCCGGTTGAACGTGGCAACGACCTGACGGGAGGCCTTGCTGACGACCTCGATCTCGAGGTCACGCGTCGCGTTGCCGCCGATCGCGTAGCGGAAGACTGCGGGGGAACCCAGCAGGTAGGCCTTGCGGGGGCGTGCGTTGGAAAGCGTCAACTCGACGGTTCCGCCCGGGTCGGGCGTGGCGCCGGCGGCGCCGCCGGCGGATCCGCCCTGCGTGGGCGTGTCGCTGGGCGTTGTCGTGCCGATGCCGCCGTTGCCCTGGGCGTGGGCGGTCCCCACGGCGAGCGCCATGGCTGTGAGCGTAAGGCTGATCAGGATGCTGATGCGCACGGACGTGCGTCCTCTCTTTCTCGTGCCTACGGGGTTAGCTGACGGGCTCGCGCCGAAAGAGCGGCGCTACGGGCCGAGCGGCCCGATTAGCCCCAGGGCGCCCGCGCATGCGGGTGGCCCAAGTGGTTCCCCCGATCCCTCAGGCGTGCCTGGGGGACTCGGCTGGTATTCATATTAAGAAACCCTCACACAAGGCAAAGGTTTCACCTACCTTAGCGACGAACGTCGGCGGATTCGCGGTCTTGGCCTATAGCCGACGCCTGTTATCCCAGAGGCTGGCGGCCTCCATAACCGGATTCGAGGTCGTGCCAGTGCCCGATCTCGTCCTCGCCGAGCTCCCAGCAGAGGTAGATCTCTTCGCCGTCGCGCAGCGAGGGAAAATCGATCAGGCCGCGGTCGACGTCGCGCAGCACGATGTCGGCTGCCTGAATCTGCTCGAGCAGGCCTCTGACGCGAAGGAAGGCTTCGCCGACCTGTCGCCCGGGTGTCCCGCCCCCATTGCCCGGCGCGGCCTCCCCGAGCAGTTCGTGCACCTCGGAGTCGACGAGTGAGTCGCGCGCGACCTGCAGTTCGCGCAACAGCGGCTCGAGCGTTTCGAGCATGCGATTTGCGGCGTCGAGGCTGTAATGGCGACGATGAACCATGCGTTCGGTGTCTCAGCCTTCGACCGCAGGCACCCCCATACCTGCCGTCACCGAGCGCACAATCGCGGCGGCCTGGTCGGGCCGGGTTACGAGGCCGTCCTCGGCCTCCTCGACCCTGGCCTCCGGAAGCAACTCGGCGACGAGCCGCACCATGTCCTCGACAGACGGCCACCAGGGGCTGGCGGCGCCTGGAGAGGTCAGCACGATCAGCCGACTGCCGAGGCTGCGGGCCTCCTGAAACGGGTTATCGGTGATCCACGCGCGCAGACGGCCCACCGCGACATCCTGCGGCAGATACTCGGCCTGGGCGTCGATGCGTGCCTTCAGCTCGTCCTCGGACATCTGCGGATTGGCAGCGTCGAGCAGCGTTCTGAGGCCGCTCGCGTAGTAGTTCTCGAGGGTGTCGATGAGCGCGCCGACGACGGTGTCGGACCCCGCCATCGCGTCGACGTCGCGCAGCGAGTCCCGAGGCAGGGGAGCCGCTCCGGGCGCCAGCACGGCCGCGACCAGTTCCGGCCGGGCGGCCGCGACCCGGACGGCGCGATTGCAGCCGTCGGCGATGCCGACCACGACTGCGGGCCCGCTGCAAACCTGGTCGAGGACCGCCTCGAGGTCTGCCGGCTCCGGTTTCCATGTCGTGAGGACCGCGCCGCGTCGAGCGGCCCGTGCCTCGGCCGTCGAAGCTGATCACCGTGTGGTCCGTCGCCATCTCGTCCAAAAACGGCTGCACCGAGTCGGGCATGCCCATGAAATAGGGCGCGACCACGACCGCGGGCCCTTCGCCACGGCGTTCCCAGTGGATCTCCACCTGATCGGGGCGGAGCACGGTTCCGGAGTCCATCTGCACGATTATCGCGATCTGGGCGTGTCGGCCGGAGGCGGGAGCCGATTCAGGCTTCGATCAGCTCTCGAGCCCGCCGGGCCAGGTGCGTAACGCCGAGCAGCTCGCCCGCCTCCGCGGCGGCGCTGAGCGCGGCGCCAGCGCCGCTGGAATCCTCGGCCTCGAGCAGCCGGCCGCCTCGCAGCAGTTCGCAGCGAGCCGCGTCGATCGGCCGCCCCAGCGCCTTCCACGCGTCACGCGCTTCGTCCAGCCTGGCCGCGCCCTCACTGGGGTCTCTCTGCAACGGCACCGCGTGCTTCGAGTGCCGCGGCCTGGCCGACTGGGTAGTGCATGCGTTCCGAGAGCCCCTCGACCTGGCTCGCGGCTTCGCGCGCCGCCTTCAAGCGACCTGACGCCGAAAGCGTCACGGCGCGGGCAGCAATCGCCTCCATCGACTGTGCGGCGAGCCCCGAGCGCTCGCAGATGTCGAGCGCCTGCGAGAGGGCTGTGTCGGAAGCCGGGAAGTCCCCGCTGTCGCGCATCGTCGCGCCCAGCCAGAAGAGAGCCGAGTAAGCGACCTCGGAACGGCCGGCCTGCTCGCCCAGCTCATGCGCGTTTCGCAACGCTTCCGCGGCTGCGTCCCAGTCGGCCTCGCGCCAGTACATAACACCGCGCAGCAACCCGGGGAAACAGAGCTTGCCGGCGAGTCCCTCGCGCTCCGCGAGAGCCGCGGAGGCCTCCGTCGCTCTCTCGACCTCGTTCCAGTCCGCACGGTAGGCGGCAAGCTGACCGAGGGCCGCGTGGAGTTCGATCTGGGAAGGTACGTCGCCGACCTGCACGGCCAGGCGCAGACCTTCGCCATAGGCGTTGGCTGCGCCCTCGTACTCACCCTCGGAGATCTCGAGGTGGTAGCCGAGGGCGAGCAGGGCGCGGATCGCCTCGGCGGGATCGGAGCCGCGAGCGAGCTCGACCGACTGCTCGAGGTTCTGGCGCGCCTTGGCGGCGTCTCCGATGCGGCCGAAGACACGGCCGAAGATCAGGTGGGCGCGACTCGCGGCCGCGGCTTCGTCGAGGCGCTCGGCCAGCCGCAGCGCCTTCTCAGCCGCATAGATGGCCAGCATGTTGTCGCCGGTGTGCAGGTAGAGCGACGCCGCTTCCTCGTAGAGGTGCACCAGCTCGAGGCAGGGCGGACCGTCCTTGAGCAGGTCGATGCCTTTCTGGTAGTGGGCGATCGAGCTTTCGCGCTCGCCCTTGTGCCAGAGCGCCGCGCCGATCTTGCGGTGCAGGTCACCGACCCTCGAGAGGTCCTCCTGGCGGCGGTGGTAGTCGAGACACTTCTCCCAGACCTCGACGGCGTCGTCGACTCGGCCGATGCGCAGCGAAAGATCGCCCTCCTTCTCGCCGACCCGAGCGTAGGCGGCGGCATCGAGGCCGCGCGGCAACTCGAGGGCCGCGGTGTAGTGGCCGAGGCCCTCCTGGTTGGAGTACAGCGCCGCGGCGCTGTCGCCGGCGATCTCGAGCGTCTCCAGCGCCTTGCCGCTGATCATCTCTAGCTGGTCGGCGGGCAGGCCAGACTCCTCGGCCAGGGAGGCGGCCTTGCCGAAGTGATCGGCAACCATGGCGACCACTCCGTCGCCGCGCTCGCCGGCCCGCTCGGTGATGAAGTTGCCGACCTGGAAGTGTTTGCGGGCCCGCACCGATTTCGGCAGCGTCGAGTAGGCGACGTCGCGAATAAGGATGTGCTTGAACGAGTACTCCTGCTCGCCGGCCAGCCGAGAGCCGGCAATCGAGACGACCAGGTCCTTCTCCTGGAGCGAGGTCAGCACGGTGGAGAGGTCGATGTTCTCGGTGGCCGCCGTCTGGGTCATCGAGCCTTCCCAGAAGTTCTGGCCGACCACCGAGGCGTGCTGGATCATCCGGCGCTCAGCCGTCGACAGCGAGTCGAGGCGTGCGGCGAGCACCGAGTGCACGGAATCCGGAAGCTCATGCCGCACCGCCGGTGCCGCCCTCTTCGAGGATGCGGTTGATCATCTCCTCCGCGAACAGCGGGTTGCCACCTGAGCGGGCGGCGACCTGGGGAATCATCTCGGCGAGGAAGTCGGCGTCCTGGGCCTCGGGGATCAGGGCCCCGACGAGCCGCGTCGCGTCTGCGTCGGTCAGCGGCTCGAGAAAGATCGTCTCCGCGTTGCGGCGCCCGCCGCCCCATTCGGGACGCCGCTCGAGGATCTCGTCGCGGGCGAGGCAGACGAGCATCAACGGCCCGCGCACCCAGCGCGCGAGGTACTCGATCAGGTCCAGCATTCCCTCGTCGGCCCAGTGGATGTCTTCGACGACCAGCACCAGGGGCCAGCGGTGAGAGACCGCTTCGGCCATCGTCCGCACCGCGGAGAAGATCATGTCGCGCATCTGCTGGGGGTCCTCGACGTCGATCTGCGAAGCGATCTCGTCCGGGGGTTCGATGCCGAGCGGGCGCGCGACCAGGGCGGCGACGCGCTCGGGGTTCTCGTCCGTCGGCTCCTCGGCCAGCAGGGCCTTGATTCCGCGCTGAAGCTTTCCGAAGGCCGCATCCGGGTCGTCGGTATCCACGATCTCGAACTGGCTGCGAATGATCTCCCCGAGGGCCCAGTAGGCGAGGGTGGCGCCGTAGGCGGGGCAGCGGCCGATGCGGACGATCGGCTGGTTCTCCCCGCCGGCGAGCTGGTCGATCAGATCACGCAGCAGACGCGACTTGCCGATCCCGGCCGGTCCCATCACGGTGACAAGGTGCGGACGGTTCTCGCGGACGACCCGTTCGTAGACGGACAGCAGACGTCCCGACTCGTCGTCGCGGCCGATCAGCGGCGTCTCGGCCCGGACAACGCTGCCGCCCGCGCCCGGTATCTGCACTCGGATCGCTTCCCACGCGGGCACCGGTTCGGACTTGCCCTTGAGCTCGAACGGCGGCAGCTCCTGGTACTCGATCGCCCGCTTGGTCAGGCGGTGGGTGATCTCGCCGACCGTGACGCTGCCGGGGCGCCCCGCCGCCTGCAGCCGTGCGGCGACGTTGACGGCATCGCCCATCACCGTGTAGCTCTCGCCGACGCGGCCCGCAAGCACCTCGCCGGAGTTGATCCCGACCCTGAGCTTGAAGCTGACGCTTTCGGAGATCTTGCGGCTGGCCAGCTCGCGATTGATCTCGACCATGGCCGACTGCATCGCGAGGCCCGCGCGCACCGCCCGCTCCGGATCGTCCTCGTGAGCGACCGGCGCCCCGAACACGGCCATCACGTTGTCGCCGATGTACTTGTCGATGCGCCCGCCGTAGCGTTCGACCTCGGCACCGAGCCGCCGAAGCGAGCGCTCAACGAGCGTCTTCACGGCCTCCGGATCCATGCGCTCGGCCACGGCGGTATAGCCGGAGAGGTCGGCGAACAGCACGGTCGCCTTGCGCCGCTCCTCGGGCAGCGAGTCCGGTCCGGCGGGCGGCGCCGGCGCGGCGGGGACGGGGGAGGGGCCAGGCTTCGACCCGAGTGCGGTGCCGCACTCCATGCAGAAATGGGCGTCCGGCGGATTCTCGGAGCCGCAGTTCGGGCAGCCGGTCGCCGTCGCGGTTCCGCACGACATGCAGAACTTGGCCTGCTCGGGATTCTCGGTCCCGCACGAAGGGCAGCTGCGCGTGCTCATACGCACGAAAGATACGTCGTCAGTCGATCGGGATGTCTTCGACGCGGGGGCTGCGCCGGCGCTCCTGCTCGGCGCGCTGCAGATAGTGGTCGATCATCGCCCGGACCGCGGCCAGCGCCTCGCGCTGAATATCCCCCAATTGATCGCGCAGCTCAGGGGGCACCGAGGCCCGCACGACGTCGGCCGTCCGGCAAATCGGACACCACTCAACACATTCGTGCGCGTGGCCATGGCCAATTCCCTCTTCGCCATCCTCGCGGCCGGGATCGGCGGGTGACTCCGGCGCTTTGAACCCAGGGCGTTGGCCAAAGGCAGATGGAGGTTCGAGCGGATCGGGCGGAGCGTCTCCCGCGACCGAGCCGCTCGCGGGGTTAACGCGGGTTTGACCGCGTCGCTCCCGCCAGCGACTCCAAATCTCGCTCTCGATCGGCGGCTGTTTCTGGCCCTCTGTTGTCGGCTCGCTCATCTTCGAAGCTGATCCTCAGCGTTCCCTCCTCGAAGCTGGCGCCGGTGGGTCGGTGATGGGCCAGCGCGGAGGGCAGGATGATAGTCCGCTTTTCGCTGCCGACCGAGACAATCAGTTCGGCGTCGGCCTTACTCAGCTTGATCTGACTCTTTTCTGTGAACGGAATCCGGATCCGCAGTTCAGTGCAGCCGTTCGCGGCCACCAACTCGTGCGCGAGCTCGCTGTGGAGGACCTCCTGCGGGGCGTGCTCGGTGAACAGTTCCGCCCCGAGCCGGTCGAGCATCTCGGAGCCCACGACCTCCTGTTCGAAGTAGCGGGCGCGCAGCACCGGCACCGGCGCGAATCCCTGCTCGACCAGCTCCAGGTGCTGACTCTGGCGTTCGCGCCACGATCCGAAGTAGCCGTCGGCGACCTCCTCCGGGAAGATCCGGTTGACGATCACGGCGTCGGTCAGATATCCGTAGAGATTGAGGTATGCGAACGTACGCTGCGCCTCCCGGATCACCATCCGGTCGGGGTTCATGACCAGCCGGATCGAGGCCAGCTCCCGGTCCCGGAGGATCTCGTTCATCGAGATCAGATTCCGGACCAGGCGCCGGACCTCGTCGAGCACGTCTTCGCCCGGCAGCGGCAGATCCAGGAACGTGCGCGCGATTGGTCTTGCCGCGGCGAGCAGCCGGCGCTCCCACGGGAAGACCTTCTCGAGCCACCAGCGGGCGATGTCCGGGAACGAGAGCAGTCGCAGGGTCTCTCCGGTGGGCGCGCAGTCGACGATCACGACGTCGTAGTCGCCCGACTCGTGGTGGCGCTTGATCTGCAGCAGGCTGAAGAGCTCGTCCATGCCGGGCGGGACGCTCAGCTCCTCGGCAGCGATGTCCATGACCCCGCGGTCGGCGAGCAGCTTGCCGAGCCAGCGCTGTACGGCGCCCCAGTTTCGCTCCATCTCACGTTGCGCCTGGACCTCCTGGCCCCAGAGCCCTTCGGCGACAGGCGTCGGATCGGCCTGGAGCGCCGTCTCGAGTGAGTCCGAGAGGCTGTGTGCCGGATCGGTCGAGAGCACGATCGTGCGCAGCCCCGATGCGGCGCAGAGTCGTGCGGTGGCGGCGGCGACGCTGGTCTTGCCGACCCCGCCCTTGCCCGTGTAGAGGATCGTCCGCGGGCGTTTCGTCACGGGGGGGTCCACGGGCCGATGCTACCCTGGCCGCCGTTTCGAACTTCATCCAATGGGAAGGACACCACCCACGCCATGACCCGTTTCCGAGTTCTGCTTCCCGTTTGCGCGATCATCCTCGCGGCGGCCCTGGTTGCGGGTTGCGGTGGAGAGTCTCCCGAGGACACCCTCGAGCAGACGTTCAACGCCGAGGAGAGCATCACAAGCGGTGTTCTCGACATCAGCCTCGAGGCGACGGTGCAGGGCGGCACGGGCGGCAGCTTCTCGTTCAGCCTCAACGGCCCCTTCCAGGGGGGCGACGATCCGGAGACCCTGCCCGAGCTCGACCTGACGGCCGACGCTTCACTGGAAGTGCTCGGTCAGGCTCAGGCCTTCAGCGGCGGACTGGTGATCACCGCGGACAACGCCTACGTCGAGTATCAGGGTCAGGCCTACGAGGTCGGCGCGCAGGACTTCGCGCAAGTCCAGGAGGCGCTCAGCGCGCTGGTCGCGCAGAGCGCAGCGAGCGGGGGCGAGGAGGACCTCAGCCCCACCGAGGCGATTCGCCAGAGCTGCGAGACCACCGCCGATCAGACCGGTGGCGATCCAGGCGTCTGCGAGGAGATCGACTTCGGCGCCTGGACCGGAGAGCTCTCCGAGGAGGAGGGAGTTGAAATCGACGGCACGGCCACGACCAAGATCCACGGCGACCTCGACGTCGACCAGATCGTCCAGGACTTCGTCAAGATCGGCGAGGCGAGCGGAGACCTGGGCGCGGCTCTGCCCACCGACGACCAGGTTCAGCAGGTGGCTGACGCCGTGACCGAGGCGAGCTTCGACATCTACACGGGCGAGGAGGACCACCAGCTGCGAGGGATCGACTTCAGGCTCGGTATCGACCCCTCTGCTGTACCCGCGGCCGGGACCCTCGGGATCGAAACGGTCTCGATCAACTTCGCGCAGCGCTTCACGGACATCAACCAGCCCCAGACGATCACTCCTCCGGCGCAGGCGCGGCCCATCGATGAGCTCCTCAACGAGCTTGACCTGGGCGCACTCGGGCTGCTCGGCGGCGGACTCGCGCTGCCTGGTGCCGGCGAGGTCCCCGCCGTCCCGCAGATTCCGTTGCCGACAACTCCTGAAGGGTGAGCGGCGCACAGGCGGCGAGTCCCCGCCGCTTCCTATTCAGCGCTCAGGGGTGGCCATACCTGCTGGTGCCGTTCATTCCGCTGGCGGTCGTGCTGGAGATCACGCATGCGTCGGCCGGGCTGATCTTCGGGATCGCCGCCCTCGGCATCGTTCCCACGGCTGCCCTGATGGGGCTCGCCACGGAAGAGCTTGCAGCGCGTTCGGGGCCCGGGATCGGCGGCCTGCTCAACGTCACCTTTGGTAACGCACCGGAGCTGATCATCGCGGCCTTCGCACTCAGCGCGGGTCTGCACGAGGTGGTCAAGGCCTCGCTGATCGGCTCGATTCTCGGCAACATCCTGCTCGTGATGGGCCTCTCGATGTTCGTCGGAGGCCTCAAACGCGACAAGCAGGTCTTCGACCGGACGGCCGCCAACGCGCAGTCCGCGATGCTGCTGCTCGCGGTCGCTGCTTTGGTGATGCCCGCGATCTTCGAGCTGGTCCAGGGAACGGGGCTGCCTTCTCCGGGCGCCGAGCGGGTCGACTACGACTCCACCGTTGAGAACCTGTCCCTTGCTGTCGCCATCGTCCTGATCGGGACCTATATCGCCGGCCTGTTCTTCTCGCTGAAGACGCACAAGGATCTCTTCAACCCGCCGTACGAGTCCGAGCACGAGCAGGGCTTCGGCTGGACCGTGCGCCGCTCGGTCGGGATGCTGGCCATCGCGGGGGTGGCGGTGGGCCTGATGTCGGAGATTCTGGTCGGTTCGATCTCCGAGGCGTCGGAATCGATCGGGGTTTCCGAGTTCTTCGTCGGTGTGATCGTGGTCGCGATAGTTGGTAATGCCGCCGAGCACTGGGTCGCTGTGCTGATGGCGCTCAAGAACAAGATGAATCTGGCCGTCAACATCGCGGTTGGCTCCAGCGCTCAGATAGCGCTGTTCGTGGCTCCACTGCTGGTCGTGTTCTCCTTCTTCATCGGCCCCGGGCCGATGGCGCTCGTCTTCAACGGCTTCGAGCTGGCCGCGGTGCTGATTGCGGTGTTGATCGCCAACTACGTGACCCAGGAAGGCGAGTCGAACTGGTTCGAGGGAGTTCAGTTGCTCGCCGTGTACGCGATCCTGGCCATCGCCTTCTTCGTTGCCTGACAGGAGCCTTTCCTAAAGGGGTCTGACCCCTTTAGGAAGGCGCGGGGTTAACTAGGCGTATGGAAGCGGTCCTGCTCGCCGTCAGCTTTGCGGTCATCCTCGCGGGCGCCCAGCTGTTCACGAACGCCGTCGAGTGGGCCGGCCACAGGCTCGAGATGGGGGAGGGGGCGGTCGGCAGCCTGCTGGCGGCTGTCGGTACGGCGATGCCCGAGACGCTGATCCCGATCATCGCCATCGTCGGCGGCGCTGCCGGGGCCGAGGACGTCGCCGTCGGGGCAATCATCGGCGCGCCGTTCCTGCTGGCGACGCTGGCGATGATGCTGGTCGGGCTGTTCGCGGTTCTCTACCGCAACCGGCGGACCCAGGGAACAGGTCTCAAGGTCCACGTGGAGACGCTCGAGCGCGACCTGATCTTCTTCCTCGTCTTCTTCGGCGTCGGCTGCGGCCTGGGAGCCCTTGAGCTGCCCTCGGGCCTGCGCGTCGCGATCGCCGTCGGCTTCTTGCTGGCCTACGCCGGCTACGCGGTCAGGACCGTGCGCGGGGGCGGCGAAACTCAGGATCAGGACACGATCGCCGGTCTCGTGTTCGCCCGCCCGCCCGCCTCGGTTGACGCTGGGGATCCCCCGATGGCGTTGATCGTCACGCAGTTCGTGGTCGCGCTCGGCACGATCATCGGCGGTGCGCATCTGTTCGTAGAAGAGTTGATCCACGTCGCCGACTCGCTTGGCGTGGACACGATCGTGCTCTCGCTCGTGCTGGCGCCGCTGGCCACGGAGCTTCCCGAAAAGGCCAACAGCTTTTTCTGGGTGCGGGAAGGCAAGGACAGCCTGGCGCTCGGCAACATCACCGGAGCGATGGTCTTCCAGTCGACCATCCCGATCGCGTTCGGTCTCGCGTTCACCGACTGGGACCTCGACGAATTCGGCTTGCTCTCGGCGGCGCTGGGTCTCGCAGGCGGAATCCTCGCCTACTGGGTGCTGCGCCTGAGGGGACGTTTCACGGTGCCGGCGGTCGTCGCCTGGGGTGCGCTCTACGCAGCCTTCCTGGTCTTCGTGATCGTCCAGGCCTAGACGGCTGAGGGCTCAGTCCTCGCGACCGGGCTCCTGGCCGTCCTCACCCTCGTCGTACTCCTCGTCGCCCTGCTCGAGAGCCGTCGCAGACACCGACCCGCGGGAGCCCGGGTGGTAGTGGGTCTGGAAGGTCTCCAGAGCGACGTCACGTGCCTGCTCGTCGATCGGCACGTCTTCGGAGATCCTCACCCAGTCGGCCCCTTCGTATGCCTCCATGTTGAAGACCTCCTGGTCGATCGAGGAGGAATCATCGACGACGACCACGACCTCTGTTTGCGGATTGAAGTAGGTGCCCGGGCGAACCAGCATCTCCTCGGGTTCCACGATCTGACTGTCGATCTCCTCGGTGGCCATGGACGTAGATATACCCGAGGCTGGCGTTTGACACAACGCCGGTCGCCCCGGCAGCGGCTACTGGCCCAGATTCTCGAACTCGCGCAGCTGGCGTTCGACCTCCGACTCGACGTCCAGCGGCGGCTCGCCGCGCCGCTCGCGGCGCTGATTGCGCGCGACCACGAGCTGGCGAACCTCGTCCACGAGGCCGGCGTCGGCGGCCGTGCCGGCTGGGCTCGCTTCACTCATCAGGCGCCCGATCTCCACCTCGACGTCGAGCGGGTGCTCCCCTCGTGCCGCTTGCCGGAATGCCTTGGCCTCGACCATCTGGCGGATCTCCTGCTCGCGTTCGGCAGCGCTTGCCGCCGGCGAGTCGGTCAGCGCGCTCTGCGGCAGATCCTGTTCGAACTCGACCGAGAACCGGCCCTTGCCAAGCTGGCGCAGCGCGGGGCCGACGAGGGCGAAAGCGAGGGCCGCGATGGGCAGCGCCACGACCGCGATCAGCAGGAAGGCGTCGCCTTCGGTCAGTCCCAGCAGCGTCGTCGCTGTCGCGGGTGCGGTCACCTGCCCAAGGGTAGACGGGTCGGGCAGCACGCCGAGTTGGGCTTTTGCCGCCGATTTTTGGCTATCCTTCCTGATTGACTGACCAGTCAATCAATGTGGCCGCCGCCTCTCCCGCGGCCGCTCGAACTTCAGCCAAAGGAGCACATCAAGTGGTGGACTTCACCCTCACCGACGAGCAGAAGGACCTGCGCGAGCTTGCCCACAGCTTTGCCGAGAAGGACATTCGCAAGGTCGCCGCCGAGTACGACAAGGACGGCACCTGGCCAGGAGAGATCATTGAGAAGGCGTGGGGAGTCGGTCTGCTCAACACCCATGTCTCCGAGGCCTACGGAGGGCCCGGGCTCGACTACCTCTCGGGATGTCTGATCGAAGAGGAGCTCGGCTGGGGCTGCTCAGGGATCGGCACCTCGATGGCGGCCAACGGCCTGGCATCGGCCCCGGTTGCGCTCGGCGGCTCCGAGGAGATCAAGAAGCACTACCTCGGCATGCTGACCGAGGAGCCGAAGCTCGCCTCGTTCTGCCTCACGGAGCCGGACGCGGGCTCCGACGTCGCCGGGATGAAGACCACGGCGACCAAGAAGGGCGACAAGTGGGTCATCAACGGCTCCAAGTGCTTCATCACCAACGGCGGGTACGCCGATTGGTTCACGGTCTACGCCAAGACCGACAAGGAGGCCGGCCACCGCGGCATCTCCGCGTTCATCGTCCCCAAGGACGACACGATCACGGTTGACAAGAAGGAAGACAAGATGGGTCAGCGTGCCTCCAACACGGCCACCATCAGCTTCAACGACACCGAGATCCCCGCCGACCATCTGCTCGGCGAGGAGAACAAGGGCTTCAAGCTGGCGATGATGACCCTGGATCGGACCCGTCCGGGCGTGGCCGCGATGGCGGTGGGCATCGGTCGCGCGGCGTTCGAGCACGCTGCCGAGTACTCGAAGGAGCGCGTCCAGTTCGGCGTCCCGATCGCGATGCACCAGGCGGTCGCCTTCATGATCGCCGACATGGCCACCAAGGTCGAAGCTGGCCGTCTGCTCGTCTGGCAGTCGGCCTCGTTGCTCGACAACGGCATCCGCAACACGCTCGCGAGTTCGCACGCCAAGCGTTTCGCGGCCGACTCGGCGATGGAGATCACCGTTGACGCGGTTCAGGTCTACGGCGGCTACGGGTTCATCAAGGAGTACCCGGTTGAGAAGTTGATGCGCGACGCGAAGATCATGCAGCTCTATGAAGGCACCTCGCAGATCCAGCGCCTCGTCATCGCCAAGGAGGTCCTGATGGGCCGCGCAGTGTCGGAGCCGATGCCGGAGGTGATCGCTCAGACCGAGGCCGCCCCGGCCGGCAACGGCGTCGCTGACGAGGCTGCGGTCGAGGGGGCCGCCGCCACGGCCTAAGTCGTTCGGGCATTTCGCTCAACGTGTTTCGTCGCAGGCAGAGGGCCCGTCTTCCGACGGGCCCTCTTGCCGCTCCCCCTTTTGCGAACCCCGATTCCCCTGTATCCGCAGCGACCAAGCTAAGAGCTGCCACCGAGCCGGTCAGTGACCGCGCTCACTTTGTGAGCGATCGCACGCGTCGCGCCCTTGACCCTAGCCCGCTAGCCCCTTGCGCCTATAGTCACGCGGCGTGGCAGAGAGGCCCCCGAAACCCGTCGCCGCGGCCGTCGCCGAGACGGCCAGGCAGGTTGAAGCCGCCCGCACCCGCGGCAGCAGAGGCCGACGCGGCGGGCGGCCGTCCGACGTCTTCGGCGGCGAACTGCGCCGCCGCGACATCTTTCCGCTGCTGGTCTTGCACCTGATTGCGGCCGAGCCGGCCTATGGCAACCGCCTGATCGAAGAGATAGAGCGGATGACCAAGGGCGTGATCTCGGTCAACCCGAACACGATGTACCCGCTGCTGCGCGAGCTCGAGGCAAACGGAATGATCGAGGGCCAGTGGGAGCACCCGGACCGCCGTACACGCCGCTTCTACTCGATCACCAGGGCCGGGCGGGCGGAGTACCGGCGCCTGCGAGGCGAGTTGAAGCCGTTCCTGGAATCGGTGATCAGCTCGATGACCCTGATCGAGCGCGAGATCTACGGAGAGTGAGCGCCTGAGTGGGGCAGGTCGCGGCATCGGCGCTGATCGCGGCCTCTTTGGCCGAGGTCTGGGAGTTCTACTTCGACGCGGGCAGCTGGCCGCTCTGGGTCGACGGATTCGCCGCTGTGGAGAGCGTCGACGGCTATCCGCTTTCCGGCGGCGGCCTGGTCTGGACATCCGTTCCGGCCGGCCGCGGCCGAGTCTTTGAGAAGGTTCTCGAGCACGAGCCCCGCAGCCTGCATCGCGTCAGCTTCAAGGACCCCGAAAGCAGTGGAGAGCAGAGCGCCCGCTTCTCGATCGAGCCGGGCAGCGACGGCGGAGCAACCCGCGTCAGCCTCGAGCTGAGCTACGAACCCAAAACGGGGGCGGGGCCTCTCTCCGGCGCCGTCGACTGGCTGTTCGTGCGCTCTCAGATGCGCCGTTCCCTCGAGCGCTCGCTGGCCCGGCTTCGCCTCGAGGTCGATCAGCGATAGTTTGATGAACACGCTGGCGACGATTGGAGATTTAGGGATGGGCAACGGGCTGACAGACGGATTCGAGGGTGCGGTGATCGGGCCGCCCGATCAGGACTACGAGAAGGCGCGCCGCGTCTTCAACGCAATGATCGATCGCCGCCCGGCGCTGATCGCGCAGTGCGCCAGTGCAGCGGACGTCAAGGCCGCCTTTGCACATGCGCGCAGCGAGGGGCTCGCCGTGGCCGTGCGCGGCGGCGGCCACAGCGTCGCCGGGGCATGTTCGGTTGACGGCGGGCTGGTCATCGACATGAGGCGGATGAACGCGGTCGAGGTTGATCCCGAGGCGAAGACCGCCCGTGTCCAGGGCGGCGCGACCTGGGCGGACTTCGACGCGGCGACGCAACCGCACGGACTGGTCACGACGGGTGGCCGGGTCTCGACGACGGGCGTGGCGGGGCTCACCCTCGGCGGCGGCTCGGGATGGATCGAGCGCAAGTTCGGCCTGGCCTGCGACAACCTGCTCGCGGTCGATTTGATCACTCCGGACGGGCGCGAGATCATCGCCAGCGAGTCGGAGAACGCCGAGTTGTTCTGGGGGCTCCACGGCGCGGGCGGCAACTTCGGCGTCGCCACGTCCCTGACCTTCCGGTTGCACGACCTACCGGCATTCACAGCCGCCTTGATGCTCTGGCCGGCTGAGCGCGGGCGAGGAGATCTCGCGGCTTTACCGCGACCTCATCGAGGCGGGCGCTCCGGAGGAGCTGGGAGGCGGCGTCGCCTACCTGACGGGGCCACCCGAGGAGTTCGTCGCGGAACCTCTGCATGGCCAGCGCTGTGCCGGTCTGATCGTCACCTTTGCCGGACCCGAAGCGCAGGCACGTGAGGTCATCGACCCCTTCCTTGCTCTCCATCCGCCGGGCCTGATGATGGCGGAGATGCCGTACTCGGCCTTCCAGCAGGCGATCGACGATCCGCCGGGCTTTCGTAACTACTGGTCGGCGCAACATCTCCAAACGCTTCCGGACGAGGCGCTGGCGCTCTACTGCTCCCAGGGCGAGGAGATGATCGTGCCCTCGCCGTCCCAGCACCTGCTGGTGCCCTGGGGCGGTCAGGTCGAGCGCGATGCAGCGGCCTGGCCGCTACCGCACCGCGGCGCCAGCTGGGTCGTTCATCCATTCGGCCTCTGGGAGGACGAAGCCGACGACGAGCGCGGGATCGCCTGGGCTCGCAAGTCGGTCGCCGACCTTGAGCCGTACTCCACGGGCGCCGTCTACCTCAACTTCATCGGTGACGAGGGCGAGGATCGGGTGATCGCCGGGTTCGGAAGCGAGAACTACGATCGGCTGGCCGCGGTCAAGGCCGAGTACGACCCCGGCAACATCCTCAACCTGCACCACGCCATTCGCCCGCTGGCGCCTGCCTGAGTCCCATCGCGGCCGACAACTCCTCGGCTGCCCGATAGCCTTCCGGCCCCGCCGGCCTCTGACTTTCGTTTCGGGGCGGGCTCAAGCTGACCCACGTCACTCACCGGAGGTAATTCCCAGGCATGTTCGTCTCTAAGGCTGCAGTTGTCGGTGCCGGCACGATGGGAGGCGAGATCGCCCAACTGATCGCCGCCGCCGATATACCCGTGCTCCTCAAGGACATCGACCAGAAGTTCGTCGACCAGGGCCTGGAGAAGGCGCGCGAGGTGACCAAGGGCGGACTCGACCGCCTGGTCGCGAAGGAGAAGCTCACTTCCGAGCAGGCCGACGCCCAGCTCGAGCAGCTGATGGGCCGGATCACCGGGACCACCGACTACTCGGAGTTCGGCGACGTCGACTTCGTGATCGAGGCGGCGCCGGAGAAGATGGAGATCAAGCAGCAGGTGTTCGCCGAGCTCGACGCGGTCACGCCGGGCGGCGCGATCCTCGCCTCGAACACCTCTTCACTGTCGATCACTGAGATGGCCGACGTGACGCTGCGGCCCGAGAAGGTCGTCGGCTTCCACTTCTTCTACCCGGCGTCGGTGATGCCCTTGCTCGAGATCGTCGACGGCCTGCAGACCTCGCCGGAGACGCTGACCGCGGCTGTCAACTTCGCGATGGCAATTCGCAAGCAGCCGATCACCTGTGGCGAGGTACCCGGCTTCGTCGTCAATCGCATCCTCAACTCGGCCGTCGGCGAGATCTGGAGGGCCCAGGAGGAGGGCGGCCTCTCGATCAAGAAGATCGACGAGAGCGTCGCCGCGGCAAACGTCGCCCCGATGGGGCCGTTCATCCTCGTCGACCTGCTCGGCCTCGACACCGTGCTCCACGTCGCCGAGCATCTGCGCGAGTCCTATGGCGACCGCTTCTACGTCCACGAGGGGCACAAGAAGCTCGTCTCCGAAAAGAAGCTCGGTGCCAAGACGGGCGGCGACGGCTTCTACAAGGACGGCGAGCCGCAGATCCCAGGTGACGCCGATCCGCCCGATGATCTGGCCGACCTCTGGACCGCCAAGGCCTTCGTCGAGGCCTGCCTCGTGCTCGAGGAGGGTGCCTGCACGGTTCGCGAGATCGACCTCGGCCTGATGGCCGGAGCGGGGCTCGACCCCCGCCGCAACCTCTTCCCGCCGTTCTGGAAGGCCGATCTCGAAGGCCTGGACGCGACGCTCGAGCGCCTCGAGCGCCTCGAGGAGAAGCACGGCGAGCGCTTCGCACCGCCGGTGATTCTTCGGCGCCTGATAGCCCAGGGCAGGCTTGGGCTTAAGTCGGGCCAGGGTTTCTACGCCTACGCGCAGCCTGACGAAGGCGATCAGCCCGAGAAGGTCAAGCTCGAGACGCGCGGCGATGTTGCCATCGCCTGGCTTGCCAACCCGCCGATGAACGCAATTTCACCTGATGTGATTCGCGACCTCGGCGCCGTCTGGGAGAGGGTCAAGGCGTCCGGCGAAATCCGCGCGATGGTCATCGCCTCCTCGATGCCGGTCGTCTTCTCGGCCGGCGCAGATATCAAGGCGTTCACCCAGATGGACGAGGCCGGCGGCGAGAAGCTGATTCACGAGGGTCACGCTCTGCTGCGTGAGTTCGGTAGCAACCGGATCGCCACGGTCGCGGCCGTCAACGCGCTCGCATTCGGCGGGGGATGCGAGCTGGCGATGGCCTGCGACTTCCGGATTGTCGCCGAGTCGGCTGTCTTCGGCCAGCCGGAAATCAAGCTCGGGATCATCCCCGGCTTCGGTGGCACCCAGCGGTTGCCTCGCCTCGTCGGCGAGTCAAAGGCCCTGGAAATGAACTTGATCGGCGACGCGGTGCTGGCCGGTGACGCCTACGCTCACGGCCTCGCCAACCAGATCGTGCCCGACCAGGAGCTCCTGGACAGCGCCCTGGCCTGGGCCGGGCGACTCGCTGGTCAGGCGCCGGTCGCCGTAGAGCAGATCAAGAACGTCTCGGCCAACGGTGACCTCGATGAGGGCATCGAGGCGGAGAAGGAGGGCTTCAAGACGGCCTTCAACTCCGAGGACGGCAAGGAGGGCATTTCGGCCTTCCTCGGCAAGCGCAAGGCGAACTTCCAGGGCAAGTGACCCCGGCCCCCGCTGCTGGAGCAATCCGTCTCGCCGAGCTGATCTCGGGGTCCCGTCGCACCGTAGCCCTGACCGGCGCCGGGATCTCGGTGCCTTCGGGGATCCCCGATTTCCGCAGCCCGGGCACCGGGATCTGGGAGAACGTCGACCCGATGGAGGTCGCGCATATCGACGCCTTCCATCGCGACACTCCACGGTTTTGGAGCTTCTACCGGCCGCGTTTCGAGAAGCTCGGTGACAAGCAGCCGAACGAAGCCCATCGTGTGCTTGCGGAGCTCGAGCGCCGCGGTTTAGTGGAGGCCGTGATCACCCAGAACATCGACCGCCTGCACGCCAAGGCGGGCACGCGTGAGCTGATCGAGGTTCACGGCTCGATTGCCAGCTCCAGTTGCACGACCTGTGCGACGTCGTGGGCGCTCGAGGAGGTCGAGGCGCTGTTCGACGAGGACGGTGTCGCCACGTGTACAGCCTGCATGGGAAAGGTCAAGCCTGACGTCGTGCTGTTCGGGGAGCTGCTTCCGGAGGCGGCGATGAATCGCGCTCGCGAGCTTGCCGAAGCGGCGGACCTGATGATCTGCGTCGGCTCTTCGCTGGAGGTCTACCCGGTCGCGGGGCTGCCGGCGCTGACCTTGGACGCGGGCGGCAAGCTCGCGATCGTGACCCAGGGGCCGACGCCTTATGACGGCGATGCGAAGGTGCGCCTGCAGGGCGACGTGGTTGTCGAGCTCAGCGCCGTGCTGGACGCGCTCGGCGAGTTCAGCGAAACACTGAACGCCTGACCGGCAGCTAGCGCGTGCCGAGGATGCGACGGCGGCGCAGGACGCGCTCGCTGAGCTTGAGGCCGTCGACGATCGCAACGGAGCTGATATCGCTCAGCGATCCGGCGGCCGCCTCATCCGCCGCGGCCGCGATCTCGTCGCGAAGCTCGTCGAGCGCCTCGAGGTCGCGAAGCTCGTCCCCGCTGACGCCCTCAGGCACGTCGGAGAGCAGCGCCTCGACGCCGGCTCGCAGCTGCATCGCCGCCTCGCGCGGCCGGCTTTGGTCGAGGTCGAGCCGCGCTCGCAGCAGCAGGGTCTCGAAGGGTGAGACCTGGTCCTTGGCGCCAAGCACCGACGCCACTCGTTCCTGCGGGCGCAGCGAATCGGCCCAGCCGCTTCGTCGGCCGCCGATCTCGGAGGGAACGCGCAGCGCCTGAGTCCAGGTGCCGTCAGCGACCTGGAGCCCGGATCCGAAGCCGACGCGAACCGCGCTCGCCTTCTGTGGGGTGACCTCCTGAAGGTAGGGATCCATGGACGCCGCCCGCTGGGCGTGGATGGCGCGGTTGAGCATTGTCACGCCTTCGTCGATAAACGAGCTCAGGCCCTCCGTGTTCCCCTTCAGCCCGGCCAGCCACTCGGCCGCCTCGGTCGCACTCATCGGCCGCCTCGACTGCACCGCGCTGAGCCTGGTTGCCGTCAGCGCCTCCGGTACATCTTCGCCAGCGTCTGTCGGGCGGGGTTTACGCGTAAAGAAGCGGGTTCGCTTTGGCGGCGCGCCGATCGTCGTGACCACCAGCACCGCCTCGGGCTCGGCTTCGGGAGCGGGGCGGATCAAGTAGCGGCCGACGTCGAGCCCGGTCTCCCCGGGAAGCTCGAGCTGCAGGAAGGGAAAGTGCTGTTCCGCGGTCTCGCTCACGCGGCGGCCGGCCGGAAGCTAATCGCCGGAGTGCGCTTCGCTGCCGCGGCGACCATCACCCGCGGGCAGGGCGGCGTCGGAGACTTCGGTGGGCACCTCGGGGTTGTCGATCTCAGCGATGCGATCGATCAGCCTGATCCACTGGTCGGGCTTGAGCAGGCGCACAAACTGCCGGCCGGTTTCCTCGGGTGTCGCGGCCGGCGTGTAGCCGAGGTGGATGTGATCGTGATGATCGCCCATCGCGAAGCTGGGGCCGCCCAACGACATCAGGGAGATCAGCTGGGCGGGACGCATCGTGCCCTGCAGGCGCATCAGCTGCTGAAGCACCGCTTCGGTGATCGAGCCCGAGCCCTGGTGACCGAGGATCGGGATGCCGTTGACGGCGGCGATGTCGATCGCGTTGCCGGAAGAATGGGCTGAGACGCCGCCGGCCGTCGTGTAGTAGCTGTGGCCGCACTTCAGCGAGGTGACCGTGAGCCGGAAGCCGGACTCCGCGAGGTACTCCATCGCCGCGAGGATGCGGCGGTTGATCTGGCCGCTCGCGATGTCCTGGCGGCCGCACTCGTAGATCTCGAAGCGCGGATCGGCGAGCACGCGGCGCTCGAGCTGCTCCTGGCTCATCAGCAGGATCTGGCTGACCGTCGCGCCCCGGTTGAAGGTGAAGGGGTTCTGGCCGATCGCACGGTAGATGGCGGTCGACTCGAGCAGCTTCCAGCCGTCGAGGATCGGCTTGGGGTCGATCGCGGGTGCCCCGCGGCCGGTCGGGCGGATCGCGAAGTTGATGTGGGGCGCGAGCTCGTCGACGTCGTCCTGCTTCGAGCCGACGCGACCGAGGACGGTTCCGGCGACGACCTCCGAGCCTTCCTGCAGGGGATGCAGGTTCATCGTGTCCGCGTCGAACTCGAGAACGCCGCCGAGGTAGGCCTTGACGGTCTCGTAGCCGGGCAGGTTCTCGCCGAGCAGGGCGTCGAGCTGGCCGGTCAGGCTCGCTTCCTCGATGTTTCGGGGACGCTCGGGAAGGGCGTAGATGCGCTCACGGGCGTCTTCGGTGTTGGCGACCTCGTCGGAGGGCGCAGATGCCGCGGCCGGCGTCTCCGCCTGCCGGCGGCTGCTGCCGCCCGTCGCAGAAGCGGTCGGCGCCTTGTCGTCGTCGCCCGGGCTGACCAGCTGGAAGTCCTCGGAGGAGAGCTCGCGCTCGCGGGGGACGGGGTAGACCCTTGAGACCTCGCCGAGCCGGGCGTAGGTGAAGCGGTTGCCGTAGACGTCCTGGAGGACGATGTAGCGGCCCAGCTCGGGGTCGTTGCCGATCTCCTTGACGATCCCGTCGTTGACCGCGACAACCGGGGCGCCCTCTCGTGAGTAGATGTTGATGCCGCGGCGGGTCGGTGAGCCGGTGATCACGTCGGCGACGTTGCCGGTGCCGCCGCCGCCTGAGGCGCGCCGAGCCGCCTGGCGCTCGGAGATGTCGTCGGCGTAGCGCGCCGGGGCCGCGATCGGGAAGTGGGCGCCTTCGGTCAGACCGGTCAGGGAACCGACCAGGTCGTCGGGCAGGCGCTGGTACTCGTTTGCGTAGCCGAGCACCATGTCGACGTACCAGTCGGCATGGTTGTAGGCGAAGATTGCCGTCCGCAGATCGTCCTCCGCGCCCGCGGCCTTGAGGTAGCGGCCAGCGGCGCAGATCGCGTCAACCGGGTTGTAGGGGTCCTTCTTACCGTCGTTGTTGGCGTCGACTCCGTAGGCCTCCCAGCTTGAGGGGATGAACTGCATCCAGCCCATCGCGCCGGCGCTGGAGACGTTCAGGTTCGTCCCGAAGGCAGTCTCGATCTTGTTGATCGAGGCCAGGATCTGCCACGGGATCCCGTACTCGGTGCCGCATGCCTGATAGATCGGCAGCAGGAATGGCGGGATCTCGAAGGAGTCGATCATGAAGTTGGGGACGCCGATCGGCGTCGGGCCGAAGTCGGCGATCGTCACAGTCGGGTTCGAGCGCGTCGGCGTCCCGTCGTCCTGGCGCACCGGGGGCGGTTCGATGCCGCCGTCCTCGGGCCCGACGCCGCCGCTGCCGTTGCCGGTCCCCTCGCTTTCAGGCGGGGTGTCGCTGCCGTCGACGCCACCCTCGCTCGGGCCGCGCGAGCCATCCGGTCCTATCTGGCCGGTGATCGGCCCGCGGCCGGGGCGGCCACCGTCATTCCCGGGTTCAGACGGCGCCGGGGGCGCGTTGTACTCATCGCCGTCGAGCGGGCTGCTGCAGCCCGGGTCGGCGAGGTCAACGGCGCCGTCGCCGTCGTCGTCACCGAGGTTGGCGCAGGCGGGCAGCACGCCGGCACCGATGTCGGGGAGCTCGGTGCCGCCGGGAAGGTTGATGCTGACGCCGGATTCGCCGATGCCGATCAGGCCGCCCTGCGCGGCGTTGACCGCGCCAGCGCCAACGGCGATGCCGAGGACGGCCAGAGAAATGACGAATAGGAGTCTTGATTTCATCCCTGCGCCCCCAGACAGAAGCGGTATCGCTCAGTCCTCCTCCGGGACTGCAGACGATTCCCCCGTCCGCGGGCTGCGAGAAAGCTACTTGGTAGTTGGGAGCTTTGCAACGTTGAACCTTCAGGCCTGAACGGTCTGTGGCATCGAAACATACCCGGGGCGGGCGGACCGATGCGGTCAGTGCCCGTTCATTGCACGACAGATGTGACTTTCTATCGGCATCGGCGCGGTCCCTTTGAAGCCCGTCATTCAGAAACTGGACGGCCGCCTGCGCCGGGCTCGGCCATGGATCGGTCCCGGCTAAGCTCAGCGCGATGGACGGCGAGCAAGACGACGGACTGCGCGAGCGACTCGGCAAGGTCGGGGAGGGCGCGATCGGTGACGTTGCCCAGGCGATCCTGGACAACCCGATCCTCAGCCAGGCACTCTCGACGGCACTCGGTGCCGGCGAGCGCGCGATGCAGGCGCAGCGGTCGGCGATGAACGCACTCAATGTGCCCCAGGCCACGGACCTCGAGCGGCTCGAGCGGCGTCTGAGGTCGATCTCAGAGCGTGTCGAGGGCATTGAGGACCGCATCGACGACCTCGGCGACGAGATCGCCTCGGTGCGGCGAAGCACCGCCGGCTCGAAGACCGACTAGCCCTCCCGCGACGGCGCGTCGAGATTGCCCATGGCTGCGAGTGCCGCTCGGGCGGCGCTGAGCGAGGAGCTTTCGAGGACGTCGTCGCGGATCTGACTGCCGTCGGCTGCCGCGGCGACGACCAGGATCGCCGCGGCTGCGATGCCGATATCCGGGGCGAGCGCGAGCAGGGGCGCCGTGGTGAGGTCGACGGCGATCGCACCCTCCGTGAGCGTTTTATCGGCCTCCGGCAGCAGGTCCATTGTCGCCACAATGCCCTCCCGCGCGTCATCCAGTCCGGCGAGAGCACCCTCCGTAAGTGCGCCGTTGCCTTCGAGCACTCCTGAGCGCCCCAGGGCAGCGGAGGTTCCGTCCAGCGCCATCGCGCCCCGGATCACGACCAGGTCCCCAGGTGCCAGCCCCGGCTGGATCGCCACGCAGGTCCCGATTCGCACCGCCCGCTTGACTCCGAGTGCCGCGAGCTCACGAAGCACCACGGCTGTGCTGGGGCCGCCGATCCCGGTCGACTGCACGGTCAGGGGCGCCCCGGCGTGCGCCTCCCCGTAGTACCCCCAGAGCCCGCGATGGTGGTTGCTCATCAGGGGGCCCTCGATCAACGCCACGGCGAGCGCCATCGCGCGGGCCGGATCACCCGGGAGCAGGGCGTCCTTCGCAATTGGGGCGGTGGGTCGCAGATAAGCTGTCACTTGCAGTGAGCGAGCAGCCTACGGGTGAAAAGGGCGGCCTCTCCGAGAGTCTTCGGGCCGCGATAGAGCGCACTCTCGAGGCGACCGGGCGATCGGCCTCGGATGCTCGCGAGCGCGCGGAGGCCCTCGTTGGCGAGGTCAACACGCCGGCGCCGGCCGATCTGCGCCAGCGGGCCGAGGAATTGCTCGACGAGGTTGCCCGTCTGGGACAGGAGACCGGAGAGCGGTTCGCGCAGCGAGGGCGCGATGCGCGCGAGGCCGTCGCTCGCAGGGTTGACGAGATCAGGCCGGCAAGCGAACCCGAACTGCAGCGTGTCGCCGAGCAGCTGGCTGAGCTCGAGCGGCGCGTCGAGGTTCTCGAGGGCGAACCTAAACCTGACGCAGAGGGTTAGATGAGCAGCGCCCGCTCGCCAATGCCGCCCCGCCGGGTGGTGATCACTGGGATCTCCGACCACTGGGGGACCGAACTTGCCCGCAGGCTCGAGCGCGATCCCACCATCGAGTCGATCGTCGGCATCGACACGCAACCGCCCGCCGCCCAGCTCGAGCGCACCGAGTTCATCGAGGCTGACCTGCGCAGCCCGGTGCTTGCCCGACTACTGCCGAGCACCGAGGCGGACACCATCGTTCACTGCGGCATCCTCTGGTACCCGGCGCCGGGCAAGCCCGCGCGTGCGCTTCACGACATCAACGTGATCGGTTCGCTGCAGCTGCTGGCGGCCTGCGAGCGCACCGAGTCGCTCGAGCGCCTGGTCGTGCGCGGCTCGGCCGCGATCTACGGCTGCGAGGGAGCGTCCCCGCTTCTCTTCAGTGAGGAGATGGCCCGCAAGCTGCCGCTGCGGACGCGCTTTCAGCGCGATATCGGTGAGCTCGAGAATTACTTCGACAACTTTGCGCGCCGGCGCCCGCAGGTGACCTGCTGCATCCTGCGCTACCAGCCGGAGCTCGGCGCGGAGCTGAGCACCCCGCTTGCGCGCTACCTCTCCCTGCCGGCGGTGCCGGTCCAGCTCGGGTTCGACCCCCGCATCCAGCTGATCCACTCCGAGGATGCCACCGGCGCCCTGCTTGCCGCGATCGCAAAGCCGGTCTCCGGTGCCGTCAACGTGGCTCCGAGTGGGGCGATCTCGCTGAGCCGTCTGTTGCGCCTCTGCGGCCGTCCGATCGTGCCGATCCCGCCGCCGCTGGCCGGGACGGTTTTCCCCCGGCTGGGCCGTCGCTTCGGGGCCGGCGAGACTTACAACGACGGCATGCGGCTGCTGCGGTTCGGACGGGGACTGGACAACCGGCGCTTGCGCGAGGAGATCGGTTTCACGCCGGTGTACGACGCGGTCGAGGTGGTCCGCGACTTCGCCTCCAAGACGCGGGGTCGAAGCATCGCGCCTCTGCCGACACCCGCGTCGGTGCTGCGCCGGCTCGACAGGAGCGCCACGCCTTGAGCGAGGCCGGCACCGAGACCCGGGACCGCAACGGTGCCTCCACCGGGGTCACCGCGAGCGCGTTCGCCGACTTTCTGCGCGGCGTTCGGTCCGGCGTCGAGTCGGGGCTTGACCCCGCTGCGGCCGCCGGGCGTGCCGCGGGCGGGCTGCCGCAGGGGCTGCAGCGCGCCGTGCGGCTCGCCGCCGAGCGGATGTCCGGCGAATACCACGAGGACGAGTGGGGATTCGATGAGCAGTTCGCTGAGGCCGTCTATCCGCTGTTCGAGTTCCTCTATGACGTCTGGTGGAGGGTGGAGGCGACGGGGGCGATCAACGTCCCCTCGCACGGCCGCGCGATGCTGGTCGCCAACCACGCGGGTTCGCTGTTTCCGTTCGACGCGTCGATGATGGCCGCCGCGCTGATGAGGGAGCACCCGCTGCCGCGCTGGCCGCGCTTCATGGTGCTCGATTGGGCGTTTGTGCTGCCGTTCATCTCCTCCTTCATGCGCCGCGTCGGGGGAGTGCCGGCAAGCCCCTACAACGCCACCGGGCTGCTCGAGGCGGATGAGTTGGTGATGGTCTTCCCCGAGGGTGTCAAGGGAACCGGCAAGCCCTTCTCGGAGCGCTACCGGCTCCAGCGCTTCGGCCGGGGCGGATTCGTCGAAGTCGCGCTGCGCACGCGTTCACCGATCGTCCCGGTCGCGGTCGTCGGCTCCGAGGAGATCTACCCGAAGGTGGCCGACAGCCGCACCATCGCCAGACTGACCGGGGCGCCCTTCGTGCCGATCACGCCGACCTTCCCGTTGCTCGGTCCGCTCGGCCTGGTGCCGCTGCCCTCGAAATGGCGGATCGAGTTCTGTGAGCCGATCGACGTCAGGGACTATCCGCCGGAAGCCGCAGAGGATCGTCGCGTCGTCTTCGACCTCTCCGAGCGGGTTCGCGAGACGATCCAGGCCGCGATCTACGAGAACCTGGTCACCCGCGGATCCGCCTTCTTGTAGCTCCGGCTACATTTCCCGTATGGGTGCTGCGACCGCGATTCGAGCGGTCGAGGAGAGTTCGTTTCGTTCCCCCGATGAGTTGCGGGAGGTCTTCGACCGCCTGCTCTCGATAGTCGACGCCGACGATCAGCTTGGGTCACTGTTTCGGGCGAGCCAAGCCCGGGTTCGCTTCGACTTCACGGATTTCGACCTCGACCTGCATGTCGCCGCGGTCGTCGACGACGCGGAGCACTGTCTGCGCTGGAGCTTCGCGCGCAGGGCCCCGTGGCCGCCCAAGTTGAGCTTCGAGATGTCGTCCGGCACCGCCAACGCCTACATGCAGGGGCACGACAGCCTGCCGATCCTGATCGCCCGCGGCAAGGTCCGCGCCCACACCGACTCACGTGCCGCATTGCTGTTCCTGCCGGCCGCGCGGCTGCTGGCGAAGCCGTACCGCGACCTGATCGCGGCGGAGTACCCGCACCTGTTGATGGTCTAGGGACTGCGCCGGAGACAGCTCAATCCGGGGCCGGGTCGAATTCACCATTGACCCGGGACGTCTGGAGGCGTACATTGGCTGACAACGAAAAAAACTCTCAGGCCGTGAGCGGGCCTTGCCAGGCCGCACGCCGCAGCCCCCGGCGACTCGGGCTCGGCAAGTGGACCGTCAGGGAATAACCCGCCGGGCCGACGAAGCGGGCCGCTAGCCCGCAAGGCGACGGGGCCGTTCGACCCCGTCGCCGTCTTTTTAGCTCCGGGATGGGCCCGATCGCGCCGCTCGTGAGAACCTGTCTGCCGATGACGGCGGACGAACGCATCTCCCTGAGCGAAGCGGCGCGCCGCGCGGGTGTGCCCGCGTCTACGCTGAAGCGCTGGGCCCGCGGCAAGGTGATCCCGGTCAAGGGAGACAACTGGACGGCGGCGGCGGCGGCTCAGGCCAAGGTCGTCGCCAGGATGCGGGAACGCGGTTACTCCCTCGACGAGCTCGGCTCCGCGGTCCGCGAGGGCCGGCTGGCCTTCGGCTATGTCGAAGAACTGCTGCCGCAGGCGGAACGCACGTTCACGCGCATGGAGGTGGCGGAGGCGACCGGCCTCGAGGACGAGTTGATCGAGCGGATCATGGCGCTGCTGGGGACGCCGACCGCGCTCGAGGGAACCCTCACCGACCGCGATGCCGAGGCCGTTGAGCTGATGGCGCGGGTGCTCGGCGCCGGCTTCCCTCTGGTCGCCCTGCTCCAGCTGGTTCGGGTCTACGCCCGCTCGCTTCGCAACATCGCGGAGGCCGAGGTGCGGCTCTTTCACCTGTTCGTGCACGAACCGCTGATCCGCCAGGGCGTGCCCGCCCTCGAGATCGCCGAGGAGATGCGCGAACTGGTCGCCGAGGTGCTGCCGGTGACGACGCCGCTGATGGAGTACGTGCACCAGCGCTATATGCGCTTCTACATCGAGCAGGACGTCGTCGGCCACATGGAGGAGGAGCTCGGCTCGGTCGCATTCCGCAAGGGCGGCAAGGTGTCGATGACGTTCTGCTTCGTCGATCTCACGGGCTACACGCGCTTCACCGAGGAGGAGGGCGACCAGGAAGCGCTGGACCTGGTTGAACGCTTCGTCGAAACCGTCGAGGCGACGCTTCCGGCTGAGGCAATCGTGGTCAAGACCATCGGCGATGAGGTGATGATCGTTTCGCCCGACCCCGCGACCCTGACCGAGTGGGCCGTCGGCTATCTGGGGCTCTTCAACGAGCGGCCACAGCCGCGCGGCGGGCTCCACTACGGCGAAGCCGTCTACCGAGATGGCGACTATTTCGGCGGTGACGTGAACCTCGCTCACCGCGTCGTCGACCGCGCTCTAGGGGGCGAGGTGATCGTCACCCGCAGCGTCGTCGATCGCATCGGCGAATCCGACTACCTGCACTTCGAGCCGATCGGCGAGGTCAAGCTGTCCGGGTTTCCCGAACCGCAGGAGCTCTTCGTCATCAGCTCCAAGGGCTAGATGACTGATCCCATCTCGATGAGCGCCGGTCGGCCGGGCTCGGCCAGAGCGGAGCTGGAGCGGGTCGTCCGCGCCAGCGGCCTGATCGAAGCGGGCTCGCACGGCGTGGCGCTGATCTCCGGCGGCGCCGACTCCGCCTGCGCAGCCGCGGGCCTCGCCGCGCTGGTGGGGCCTGCGAACCTGACGGCGCTGACCCTCAACTACGGCCTGCGGGAGGGTGCCGACGGCGACGAAGCCGTCTGCCGGGAGCTCTGCGACCTGCTCGGCATCGAACTGATCGTCGAGCGACCAACCCTCGAGGCGGGAAACCTGCAGGAGGCGGCGCGTGATGCGCGCTACGGCGCGGCCGAGTCCCTGCGTCGGCGCCGCGGGGCGGACTGGATCGCCACCGGGCACACGGCGACCGATGTCGCCGAGACGCTCATCTACAGGCTCGCCGTCTCTCCCGGGAGCCGCGCCCTACTCGGATTGCCGGAGCGGCGCGGCGCGCTCGTGCGTCCTCTGTTGCGGCTCGAGCGCGAGCGCACCCGCGAGCTTGCCCAGGAAGCCGAACTGCCGGTCGCCGACGATCCGTCCAACGACGACCCGGCATTCGCGCGTAACCGCATCCGCGCCGGCGTGCTGCCGCTGCTGCGCGATCTGAATCCGGCAGCGGTCCGCAACATCGCCGAGACGCGACGCCAGCTCGGCGAGGAGGCGCGGCTGCTCGCCGGGCTGACCGCCGACGCAATCGGCGAGCTCGGAGCCGGCCCGCTGGGCGCAGTCGCCGCCCAGACCCTGACGGCTCTCGACCCCGGGCTTCAGCGTCTGGTCCTGCGCACGCTCGCCGAGCGCGTCGTTTCCGTGCAGGTGCCGCTTTCAGTCGAGCGCGCACAGCAGATCGCGCGTCTCTCCCTTTCGCCTGAAGGCGGCGTCGTAGAGCTCGGCGGTGGTCTGCGCGCCCTCTGCGAGGGCGGTTTCGTCAGCTTCGTCGCCACGCCGACCGCTGCGCCGGCGAGCGAGGCCAGCCTGCCGCTGCCGGGCAGCTGCCGCTTTGGCGGCTGGGAGCTGAATGCGCGCCTGGAGCCGAGCGCCGAGCCGTCGGCAGATCCGGCAACGGCGACCCTCGACGCGACGCGGCTGCGGGCGCCGCTCACAGTTCGGGCGTGGCGCGACGGCGATCGCATGCGCCCGCTGGGAATGGAGGGCACCAAGTCGCTTCAGGACCTGTTCACTGACCGCCGCGTGCCGCGCTCGCTGCGCCGGAGGTTGCCGGTGGTCGTGGCCGGCGAGCGGATCGCCTGGGTTGCCGGCGTCGCTGTCTCGGACGAGTTCAAACTGACTCGCGAGAGCGCCGAGGTCGCGATCCTGAGCGCTACGCTGGCCCAGGATGGCTGAGTTGAGTTCGGACGCGAACCAAAACGGCGGGGCGGGCGACGTCCTGGTCAGTGCTGAGGACCTGCAGCGCCGGGTTGCCGAGCTCGGCGCCGAGATCAGCGAGGATTACGCGGAGCGCGATCTCGTGATGATCTGCGTGCTCAAGGGGGCCGTCGTCTTTCTCGCCGACCTGATGCGGCACATCTCGGTTCCCTGCGAGCTCGACTTCATGGCCGTCTCCAGCTACGGCTCCGCGACGGACTCCTCGGGCGTTGTCCGCATCCTCAAGGATCTGGACTATCCGATCCAGGGGCGCCACGTGCTGATCGTCGAGGACATCATCGACTCCGGCCTCACGCTCCAGTACCTGCTGCGAAACCTGCAGGCGCGCGATCCCGCGTCACTCGAGGTCTGCGCGCTGCTGACCAAGCCCGAGCGGCGCAGGGTGGAGCTGCCGACTCGCTACGTGGGTTTTGAGATCCCCAATCGCTTCGTGATCGGCTACGGCCTCGATCACGCACAGAAACACCGCAACCTTCGCCACATTGCAGTGCTTGATGAGACAGGTTGAGGCGTCTCGCGTGCACAGGCGCGCGGCTCGGTGCATTGAGCCGTGCCGGACGGCGACAGCCTCAGCCCCAGGCGGTGCCTGCCCTCTACACTCGTTTTCACTAAATGAAGCGGTTTTTCAGAAGCGCAGCGTTCCCGATCCTGATCGTGCTCGTGCTGGCGTTTTTCGCCCAGAAGCTGATCACGCCCAACGAGCCGGAAGCGGTCCCCACCTACAACGAGTTCCTCGCCCAGGTCGAGGATCATCCGGAGGAGATCGACTCGGTCACGATCAAGGCGCAGGACAACAAGATCGAGGTCGCTGAGGCCAGCGGCGAGGAGTACACGACCGGCTTCCCCGCCAACACCGAGGAATCACTGGTCAACAGCCTCCAGCGCAACGACGTCAAGACGGTCGTCGAGGGACGCAGCGGCGGCGGCCTGATGGGGGCCCTCATCTACATCCTTCCCTTCCTGCTGTTTTTCGCTTTCTGGATCTTCCTGATGAACCAGATGCAGGGCGGGGGCTCGAAGGTGATGAGCTTCGGCAAGTCGCGCGCCAAGCGGATGTCGGTGGACGCGCCCAAGATCACCTTCCGTGACGTCGCCGGCGCAGACGAGGCCGTCCAGGAGCTGCACGAGATCAAGGAGTTTCTCGAGAACCCGAAGAAGTTCCAGGCGCTCGGCGCCCGCATCCCCAAGGGCGTTTTGCTCTACGGGCCTCCCGGCACCGGCAAGACGCTGCTGGCGCGCGCCGTCGCGGGAGAGGCAGGGGTGCCGTTCTTCTCGATCTCCGGGTCCGACTTCGTCGAGATGTTCGTCGGCGTCGGCGCCAGCCGTGTGCGCGACCTCTTCGAGCAGGCCAAGCAGAACTCCCCCTGCATCATCTTCATGGACGAGATCGACGCCGTGGGCCGCCACCGCGGCGCCGGCATGGGCGGCGGGCACGACGAGCGCGAGCAGACGCTCAACCAGCTGCTCGTCGAGATGGACGGCTTCGAGATGAAGGACAACATCATCCTGATCGCCGCCACCAACCGGCCCGACATCCTCGACCCGGCGCTGCTTCGCCCCGGCCGCTTCGACCGCCAGATCGTCGTCGACCGCCCCGACCGCAAGGGCCGCAAGCAGATCCTCGAGGTGCACACCCGCGGCAAGCCCCTCGGCAAGGAGATCGACCTCGACGTGCTTGCGGGACAGACGCCAGGGTTCACGGGCGCCGACCTCGCCAACCTGATCAACGAGTCGGCGCTGCTGACCGCCCGCACGGGCAAGCGCGAGATCGGGATGGAGCAACTGGAGGAGGGGATCATGCGCGTGATCGCCGGCCCCGAGAAGAAGACGCGCGTGATGTCCGAGAAGGAGCGCCTCGTCACCGCGTTTCACGAGATGGGCCACGCGATCGTCGGCCACCTGCTGCCGAATTGCGATCCGGTCCACAAGATCTCGATCATCAGCCGCGGGCAGGCGCTCGGCTACACGATCTCGCTGCCGACCGAGGACAAGTTCCTGACCAGCCGCGCCGAGCTCACCGACACGATGGCGATGACGCTCGGCGGCCGGGCCGCCGAGGAGATCGTTTTCAGCGAGATCACCACCGGCGCCTCCAACGACCTCGAGAAGGTGACGGCCACCGCGAAGCAGATGGTGATGCGCTTCGGCATGTCCGAGCGACTCGGTCCCCGCGTCTTCGGCCACGACCGCTCGCAGCCGTTCCTCGGCCGCGAGTTCTCTTCCGAGCCGGACTACTCCGACGAGATCGCCCGCGAGATCGACGACGAGATCCGACGCATCGTCGAGGAGGCGCATCAGACCGCCACGCGACCTGCTGACCGAGAACCGCGAGCAACTCGAGCGGATCTCGAAGATCCTGCTCGAGCGGGAGACGATCGACGCCGAGCAGTTCGTGAAGCTGCTGGATGGTGTCTCCGAGGATGAGATCTTCGCCGAGGAAGAGGCCCCGCCGGCGCCCGCCGAGCCCGCACCTGAGCCTGAGAAGGCCGGTCGAGAGGGTCCGCGCCCGGTTGCTCCGCCACGCCCCGGATTCGCCGGCGGTTCGGCCGAGATGCGCAGCGACTCCTAGGTCTGTACGAATCGCTTGGTGGCGCCCGTGAGCGTTCGGATCATGGGGGTCGTCAATGTGACGCCGAACTCGTTCTCGGACGGCGGTTTGTTCCTTGACGCCGGCGCCGCGATCGCGCACGGAAGCGAATTGGCGGCTGACGGCGCGGACGTGCTGGACATCGGGGGCGAATCGACCCGTCCCGGCGCTCCTGCCGTCGGCGCGGATGAAGAACGCGAGCGCATCGAGCCGGTCGTGCGGGGCCTTGCCGCCGAGGGCTACAAGGTCTCGATCGACACGTCGAAGCTGGCCGTGGCCGAAGCGGCCCTGGACGCCGGCGCGTTCATGGTCAACGACGTCACCGCGTTGCGCGCTGATCCCGGCCTGGCCGACCTCTGCGCCGAGCGCGGCAGCGAGTTGGTGCTGATGCACATGCTCGGCGACCCGCGGACGATGCAGGACGATCCGCGCTATGACGACGTGGTCGACGACATCAAGGCGTTTCTCGCACAGCGGATCGAGTTCGCGATCTCGCACGGCGTCAGAGAAGCGTGCATCTGGGTCGATCCGGGGATCGGCTTCGGCAAGACCCTCGAGCACAACCTCGAGATCCTGCGGCGTCTCGGTGAGTTCCGTTCGCTCGGCCGCCCGATCGTGATCGGCACCTCCCGCAAGAACTTCATCGGAAAGATCAGCGGACGCGAGGCCGGTGATCGGATGGGGGGGACGATCGCGTCGAACGTCCTCGCGCTTGCGCAGGGGGCGGACATGTTCAGGGTGCACGACGTGGCCGAACTGGGCGATGCGCTGGCGGTCTCCCAGGCGATCCTCGAACCAGCGGCCGGCGAGCGGCAACCAGGGTCTAGACGCTGATCCAGATCGCTTTCGAGCGGGCGAGTATTCGGCCCGCCGCGTTGGTGATCGCCATCGCCGCGTGCCAGTAGTGGAAGGCGACGTTTCCGGTGGGGCAGTCCAGGGCCGACCAAACGAATAGGGCTGACCTCGCCGTCGACGCGTTCGACGTCCGGCGGCCGGTCCAGCGACCATGGGGCCGGCCCTTTCACATCGCGCTTGAAGTCGGCTACGTTGCGCCTGTGGAAGCGCACGAAAACGGCCCCGAACCCCAGGTCACGGTCGAAGTCCGCGGCCTCTCCCTGCACACGCACCACGGGATCACCGCCGCCGAGCAGGAGGTCGGGCAGCGCCTCGTGATCGATGTCGTGCTCGAGGTTCCCGCCTGCGACGCCGTGCTCACCGACCGCGTCGAGGATACGGTCGACTACGCCGAGGTCGCCGAGGTCGTCACGCTGGTCGCCACCGAGTGCAGCTATCGCACCCTCGAGCGGCTCTGCCGCGTGATCGGCGAGCGGCTGCTCGACCGTTTCGACGCCGACAGCGCACGGGTGCGGGCGGCCAAGCCCGAGCCACCGATCCCGCTCTCACTCGAGGAGGTGGCGGTCGAGGTCTTCTGCGAGCACCCCCTCGACGATCAGGGGTCCGATTGAGCGACGTCGTCGACGAGCACCGCGTGGGCTTTCTTGGCCTCGGATCCAACGTCGGTGAACGCGAGGGACACCTGAGCGCCGCGGCCGGCCACCTCGAGAGCCACGGCATCGCCGTCGAGGCGACCTCTTCTAACTATGAGACCGAGCCGGTCGGGGAGCTTCTGGACCAACCGGATTTCCTCAACCGAGTCATCCGGATCTGCACGTCGCTGGAGCCCGAAGAGCTGCTCGACGTCTGCAAAGCGGTCGAGGCCGAGGAAGGGCGCATCTTCGGCGGCCCCAGGCACGGCCCGCGGCCACTCGACGTCGACCTCCTGTTGCTCGGTGAGATCGAGCTGCAGACCGAGCGCCTGACGCTGCCTCACCCTGAGGTGACGAGTCGCCGCTTCGTGCTCGAGCCGCTGCTCGAGCTCGCTCCGGACCTGGAACTGCCAGACGGGACGAAGCTGACTGAGGCGCTAGCCGCTCTTGGCGGCGCTCAGCGTGTCGAGCGGCTCTAGCCACGCGGCCGGCAGCAGCGGCGGAATCCGCCCAGGGAACTCGGGCACGAAGCGCAACGCCATCTCTCCGGCTGGGGTTGACTCGATCGCCGGCCGCAGGTCGTCGAGGCTCATCAGCAAGCGCAGGCTCGGAGCGATCATCAGGTCGGCCGCGTTCGGTTCCTCGCCCCCGAGTACGCCAGTCTCGATCCAGCCGTTGATGCGCCTCAGCACCTCTGGCAGGGCGGCGAGGTTGGCTCGCACGTTGTCGCCGGTCGCGTCGTTGCTGCGGGCAGCGATGGCGATGATCGGCCCGGCGGTCTTGACAGCGACTCCGACGGGCACGCCGAGCCGGGCGCCCTCCGAGAAACTGCGCAGCGGCCCCTTGTCCTGCTTGAGGCAGTACCAAAGGGTCTGGCGGGCGAGGTTCTGCAGATCCTCATCCCCATAGGCCTCCGCCGCCTCGACTTCGGCGAGCAGCGCCGCGTCGGAGGGATAGAGCGGCGGGTCGGGTCGCACTCGATCGAGCTCGTGGGCGATCGCGGTCGTGCCCTGGATCTTGCGCCCGTCGAGCTTCAGGGCGGGGACCGTGATCCCCGGAAAGCCCGCCATCCGCAGGATCCCCTTGGACATGATCGGAATCAGGTCCCGGCGCTTGTAGGCGATCCCCTTGCTTTCGAGCATCAGGCGCGCCGCCATCGAAGGATGGGAACCTGGGACCACGTAGAGGCGGGCGTCCATTACGAGTGATCCTATTCCACGTCTGATGCGCGCATCGCGATAATCAGTCGATGCTGCTCGCTGTCGACGTCGGGAACACGCAAACTCACCTGGGTGCCTTCCGGGCGCAGGAGCTGATCGCGCACTGGCGCTTCCAGACCCGCGCGGGCATGACCGGCGACGAGCTTGCGGATCGCATCGACGGCCTGCTCTCGCTGCGGGACATGGCCCTTGGCGATATCGAGTCCCTGATCGTGTCCTCGGTGGTGCCGCCGCTGACCAACGAGTACGGCCAGATCGCCGAGCGCTACCTGGGCAGCCCCTACCTCGCCGTCGGGCCTCAGATCAAGACCGGAATGCCGATCCTCATCGATAACCCGCACGAGGTGGGCGCCGACCGGCTCGTCAACTCGATCGCCGCCTACGAACGCTTCGGCGGCCCCTGCATCGTCGTCGACTTCGGCACCGGTATCAATTTCGACGCCGTCTCGGGCGCCGGCGAGTACCTGGGCGGCGCGATCGCCCCCGGGATCGAGATCTCGCTCACCGCGCTCGCCGAGCGGGCGGCCAGAATTCCCCGCATTGATCTGGCTGAGCCTGAAACGGCGCTCGGCAAGTCCACTCGCGCGGCGATTCAGTCGGGCGTGCTTTACGGCTTCGCAGGTCTGGTCGACGGCGTCGCCCGCCGGCTCGTCGCCGAGATGGGGGAGGGCGTCTCGTTCATCGCGACGGGCGGCTTTGCCGCGGCGATCGTACCGTTCTGCGAGACGATCGAGGAGGTCGACGACCTGCTGACGCTGACCGGTTTGCGGCTGATCTGGGAGCGCAACGCGGATGCCTGAGCGCAGTACGAATCGGCTCACCTCCCCGATTCGAATCGGCCCGATCGAGCTCTCCAACCGCGTTCTGCTTGCCCCGCTGGCCGGTATCGGCAACTGGTTCGTGCGGCTGCAGGCGCGCCGCTACGGCGCCGGCCTCGCCTTTTCGGAGATGGTCTCGAGCTTTGCGATCGACCGCGGCAATCGGCGGACGACAGAAGAGATGCTGCGGGTCCACCCGGACGAGCACCCCGTGGCCTTGCAGCTCTTCGGGCCCGACCCGGGCGTGATGCGCGAGGCGGCGGCCAGAGCGGCCGCGGCCGGCCCGGACATGATCGACCTGAATATGGGTTGTCCGGTGCCGAAGGTCTGCAAGACGGGGGCGGGGGCGGCCTTGCTCGACGACCCCGACCGGGCGGTGGCGATCGCCCGCGCCGCCGCGGAAGGTTCAGGGCTGCCGGTCAGCGTCAAGCTGCGCTCCGGCGTGCGTCGTGGCGATCGCTCCGGCTTCGAGCTGGCGCTGCGGCTCGCCGACGAGGCCCCGATCGCGGCGATCAGCTTCCACCCGCGGCCTGCATCGGTACACCACTCCGGCAGCCCGGACTACAAGCTGGCGAGGGAGCTGCGCGACCGGCTCGAGGGCAGCGGTGTGAAGATGATCATCTCGGGTGGGTTGAGCAGCGCCGACCGCGTTCGGGCCGCCTATGAGGAGTCGGGGGCGGATGCGGTGATGATCGCCCGCGGGGCGCTCGGGAACCCCTGGATCTTCGAGCAGTTGCTGGCTGACCGCGACGGCGACCCCAGCGAAGCTGAAGTTGTCGCGGAGCTGCTCTGGGTGCTCGAGCGCGCTGAGGAGCATTGGGGAGAGCGCGCGGCCCGCAATCTGCGCAAGTTCTACCCGTGGTACCTGGAGCGGTTGGGGTCAAAGGGGGCGCAGGCGGACGTCTACCAGCGAACCGAGAGCCTCGACGACGTCAGAGGCCTGCTTTCCAGCGATTTTCCGGCGCCCGAGGGTGTGCTGAGCGCAGCGCTATAATCTCGCGTCGTCTTGCCCTGAGCGCGGCTGTTTTTACGTCGTGTGCAGGGATTTTTTATCGTACGGGTCCTTTTGCGGGTCCGGTCCAAATGCCGGGAGAGGAATCTCAATCGTGAGTCGGGAATCGCTGATTACGCCTGAAGGCCTCAAGAAGCTGAAGGCGGAGCTGGAAGAAATGTCCACCGTGAGGCGGCGAGAGGTCGCTGAGCGGATCAAGGAAGCGCGCGAGTTCGGCGACATCAGCGAGAACGCCGAATACGACGCTGCGAAAAACGATCAGGCGATGCTGGAGCAGCGCATCGCCCAGCTCGAGGAGCGGCTGCGCCGATCGACCGTGATCGACAAGCGCCAGGTCACCAACGACGTCGTCTCCGTCGGCGTCACCGTCCACATCAAGGATCAGAAGTCCGGCGAGGGACGCAAGTTTCAGCTCGTCGGCGCCCCCGAGGCCTCGCCTCCGGACAAGCTTTCGAACGAGTCGCCCGTCGGCAAGGCGGTGATGGGTCACAAGCGCGGCGACGTGGTCACCGTCGAGGTGCCTCGCGGTCCGAAGAAAAAGCTCAAGATCACCAAAATCGAGACTTAGGCGGTCGCACGCCGGCGGCGTGCGCGTCGCAACGGTTTTGCAACGATTCGGGCCATCTGGCAGGATGGCGGCTATGGACGGTCCTCAGACCGACAGTGAGCGTGATCGCGTACAGGAGGTCGAACGTCTCGGCGTTCCCTACCTGCTCTACCGCGACCATCTCGGCGCGATGCGGGCTCTGTCGCTCGAGGACACCTGGGAGAAGATCACCGTCGGGCGCGGCGCTGGAACCGATCTCGCCCTGGCCTGGGACAGCGAGGTCTCACGCGTGCACGCCGAACTGCTGCGGATCGGGGACGACTGGGTGCTCGTCGACGATGGGCTGTCGAGCAACGGGACCTTCGTCAACGGCGACAAGATCGAGGGCAGGCGGCGTCTCTTCGACGGGGACTCGCTGCGATTTGGTGACACCGATGTCGACTTCCGGGCCCCGCTCCAGGCGCCCGACGCGACGATGGTGCTCTCCAACCCGCCACTGCCACCGCCTGATTCAGGCAGCTGAAGCAACGCATTTAGCGGCGGTTTGACCCGGCGGACCGGTGAAGGTGCCCCGGTATACTCGCCTCTCGTTGTAAACGACAACCGGAGGTCTCATCCCGCGGCACCCTTGAGCCGATGAATGTGGATAAGGACTCCGGCGATGCTGCGTCCCCGCAGACCGATATATCTAGGGACCTCACGAGACAAAGACAGAGACAGAGACCGGCCTAACAAAGCAGAGATTCGAGTGTTTGAGAGATTCACAGAGAGAGCGCGCCAAGTGGTCGTCCTGGCCCAGGAGGAAGCGCGTACCCTCAAGCACAACTACATCGGTACAGAGCACATCCTGCTCGGCCTGCTGCGCGAGGAAGAGGGCCTGGCCGCGCGCGTGCTTGAGTCTCTCGACATCACCGTCGAGCGCGTCCGAGCCCAGGTGGTGCGGATTGTCGGTTCCGGTGAGGAGGTCACGTCGGGCCAGATCCCGTTCACGCCGCGCGCCAAGAAGGTGCTCGAGTTGGCGCTGCGCGAGGCGCTGTCGCTCGGCCACAACTACATCGGCACCGAGCACATCCTGCTCGGCCTGGTTCGTGAGAACGAGGGCGTCGCCGCCCGCATCCTGCTCGACTTCGACGCCGACTCCGAGAAGATCCGCAACGAGGTCATCCGCATGCTCTCCGGTCCCGGCGGGCGTCGCCAAAGCGGCTCCGGCAGCCAGTCCGGCGAGGGCAAGAAGTCCTCGAAGCTGCTTGACCAGTTCGGCCGCAACCTGACCAAGCTCGCCCAGGACGGCAAGCTCGATCCGACCATCGGCCGCGAGACCGAGATCGAACGGATCATGCAGATCCTCGCTCGGCGCCAGAAGAACAACCCGGTGCTGCTGGGCGAGCCCGGCGTCGGCAAGACCGCGATCGTTGAGGGCCTGGCGACGCAGATCATCCGCGGTGAGGTCCCCGAACTGCTCAAGAACAAGCAGATCTACACCCTCGACTTGGCGGCGCTGGTCGCCGGCTCGAAGTACCGCGGCGAGTTCGAGGAGCGGCTCAAGAAGGTGATGAAGGAGATCACTCAGCGCGGCGACATCGTGCTGTTCATCGATGAGCTTCACAACCTGGTCGGCGCCGGCGCCGCCGAGGGCGCGATCGACGCCGCCTCGATCCTCAAGCCCGCGCTCGCGCGCGGCGAGCTGCAGACGATCGGTGCGACAACGCTTGACGAGTACCGCAAGTACCTGGAGCGGGACTCGGCGCTCGAACGCCGCTTCCAGCAGGTCAGGGTCGAGCAGCCCAACACCGAGGACACAGTCAAGATCCTCCAGGGCCTGCGCGAACGCTACGAGCAGCACCACCGCGTGCAGATCACCGACGAAGCCCTCGAAGCCGCCGCGGAGCTGGCCGACCGCTATATCTCCGACCGCTTCCTACCCGACAAGGCGATCGACCTGATCGACGAAGCCGCCTCGCGGATGCGGATCAAGTCGATGTCGCAGCCGCCCGTCTACCGCGAGCTCGAAGAGGAGATCGAGGAGACGCGCCGCGCCAAGGAGTCGGCGATCGAGGCCCAGGAGTTCGAGAAGGCCGCCAACCTGCGCGACAAGGAGCGCCAGCTCACCAACCGCAAGCGCGAGCTCGAGGACGAATGGTCCGAGGGCGAAGGTGGCGAGCGCCCGTCCCTCGGGGAAGAGGAGATCGCCGACATCGTCTCGATGTGGACAGGCATCCCGGTCTTCAAGCTGACCGAGGCCGAGACCAAGAAGCTGATTCGCATGGAGGACGAGCTGCACAAACGCGTGATCGGCCAGGAGGCGGCGATCGTCGCGGTCTCGAAGGCCATACGCCGTTCACGCGCGGGGATCAAGGACCCCAAGCGTCCGTCCGGCTCCTTCATCTTCCTCGGTCCGTCCGGCGTCGGAAAAACCGAGCTGGCAAGGACCCTGTCCGAGTTCCTTTTCGGTGACGAGGACGCGCTTGTGCGCATCGACATGTCCGAGTACATGGAGAAGCACGCCGTCTCGCGCCTGGTCGGCTCTCCTCCCGGGTACGTCGGCTACGACGAGGGCGGCCAGCTGACCGAGGCCGTCAGACGCAAGCCCTACTCGGTGCTGCTGCTCGACGAGATCGAGAAGGCCCACCCGGATGTCTTCAACATCCTCCTCCAGATCCTCGAGGACGGCCGCCTCACCGACGCCCAGGGGCGCACTGTCGACTTCCGCAACACGATCGTGATCATGACCTCGAACATCGGCGCCAAGGACATCGCCCGTAATACGCCGCTGGGCTTCTCGGTCACCGACGAGGGCGGCACGACCTACGAGGACATGAAGTCTCAAATCATGGGCGAGCTCAAGAAGGTCTTCCGGCCCGAGTTCCTCAATCGCATCGACGAGGTGGTCGTCTTCCACAAGCTGCTGCGCGAGGAGATCAAGCAGATCGTCGATCTGATGATCTCTCGCGTGCGTGCGCAGGTTGCCGAGCACGACCTGCAGCTCGACCTCACCGACGCCGCCAAGGAGCTGCTCGTCGACAAGGGCTGGGATCCGGCGATGGGCGCCCGCCCGCTGCGCCGCGCAATCCAGCGCTACGTCGAAGACCCGCTTGCCGACGAGGTGCTCAAGGCCGGCACGCTCGAGTCGGGCACGACGGTGCTGGTCGATCGCGACGATTCGGGCGACGAAGAGGACAAACCACTTTCGATGGAGCTGATCAAGCCCAAGAAGCGCCCGGCCAAGAAGGACAAGGAGCCGGTCGGCGTGGGGGCTGAGGCCGCCCCGACCGACGAGCCTTCAGGTGACGAGCCTGACGCTGACCCTGTCGGCGACGCCGGCTAGACGCAACCAGGCGCTGAGGCGCTCGCTCGATCGTTGTCGGTAGCCTTGCGCTGTTCACGCGAGCCGAAAGGGGCAGGGGTATGAAGCGAGTGGTCGCGATCGCAGTCGTTACGGGGGGAATGATCGGCGGCAGTTTGACGGCGTCGGCAGCCGCTGCTCCGACCGACCCGGAGGCGCCATCCCAGCAGCCACTGCAAATCATCCGTGCCGGCGAGGCCGTGGATCTGGCCGGTCCGCTTGCCGATGTCCCGGTCCTTGTCGCAGATACAGGCATCGATCTCGATCACCCGGATCTGCAGCCCAGGCTGTTCTCTTTGCCGGCCCCAGTCGCGGCGCCCAAGCAGGCTGACTACGTTTTCCCGCCCAACGGCGTCCCGCCGACGATCCCGGCTGGGGCTCCCGGCTGGGACCTGATCGGCAACGTCGGCGGCTGTGGCGGCAACGGCACAGAGGCTCCGGACAGTGACCCCAACGACCCCGCCGGGTGCTCGGGACACGGAACCCTGGTGGCCGGAGTCTTGGGCGCAGCCTGGAACAACGGACAGGGCGGCGCAGGTGTCGCCCCCAACGCCCGCTTCATAGCCCTGCGCACCTGCTGGGACGGCGACAACTGCTTCGGCCACGTCCAGCCGGCGGCCTTCCAGTGGGCCGCGGACCGCGGTGCTCGCGTCGTCAGCATGAGCTGGCTCGGGGGTTTCGTGCAGGACACGGTCAACGTGATCGCTGCCAACCCGCAGACGCTTTTTGTCACCATTCCCTCAGGTAACGGCGGCGCCTTCGACGCCGACCCAACCAATCCGTTCCCCTGCACGGTTAGCCTGCCGAACGTACTCTGCGTCAGCACCAGCGCCCCCGACGGCGGCCTCAGCTGCGGCGCCTTCGGGCCGCAGACGGTTGATATCGCGGCTCCCACCGAGAACTCGATCACGACGACGGTGGGAGGCGGCTTCGGCGGCACGGGCTGCGCGACCAGCTTCGCCTCGCCGGCGGCCGCGGGTGTGGCGACGATCCTCTTCGGCGCCGTGCCGCAGGCCACCGGCGCACAGGTGCGCGACGCGATCGTCGCGGGAGCCGCGCCTTCCCCGGCCTGGGCCGGGAAGTCCGTGTCAGGCGGAGTCCTCGACGCTGTCGGTGCGTTGATCGCGCTCGGCGGGGCATCACCGAGACTCGAGCTCGGCCTCACGGGCCGCGCCGGCAGGAGGGTGAGTCCCTCAGGGTGACCGTCTCCTGCAGCGTCGCCTGCGAGCTGGCGCTGAAGGCCAAGGGCGTGGCGGCGGGAGATCCGTTTTCGTCCAAGAGGAAGCAGCTGAGCCTCGGTGCGGGCGCGCCGAAGACAGTCAAGCTGGCCTACACCCGCTCGGTGCGCAATCGCATAGGCGAGGCGGCTGGCCGGGCGACGGTGACCGCAAGGGCGAGCAGCGCCCTCGGCGTGGCGACGTCGACCTTCGACGTCAAGCTCAAGAAGTAGCGCGCGACCGCATGCGGCCTGAGCAGACGCAGGCCCGACGGCCGGGCGTTGTAGCCAGCGCCCGAAGGCGACGTGGCCCGCGACGGCGGCGATGATCGCCGCGGCGCCTGCAAGCACGAGGGTCGCCCGGGGGTCGATCGCCTCAGCCATCCAGCCGGTCAGTGGGCCGCCGATGGCGGTTGAGCCGAGGAAGACGATCGAGTAGAGAGCCATCACCCGCCCCCGCATCTGCGGCGTGACCTTGAGCTGGAGCCAGGTGTTGATGCTGGCGGCGAAGGAAACGCTGGCCGCGCCGACAAGTGCGAACAGGGCCGCCTCGACTCCCAGCGAGGGGGCGGCCGCAGCGAGCAGGGCGACGATGCCGAAGGCAAGGCCGGCCACCGTAATCAGGGCCGGTGTCACGCGCCGCCGCGAACCCGTCAGCAGCGCGCCTACGATCGAGCCCAGGCCCATCGAGCAGACGAGCACGGAGTAGCCGGCGGCGCCGGCGTCAAAGCTGAAGCGCGCCAGCAGCGGCACGATCGTCAGGAAGTTGAAGCTGAGCGTGCCGACGACCGCCATCAGGCTCAGCGGGATCGCCAGGGCGGGAGTGGCGACGACGTAACGGAGGGCGGCACCGACAGCGCCGCGGGCCGATTCCGTTGCGGGGGTCGGTCGCAGCGTCTTGGGATCCATGCCGCGCAGGGCGACGATCATCGCGGCGAATGACAGCGTGTTGAGCAGGAAGCAGGGTCCGACGCCGAAGACGACGATCAGCGCGCCGGCAAGCGCCGGGCCGACGACGCGGGCCGTGTGGATCAGCATGCTGTTGAGGCCGACAGCGCTGACGAGCCGGTCCGGGCCGACCATTTCGATCGCGAAGCTCTGGCGCGTCGGATTGTCGATCGCGTTGATCGTGCCGCGGATGAAGATCAGCAACAGCACCATCCAGGTCTGGACGGCTCCGCCGACGGTGAGCGCGAACAGCATCAGCGCCGGGATCGCCATCGCCGTTTGCGTGTAGATCAGCAGGCGGCGCTTGGGGACGCGGTCGGCAAGCGCACCGCCCCAGGCGCCGAAGAGCAGCATTGGCAGGAACTGGAACGCGGTCGCGATGCCCACCGCCGTGCCCGAGCCTGTGAGCGTCAGCACCAGCCACAGCTCGGCGACCATCTGCATCCAGTTCCCGCTCAGGGAGACAACCTGGCCGATGAAGTAGCGCCGGTAGTTCGGGACGTTCAGGGAGGCGAATGAACGGTGCAGCGCGGCGGTCAGGAGGGCTCTCCCTCGAGCAACCGCGCCATGATCTCCGCGGCGGCGTCAAGGGTCCCGAGCTCGTGCGGATCGAGATCCGCGAGCAGCTGAGCGAGGTACGCGGTCTTGCGGGTGCGGAGTTGGCGCAGAAGTTTGTTGCCCTCGGGGGTGGCGCTGAGCAGGGCCGAGCGCCGGTCGAGCGGATCCGGCTGACGCGAGCACCAGCCCAGCGTCTTCGAGCAGGGCGATGACACGGGTGGCCGTCGGCCGCTGGATGCGCTCCAGCTCGGCCAACTCGCTCGGCGTCAGCGGGCCGCGGTTGGCGATCGACGCCAGGGCGGCCGTCTGGGAGGGGGTGAGTTCTCCGCCGGCCTGCTGGCGCATGCGACGAGCCAGACGGGTGACGGCAAGCCTCAAGTGCGAGAGCAACTTCACTGCGAGCTTGAGTCGTGTGTGTCTCTGAAGTACTTACCATTGCTAATTAGTCTAGCAAACTATTTTCCCATTTGCAAAGGGGGGCGCGAAGACGTCCCAGGCGCTTCATATCTTGAGAGGCCATGGCAAAAGCGAGCACCAGCTACCAGTGCAACGGCTGCGGGCATCGTTCCCTGCGCTGGTCGGGCCGCTGCGCCGGCTGCGGCGAGTGGAACACGCTCGTCGAGGTTCGCGTTGAGCCGCGCTCTGCCACCGGTAAGCGCAGCCCGGCGAAGGGCGGGGTTGCGCTCAGGCCGGTTGCACTGCGCGACGTCAGCACTCCCGAGGCGGCGCGGCTGGTCACTGGCATCGCCGAGTTGGACCGGGTGCTCGGCGGTGGCCTCGTGCCGGGATCGCTGGTGCTTCTGGGCGGCGCCCCCGGCATCGGCAAGAGCACCCTCACCGGGATGGCCCTCGGCGACCTGCAGGCGCGCGGTGTCAGCACCCTCTACGTGTCCGGTGAGGAATCGGCTGCGCAGGTCCGGATGCGCGCCGAGCGGCTCGGCAGCGCCGCGCTCGACGTCCGGGTGATCGCCGAAACCTCGCTGGAGGCGGTCAGTGCGACGCTCGAGGCCGAGCGCCCCCAGGTCTGCGTGATCGATTCTGTCCAGACACTGCACACAAGCGACCTCGACGGGGCCCCGGGCTCCGTGGCCCAGGTACGAGAGGCGGCGTCGAGGCTGATGGACGCCGCCAAGCGCGGCGGCACGGCCGTGATTCTTGTCGGCCACGTCACCAAGGAGGGAGCGGTGGCGGGTCCTCGGGTGCTCGAGCACCTCGTCGACGCGGTCCTCCTGTTCGAAGGCGAGCGCGAGCGCAGCTATCGCACCCTACGGGCTCTCAAGAACCGCTTCGGCTCCACCAACGAGGTTGGGGTCTTCGAGATGCGTTCCGGCGGGCTCGTCGAAGTCGCCGATCCCTCGGCGCGATTTGCGGCCGAAGCGAGTGGAGCGCCGGGCTCGGTCGTGCTCTGCTCGATGGAGGGAAGCCGGCCGCTGCTCGTCGAGGTCCAGGCGCTTGTCGCCCCGACCGAAATCGTGCCCCCCCGCCGGGTCGTCAACGGCCTCGATCGCAATCGCGTGGCGATGGCCGTGGCGGTGCTGAGCCGCCACGGCGGCCCGTCGCTGGGATCGCATGACCTCTTCGTCAACGTCGTCGGCGGAATCCGCATCGACGAGCCCGGCGTCGATCTCGCCGTCGCGCTTGCGCTGGTCTCGGCACATCGCGGGGAGCCGTTGGCCGGAGGGGATGGCCGGCCGCTGGCCTGCTTCGGTGAGATTGGCTTGACGGGTGAGCTGCGCCACGTCGGCCACCCGGAACGCAGGGCCGCAGAAGCAGTCAAGTTCGGGCTTGGGCCCGTCGTCGGGCCGCCTGCCGCAGAACCGGTTGCAGGGTTGCGGGGCGTGAAGACGCTTCGTGAGGCGCTCAAGCTGGGGCGCGGCAAGGCCGGCGGCCAGGGCCCAAAGGCTCGGTTGGTGGCCTGAAGGAGGAGCTGGTGACCGCTCAGCGGCGCTTGGACGGCTTCGCCGTCAGGTTGACGCGCCGCGTGCTCTCCGTGCTGTTGCCCGCGCCGTCACCGGCGGTCACAGTGATCCGGGCGACTGCCCGGCCGCCCTTTACGAGCGCCCGCGTGGCCTGCCTTCGTGCCTTGCCCCTGACCGCGAGCCTCAGCGTGCCGCTGGCCTCGGCCTCCAGGCCCAGTGATTTCGGCCTGATCGGGAAGGTGCGGATCTTGCGCTTGGCTGCCGCCGCCTTCCCACCTTGGGATCGCTTCGGAGTCGATACCGCCAACGTCCCGCGGGCCTGAACCGTGCAGGCCTCACTGCAGCGCGCTCCGACCTCGACCGATCCGTCCAGCCTTTGCTTGCGCTTTCCGAAAAGCGCAAGCGACGGGGCTGTGGCGTCCGAGATCACGACCTGCTGCGAACTGGTCGCCTGGCCGCCGCCGTTGCAGTAGGCGGTCTGCCCGGTGAAGATGAACGTGGTCGAGCAGCCCTCGTTGTCGTTCACCGTGAGCGTGACGTTGTAAGTGCCCGGGGCCGCGTAGGTGTGCGAGGGGCTCGGGTTTCCGTTGACGAGCGTGGTGCCGTCGCCGAAGTCCCAGGCGAATCCCGTGACGGAGCCGTCGCTGTCGCTGGAGCCAATCGCGTCGAAGACGCTCGGGAAGCCGGCGGGCAGCGGGTTCGCCGTGAAGGTGGCCGTCGGACCCTGGTTGGGGGTGATCGCGATCGACTGGCCCTGCGGGCTGTCGACGCCCGCAGCGAACGGGTTTCCGGCCAGGCCGATGAGCTCGCCGCTTGCAGCAATGCTGTAGCCGGAGGCCGATGCAGCAGGCGGGACGTTCGAGCCGTAGAGCCGATCCCCGCCCGGCGCCATGGCCAGCCACGCGGGCGCCTGTCCGGCGAACGGCGAATTAGCCAGAGCGATCAGGGTGCCGTCGCCGGCGACGTTGAAGCCTGCGATGAAGTTGGTGTTGGCCGAGCCGGCGTAGAGGCGGCTCCCGTCAGGGGTGAGGGCAAGCGGGCTTGGGGTGGCCACCAGTGGCGTCACGACGGGCCCGCCAACCTGAACCAGCGCGCCGTCCGGCTCGATCCGCATCACCGAGATGGTGCCGCTGCCGATGTTGGCGACGTAAAGGTGGCGGCCGTTCGGCGCGACCACGATCGGGCTGGCGAAATCCTGGCCGGTGTCGAATGTGCCACCCCCCGGCAGAGGGTTGAGCGAACCGCCTGGACCGATGTTGAATGCTCGGATGTTGTCCGGCGCGTTTCCCTCGGTGGTGTAGAGGTGCTCACCGTCCGGCGTGATGGCCACGAAAAGGGGCGATGTCGTGTTCGCGTCACCGCCGGGAATTGCAGTGAGACTTCCGTTTGGCGGCAATGGAATATCCCCGGACGCCTGTGCTGTCCTTGGCCACGTAGAGACGTTTCCCGTCAGGGGTGATCGCGATCCCGTAGAGGGGCCCGGCGCCGTTCTGCGCGGGCACCCCGGGAGCCGGGCTGAGTGAGCCGTCCGCGGCGGCCAGGTATTTGTGGACTTGGCCGACGTTGCCGCCCGTGACTCCGGCCACGTACACGCGAGTGCCGTCGGGCGTGACCGCGACCCCCTGCGCACCGGCTGCCGGGTCTGGTGATCCCGGCAGGGGCGCGAGGCTTCCGTCGGCGGCTATATCGAGGAAGGCGATGGTTTGGCTGGCGCGTCCCGTCACGTACGCCGTGCGCTCCGCCTGTGCGGCGGACATTGGGCCCGCGAGCAGACCCAGGCCCGCGAACGCACAAAAAGTCAACGCCGCGCTGCGCCTCGAACGTCGTCCCGCGTCGCCCATTTACGCCCGCGAGGCTAGCCGATCGTGCCTGGAGTGTTGGATTTGGACAAGAGCCCGCTTGACAAACGCCATTCCGAGCTATCAACACGGATATTCCGAGAAGGATGCGAAAAAAAATGTTCTGCCATGATGAATGCCGATGGCACCGGTCTCGGGTGACGAGCTTCACGAACTGGAGGCACGTCAGGACCCGCGGCTGATGCGGGCCCTGGATATGGTCGCTCCAGGAACCGCTCTACGTGAGGGGATAGACAACGTCGTCTACTCACGTACCGGCGCGCTGATCGTGATCGGCGAGCCCGACGAGATTTCCTTCCTGTTCTCCGGTGGAATCAAGCTCAGCACCGAATACACGCCCGCGCTGCTCTACCAGCTTGCGAAGATGGACGGTGCGATCGTGATCGATCCCCGGACCAAGGGGATCGCGTGGGCGAACGTGCAGTTGATGCCCGATCCCACGATTCTGTCGATGGAGACGGGCACTCGCCATCGCACCGCTGAGCGCGTCTCCAAGCAGACCGACGCGCTGGTGATCGCGGTCTCGCAGCGCCGCGACGTGGTCTCGCTCTACGTGGAGGGGGTCAAGTACATCCTCCAGGACATCTCGACCGTGCTGAGCAAGGCCAACCAGGGGCTGGCTACGCTCGAGAAGTACCGCGCCCGGCTCGACCAGGTCTCAGGACGGCTGACCGCGCTGGAGTTTGAGGGTGGGGCCTCGCTCTACGACATGCTCTCCGTGCTTCAGCGAGCCGAGATGGTGACCCGGATGGCTTCGGAGGTCGAGCGCTACATCATCGAGCTCGGCAGCGAGGGCCGGCTGATCGAGATGCAGCTCGAGGACACCGTGATCGGGGTGATGGGTGAGCGGGCGGCGCTGTTGCGCGACTACATCACCATCGACACCGAACAGGCGGTCGAGGCGGCGCTGACCGAGCTCGCCCGTGTCGACCACACCGACCTGCTCGACTTCGGTCATCTGGCCGAGCTGCTCGGATACGACCGCAAGACGAACACGCTCGACTACCACGTGTCGCCGCGCGGCTACCGGCTGCTCAGCCGGATTCCCCGCCTGCCGCGGCTGGTGTCGCAGAAGATCGTTCGCCGCTTCGGCAGCCTCGAGGAGATCATGGCCGCACCCGACGGCGAGCTCGAAGCGATCGAGGGGGTGGGGGAAACCCGTGCGAAGGACATCCGCGAGGGCCTGCGCAGACTTCAACTTCAGGAGATCGACGTTGTCGATCGATACACGCAGCACTGACGGCCGCCGCCGGCGGCTGTCCCAACGTAAAGGAGGACTCAAATTCCGGAGCTAGCAACCGAGGGAGAGTTGGACGTCGGCCTCGAAGTCGAAGTTCCCATCTGCGAGTTTGCAGTGGGCGACAACGTGGTCTATCCCCACCATGGGGCCGGCGTAGTCGTCAAGAGGGAGAGCAGGTCGATGATGGGGGAAGCCCAGGATTACCTGACGATCAAGATCCACCACAACGATATGACCGTGATGGTCCCGGCCGCGAACGCACATCTGGCCGGTCTCCGCCGCGTCATCGCCGGCGAAGAGGTGGACAAGGTCATTGACGTGCTGACCGGAGAACTCTCCGAGATGCCCAAGAACTGGAACCGCCGGTTCAAGTTCAATCGCGAGAAGATCCGAACCGGTGACGTGTTCGAGCTCGCCGAGGTGGTTCGCAACCTCGCCATTCGCGAGTGGGAGAAGGGACTGTCCACGGGTGAGAAGCAGATGTACACCCGTGCCAAGAAGATCCTCGCCTCCGAGTTCATGTACGCGCTGGACAAGGACGAGGACGGCGCAGAGCTGTATCTCGACGAGTTGCTGGAGGAGCGCTTCGGCGCCCAGGCAACCGTCTGAGCTGGCGTTGATCCGGGGCGTGGCTTGGTGACACCGGGCCACGCCACCGCGATCATCGCCGCCGCCGGGCTCGGTGAGCGCCTCGGGGAAGCGATGCCCAAGGCCCTCGTCGAGGTCGGCGGCGTGCCGCTGTTCCAATGGTCTGTGCAAGCCCTGCAAGCCGCCCAGTCGATCGGTGAGATCGTGATCGCCGTTCCCGCCGGCCACGAGCGGGCGTTCGAGGGCTGCGGCGCCTCGGTCGTGCCGGGCGGAGCATCGCGCTCCGAGTCGGTAAGTGCGGCACTCGAGCTGGTCACGACTGCGGCGGTCGTGGTTCACGACGCCGCGCGACCGCTTGTCGATCCCGAGCTCTTCGACGCGGTGCTGCAGACCCTCGACGCGGAGAGCTGTGACGCCGTCGTCGCGGCGACCCCGGTGACCGACACGATCAAGGAGGTGGCCCGGGCTCGCGAGGTGGACCGCACGCTCGACCGGTCGAGCCTCTGGGCGGCGCAGACTCCGCAGGCGTTTCGTGCCGAGGCACTACGGAATGCGCTGGCCTCGACCTCTCTGCTCGCCCAGGCGACCGACGACGCCTTGCTGGTCGAGCGCATCGGCGGCCGGGTCGTGCTCCACGAAGCGCCCCGTGAGAACTTCAAGGTGACGACGCCGCTGGATCTGAGGCTCGCGGAGCTGCTGCTGGCGGAGCGAGGCTAGGAGGATGCTTACCGACTACCACCTGCATCTGCGGCCGGACGACGACGATACGCCGGCGGAGCGCTACTTCACCACCGAGAACGTCGACCGCTACCTCGAGGCTGCCTCGGAGGCCGGGATCGGGGAGCTTGGCGTCTCGGAGCACATCCATCGCTTCAGCGAGGCGCTGGCGATCTGGCGCCATCCGTTCTGGGTCGAGCACGCTCATGACGATCTCGCCGCCTACTGCGAGTTCGTGCGCTCGACTCCGCTGCGGCTCGGAATCGAGATGGATTTCGTGGCGGGTGCCGAGGACCGAATCGCCACCTTGCTGGACGCGTATGACTTCGATTACGTCGTCGGCTCCGTCCATTTCGTCGCCGAGCGGGCGGTCGACCATCCTGGCTACGACATCTGGGAGTCCGACGGCGACCCCGACGAGGTCTGGGCGCGGTACTTCGAGACGCTTGCCGAGGCGATTCGCAGCGGGCTCTTCGACCTGCTCGCCCATCCCGACCTGGTCAAGGTGTGGGGGAGTGGACGCCCTGGCCCCAGCAGGGACCCCCGCTTTCACTACGAGCCGGCCGTCCAGGCGATCGCTGACACCGGCATCGCCGTCGAAGTCTCGACAGCCGGGCTGCGCAAGCCGGTGGGGGAGATCTACCCGGCCCGTGCCCTCGCCGAGATGTGCGTGGACGCCGGCGCCGCGTTCTCGCTTTCCTCCGACGCCCACCTGCCCGAGCACGTCGGCTACGCCTACGATCAGGCGGTGGATTTCATGGCCGACCTAGGTATCACCGAGCTGGCGGTCTTCGAGCGGCGCCAGAGGCGGATGGAGCCGCTGGGATGAGGATCGGGATCGGTTACGACAGCCATCGCTTCGCCGAAGGCCGCCGGCTGGTGCTTGGCGGCGTCGAGATTCCGCACGGCCTCGGCCTCGAAGGCCACTCCGACGCCGACGCCCTCACCCACGCGATCACCGATGCGATCCTCGGCGCCTGCGGAGCCGGCGACATCGGCGGGATGTTCCCGGACGACGACGATTCCTGGAAGGACGCGGATTCGGTCGAGCTGCTGCGGGTCGCGCTCGCCGGCCTGCCGGGTCGCGTCGTCAACGTCGACGCGACAGTGGTCTGCGAGAGCCCGCGGCTGGCTGAGCATCGGGTCGAGATGGAGCGAATTCTCGGCGAGGTCATGTCGGCGCCGGTAAGCGTCAAGGCGACCACCAACGAGGGGATGGGCTGGATCGGGCGCGGAGAGGGTATAGCCGCGATAGCGGTCGCCCTCGTGGACACCTAGAGTTACGCCATGGCCATCAGAGACAGAATCGAAAAGATTGCGGCAGGCGCCAGTCGCCTTCCCGCCGGCCCGCTCGGCCAGCTCGGCGACGCTCCCTTCAACGCCAGAACGCTCTACGAAGCCGGAGTGCTGAAGCCGGCCCGGCCGGACAAGATGGCGCGAGCGATGCGCGAGCTGCGCCGCTGGGGCGCCGGACCGGCCGCTGGGGTCGCCGCAGCAGCCGTCACCGTGGGCGACCAGCCCGGCCTGATCGACGAAACGGGCACCCTCACCTATGCCGACATGCAGCGGCGCTCGAACGCCCTTGCCCGCGGCCTGCGCGAGGCGGGGATCAAACCCGGGGACGGGATCGCGATCATGGCCCGGAACCACCGCGGATTCATCGACGCGACGCTGGCCACCGCCAAGCTCGGCGCAAGCGCGTTGTACATGAACACAGGCTTCGCCGCCCCTCAGCTCGCCGACGTCGTCAAGCGCGAGGAGCCGGCGGCGCTGATCTACGACGAGGAGTTCACGGGACTGCTCGCGGACGCGTTCGCGGCGGGCGAGGAAGACGGACTGAAGCGCTTCGTCGCCTGGGGCGGCGCCGAGGCCGAGGCCGGCGCCGACGCGAGCATCGACGAGCTGATCGAAGCCGGAAGCGGTGACGACCTCGATCCACCACCGACCTCGGCGCGCTTCGTGATCTTGACCTCGGGCACGACCGGAACGCCGAAGGGCGCGCAGCGCGGGCAGCCGGACACGCTTGCTCCGGTCGCGGCGATGTTCTCGCGGATCCCGCTGCGTTCCGACGAGCGGACGGTGATCGCGGCGCCGCTGTTTCACTCGTGGGGTTTCGCTCACTTCCAGCTCGGTCTCTCGTTGCGCTCGACCTTTGTCCTGCGTCGCCGCTTCGATCCGGAGGAGACGCTCAAGGCGGTCGAGCAAACGGGGGCCACGGCGCTCGTCGTCGTGCCGGTGATGCTGCAGAGGATTCTCGAGTTGCCGCAGGAGACACTCGCGAAGTACGACCTCTTCGGGCTCCGGGTAGTGGCGGCGAGCGGCTCGGCCCTGCCCGGGCCTCTGGCCACGAGCTGGATGGACACCTTCGGTGAGAACCTCTACAACCTCTACGGGTCCACCGAGGTGGCCTGGGCCACGATTGCGACCCCTGAGGATCTGCGCATGGCCCCCGGAACAGCGGGGCTACCGCCGCGCGGCACCGTCCTGAGGATCGTCGACGAGAACGGCAACGACGTGCCGCAGGGAGACACGGGGCGCATCTTCGTCGGCAACGAGATGGCCTTCGAGGGTTATACGGGCGGCGGCGGCAAGGAGAACCTCGAGGGCCTGCTTTCCAGCGGCGACGTCGGCCACCTCGATGAAGCGGGTCGGCTCTTCATCGACGGCCGTGACGACGAGATGATCGTCTCCGGCGGTGAGAACGTCTTCCCGCGCGAGGTCGAGGACCTGCTCGCCGGCCACGAAGCCGTCAAAGAGGTGGCGGTGATCGGGGTCGAGGACGAGGAGTTCGGCCAGCGCCTCAAGGCGTTTGTAGTCGTCGACGACGGAGGCAGCCTCGATGAGGACGAGGTCAGGGAGTACGTCAAGGAGAACCTGGCTCGCTACAAGGTCCCACGGGAGGTCGCGTTCCTCGATGAGCTGCCGCGAAACGCGACGGGTAAGATTCTGAAGCGAGAGCTCACCTAGTCAGCGCCGGGTTCAGGGACCAGGAACAGCGCCCCCGAGCAGGCTCCCGAAGCCGAAGCCGCCCAGTAGGCTGCCGAGCTGGCCGCCGCCGCCGACCGGACCGATCCCACCCAGCAGGTCCCAGGCGTTGTCGGCCAGACCCAGCATCAATCGGCGAGCAGTCCGTCGAGCATCCCCAGGAAGCTGGGGTCAAGCGTCGACGTCAACTTAGGTGGGCAGCTCCGGCAGGCCGGCTTCGCAGGCCGCACGGACGGCGTTGGCTGCCGCCTCGAGCTGCGCTTTGTTCGCCTCCGGCAGGTACTGCGAGACGCTCTCGATCGTGTCCGCGGCGTGCGCGCAAGCTTCGGTCGCAACCCCGATCAGACCGGTCAGGTCGAGCTGCAGAGCGGCGGGCGCCTGCGGAAAGGCGTCCACGTAGGTGCCGATGTTGCGCGCCTGCAGACGCCCGACCTTGCCGAGAGCGTTGGCGGCTGCGGTGCCGTTGACGCTCTCGGCCTCCCTGGTGGCCGCGCCGGTCTGCCTGCGGTTGCGCTTGAGCGCTCCGCGAGCGGCGACGTCGTTGTCGCTGCGAATTGCAGCCTTGAAGTCGTGCAGGGCGCCGACGGCTCTCTGTACATGGAGATCGACCGACCGCGGTGACGGACTCGGGTGAGCCTGCGCGGCCGGCGAAACGACGAGAACCGCAAGCACTGCGAACCCGGTGAACATCGAGATCCTTCTCATTGCTTCCCCCTTCGGTAACTGGGCCGCCTTCCTTTAGGCCCTATCGGCAGATTCCTCGCACTCCGCACTATTTGGACGTCGGGGCGGACTCCCGGCGAGCCAAGCGCTCGGCCGCTTCGGCGCGAAGCTTCTCGTGCTCGACCTGGCGTTTGAGCTGGTGGAGCGAGCGACGCAGGTGGGAACGGAGGCCGGGCGCAGCAAGTCGCTCGGAGATCACCCCGGCGACGCCGGCCCCGGCGACGCCGTAGGTGAATCGCAGTTCGACGCGGGTCCGTCCGTCGTCGAGCTCGCGGAGCCGCCAGCGCCCGCGCTGGTCGATGCCCATGATCGAGTGCCAGGCGATGTCACCGGGCTCGTCCCACTCGACCATTTCAATAAGGCCGCCGACCTCGGCTGCCCCGGCTCTGACGAGCATCCGGTAGCGTGCGCCGAGGCCGGTTCGCTTTTCGCCGGAGACCTCCCAGCGGGTGATTCCCGACATGAAGTGCAGGTAGTGCTCCGGTTCGGCGATGTAGTCCCAGACCTCCTGCCGCGAAGCTGAGATCGTGATCGACTGATTCAGCCTCATCCGATCACCGGGTAGCGGCGCTCGGCCGCCAGCGCGTCGAGCGTGTCCTGCATCAGTCGTTCGATGTGCTCGCGCACCTCGTGGGGATCGGGGTCCGGGCCAAACTCCTGGCGCACGTCGATCGGCGGCAGCACTTCGATCGTCAGCTTCGCCGGCAGCGGAATATGGGAGAGGAAATCGCCGACGTTGAGGCCCCAGGGCAGCGCCAGTGAGATCGGCAGCACCTTCAGGCGCAATGTCTTGTCGAGGCCGAGCAGTTTCGCGAGCCGATCGCCGCGTGTCAAAAATAGCGCGGTCTCCTGGCCGCCGACGGAGACGACGGGCACGATCGGCACGTCGGCGTTCAGCGCCAGGCGCACAAAGCCTGAACGGCCGCCGAAGTCGACCTTGTTGCGCTCGCGGGTGGAGCGATGCACCTCCCAGTCGCCGCCGGGGTAGACGAGCACGGCGGCACCGGCCTCGAGGGCCTGCTCGGCGTGCTTGTGCGACGCGGCCATGGTTCCGTACCTCTTGAGGATCGGCCCAACGGGCGACGCCAGGACGAGATTGTGGGCGAGTTGGTGGAAGGCGCGCTCGACGCCGAAGTATGTGTAGAAGGCGAGCGTGAAGAGGATCGTGTCCGGCGTCAGGTTGCCGCCGGAGTGGTTGCCGACCATCAGCGCCGGACCGTGCTCAGGCACGTTGCCGAGGTTGCGCACCTCGCCGCGGAACCAGAGCGTCGACAGCAGCCACGAGAGCGGCAGGTTCTCGCGGATGTAGTCGGGGTCGCGATCGTCGAGGTCGGCGGTGAGGCGGCTGCGCAGCCGGCCGAAGAGCCCGCCGGTGAGCCCTCCGAACGCGCGGCCGCCGAACTCGCCGAGTGACGTGGTCGCCTGGGCAAACCCCGCCGCCGCAGCGTGAACTGGACCGGCACCGTTTTCGGTCGCGCTCGCGCCGTTGCTCGAAACCCCTGATCGCTCGGCCATCGAGCTGAGTCTAGGGGGGCTAGGCAGTGCGCGCCAGCGGCCGGTGCGCCGGCACCGCGACCGCAGTGCCGGCGATCAGCTTCATGATCAGCGCGTTCGTCTGATCAGGGAGTTCGACCTGCGGCACATGGCCGCAGTCGCGAAGCACGTGCTGCCCGGCGACGGGAAGGACCTCGGCGACATGCTCGGCGAAGCGCGCCGGAACGAGGCGATCATGGTCGCCCCAAATGAACTCGGCCGGCACGCGCAGCCCGCGCAGCCTCGTCCAAAAGCCCTTGTCACCCCAGGGGGCGTCGAGGTAGATGTTGCGGGCCGCCGCAAAGAAGGCGATCCGAGCTGCCAGCGAGCGGTAGGTGCGATGGAACTCATCGCAGGCCATCTCGGCGACCGTCGGATCGAGGCGGTCCGGGTAGGCGAACATGCTCAGGAACTGGTCGCGCACCTGGCCCTGGCGCAAAGCGTGGGGTATCGCCGCCAGTTCGGGGCGCAGCAGCTTCACCAGCGGCACGAGTTCGCGGCTTCGCTTCCAGGCGAGCGCGGGCGCGAGCAGGCTGAGGCTGGAGACCCGAGCCGGCTCGTCGAGGGCGAGCTCGAGGGCGACGCGGCCGCCCATCGAGTTCCCGACCAGGTGGGCGTGCGAGATCCCGAGAGTGTCCATGAAGCGGCGCACCGAGCGTGCGAAGTAGGGGGCGTCATAGGCGGCACGCGCCGGCTTCGAAGACGACCCGAATCCAGGCAGGTCGAGCGAGTGAACCGTGTACCCCGGCGTCAGCGCCGAAACCGTCGAGAAGAAGGACGTCTTGTTGGCGCCGAGGCCGTGCAGGCAGATGACCCGCTCGGCACCGTGCCCGGTGGTCAGGGTCGAGATCGTCGCGCCCTCGATTCGCACGTCGTGCACCCGTACGAGTGGCGGCCGCCCTCCGGGCAGCCGGAACCTGCCCTCGAAGCCGAGGGCGAGATCGAGATCCCCGCGCGCGTAAAGCCGGCCCTGGGCAAAGGCGTCTACCCCGGAGAGACGGCCCTCCCGCAGGGCGAGCCAGGTCGACGCATCCGTGCCGATGATCGCGTCGGGCTCGTCGCGGGGCGAGGCACGCACGGCGCACCGCCGCGGGGTCATGCGGACCTCCCAGATGCGCCCCAGGTCACCGAGCCGGACCTGAACGGTGGCGTCGAGACCGTCGGCCGCACCGAGGTAGCGTTCGGGCAGCGATGAGAACGCCGCGACCACGCGCCGCAGACGCTCCCCCTGGATGGACCTGTTCTCCATCAGCACTGCCATCAAGCCTCGGCAGCCTATATACGGTCTTGGACGGTCTCGCCGGCGGCGATCGGCGACCCCCGCAATTTGCGCAATACCATCCGATCCATGCGGGAGGTGGAGATCCGGGATGCCCTCAGCGGCGAAGCGCGAACCGTCGCTGCCGACGACGGCGGCCGCGTCGGCATCTACGCCTGTGGTCCGACCACCTACGGGCGCATCCACGTCGGTAACGCGAGGCCGTTCGTCGTCTTTTCGCTGCTTCGGCGGTTCCTCGAGCACGAGGGCTACCAGCCGCAGCTCGTCATCAACGTCACGGACATCAACGACAAGATCTACGTGGCCGCCTCCGAGCACGGCGAGAGCTCGGAGGAGTGGGCACGCCAAATGAGGGCCGCCTACGTGGAGGACACGAACCGGCTCGGCCTCGGCCGACCCGATGCAGAGCCTCTCGCAAGCGAGACGATCGATGAGATCGTCGACCTGATCGAGGCGCTGATCGAACGCGGGCACGCCTACGAGGCGCGTGGGGACGTCTACTTCAGGGTCCGCAGCTTCGACGCCTACGGCAAGCTCTCCAACCGCGATCCGAATCAGATGGACCAAGGCGAGGAGGCCGGCACCGAGTCGCTCAAGGAGAACCGTCTCGACTTCGCGCTCTGGAAGGCCACCAAGCCTGGGGAGGACAGCAGCTGGCCGTCTCCCTGGGGCTTGGGGCGTCCCGGCTGGCACATCGAATGCTCGGCGATGGCGGAGAAGCTGCTCGGGCTCGACTTCGCCATCCACGGGGGCGGTTCCGACCTCCTCTTTCCGCACCACGAGAACGAGATCGCCCAGACGGAGGCGGCTCGAGGCGAGCCGCTCGCCCAGATCTGGATGCACAACGGGATGCTGCGACTGGCCGAGGAGAAGATGTCGAAGTCGGTCGGCAACGTCTTCCAGCTCTCCGAGGCGCTCGACCGCCACGGCGCGCAAACCCTCGTCGCCTTTCTGATCTCCGGCCACTATCGCCAGCCGCTCGAGTTCACCGACGAGGCGCTGGCGGAGGCAGGCCGCCGGCTCGAGGGCGTCCGCAACTTCCTGCGAGCCAATCCGCAGGGCGAGGCGGAGCGCGCTGACGAGGTCGTGGGCGAGCGGCTGGAGGCGTTCCTCGGCGCGCTCGCCGACGACTTCAACACCCCGCGTGCGCTTGCGGAACTCGCCGGCTTGATCGCCGAGGGCAATCGACGTCCGCTGTCGGGAGCGAGGGCGGCGGTGGGGGAGATGCTGACGCTGCTGGGTCTCGAGTCCCTGCTCGACGAAGCGGACGAGCCCGCCGGCGAGGAGGCCGAGCGCCTTTTGGCTGAACGCGGCGCGGCGCGACTCAGTGGCGACTACAGCCGCGCCGACGAGATTCGCGATCAGCTTGCCGCGCTGGGATTCGAGGTGCGCGACGGCGAGGAGGGCGCGAAGCTCGTGCGCCGAGCAGATGCCTGATCCCAGCTGGCTGGTCTACGGACACAACTCGGTTCGCGAGGCGCGCCGCGGACGCCGCCGTGTGTTGCGCGAGTGGGCGCGCGAGGAGGTCGGTGACGCAGAGCTCGAGAGGCTCTGCGGATCGCCCGACCACCAGGGCATCGTCGCCGAGGTCGAGCCGTACCCCTACGCCGACCCCGCCTCCCTGCTCGACAGCGAGGACGCACTCGTCTTCGCCCTCGACCAGGTCCAGGACCCGCGCAACCTCGGCGCGATCTGCCGGGTGGCTGAGGTCGCTGGGGCGGCGGGGGTCGTCGTGCCACGACACCGCTCGGCCCATGTCACGGCAGCGGTCTGCCGTGCCTCCGCCGGTGCTGTCGAGCATCTCGCCCTCGCCCAGGTGCGCAACCTCTCGGATTGGATCGCCGACGCAAAGGAGCGAGGAGCCTGGATCTACGGTGCGGATGCCGGCGCCGACTCCCGACATTGGGATCCGGACTACTCGGGCAGGGTCGTCTTCGTCCTCGGTGCGGAGGGGTCGGGATTGCGCCCGCGTGTCGCCACGAACTGCGACGCGATCATCTCGATTCCGCAACGCGGCCGGGTTGAGTCGCTCAACGTCGCATCGGTCGCCGCCGTGCTCGCCTTCGAGGTGCAGCGTCAGCGCGCCGCAAGCGATCGCTAACAGCCCGCTCGGACGCAACTGCCCCAAACAACCGTTCGCCCCCCCGACACGCACGCAAGGGGACACTTTCCTGCAAGCAAAATTGCACTCGCGGCCAGGTGGGGTTGACAGAACTACATCAGCGCGCTAGGTTGCGCAGCGTAACGGTAAACCTCAGCCTGAGAGTCGGGTGGGGGGGAAGCCGAAAATAGGAGAGGCGTCCCAGCGGGAGGCAGGTGACGCCACTGGTCCAACAAGGAGGAATCCAGTGGCTGCTGCTACCCAAGAATTCGCACAGGTGACGTCCCCGGCCCTGCCGGCCGGAACGCGTGCCGGCAAGCTTAACCCTCAAGTAGAGCTTGACGATCACTACCTCGTTGCGCTGGCCAAAGATGGTCACGCCGACGCATATGACCGCATCGTGCGCCGCTATCGCGGCTTCGTTCGTCTCAAAGCATCGTCTTACTTCCTGCTTGGCGGGGATTCGGACGATCTGCTCCAGGAGGGCCTGGTTGGTCTCTACAAGGCTGTTCGCGACTACCGCACGGACCGCGAGTCGAGCTTTCGCAACTTCGCAGAGCTCTGCATCACGAGACAGATCATCACCGCCGTCAAGACGGCCTCGCGAAACAAGCATGCCCCACTCAACCAGTACGTCTCGTTCGGCCAGTCGCCGGCAGCAAGCGGCGGCGATTCCGACACCACGCTCGAGGAGCTGCTCCCGGGCGCGCCGATTCACGATCCGGCCAACCAGGTGATCGCCACAGAGGAGCTGCAGAGCCTCGTCTCGTGTCTCGCGAGCGTGCTCTCCGAGCTCGAGAGCCGGGTGTTGTCGCTCTACCTCGACGGCAATTCCTATGAGCTGATCGGCGAGCGGCTCGACTGCGACACGAAGACGGTCGACAATGCCCTGCAGCGCGTCAAGCGCAAGGTCGGCACGCACCTGGCCGGCCGCGAGGTGATGCTCTAGACGCGCAGCGGCGATGGTCTACTGTCGTCGGCATGGATGCTGGCTGGCTGGTCGCGATAATCGTGTTGCTCGGGCTGGCTGCATTGCCGCTTGCGAGCCGAATGGTGAAGCGCTCGTCTGACCGCCAGTGGCCCGACCTGGCCGCTGAGGCCGAAGAGCCGGCGTTCACGCCCGAGCAGGCCGCGGAGGCCGAACTGCGCCAGCTGCTGGAGGCGAAGTCCTACCACCAGGAGTTGAGGGGCGAGGAGCCGGTCGACATCGAGGCCGAAGTCGGCCGCCTGCGGCGCGAAAGGTTCTAGCCAGCCGCTGAGTGGCTACTTAAGCCCGGGGCCGGATTCGAACCGGCGGCCTGCTGATTACAAATCAGCTGCTCTGGCCAACTGAGCTACCCGGGCGCGCGCCCGAGAGTAGCGTTGCGCGGGAATGGATTCCGCAACCAGCTTCACGACCGACTTTCCTGACGGCTTCACCTGGCGTGACGGGGAGCGGACGATCCGGTTTGGGGCCGACGGGCCCGGGCTTGCGCTCGAGTTGATCCGCCAGCACGGCTGGGAGCGATACGAGCTGGTGACGACCCGCCGCGCCCTGGCGGCGACCTCGATCGAGCTCGCCACCGAGGCCGTCGGCACTCACGAGGTGCCGCCTGGTCCGGTCCCGGAAGTGGCTGCGGCGATCATCGACGACGTTCGCGTCCCCACCCTCGTCGCGCTCGGCGGCGGGCGCGTGCTCGATACCGCCAAGGCGATCGCTGCGGTTCGCGGCGGCCGGGTCTGCGCGATCCCGACGACGCTCTCGGGGGCGGAACTGACCTCGATCCATCGCCTGCCCAAAGGCCACACGGCGCCGCACCTGGTTCGCCCGGCTCTCGTTGCGGCTGATCCCGACCTGATGACCGGCCAGCCCGAGGACGATCTGCGCGCCAGCGCCATGAACGCGCTGGCACACGGCGCCGACTCGCTCTACACACCCTTCGCCAACCCCGCTTCCCGGCGGACCGCCCTCGAAGGCGCCGGCCTGATTGCGAGGGCCCTCGATCAGGAACCTGCGCAACGCGACCGCTCGCCGCTCGCCCTCGGCTCGCTGCTTTGCGCACAGGCGCTGGAGTCAGCGCTGTTCGCGCTCCACCACGTCACCTGCCAGACGCTCGTGCGCGTCCTCGGGACCCCGCACGCGCCGACGAACGCGACCATGCTCGGCCGCGTGATGGAGGTGATGGCCGGGCGAGCTCCGCAGGCAATCGGAGCCCTCGCGGAGGCCCTTGGCACCGATACCGATGGGATCGGCACCCGGATCGACGAGCTGGGCGGCGGCCGCCGCCGGCTCTCCGAATTGGGGCAGGTTCTGATCGAGGCCGAACAGGAGAAGGCCCTTGACGCGATCCTCGATCGACCCGAGCTCTCCTTCACCCCGCGGACGCCTGAGCGTGACGAGCTTCGCCGGATGCTGCAGGCCGCCTGGTGAATGCCCGTAACACTGGGTACGAGAGCGTGTAGAAAAGAGAGATGACCGAGGAGCGTCTCGAGCGGCTTCATGCCTATACGCGCGAGCACGGGGTTAATCCGGTGCTCTACGTCGTCGCGCGCCTGGTCCTTCAGCCGTTCTTCCTCATCTACTTTCGCCTCTCGCGCGGCGGCAAGGAGCACGCCCGCGCCGTCGACGGGCCGATGATCGTCGCCTCCAACCATCGCAGCTTCCTCGACCCGTTCGTGATCGGCGCGATGCTGCCCTGGCGGCGGCCGATGAATTACGTCGCCAAGGTCGAGCTCTTCGAAAATCGCTGGCAGGCCTGGTTCCTGTCCCGGCTCGGCGCCTTCCCGGTGCGCCGCGGGCAATCCGACGACGACACGCTGATGACCGCGCTCGGCATTCTCGAGCGCGGCGGCGCGGTCTGCATCTTCCCTGAAGGGACACGCCACCGCACCGGCTCTCTGGCCCGGCCAAAGCGCGGCGTGGGCCGGATCGCTCTCGAGAGCGGCGCTTCGGTGCTGCCCGTCGCCGTCTTCGGCACCGAGCATGTGCGCCGCGGCTGGCGCATCCGCCCCCGCAAGGTGACCCTGCGCGCGGGCCGCGCCTTGACCTTCCCCCGCACCGACAGCCCCTCGCCGACCCTGGCCTCGACGGTCGCCTCCCGGATCTGGCCGAACGTCGAGCTGCAATGGGAGTGGCTCGGCGGCCTGCCGCCGCTGCGCAAGGCAGCCGTGATCGGCGCGGGCAGCTGGGGCACCGCCGTAGCCGTGCTACTGGCTCGCGGCGGACTCGAGGTCCAGCTGGGCTGCCGCACCGCGGAGCAGGCGGAGGAGATTGCGTCCAGCGGTTTGAACTCCAAGTACCTTCCCGACGTCGAGCTTCCCGAGGGCCTTGTCGTCAAGCGCGCCGGCGACATCGAGATCGCCGCGATGGACCTGGTCTGCCTCGCCGTTCCTTCACACGGGCTTCCTGCCGCCGTTGCCGCCTACGGCGACCGAATCAGTTCGCGCTCGACCGTGCTGCTGTTGACGAAGGGGCTTGTCGCTCCACTGGGAACGTTCCCGGCCGAGTACGTCGGCGAGCGGGTCAGGGCACGGGCGATCGCTTCGCTCGGCGGCCCTGCACACGCGCGCGAGGCGGCCCTGAGTACCGCGGCTCTGGTTCTGGCCAGCGAGGACGCTGATCTGCGCACTCAACTCGGCGAGGTCTTCGACGACGCCGGGCTGATCTGCGAGCGGACCTCCGATATCACCGGCGTCGAGATGGCCGGCATGGCCAAGAATGCGGCGGCGCTGGCGGCAGCCGCCGCAGAGCCGAGTGGCCTCAACGTCGCCGGGATTGCCGCGGCCGAGATCTGGCGCGAGTGCATGGACTACGCACTTTCGGAGGGCGCGGACCCCGACACCTTCAGCGGGCTCGCCGGGATTGGCGACCTGACCGCGACCGTGCTCGCTCCCGGATCGCGAAACCGCCGGGCGGGAGAACTGCTGGGCAGCGGTATTCCCGCCGATCAGATCCCGGCACGGCTCGGGCAGGCTTCCGAGGGCATCGACTCCGTTCCGCTCTGTGCCGCGGCGGTGACTCGCGCCGGCGTTGACGCGCCGGGCCTCGAGGCGCTCGCGGCGCTGGTGGACGGGCGGATTGAGGCGGCCCAGTGGATCGCACGGTTGCGCCGTGCCGAAAACGGCCGCAGCGCAAGGGCGCTCGCAGCCTCGCGGAGCTAGGAGGGGCGGCGTGAGAGCACTAGGCTTGACAGGTGGCCGAGGGCGTCGACGCGATAGGGGCGAACGACAAGGCGGAGCTGGATCGCGCCTTCGAGCAGCTGTACCGCGACCATCTGCGCGACGTCTACTCCTACTCGTACTACAGGATCGGCAATCACCACGACGCCGAGGACCTCACCGAGCAGACCTTCCTGCAGGCCTATCGCCACTTCGATCGGGCCCGCAGGGAATCAAACGGCCGGCCGTTGCGGCCGTGGCTGATTCGCATCGCCCACAACCTGGCGTCGAACTATCACCGCGACCGCTCGCGCCGGCCGCAGACCGCTCTGGAGAACGCCGATCCGATCTCGCATCCTCACGACACCGAACAGGTGGTGGAGGGGCGCGAGGAGCTGCGGGAGGTGTTCGCGGGACTCGACCGGCTGCCGCAGGACCGCAGGGACGCGCTCGTGATGCGCTTCGCTCTCGACATGAGCAATCGCGAGATAGCTCGCGCGCTCGGGCGCACCGACGGAGCCACCAAGGTCTTGATTCACCGAGCGATCAAACAACTGGAGGACGAAATGCGCGCGGACGCTGGGGAGGAGAAGGCTGATGAGTGAAGCTGCGGCCTCGGGTGAGTTCGAGGCGTTCCTGTCGAGCGCGCTGCGGCCGGTTGAGCCGCCGGAGACTCTGACCGGGCGCTTCGAGGAGACGATGTCGAAGATCTCAGAGGCCGCCGCCTCCGAGCTGTCGGACTGGGCCGACGAGCTCTCGACAGGCGAACTCGAGGCGCTCAAGGATCCACGCAACTGGGTCAGGCCGGTGGTTGCGGTGGCAGCGGGCAGCGTCGCCACCGGAGCCCTGGTCGTGCTTGAGACAAGGCGCCGCGCCAGGCACCGACGAGGCCCCGGCCTGCAGCAGCTCGCCGACAGCCTTCGCGAGCGCTTCTAAGCCAGCTAGGCGGGAGCGGCCGTCGGCGAATCCTGGGGCGGGCTCGCCGCGGCGGCGGCCAGGCCGAGCAGGCCCAGAACCAGGTGCAGCACGTTGTCCTCGTCGTTCAGCGGCACTAGCCCGACGATGACGCCGTCGGAATCCGCGAAGCCCCAGACGGCCAGCACGATGTAGATGAACCCGAACCCGAACGCATACATGCGCGCTCCGGACTCGCTGCCGGCCAAGGCCAGTCCGATCAGGCCGATCGTGATGTGGACGAGGTTGTGCCAGCCGTTGACCGCGAGCAGCCCCAGGATCTTGTCGGAATCGATGGCGACCTCGGAGGCTCCGGTGGCGAAGCTGGCCGAGTAGAAGAATCCGATGATGCCGGCGATCACCAGCACCCCGCCGATCAGGGCCGCGTACAGTCTGGCTGGGCTCATCCACTGCTCCTTTATTGGGTGGCAGTGAACTGTTTCCCGAAAACGCCCGTATGTCCTCTCATATGAATCCCGCAGCTCTCGAACGCCTCGCGGACGAAGACCTGATGCCGCTGGTCAATCGCAAGTCGGAGGACGCCTTCGAAGTCTTCTACGACCGCCACGGCGGCGCGGCGTACTCGCTCGCCTACAGGGTCGTCGGCGACCGCGCGCTGGCCGAAGAGGTCACCCAGGAAGCGTTTCTTTCGATCTGGCGGAGCGGGGCCCGCTTCGACCGCGCCCGCGGCAGCGTCCGTTCCTGGCTGCTGACGGTGGTGCGCAATCGGGCGATCGACGCCTTGCGGCGCGCCGCCGGCACGCCGGTGCTGACATCCGACGACGACGCGGTGCTCGAGGCTCGGCCCGCGGCCGAGCTGACCGAGGCCGAGGCGCTGCGCCGCGAGACCGCGGGGGAGCTTCGCGGTGCGCTCGACGAGCTGCCCTCCGAGCAGTCGAAGGTGATCGAGCTTGCATACTTCGGCGGCTTCAGTCATGCCGAGATCGCCTCGATGCTCGAGATGCCGCTCGGTACCGTCAAGGGCCGAATGCGCCTGGGCTTGGAGAAGATTCGGGCCGGGCTGGCGGAGGGATACAGATGAGCAAGCATCCGGAGCGCCCCGAGTTGATTCCGCATCCCTATGAAGAGCTGCTTCCCGGCTACGCGCTCGGCTCGCTGAGCCCAACGGAGATCCGGAAGCTCGAGTCGCACCTCTCCGGCTGCAAGCACTGTCAAGAGCGCCTGCGCTGGTTGGGGCCTGCGGTAGACGTGATTCCAGCTTCAGTCGAGCAGCTGGATCCGCCGCCTGGCCTGAAGGCATCGTTGATGACGATCGTCCGGGCCGAGGCCGCGGAATCCCAGGCAGCAGCCGGGCCCGCGAAGCGACCGTGGTGGCGTGGCGGTTCGGTCAGCCTCAGCCTGCGGCCCGCGCTGGCGATGGGCGCGTTCGCCCTGGTCGCGGCCGGAGCCGTCGGCTATGCGCTCAATTCGGCCGCTGACAATGGCGGCGGTGCAAGCCCCACGATCGCCGCACAGACTCTCGTCGATGCGGTTCCGAGCCCAAACGTCAGAGCGGCCGCGGTGCTCGAGCGCGCAGGCGAGGGCGCGGTGCTCCACGTCGAGCAGCTGCCGGCGCTCAGCGACGACGACGTCTACCAGATCTGGTTCCGGATCGGCGAGGAGCTGGTGCCGTCGGCGACCTTCGAACTGGCCGGCGACCGCACCGCCGATCCCCAGATCGCCAGAGCTGCCGGCCGGCGCCGAGGAGGTGCTCGTCACCCGCGAGCCCGACGGAGGCAGCCAGGTTCCGAGCACCGAGCCGGTGCTGAGCGCTTCTCTGAGCTGAAGGACCGCTTAGATCCCTGAGTAGATTGGGCGCGATGCCCGACTGCTATCGACATCCCGGCCGCGACACGGCCGTCGCCTGCTCGAGCTGTGAGCGGCCGATTTGCCCCGACTGCATGATCGACACGCCCGTCGGGATGCGCTGCCCGGAGTGCTCGGGACGGGCGAGCGCGCCGCGCCGCGCCGCGGCGGCGGTCCAGGCGAGCACGACCCCGTACGCAACCTACGGCCTGATGGGGCTGAACATCCTCGTCTTCATCGCCGCGCTGGGCGGCGGCGGCGGAGCCGGCTCCTTCGACGGCGGCGGACAGCTGGTCAACGACGGCGGGCTCTTCGGACCCTCCGTGGCCGCCGGCGAGTGGTACCGGATCGTCACCTCGGGATTCCTGCACGCCGGTCCCCTGCACCTGTTGATGAACATGTTCGTGCTCTACGTGCTGGGCTCGCTGCTCGAGCCGGCGGTCGGCAGCCTGCGCTTGCTCGGCATCTACTTCGTCTCCCTGCTGGCGGGTTCGTTCGGGGCGCTGCTGCTGGATCCCCTTGTCATTACCGTCGGCGCCTCGGGGGCGATCTACGGGCTGATGGCCGCCACGTTCGTGATCGCGCGCCACCGCGGCCTCGAACAGGTCGCCTCGCAGATCGGTATCTGGATGGTCATCAACCTCGCCTTCACGTTCAGCGTCCCGAACATCAGCATCGGCGGTCACCTCGGTGGCCTCGTCGGCGGTGCGCTGGCCGCCCTGGTGATCTCGGCCGGCGAGCGCAGCCGGCAGGGCAAGGTGCCGATCGAGGTCGGCGGCCTTTCGGTGGTCGCGGCGGTTGCATTCGCCGGCACGATCATGCTGGCCGAGAATATCTAGCGGCGACGCCGCCAGGCACGAAAGCGTTCCGCGGAACGCCCGAAACCACCCATCTGGGGTATGTCGGAGTTCCGTCCGGGGCCGACCGTACTATCGAACATATGTTCCCCAGTCCGGCGGCAGGCTCCTCTCCAGACGAGGCCCGCGTTGAGGCCCTCGGCGACGAGATCGCCGAGCTGGCTGCTCACATCGCCGCCTCGACCTGCCGCTGGCTGGGGATGGTGGCCGAGTTCGACCGCATCGGTGGGCTAAGCGATACGGCATGGCAACCTGCTCGGTCTGGCTCGCCTGGCGTTGCGGCCTGACGCAGCGAGCCGCTCAAGAACAGGTGCGGGTGGCCAGGGCGCTCGAGCGGCTGCCCGAGATCCGCGCCACCTTCGCCCGCGGGGAGCTCACCTACTCCAAGGTGAGGGCGATCACGCGGGTCGCCTGCGCAGAGAACGAGCAACTGATGCTCGCTCACGCCCAACACGCGACGGCCGCCCAGCTCGAGCGCATCTGCCGCCGCTACCGCGGTGCGAGCCTGGCTGACGCGAAGCGGGCTCGCGAGCTGCGTCATTTCGCCTACAGCTGGGATCCCGAAGACGGCTCGCTGATCTTCAACGGCCGGCTTGCCCCGGAGGAGGGGGCGCTGTTGCTTGCGGCGCTTGAATCCGGTTTCGACACGGTTCGGGCGCAGCGCGCGCACGAGGTGGAGGACGAGGGCCGCGATGACCGGTCTCCCACGAATGCCGACGGGCTTGTCGCCGTCGTTGAGGCGGCGCTCACCTCGGGCGAAAGGAGAAGCTCCGGCGGTGATCGCCACCAGCTCGTGCTGCACGTCGAGCTCGAGACGCTTGCCGGCGGGGAAGGCTCGGCGCACATCGAGGGCGGACCGTCGATCGCCGTCGAAACCGCGCGCCGCCTGGGCTGCGACGCCTCGATTGTCACCCTGATCGAAAAGGAGGGCATCCCGCTCTCCGTCGGTCGCAAGACGCGCACGATCCCGCCCGCCCTGCGCAGGGCGATCTACGCTCGCGACGAGACCTGCCGCTACCCCGGCTGCGAGAACCGCCGCTTCACCGACCTGCACCACATCAAGCACTGGGCGGACGGTGGCGAGACCTCCTACGAGAACCTGATCCGGCTCTGCACCTACCACCACGGCTTCGGGCATGAGGGCGGCTTCACAATCGAAGCGCTCGCCGGCGATCGCTTCGCCTTCCGCCGTCCCGACGGATCGGTGATCCCCGAGTGCCCATCGCTGCGCGTGCGCGGGCCCGACCGCGTCACCCTGGAGAATCGTCGCCGCGGGCTGGATATCGACCCCGGGACCTGCCGCTCGCTGGACAACGGCGAGCGCTTCGACATGGACATCACGGTTGAGGGTTTGTGCCGGGCGGCTCCAGCCGGCGGACCGCGGGGCCCCTAGCCTCCGGAGCGCCGCTCCGTCTCCCTTTTGAAGTCGGCCAGCATCCGCTTCATCGACTCGCGGCTCACCCGGCGGGCCAGCGGGCCGGGCACGGGGAGCCCCGGGTCGATTTCCAGGCGGTAGGTCGCGCGCGTTCCCGACTTCGACGGCTTGAAGGTGAAGTCGCCTTCGATCTTCTTGACCATCTCCGCCTCGACCATCGTCCACCAGACCCGCTTCGGTGCTTCGTAGTCGTAGTCGAGCGTGTAGACGACCTCGCGAACGAGCAAGTCGACGTGCACCTCGACAATCTTGCCCAGCCCGTCCGGATTGGACTCGTGAACCACCGTGCCCTTCACGGACCGCTGCCAGGCCGGCCAACTCTCATAATCGACGATGACGTCGTAACAGGCATGCGGCGGCGCCTTGATCTCGATCGAGTGCTCGGCCTTGTGGGCTCCCATCAGGCCGACTCCCGAGCGGACAAGGGCGAGAGCTCGAGGGTGTGGAAAGCGATTCCGGCCGGGGCAGGGACGGCTTCGGGATGTAGGAGGTGGCCGAGCAACTCGACGCCGTCGACCAGCCGCGGCCCCGGGCGCGAGAAGGTTGAGGCGGCATCGACGGCGAAGGCGTGTCGCGCACCCAAGGTGGCGAGCGAAGAGCAGTAGCGGCCCGCCACCTCGCGGGCCTCGTCGGCGTAAAGCCCGCACGGCATCACGACCGCGACCTCGGGATGGGATGCGGCGATCTGCGTCCATTCAGCGACCCGGGAGCGGTCGCCGGGGGCTGCCAGCGGATCCTCGCCGCCGGCCAGCGCGATCATTTCCGGGACCCAGTGGCCGCCGATGTACGGAGGCTCGAGCCACTCAAGCGCGGCGACCTTCGGGCGCGGTAGCGACTCGACCGCGGTGGCGACGGCCTCGAGACGGGCGTCAAGTGAGGCTCGCAGCCTGCGGCCCGCGGCCGGTACGCCCGCGAGCTCGCCGAGGCGCTCCACCTCGGAGAGGACCTCGGCAAGAGTAGAGGGGTCCTGGGAGACGACCTGCGGCTTGGACGGCAGCCGCTCGGCGAGCGCGCGCACGTCGTCGTAGGAGACTGCGCAGACCTCGCAGACGGCCTGGGTCACGATCAGGTCGACGTCGAGTTCGCGCAGCGCCGGCTCGTCGAGTTCGTAGAGCGCCTCGCCTCGGCCGGTCACTTCGCGGACCGCCACGTCGACCTCCGCCTGCGAGAGTCCCGCGGGAATGACGCTGCGCGTGAGCTGCGGCAAATCCGCGGCAGCAGCGGGAAAGTCGCACTCGTGCGTGACCGCGACGACGTGCTCGCCAAGGCCGAGCGCAAACAGCATCTCGGTGGCCGACGGAACCAGGCTGGCCACTCTTTTCACGGGGCTCATCCGCCCGACTATGGCAAGATCGGGGCGCAATGACCCTTCTCTCCGACGAACAGATCGAGCAAGGCCTCGATCGGGTCGACGGCTGGAACCGCGACGGCGACGCGATCGTCAAGTCGTTCGAGCGCGGTGATTTCGTCGGCTCGGTCGAGTTCGTGAAGACCATCGTCGAGCCCTCCGAGGAGATGGGGCACCACCCTGACGTGGCGATCTCTTGGAGCACGGTCGAGGTCACGATCTCGACACACTCCGAGGGCGGCCTGACCGCGAACGACTTCGAGCTGGCCCGGCAGATCGACGCGCTCGCCTGAGCCCGGCGGACTCCCGGCGCCCCAGAGCATGAAGATCGTCCACGTCATCGGAACGCGCCCGAACTTCGTGAAGATGGCGCCGATCATCGCCGCGGTTGCGCGCGAGCGCCCCGACTGGAGCCACTCGCTCGTCCATACTGGCCAGCACTACGACCGCCTGATGTCCGAGGTCTTCCACGAGGAGCTGGGCATTCCGGAGCCCGACCACATGCTCGGTGTCGGCTCGGGGAGCCACGCCGTCCAGACGGCGCTGATTCTGGAGCGAATCGAACCGGTGCTGATCGACGAGCGCCCCGACCTCGTGCTCGTCCCCGGTGACGTCAACTCGACAATCGCCGCGGCTCTCGCGGCGGCCAAGCTCGAGATCCCGATCGGCCACGTCGAGTCGGGATTGCGCAGCTTCGACCGCTCGATGCCCGAGGAGGTCAACCGGGTCCTCACCGACCATCTCTCGACCCACCTCTTCATGCACTCCGACGAGGCCGAGGTGAACCTCCGGGCCGAGGGGGTCGACGAGGGCCTGCACATGGTCGGAAACACCATGATCGACACGCTCGTGGCGCTCGAGGAGAAGTTTCGCTCGCGCGGGCTGGCGTCCGAGCTCGGTCTCTCGGTGGGCGAGTACCTGCTCGTCACCCTCCACCGTCCGGCCCTGGTCGACGGCCCGCTGCTCGCCGAGGCGATGGCATCGCTGGCCGTGGTCGGCGGCGCAGATCCCGGTCGTGTTTCCCGTACATCCGCGGACCCGAAAGATGCTGGCCGGCGCCTTCGATGAGACGCCCGGCCTGACCCTGCTCGACCCGGTCGGGTATCTGGATTTCCTCTCGCTCGAAGCGGATGCGGGGGGCGTGCTCACCGATTCCGGAGGGATCCAGGAGGAGACGACCTACCTCAGCGTCCCCTGTTTCACGCTGCGCGACAACACCGAGCGGCCGGTGACCGTGCGGGCCGGAACGAACACGATGCTCGGGCTTGACCCCGGGCGGATACGCGAAGTTCCCCAGCTGATCCAGGACTTTGCGCCGCCGCAGGCGGGGCCTCCGCCACTTTGGGATGGGGAAGCCGCAATGCGCGTGATGGACGTTCTCGGCAACTGGTCAGGGGGCGATTGATCAGACCGCTTGCCTGCTAGCTTGCCGCCGTGGCGTTCTCACTGGTCCCGAAAGACAAGGTCTTCTTCGACCTCTTCTCCGAGGCGGGGCAAAACGCCGTCCGCGCCGCTCGCCTGCTGCTGGAGATGCTGCAGGGGTGGCCCGACAGCCGCGAAATAGGGCGCGAGCTGCTCAAGCTTGAGCAGGAGGGCGACCGGATCACCCACGACATCGTGCGCAGGCTCAACTCGACCTTCGTGACGCCGCTCGATCGCGAGGACATCTACGGCCTCGCCACCAAGCTCGACGACATCGTCGACTACACCGAGGAGGTTGCCGACTTCCTGATCCTCTACAAGATCGAGGCGCCGATGGAGCAGGCTGAGCTGATGGCGGATGTGCTCGTTCGCTCCTGCGAGCAGATCGAGATCGCGCTCAGGCATCTGCGCGGGTTCAAGGATCTCGAGCCCTATTGGATCGAGATCCACAGCCTCGAGAATGAAGGCGACCGCCTCTACCGCGACGCGGTCGCGGCGCTTTTCTCGGACGGGGTCGACCCGATGCACGTGATCCGCTGGCGGGACCTTTTCCTGCGGCTGGAGCGAGCCGTCGACGCCTGCGAGTCGGTTGCCAACATCCTTGAGAGCATCGTCATCAAGAATTCGTGAGCGGAGGGTCTCGGTGACGTATGGAGGGTGACCTGATCCTCGTGATCGTTGTCGCGACGGCGCTTGCCTTCGACTTCACCAACGGCTTTCACGACACAGCCAACGTAGTCGCTACCTCGATCTCGACCCGCGCGATGCCGCCCCGGCTGGCCGTCGGATACGCGGCCGTCCTCAATTTCGTCGGCGCCTTCCTCTCGCTTGCCGTCGCCGCGACGGTCGCCAAGGACGTGGTCGACGCCGGCGTGATCACGCTCAACGTTGTCTTCGCGGGACTGATCGGCGCTATCACCTGGAACCTCTTCACCTGGTATTTCGGGTTGCCGTCGTCGTCTTCGCACGCACTGATCGGCGGAGTGGTAGGCGCCGCCTTCGCCTCGGCGGGCGCCGAAGCGGTGCTCGGCGAGGGGATTCTCGGCAAGGTCCTGATACCCGCTGTTGTCGCGCCGATTGTCGCCTTTGTCGTCGGCGCGATCGCGATTGTCATCTGTTACCGGCTAGTGGGCCGTCAGCGGCCGGGCCCGGTCACCCGCGGCTTCAAGTTCGGGCAGGTGATCTCCGGGGGGATGCTGGCGCTCGCGCACGGGACCAACGACGCCCAGAAGACGATGGGCATCATCACGCTCGCGCTGATCACGCACGGGACCCTCTCCGCAACCGGTGAGGTGGAGGTTCCGACCTGGGTGATCATCTCCTCTGCGACCGCAATCTCGCTGGGCACGTACAGCGGGGGCTGGCGCATCATCAAGACGATGGGGACGAGGATTCACAAGATGGACAGCGCGCAGGGATTCTCGGCCCAGGGCGCCGGCGCGGCGGTGATTCTCTCCTCCACCCACTTCGGATTTCCGCTCTCGACGACCCAGGTGATCGCCGGAGGGGTGATGGGCTCGGGCGCGGGCAAGCGACTCTCGGCTGTCCGCTGGGGAGTGGCCGGGAACATCTTCGTCGCCTGGTTGCTGACGCTGCCGGCCGCGGCGCTGGTGGGAGCGCTGATCTTCGGTTTCACCGACATCTTCGGCTCTGACAGCGCGGTCGGCCCGGTGGTCGTCTCCACGATCGGCGTGGCGATGGTGGTCGCGGCGCTGCTGCACCGGCTGCGCCAGGGCGCCCCGGTGCCGGTGGGCTGATGCGGATGCTGGCGACGCTCGTTGACACAAAGGCACTCTGGGAGACGGTTGTCGCCTCATTCGTCGCCGGGGTCGGGGTCACGTTCGCCTTCGCCTTTTCGATCCTCGGTGTGGCCCGGTTCATCGACCTTCGCACTGCTGAGCGGCCGCTGCTGGCCGTAGCGTGGGCGGCGCTGGCCGCGATCTCGTTCGCGATTGTGCTTGGCGCGATCGTCTTCGGCCTGATCGTGATGACCTCCAAGTGACGGCCGCAGTCCGGTCGTTCTAGTCTGGGTCTGTGCGTATCGCTCGTAACATCGCGATCATCGCCCTGCTTGCCGTCCCCGTGGCCTTCCTTCCGGCTGGTGGCCAGGTGGCCGACGGCATCATCGCCGCCCTGCTGCTCGGGTTCCTCGCCTGCATCGGCCTGCTCGGCTTCCAGCTCTACCGGCGCGGGCGCCTGACACTGGACTCGCTTCCGGAGGGGCGGCTGGCGCTGCTCTACGGCGCGATCGGCACGATCGCTTTGATGATCGCCGGGCAGGACGAGTTGCTCGGCGGCGGCGGGGGTGGGGCCTTCCTCTGGGTGGCCCTGGTGGCCATTTCGGGTGTGATCGTCTTCGCGGTGGTTCGCGAAGCCAACACCTACTGACGCTCACGCGTTCGGGCGTGTAGTCGTTGCAGACTTGGCACAAACTGCGCGCCACCCGTGACGCGCAGGCGCCTAGCTTGGCGTCATGTACGCGCGAGCTCACCAGACGAGGCGAGTGGCCGGCGAATCCGGGCAGGCCGCCGCCGAGCTCGTCGCGGTGGTTCCGATCCTCGTCGCCTTGGTGCTGGTGCTCGGACAGGCCGCAGTCGCCGGCCACGCGGCCTGGTCGGCTGCCAACGCCGCCCGCGCCGGCGCCCGCGCCGCCCACGTCGGCGGTGACGCCGAGCGAGCGGCGCTTTCCGCCCTGCCGGAGCATCTGCACGGCAGCGTCGAAGTTGGCGGGGAATCCGGCATCGAGGTCAAGGTCCGTGCGCCGGCCCTGGTCCCTGGGCTGCCGTCGGTCCCCCTGAGCGCAAGCGCGTCGCTTGACCCGATGGCGGACGAGGATGGCTGAGCGCGGCCAGGCGTCACTTGAGCTGATCGCCGGGGTTCCGGCGCTCGTGCTGGCCGCGCTGGTCGCGCTGCAGCTGCTCGTGGCCGGCTACTCGGTTGCCCTTGCCGATGGGGCGGCGGAGGCCGGGGCACTCGCGCTGGCCGCCGGTTACCGGCCTCGGCCGGCGGTCGCGGATGCTCTTCCCGGCTGGGCGCGGGACCGCGTTTCGGTCGCGGTCGAACGTGGCAACGTCAAGGTCACGGTCGAGCCGCCGACCGCGGTTCCAGGGCTGGCGGGGCTGCTCGCAATCACCTCGTCGGCCTGGGCTCAGCTGCCCGAGGATGACGCGTGAGGTCCGTACCTTGGTGATCCTCTCCACAGCCGCGCGGGGCGCCGGCGGTGGTCTCGCCTCGGCGGCCTCGCTGGCGGTCGCGGCCTCGCTGCGCGATCAGGGAAGCGGCGCGATCCTGCTCGACGCCACGGCCGACGGGCGCGGCCGCGCGCCGACCCTGCTCGCCTCAGAGCCAGCGCGGCGGCTCGAGCAGCGGCTTGCGCCGCGGATTGCGGACTGCGATTGGCCCGGCTCACCCCCCAGAGTGGCGGCGCGCGGACGCCTCTGCTGGGTCTCCCTGCCTGGCACCGCTGACGCAGGCGAGTGCGTGGCCTCGGTCGAACGGATCCTTGGGCACCGCGAAGCGTCGGTCCCGACGGTTGTCTTCCTGCCGGCCGCAGCGTGGCGGGAGGGAACCGCAGGCCCCGAGTTCGCAGCTGACGGGGCGCTGTTGCGGATCGACCTCCCGGGGGAGCGTTCGCTCGCGGCACTGGCTGTCAGCGACCTGCGCGGCCTCGGCCTGCCTGTGCGCGTCGCCGGTCAGGCGCCCGGAAGAGTCGCCACGCGGCGGGCGCTTGCGGGTCTTGATCCCGGGGGCGGTGCGGGTGTGCGTGCGCACCGCTGGCTGACGGGGCTTTCGGGTTCCGCCGTGTCCGAGGCCGGGCAGGCCATGCCCATCGTCGTCGGGGCTGCGCTGCTGCTCGTCGTCACGGCGCTCGTACTCGCCGCCCTGGGCGGAGCCGTCAGCGGAGTGGGGCGCCTGCAGCGCGTCGCCGACCTCGCCGCGGTCTCCGCCGTCAGGGCGATGCGTGACGACGTCGGCCGCCTGCTCTCGCCGGACCGCCTCGCGGATGGCAGGCCCAACCCGAATCACATCGACCGGGACGAGTATCTGGATCTGGCCCGCGCTGCGGCCGCGCGGGCCGTGCAAAGAAACGGACTGCCGGTCGGCCGGCTTCGCGTCAGCTTCCCGGACGCCGACAGCTTCGCGCCGCTCAGTGCCCGAACGACCATCAGCGGAGAGATCGATGCCGGCGAAAGGTCGAGCCGGGACTTCGAGGTCGAAGCCAGCGCCGAGGCGGAGGCGGTGGCGCCGTCGGGTTTCACGGGCGCCCCGGAGATGGCGACGGGCGGCGGCTACTCCGGACCGCTCGCCTACCGCCAGGGCAAGGGGATGCGCCCGGACGTCGCCGTGGCCTTCGACAAGCTGGCGGCCGCGGCCGCGGGCGATGGTGTCGGCCTCTTGGTCAACTCGGCCTTTCGCTCGGACGCCGAGCAGGCCGCGCTGTTTGCCGCCAACCCGGATCCGACCTGGGTGGCGCCTCCGGGTCAGTCCCTGCACCGCTGCGCGACGGAGCTCGATCTCGGTCCGCCGCAGGCGTACGGCTGGCTTGCCGGCAACGCCACCCGCTTCGGGTTCACGCAGCGCTACTCCTGGGAGCCCTGGCACTTCGGCTTCGACGGTGGCCCGGCACCTTGCTCGGAGGCCGGGAACTCCGTCGGCATGGGCTCAGGATCCGACGGGCGGGCGGCTGGCTCGGCGGGCGTTCCCTCGTTCGTTCCCGGTCCCTACCGCGACCCGATCGCGGACTCGGCCTCTCGCTGGGGGGTCTCTGCGGCCGTGATCGCCGCCCAGCTGATGGCGGAGTCGAACTTCAACCCGAGGGCGGTCTCGCCGGTTGGCGCCCAGGGGATCGCCCAGTTCATGCCCGGGACGGCGGCGATGTACGGGCTCAGCGACCCGTTTGATCCGGTCGCGGCGATCGACGCGCAGGCGCATCTGATGTCGGACTTGCTGGAGCAGTTCGGCTCGGTGTCGCTCGCGCTGGCCGGCTACAACGCGGGCCCGGGGGCGGTCGCCGCCTGCAGCTGCGTGCCGCCCTATCCCGAAACCCAAGCCTACGTCGCCCGCATCCTCAGCCTGCTGGACGGTGCGGGGGAGATGCTCGTGCCCGTGCTGGAGGTGCGGCTGGTGGCCTAGGCAATCTGCTGGACCCGGCGACGGCTGGCAAGCTACGGGGGCCTTGTCGCGAGACCTCAAACGGTGTAGGGTCGATCAGGGCAAGGGCGAAGGGCGCGTTCGAAGGGTTCGGATGGTCAACATCATCCAGTCGTGTGCAGCAGGCAGCGAGGCGGCGCGCAGTCGAGCGGGTGTCGCTGGGCGTGACACGCTGGCCAGGCTGGCGCGTGGCGCGCTCGTCGTCTGCGCGGTCGCCGCCGCCATCTTCCTGGTTCTCGCAGGGGAGGCGGCCGCCGATGCCGGCGGCGCGAACTCACGCGGCTCCGAGCAGGCCGGTGCGAGCGCCCGCTCCTTCCAGCAGGGACGGCTCGAGGCCGGCGCCGTCCACAACTGCGCGCTGCTCGTCGACGGCACGGTGCGCTGCTGGGGAAGCGGCGCCAACGGCCGGCTCGGCTACGGCAATACCAACTCGATCGGTGACAACGAGGCGCCGGGGTCTGCGGGCCCGGTGGACCTGGGCGGGCGCGAGGCGGTGGCGGTGAGCGCCGGCCTCGCCCACACCTGCGCCCTGCTCGACGACGGCACCGTGCGCTGCTGGGGAGGCGGCGCCAACGGCCGGCTCGGCTACGGCGACCTGAACACGATCGGCGACACCGAGACGCCGGGGTCCGTGGGCCCGGTGGACTTGGGGGGCGAGGCGGTGGCGGTGAGCGCCGGCGACTCGCACACCTGTGCCCTGCTCGACGACGGCGCGGTGCGCTGCTGGGGGTTCGGCGGCTCAGGCCGGCTCGGTTACGGCAACGAAGACGACATCGGCGACAACGAGACGCCGGGATCGGCGGGGCCGGTGGACCTGGGCGCGGGCCGCGAGGCGGTGGCGGTGAGCGCCGGCGGCGGCCACACCTGCGCCCTGCTCGACAACGGCACGGTGCGCTGCTGGGGGTTCGGTGGGGCAGGCCGGCTGGGCTACAACAACACCGACGACATCGGCGACAGCGAGACGCCGGGCTCCGTGGGCCCGGTGGACCTGGGTGGCCGCGAGGCGCTGGCGGTGAGCACCGGCGCCGCCCACAGCTGCGCCCTGCTCGAAAACGGAACGGTGCGCTGCTGGGGGTTCGGCAACGCAGGCCGGCTCGGTTACGGCAACACGAACTCGATCGGCGACAACGAAACGCCGGGCTCCGTGGGCCCGGTGGACCTGGGCGGGCGCGAGGCACTCGCGGTCAGCGCCGCCGACTCACACACCTGCGCCCTGCTGGACGACGGCAACGTGCGCTGCTGGGGGTTCGGCGGTGACGGCCGGCTCGGCTACGGCAACGCGAACTCGATCGGCGACAACGAATTGCCGAGCTCCGTGGGCCCGGTGGACCTGGGGGGCGAGGCGGTGGCGGTGAGCGGGGGATTTGCCCACACCTGCGCCCTGCTCGACAACGGCACTGTGCGCTGCTGGGGGTTTGGCGGTAACGGTCGGCTCGGCTACGGCAACTCGAACTCGATCGGCGACAACGAGGCGCCGGGGTCCGCGGGTCCCGTCGATACCGGCTCACCCCACGGAGCCGGTGCGACCGCGACCAGCGCCGGCGACGACCACAGTTGCGCCGTGCTCGACGACGGCACGGTGCGCTGCTGGGGGCGTGGCGCCAGCGGCCGGCTCGGCTACGGCAACACCGACAACACCGGCGACAACGAGACGCCGGGGTCCGTGGGCCCGGTGGACCTGGGCGGGCGCGAAGCGGCGGCGGTGAGCACCGGCGCTGCGCACACCTGCGCCCTGCTCGACGACGGCACGGTGCGCTGCTGGGGGAGCGGCAGCTTCGGCCGGCTCGGTTATGGCAACGAAAACAGCATCGGCAACAACGAGACGCCGGGATCAGTGGCGCCGGTGGACCTGGGGGGCCGCGAGGCGGTGGCGGTGAGCGCCGGCGGCGGCCACACCTGCGCCCTGCTCGACAACGGCACTGTGCGCTGCTGGGGGGGAGGCGGCGCAGGCCAGCTCGGCTACGGCAATACCGACGACATCGGCGACAACGAGACGCCGGGGTCCGTGGGCCCGGTGGACCTGGGCCGCGAGGCGGTGGGGGTGAGCGCCGGTGACTCGCACACCTGCGCCCTGCTCGACAACGGCACGGTGCGCTGCTGGGGGTTCGGCGGTCACGGCCAGCTCGGCTATCCCAGCACCGACTACATCGGCGACAACGAGACCCCCGGGTCCGTGGGCCCGGTGGACCTGGGCCGCGAGGCGGTGGCGGTGAGCGCCGGCCTCGCCCACACCTGCGCCCTGCTCGACAACGGAACGGTGCGCTGCTGGGGCGAGGGCAACTTTGGCCGGCTCGGCTACGCCAACACGGAGAGGATCGGCGACGACGAGACGCCGGGGTCCGTGGGCCCGGTGGACCTGGGCGCGGGTCGCCAAGCGGTTGGGGTCAGCGTCGGCGCTCTCCACACCTGCGCCCTGCTCGACGACGGCACTGTGCGCTGCTGGGGGCTCGGCGCCAACGGCCGGCTCGGCTACGGCAACTCCGACGACATCGGCGACGACGAAACGCCGGGGTCCGTGGGCCCGGTGGACCTGGGCCGTGAGGTGCTCGGCGTCAGCGCCGGCTTCTCACACACCTGCGCCCTGCTCGACAACGGCACGGTGCGCTGCTGGGGGCTCGGCGGTGACGGCCAGCTCGGCTACGGCAACGCGAACACGATCGGCGACAACGAGACCCCGGCATCGGCGGGGCCGGTGGATCTTTTCGACGACTCCCCCGCCGCCGTAGACGACGTCGCCGTCGTCGTCGAGGACTCGGGCGCGACGACGATCGACGTGCTGCAAAACGACACCGACGCCGACGGCGGCCCGAAGACGATCGCCGCCAAGACAGACGGCGTCCACGGCCAGGTCGCGATCACCAACGGCGGCGCCGACCTCACCTACACCCCCGCCCCCGGCTACTGCAACGACCCTCCCGGCGCCACCCTCGACAGCTTCACCTACACCCTCAACGGCGGCTCCAGCGCGACCGTGTCGGTGACCGTCAGCTGCGTGGACGACTCCCCCGCCGCCGTAGACGACGTCGCCGTCGTCGTCGAGGACTCGGGCGCGACGACGATCGACGTGCTGCAAAACGACACCGACGCCGACGGCGGCCCGAAGACGATCGCCGCCAAGACAGACGGCGTCCACGGCCAGGTCGCGATCACCAACGGCGGCGCCGACCTCACCTACACCCCCGCCCCCGGCTACTGCAACGACCCTCCCGGCGCCACCCTCGACAGCTTCACCTACACCCTCAACGGCGGCTCCAGCGCGACCGTGTCGGTGACCGTCAGCTGCGTGGACGACCCCGAGCCTTCTCTGCTCCATCCGCGCCGCTGCGACGGGGCGACGATTCGTGGCTCCCAGCAGGGAGCCCGCGACGGGCAGGGCCGCACGGTCGTGGAGGGCACCGCCGGGGACGACGTCATCGTCGGCACCCAGGGACCCGACGTGATCCGGGCCGGCCGCGGCGATGACTTGGTCTGCGCGCTCGGCGAAGACGACCGGGTGCTGGGCGGCGGTGGCGCGGACACGCTCAACCTCGGGCACGGCCGCGACAAGGGGATCGGCGGCGGTGGCGAGGATCTGGTCCGCGGCTCGCTCGGCGGCGACCTCCTGCTGGGTCGCCTGGGCGACGACGCCCTGCACGGAAACCTCGGCCCCGACCGCCTGGCCGGCGGAGCCGGCCGGGACCTGCACAACGGCGGCAGCGGGCGGGACTTCTGCGCCGGCGTGCCTGCGATGCGCATCGACGCCCGGCGCCCAAGCGCGGCGGGCGAGCGCGACCGCTATCTCGGCTGCGAAACGTCCTAGCAGGCGCAGCCGCCGCTTTGGGGCCGGTACTACGGTGAGCCCGCCCCGCGGGTCGCGCTCGACGTCGCAGCACTCCTACGCCGACCTGCTCTAAGCTCCGCTCGTTGTGAGGGGCCGCTTGCTCGCAGTGATCACGGGGTCGATGGCCGGCACGCTGGCGCTGGCCTCTCCGGCGCTGGGGGCGACGGTGACGTGGACGGGGATAGACCCCGGCTGCGTAGGCCAGTGGTCTGATGCAATCTGCTGGAGTCCCGCGGTGGCGCCGGCAGATGGCGACGACGTGGTGCTGGCGCAAGGTGGCGGCAGCCCCGCCACGTATGACATCAACCGCAGCTTCAACTCGCTCACCCTCAACACCCCCAACTCCGGCTCCTACACGGTCAACAACCCCGGCGGCTTCACGCTCGGCCTGCAAAGCGGCGGTTTCATCACCGACAACAACTCCACCGGGCCCGACACGCTCAACACGGGCGTCACCCTGAACGGCCCCGCGACCTTCACCGTCTCCGCAGGCGCGGACGGCCTCACGTTCGGCACGAATCCGGTGACCGGCGCCGGCCCGCTGGCCTTGGTCAACAACAGCACCGACGACGCGCTCGTCCTCAACGTCGCCAATACCTACGCGGGCGCGACCACGATCGGCGGCTCGGGGCGCGTCCTCGCCAACGTCGACGGCGCGATCCCGACTGCGAGCGCGCTGACTGTCGACGGCAGCATCCGTTTTGCGACCGGCAGCACGATCGGCTCGCTCGCGGGGTCCGGCGACGTCTTCATTCCCCCCGGCGACGTGCTCGCCGTCGGCGGCGACAACACGAGCACCACCTTTTCGGGTGTCATTCAGGCCAGCGCCGGAAACCTGGAAAAGCACGGAGCGGGCACCCTCACCCTCTCCGGCGCCAACGCCAACACCGGCGCCACGAGCGTCCACGCCGGCACGCTCTCGGTTACCGGGTCGCTTGCCTTCGCGGCTGTGGTGTGGGGGGGCGCGCTCAAGGGCACTGGGACGATCAACGGTGGGGTCGTGGTCAACCCCAGTGGCGCGTTGGCCCCGGGTGTGAGTGTCGGCACCTTGAACGTGGGCAACGGCCTCGGTGACGGGCTCCTGCACTTCCCGGGGTCCACGCTGGCTGCGGAGATCGACGGCACCGGCAGTGATCGGGTCGATGTGAACGGAACGGTGGACCTCGACGACGCCACGCTCACCCTGGCGCTGCTTGCCGGCTACGTCCACGCTCCGGGCACCGTTTACACCCTCGTCGAAAACAACCTCGCCGATCCGGTGGATGGCACCTATCTCGGGCTGGCGGAGGGAGCCACGATCACGGAGGACGGGCACGTCTTCCGGGTCTCCTACGCCGGCGGCGACGGCAACGACGTGACGCTGACGGCGATTGGAGCCTCGCCGACCCTGTCCACGACCGCCTCGGCGAATGTCACCCTCGGCGGCTCCGTCCACGACACCGCGACCCTTGCGGGTGGCAACAGCCCCGGCGGCACGATCACCTTCCGCCTCTTCGGCCCGGGCGACGCAAGCTGCTCCGCCGCCCCGGCCTTCACCAGCACCCCTGTGGCCGTATCCGGCAACGGCTCCTATGACTCACCCAGCTTCACCCCGACGGCCGCGGGCACCTACCACTGGACCGCCTCCTATTCGGGCGACGACGACAACAACCCCGCGTCAACTGCCTGTGGCGACACGGGCGAGTCGGTGGACGTGGTGGCCTCGCCTGACACCACCCCGCCGGAGACGACGATCACAAAGAAGCCGACCAAGCGCCACCCGAACAGGTCGATCTTCAGGTTCGAGTCCTCGGAGCCCGGCTCGGCCTTCGAGTGCAGTCTCGACGACAGGAGGTTCAAGCCATGCTCCTCGCCGGTCGTCTATCGGCACCTTGATCGGGGTCGCCACGACTTTGCCGTTTTCGCGATCGACGCCGCCGGCAACCGCGACCCGACGCCCGCGACCGCCAGGTTCCGGGTGCGCGGGCGCAAGCGCGGTCCGAAGCACCGCGGCGGCTCCTGATCCGAACCGCGTTCGTCGGGCGTCTGCAGCTACGGTGCTCAATACCCTAGGCAGCGTGTCACGGCAGAATGTCGAGTTGATCCAGCGCAGCTACGAGGCCTTCAACGAGCGCGATCTCGACCCCGTGCTCGCGATGATGCACCCGGACTTCGAGCTGGATTTTTCAGGCTCGCTGGGGCCGGAACGGGGCGTCTACAGCGGAGCCGACGGGATGCGGAAGCTCTTCGAGTCCTACTGGGACGCGTTCGAGCGGATCTCGATCGAGCCCGAAAGCTTCATCGGCCAAGGTGATGTGATCATCGCCATGGTGCGTGCGCAGGGTCGTGGGCAGGGGAGCGGCGCCGAGGTCGATGCGCGAGGCCCGCACGTGTGGTGCTTCCGCGACGGGATGGTCATCGGCTTCGCGCTGCACCAGGACCTCGATGAGGCGCTGGAGGCCACCGGGCTAAGCGAATAGACCGCCGTCTCGGCTGCGAAGCGCCCTAGCAGCTGCAGGCGCCGTTTCGCGGCCGGTACTCGGTGAGTCCGCCCCGCCGGTCGCGCTCGACGTCGCAGCACTCGGTCAGGACCCGTCTCAGCTGCTCGCGTCCGCGCTGCACGCGGGACTTCATGCCCGAGTGAGAAATTCCCAGTCGCGACGCCGCGGCGGCCTGGGTCAGCCCGTCGATCTCGGTGAGCTGCAGCGCTTCGCGGTGGGCCGCAGGCAGGTTCGCAAGAAGCGGGGTGATGCACGCGGAGAGCTCACCGCGAACGTCCGGCCCTTCCCCGGTATCCGCAACGGCCTCGGCGTCGATTTCTATACCGGCGGGACGCTCGCGGCGAACCTTCGCGCTGCGGTAGTGATCCGCTATCGCGTTCCTTGCGATTCCGTGGATCCATCCGGCGACCGCATCGGCTTGATCCAGGTCCCCCGAGTGCCGGTGGATCCGCAGCATCACATCCTGCAAGATGTCCTCGGCCACCTCGCGCGATCGGACACGCCGGCGGATGAAGGCGAGGAGAGCATCGTGGAACTCGCGCCAGATCGTCTCGGCGTCGGGCCCGGCTGCCGTCGCCTGCGGGCTCATCGGCACCCGCACCTTCCTGCTCCGCAGCACTGCGCCTTGTCCTCCGAATCGCAGCAGGAGCTCTGCTGCACCGGCGAGCAGCAGGCCACGTCCGCCGCGCTTGCCTCGGTCTGGACCGATGTCGTCTCGGCAAAGTAGCGCTCGAGGTTCGCCGGCAGCTCGTACGGCGTCGTGTCGATTTCGCGTCGCACCGCGACTCCAGCGTAGACCTCCCGCAGCAGAGCGTCAACGATCATCGCCACGGGTGGCACGCTGTACTCGCGCCCCTCGTGGACAAGCTCGAGGCTTCGAATGGCATCAGCTCTCCTGTCTCGGTTGTCGGCTTCCTATCCCTACAGACGTAGCTGCCGCCAAAAGGACGCAATACGGCGATCCGCGACCAGCGGCCGATCTGCGTCCCTTTGCCGGCAGCGCCGTCTTAAGGGGTGTCCCCGATTGAGGAGCAAGCACGATGAGAAGCCAGTCAGCCAAGCCCGTTCACGCCGCACTCGCCTCCGCGCTGCTGGCGGTGATCGTGATGCCGCTTGCATTTGCCGCAGCTTCGGGTGAGCGCGAAGCGACCGCGAAGCCGGCGACGGCGAGCGTCACGAAGCAGGTCAACAGACTGAAGCGCCAGGTCAAACGCCTCCGCCAGCGGCTCGAGCTCGTCTCGAAGCAGTCCGGTCCGCAGGGGCCGGAAGGCGCTGCGGGACCGCAGGGACCGCCCGGCCCGTCCAGCGGTGCCGCCGGCGGCGATCTGACGGGTGCTTACCCGAATCCGGTGATCGGCCCTGATGCGATCGGCGGCGCGGAGATCGCGACCGGCTCTGTTGAGTCCTCCGATATCGCGGATGACACGCTGAGCAGCGATGACCTCCGCGCGTCCAGCGTCGGCTCCAGCGAGCTCAGCTTCGGGAGCGTGGGCAGCGAGGATCTCGAGCACGCCAGCGTCGGGGCGAGGCACCTCAACGCCATAACGGCTGTCGTCGGGCCCGGAGTCAAGGTGAATTCCGGATCCCCGGACAACGCTGCCGTGAGATGCCCGTTCGGCACGACGCTGGTCGCCGGCGGCTATGCCTGGCAGGATGAAGAGCCCAACTCGATCATCACCTCGGCCCCCTACCCGCCGCAACCGAGCGAGACCTGGGTGGTGACCGGCATGGTGGCGGCGGGCAGCAATACGTTGTTCGCGTGGGCGAACTGCTTGGCGCGCTAGCGCTAGTTGACCTGCAAATGCCTGGGCTAACCGGCCAGTTCGGGATAGGCCTGCTGGCCCGGGCTCAGGTACCGCGAGAGCTCGCTGAACAGGATCTCGCTCTGCCTGTTGGGCTCAGCGGCCGCGCGTGGTCCCTCGGTGACGGAGAGAGCGAGTGCGATGCGGCGCGACGGAAGGTAGGCCGAGATCGAATTGAACCCGTTCAGATGCGGGTTCTGCTGCAGCCAGTTGTTTGTGACGAGCACGCCGAGTCCGTAGTAGAAGGCGTCGCTGAAGTTGTTGGGCCCGGGTAGGCCGGCGGTGATCGGCGCGACGCGCTGGCGCTGGGATTCCGGTGAGACGAGGGCTCCCGTGCCGAGCGCCTTCGCCGACCTGATCCCGTCGCCGATGGTCGAGTTCATCAGCAGGCTCTTGGAGATCCCCCACGACGGGCTCCAGTAGGTCGCGTCTTCGTAGGCCCCGCGAAAGCCGACGTACGTGTGCAGCACCGGGTCCGCAATCTCGGGGAACGCCGAGATCTCGGTGTGGCGGAGTCCGAGTGGGCGCAGCACGCGTGAATGCAGCAGCCTCGCAAGCGACTGACCGGTGATCTCGCTGATCACCCTGCCGAGCAGGACGAAACCCGTATGGGCGTAGTGGAAGCACGTCCCCGGATCACAGATCACGGGCTGGGCGAAGGCCGCGTCGAGCAGCTCCTGCGTCTTCCACTGCCGGAAGGGGTTGGCGGCAAGCTCATCCTGGAAGGTGGGATTCCCCTGGACCCAGTCGGGGTAGCCGGAGCTCGCCGAGGCGAGCATCCGCAGCGTCACCTCTCCGGAGTTGGGCAGGTCGGGAAACCACTCCGAGATCGGGTCATCGAGCGACAGCTTCCCGCGCTCCTGCATCTGCAGCACCACGTCGATCAGGTAGGGGATCGCGATCGAGCCGATCCTGAAGTTCATCCGCAGCGTCGCCGGCACTCCGGCCATCGACTGTCCCGGAGCGAGCGCGGCGAGCGTCCGATCGCCGACGTCGACCCGTACGAGCGCCGCCCGCAGATCCTGGTCCACCATTGACTGCTCCACGATCGCGCGGACCTCGCGGCCCGCCTCGGCGAAACCCGTGCAGCCCGACGCGGTGCGTATCTGTCCTCCGGAGCAGGAGTCCTGGCCGGCCATCGCCGGCGCCGCAAGCGTCAACCCGATCAGGGAAGCCGTAGCGGTCGCCACCAGGCCCATCGCCAGCTTCATGGCGACATTTATATACCCTGCAGCGACCGGACTATGACTTCTTGCGTGAGGCGAGACCGCCGTACCCGGCGCCGACTAACCACAGCTGCCAATGGGACGTGTAGGCGGACATGGTTCGTTTCGGCCATGGCTGTGCTGAGCGTGTTCGCCCCCTCCGCCTCCGCCCAGGATGCGCCGTACCCGCAGTCGCCTTCAAACGCCGTCGCCGTGCCGATCCCGCCGGGTCAGATCGACGCCGCGGTGGCCCAGCTGGACGGCATAGCAACAGATTTGATGCAGCGGACGGGCGTCCCCGGCATGGCGATTGCGGTGGTCCACAACGACGCCGTTGTCTACGCCAAGGGCTTCGGCGTGCGCGAGCTCGGCCAGGGCGCCCCCGTTGACGAGCACACGGTCTTCCAGCTGGCCTCGGTATCCAAGCCGATTGGCGGGACGATCATTTCCCGGCTGGTCGGCGAGGGCGTTGTGGCCTGGGACGACCCGGTTTCCGAGTACATGCCCAATCTGGTGCTGTCGAATCGCAACACGACGCGCAAGGTCACGATCGCCGACATGTTCGCTCACCGCAGCGGGCTGCCGGATCACATCGGCGACATCCTCGAGGACCTCGGCGTTAGCCGCCGAGAGATTCTGCGCCGGCTTCGCTTCGCGCCGCTCACCCCGCTGCGCCAGGACTACGCCTACTCGAACTACGGCCTCTCCGCCGCCGCCTACGCCGTCGCGCGCAAAGCAGGCATGAGCTGGGCTTCGCTGGCCGAAGTGATCCTCTACGAGCCGCTGGAGATGACCTCGACGAGCTCGCGATACTCCGAATTCGAGCAGCGCAGCAACCGGGCAACCCTGCACACCCAGATCGCCGACGGCTCCTGGGTGGTCGGGGGCGACCGCGACCCGGACCGCCAGATGCCGGCGGGCGGGGTCAGCTCGACAGTCAGCGATCTCGCGCAGTGGATGCGCCTTCAGCTCGCCAACGGCGTCTACAACGGCCAGCAGCTGGTTGCCGGGAGCGCGCTCCAGCAGATGCACACACCGCTGATTGCACTCGGCCCGCCGGCCACGCCCGACAGCCGCCCGTCGATGAGCGCCCTCGGGATCGACACCTCGGTCGACGCGACGGGGCGGGTGCGGTTCAACCATTCCGGGGCCTTCACCACTGGAGCGTCGACGGTGGTCAACCTGCTGCCCTCTGAAGGACTGGGCATCGTCGTACTGACGAACGGCTGGCCCGTGGGGCTGCCGGAGGCCGTGGCGAACGACTTTTTGGACCTGGTCGGGCAGGGGCACGTGACCCGCGACTGGCTGACCGCGATCACGCCCCTGGTGCTGGGCACGCGCCAGAACCCCAGCAGGCTGTTCGGCCGCACGCCACCGAGCGACCCCCGGGAGGCTCGCCGGCCGTCGTTCTACGCGGGGACCTATCAGAACGACTTCTACGGCGAGGCGCGGGTGGTCGCGCGCGGCGGCAGGCTCACCATCGCGCTCGGCCCGGAGCCGCGGCGATTCACGCTGGCGCACTGGAGCGCCAACACCTACTCCTTCGACTGGGTCGGTGAAAACGAGTACGGGATCGGTGCCGTCGACTTCGAGCGCGGCCGCCACCGCCAGGCAGGCTCCATGGTCGTCGAGGTTCTCGACGAGGCGGGCCTCGGCACCTTCACGCGCCGCTGACGTTCTGGAGGTCCCTTAGGGCAGCTCGACGGGACGGTCCGGCGTCAGGTACTCGGTGATCGCCGCCACCAGTTTGCGGCTGTTGTCGGTGTTGGCCGCGGCTGCGTCCTGCCCGTTCGTGGCCACCACCGCGAACGCGATCTTCCTCGACGGCAGATAGCCCTGAACGCCGTTGTAGCCGTTCAGCTGCGGGGTTTGAAGCTGCCACGAATTCGCCACCACGACCCCGAGGCCGTAGTAGAAGTCGTCGCTGAACCCGGGGTAGCCGGCGTTGGCGGTCGTCGGTGCGAAGCGCTCACGCGACGCCTTCGCTGAGATCAGCGCTCCGCTTCCCAGTGCCTGGGCGGACTTGATGATGTCGCGGACGGTTGAACTCATCACAAGCGCCTTGGAGATCGTCCACGACGGGCTCCAGAAGGTCGAGTCCTCGTAGAAGCCGCGGTAGCCGACGTATGCGTGCAGCACCGGGTTCGGCATTCCCGGTAGCGCCGAGATCCTCGTCTGTCGCAGCCCGAGCGGCTTCAGGACGCGCCTTCGCAGCAGCGTGGCGAGCGGCTTCCCGGTGATCCTTTCCATGACCTGGCCGAGGAGGATGAAGTTCGTGTGCGCGTAGTGCCGGCAGGCCGTCGGCTCGCAGACCACCGGTTGGCTGAAGGCGACGTCCAGCAGCTCCCGCGTCTTCCACTGCCGGAAGGGGTCGTTGAAGAGCTCCGCGACGAAGGCGGGGTTTCCCTGGATCCAGTCCGGATAGCCGCTGGTCGACTGGGCCAGCATCCTCAGGGTGACTTGCTCCGCGTTGGGCAGATCGGGAAACCAGTTCGAAACCGGATCGTCAAGCGAGAGCTTGCCCTGGTCATACAGCTGGAGCATCAGCGTGGTCTCATAGGGAATCGCCATCGAGCCGATCCTGAAGTGCATCCGGGGGTTCGCAGGCACCCCGGCCATTGACTCACCGGGGGTGACAGTTGCAAGGGTCCGCTCGCCGACTTCGATCCGGACGAGCGCCGCGCGCACGTCGTCTTCCTCGGCTGTCTGGTTGACGATCTCGCGGACTGAGCGGCCCGCGTCGGCGAAGCCCGTGCAGCCCGCTGATGTGGCGATCTGGCCAGCCGGGCACGCACCACTCTGGCCGGCCGCTGCGCTGGAAGCAAGCAGTCCGAAGCAGACGGCGGTTGTGATCGCGATGCGGCTCGCGGTTCCCATCGAGCGGTCCAACTTACAGGCAAGCGCTCCCGCGGCGGTCTGGTTGTAGGGTCGGCTCATGCCGCTGGGTGAGATCTCGCTGAGCCTCGATGGCAACTTCCTGGAGGGAGACGGCGAGCGAGCCGGCTTCCTCGCCCTGCTCGGGATGCTTGGTTCGTTCGGGTTCATTCGCATGAGCACGCGTCTGATGCGGAGCCCGAAGGTGCCATGGTGGCCGGGCAGCATCGAGACCGGGGGCGGCCTGCACGTCCACCACCTGGTGTTCGGGATCGTGCTGCTCCTGCTGGCCGGCTTTCTCGGCTTCGCCCTGCAGCCCGACGGCGCCCTGTTGAGCGTGCTCGCGGTCGCCTTCGGGATCGGCGCCGGGCTGACGCTGGACGAGTACGCGCTCTGGCTCTACCTCGAGGACGTCTACTGGTCGGAGGAGGGCCGCCGCTCGGTCGACGCCGTGATCGTCGCCACGATCATCGCAGGCGGCATCGTCGTCGGTCTGGTCCCGCTCGGGTCCGAGTCGGAGTCCGGGGGCGCGCTCGCGGTCACGATCGCGATCAATCTTGGGCTCTGCATACTCGCGGCCGTCAAGGGCAAGATCGCCTCGGCCCTGGCCGGGATGTTTATCCCGCTTGTCAGCATCGTCGCCGCAATCCGCGCCGCCCGCCCGGGTTCTCCCTGGGCCCGTCGCCGATACGCCCCGCACAGCAAGAAGCTGGCCGAGTCAGAGGCTCGAGAGGAGCGCCACCGGCGCCGGGTTGTGCGCTGGCAGAACCTGATCGGCGGCGCTCCGTCGGAGCCGACGGACGGAGGCTAGGGGGCGGCGAAGAGTCTGCCCAGGTAGGCGCACAGCCGCCCGGCGTCGGCCTCGGCCGCGCGGTATCCGACGTAGCCGTCGGGCCGGATCAGGTAGACGCCGGCGCCGCCGTAGGCCTCCCGGAATTCACCCTCCGCGTCGCGGATCACCGGCAGCGCCAGCGAGTCGGCGTCGACCTCGGGGGCGAGCGCCGCGTAGACGGCCAGGCGCCCGTGCGCGGCATCGCGCGCCTCGCCCGCCAGCGCCTCCAGGCCGTCGACCGATGCGTCCGAGTAGAGCAACAGCACCGAGTCGGGCGTGCTGAAGAGCTCGAACAGCCTCAGTGGGTGCTGCACCGCTTCGCGACGCAGGCCGCCCGCGTCGGGCGCGCGTTGCCCAGGCTGCGGCCCGGGCGCGCCGGGGTCGCTGTCGGAATCGCTCAGTGGCCCGTCCGGGTAGCCGACCAGCAGTTGCCCCTGGCGCATCATCGTCGTAGTCGCATCGTCGTCCTCGACGATGCCGACCTCCGTTTTGAGCGCCTTGACGGTGCCGCTGACGACCTCCTTGCCGATCGGGAGCCGCTCGGCGTCGTAGCTGTCGAGCAGGCCGGGCGCCGCGATCCCATCAACTGCCAGCGCCAGCTTCCAGGCTAGGTTGTAGGCGTCCTGGATACCGGTGTTCATGCCCAGCGCGCCAGTCGGTGGGTGGATGTGAGCTGCGTCGCCGGCGACGAAGACGCGGCCCTCGCTGTAGCGGTCCACCAGCCGGTGGCTGATCCTGAAAATCGACGACCAGCGCAGGTTGGAGGCCTTCGTCGGCTCCGGGGCGAGGCGGTCGATAACCGCCTGGATGTGCTCGAGCGTCGGCTGCGGGCGGTCGGTCTGGAAACCGTGCTCAACCTCGTCAGGTTGCTCTGGCGTGAAGGCGAGCTCCGGCGGCACCAGCATCGAGATGCGGTAGCGCTTGTGTCCCGGGAGCGGAATGCAGACGAGCGCATCGTCGGTCTTGCCGCCGGTCTGGTGCAGCGCACGAAAACCGAATCCGCGTGGTTGACTCCAATCGACCTCGACGTCGCCGAGCATGTATTCCTCGGGGAAGGCGTCGCCCTCGAATGAGAGCCCGAGCCCCTTGCGAACAACGCTGTGCGCGCCGTCGCCGCCGACGAGATACGCGACTCGGACCTCTTCCTCGCCGGCCGGGCCCTCGAGCGTCGCCGTGACGCCGCCGGCATCCTGGCTGAACGCCTTCAGTGTGACTCCGCGTTCGATTGCGCTCCCGTAGACCGCGAGATGATCGCGCAGCAGGCGCTCGGTTTCGTACTGCGGAAGCGCCAAAAATCTGTGGGGAATGGATGCAGGCAGCTCCATCTCGATCTTCGTCACCAGCTCGCCGTTCACGTGGACGATCTGGCCACGCAGCTCGATCCCCGCGTCGAGCGCCTCTCGCAGCAGGCCCATGTCCTCCCAGATCTCGAGCGTGCGCGGCTGCACGCCGACCGCCTTCGCGTACTGCGGCGGTTCTTCGAGCTGATCGATGATCCGGCAGGCGACCCCGCGTCGCCGCAGCTCGCAGGCGGCCGTCAGCCCGACCGGCCCACCGCCGACGACCAGGACGTCCGTGTCGAAATCGCTCATCGAGCTGACCCTATAGATTTTCGCAGGTGCGGTACCGCGAACTCGGCGACTCGGGAATTGAGGTCTCGGAGATCTCGCTGGGGTCGTGGTTGACCTACGGGTCCGGCGTCGAACACGACGCGACCCAAGCGTGCACGCGTGCCGCGTTCGACGCCGGCATCACGCTCTTCGACACGTCCAACATCTACGGGCAGGGGGCCGCCGAAGGAGCATGGGGTGAAGTGCTGCAGGGCTTCGACCGCGACTCCTACGTGCTCGCGACGAAGGTCTTCTTCCCGATGAGCGAGACCGACTCCGGTCTCTCCCGGGAGCAGATCCACAAGCAGCTCGACGCCTCGCTGGGCCGGCTGCGGACGGACTACATCGACCTTTACCAGTGCCACCGGCCCGACCCCGACACACCGATCGAGGAGACGATGGAGGCGCTGACCGAAGTCTGTGAGGCCGGCAAGGTTCGCGCGCTCGGCTTCAGCGAGTGGACCATCGAGCAGATCGAGGCTGGTCTCGAGGTGCCGGGCGCACGCAAGTGGGTTTCATCGCAGCCGCAGTACAACGCGATCTGGCGCGCCCCCGAGGCTGAGCTGATCCCGTACTGCGCCGATCACGGGATCTCGCAGATCGTCTGGTCGCCAATCGCCCAGGGAGTGCTCAGCGGCAAGTACCAGCCCGGGGAGGAGCATCCGGCCGATTCGCGCGCAGCCAGCGACTCGATGGGCTGGGCGATGGACCGCTACCTGACAGACGAGGTCCTCGAAGCCGTTCAGCGGCTGGTGCCGATCGCCGAGCAGGCCGGGCTGACGATGGCCGAGATGGCGCTCGCCTGGGTGCTGAGGGAGCCCAACATCGCCTCCGCGATCGTCGGTGCCTCTCGCCCCGAGCAGGTGCACGCAAATGCCGCCGCTGCGGGAGTCGAGCTTTCGGCAGACGTTCTCACCGCGATCGACAACGCCGTCGGTGAGGTCGTGGTCGAGGGTCCGGTGCTCGCCAATTTCGTTCGCGAGGGCGTCAAGCAGCGTTAGAGTCAGGCGCGATGGCCGAGGTTCAAGTCGAGGGAGTCGAAGGGCTCAAGGGGCTGCTCGGGCAGCAGGTCGGCCCCGGCGAGTGGCGCCGGGTCACGCAGGAGATGATCGATGCGTTCGCCGAGCTTTCCGGCGACGATCAGTGGATCCACTGCGACGTCGAGCGTGCCGCCAAGGAGAGTCCGTTCGGCACGACGATCGCCCACGGCAACCTGACGCTCTCGATGATCGACGGCATGCGCCTCGACCTGATTTCCTCGACCGGCTTCAAGCTCGGTGTCAACTACGGGTGGAACAAGGTCCGCTTCCCGGCCCCGGTGCCGGTCGGCGCCAACGTGAGGGCTACGGCAGAGGTCGTCGAGGTCGACGAGCTCGGCGGCGGCTGGACGCAGGTCGTGACCCGGTTCACGGTCGAGGCCGAGGGCACGGAGAAGCCCGTCTGCGTAGCCGACTCGGTCGGCCGCGCCTTCTCAGACGCCTGACCATCGCCCCTATTTGACGGTGAGGGTGCCCTCCATGCCGCCGTCACGGTGTCCGGCGACAGAGCAGTAGAAGGTGTACTCGCCCGAGGCGAGGCTGACATCGAGGTCACTCTCGCCCTCTGCGATCAGGTCGCTGCAGCCGACCTCGTCGGCGTTTTCGTCCTCGATGCAGAAGTCGTGTGAGATCTGGGCGGGATTGTTGAAGGCGAAGGTGCTCTCGCCGGCCTTGGTCTCCAGCGACTCCTGCTCGTAGGCGAACGAGTTGTCGGGGGCGGCGGAGACGTCAACGGTCTCGGCCGCAGGGGCGGACGTCGTTTCCTCGGTGGTCTCGGCGGAGGTTGTCTCGTCGTCTCCGCCACAGGCGGCGAGCGGGAGCCCGAGGAGTGTGAGCGCGATGATCAGAATGGTCAGTCGCTTCATGAGCTAAGCCTATAGGTAACGTTGGCGGATGCCCGGCAGGCTCAGGTTGCTAGTCATCGGCGGCGGGCTGATCGGCGGCCACGTCGCACGCGAGGCCGCCCGTGGCGGACACGAGGTCGCAGTCGTCAGCCGTGGGTTCAGCACCTGGTTGAAGCAGCGGATCGCTGCGGAGGGGCTCGAGATCGATCTGGTCGAAGGCACGCTTCCGGGGAGTGTCGGCGTCGTCGGCGAGCTCGATCAGGCGCTTACAGGCCGGGACGCGATCTTCTGCTTTGCGGGAGACTCGACGCCGGCCCTGTCGGCGCGCGAACCCGCCGCGGCCGCGGCCGCCGGCTTGTTGCCGGCCATCTCAGCCCTCGAGGGAGCGCGGCGAAACGGCTGCGAGCGGGTCGTGCTTGCCTCCTCCGGCGGCACCGTCTACGGCAAGGTCACGCAGACGCCGACCCCGGAGGACCATCCGGCCGAGCCGATCTCGATGCACGGCGTGACGGCGCTTTCGATCGAGAGCTACGCGGACTTCTACCGCCGCCAGCATGGCCTCGCGCCGGTCGTCCTGCGCTACTCCAACGTCTACGGCCCGGGAGCGCGCTCGCGCCGCGAACAGGGGGTGATCGCCGCCTGGCGTGAGGCGCTGGCCCGCGGCGAGCCCCCGGTGCTGATCGGCGACGGGAGCGAGCGCCGCGACTTCATATACGCGGCCGACGCCGCCGGCGCGGCGCTGGCCGCGCTGGAAGCGGAGCCCGGCGTGTACAACGTCGGCGCCGGCGCCTCATGGGCGCTGAGTGAGGTTCTCGAACTGATGAGCGAGGTCTCCGGGCGGCCCATCGAGGTTCGCCGCCGCCCTGGGCGCCCCGTCGACGTCCCGGTCGCAGAGCTGGACCACAGCGCCTTTACGGAAGCGACCGGATGGGAGCCCGCGGTCGATCTGCGTGAGGGGTTGCGCCGGACCTGGGAATGGGTGCCGGGCTAGCGCCCCTCGAATCGGACCTCGTCCCCGCTGAAGAACGCCGGCACGGCCCGCGCCAGGTCCTCGGTTGCCATCGAGTCGGCGATTCCGTGGCGCTCGAGCTGGAGGTGATCCGCCAGCGTGTTGTCGAGGCTCTGGGCGACCAGCGACTTGCAGGTGCGGACGTAGTGGGGGGCCTTGGCGGCCAATTCGGCCGCCAGCTCGCGAGCTCGCCCGAGCAGCGCCGCGGGCGGCAGCACTTCCGAGACCAGACCCATCTCCAGCGCTTCGGCTGCGCTCACGTTCGGGTCGGCAATCAGCATCTGCAGCGCTCGCGCCTGGCCCAGCACCCGGGGCAGGAAGTAGGTCATGCCGCCATCGGGTGCGGCGCCTATGCGTCCGTAGACGCAGGCGAACATGGCTTTCTCCGATGCGATCCGGAAGTCGCACTGAAGCGCCAGTGACAACCCCGCCCCGGCGGCCGCTCCGTTGACTGCAGCGATCACCGGATATGGGACGCGGTGCAGATCGACGATTCCCTGATGGAGCACGTCGGCAACGTGTCTGACGTCCGACGGCAGGTCGAAGTCGGGATCGTCGAGCCCTCGCTTGAACCAGTTGACGTCGCCGCCCGCGCAGAACGCACGCCCGGCGCCGGTGATGATGAGGGCGCGAAGCGGCGCGCGGTCGGCGAGCCAGGGCGCGATCAGCGCCAGCTCCTCAATCAGCTCCGGGCTCATCGCATTGAGCGACTCGGGCCGGTTCAGCGTGAGGGTGCCGATCTCGTCCTCGCTGCGAAGCGTCATCGTCTGCAGTTGCGGCGGGGGGAACGTTTTTGGGCCCATGGCTGGGGAGCCTAACCTTCGTGGGTGTCTGACGACCGTGCAGCCGGCCTCACCGAGCAGCGCCGCAAGCTGCCCGACACGCCCGGCGTGTATCTCTTCTCCGATGCTCGCGAGCGAATCGTCTACGTCGGCAAGGCGCGCTCGATCCGCAAGCGCGTCGCCTCGCACTTCTCAAAGCACCCGAGCCGCGGCCAGATCCCCGGCCTGCTCGGCCAGGTCGCCTCGATCGACTTCGTCGTAACCGAGACCGAGGCCGAGGCGCTGCTTGCCGAACAGCAGTTCATCAAGCGCCACCGGCCGCGTTTCAACATCCGCCTACGTGACGACAAGTCGTATCCGTATGTCGGCATAAGTCTCGACGAGGAGTTCCCGCGTGTCTACTTCACGCGCGAGCGACATCGGCCTGAGCGCACCTACTTCGGCCCGTACTCGTCCGCCAAGCGGACCCGCGAGACCCTCAACCTGCTCGGCAAGCTCTTCCAGTACCGCACCTGCGAGGGCCCAGAGCCGGGGCGCCGCTCCGGAGTTCCCTGCCTCGACCACTACATAAAGCGCTGCCAGGCGCCCTGCGTCGGCTACATCGACGCCGAGGAGTACCGGCGCAACATCGACGCGATCGCTGGCTTTCTTTCCGGTCGCTACCGCGAGGTCGAGCGTGACCTCGAGACGAAGATGAACGAGGCGTCCGACGCGCAGGAATTCGAGCGCGCCGCCACCTACCGTGACCGCCTTGGCGCGGTGCGCTCGCTGATGGAACGCCAGCGCATCGCCGGCGAGAGCATGGGCAACGCCGACCTGATCGCGGTCGCCGTCGACGGAGCCGACGCCAACGCGCAGATCTTCCAGGTCCGCGATGGTGTGCTCGCCGAGCGCCAGAGCTTCTATCTCGAAAACGCCGCTGAGCGCGACGAGGCCGAGGTGACCGAGGAGTTCATCGGTCAGTACTACTCGGCGGCCCCGATCGTTCCCAGGCTTGTGGTCGTCGGCCCGGCGGTCAGCGAACGAGTGGAGTTGCTGGCTGAAGCGTTGCGCCGCCGCCGTGGGGCCCCAGTCGAGGTGCGAGTCGCCGAGCGCGGCGACAAGCGCCGCCTGCGCGAACTCGCTGAACGCAACGCTCAGCTCGCCCTCGGCCAGGACCGGCTGCGCCGCGAGCGCCGCCGTCAGCAGCGGGTCGACGCCCTGGCCACGCTGCAGGCAGAACTCGGGCTGAGCGAGCTGCCGCTTCGGATCGAGGGCTTCGACATCTCGAATCTCGGGCCCGAGCACACGGTAGCGTCGATGGTCGTCTTCGAGGGAGGCGCTCCCAAGAAGTCCGACTACCGCCGCTTCGCAATCAGCCGGGTTGACGGGCCCGATGACTTCGCCTCGATGGAGGAGGTGATCTCGCGCCGGATCGCGCGCCACATCGACGGCGCGGACCTCTCACCCCACGACGGATCACGTGACGCCTCGTTCGCCGCGCTGCCGAACCTGATCGTGATCGACGGCGGCGCCGGCCAGCTTTCGGCCGGCCTGCGCGCGGCCGCTCCTCTGCTCGAGCGCGCGCGTGAGCGGGGACGGGAGGTGGCCGTGATCGGGCTGGCCAAGCGGCTCGAGGAGGTGCACCTGCCGGATTCCTCCACAGCTGTGCGGATCCCGCACGGCTCCGAGGCGCTGCGGCTGCTGCAGCGCGTGCGCGATGAGTCGCATCGCTTCGCGCTCGACTTCCACAGGGCGCGCCGAGACAAGGCGATGACGGCCTCGGTTTTCGACGGGCTGCGCGGCATCGGGCCGGTGCGAAAGCGAGCCCTGTTGACCCACTTCGGCTCCCCCGACCGTTTCCTCGCGGCCTCGCGAGAGGAACTCGAGGCCGTGCCGGGGATTCCGGGGAAGCTTGCCCGCGAAATCCACCGGCAGCTCAACAAGGTCGGTTGAGGCTGCTGCTCATATAAGGCACCGGTGAACGACCCCGTAATAAGAGTTCGCGGCCTGCGCAAGGCGTACGGCGATGTCGAGGCCGTCCGCGGTCTCGACCTCGAGGTCCAGCCCGGCGAGATCTTTGCCTTTCTCGGCCCGAACGGCGCCGGGAAAACGTCGACCGTCGAGGTCCTCGAGGGGTACCGCAAACGCTCGGCGGGCGATGTCCAGGTGCTCGGGGAGGACCCCTCCGACGCGGGCAGTTCGTGGCGGGGGCGGATCGGAATCGTGCTGCAGACCTGCCGCATGCCCCCGGAGCTGACCGTCCGCGAGACGCTCGAGCAGTATGCGGGCTACTACCGGAGCCCGCGCGGGGTCAGCGAGACCATCGGACAGGTCGGGCTGAGCGAGAAGGCGGACGCCAGGGTTGGGCGGCTTTCAGGAGGCCAGCAACGCCGGGTGGATGTTGCTGTCGCCCTGATCGGCGATCCCGAACTGCTCTTCCTCGACGAACCCACGACGGGCTTCGACCCGTCGGCCCGGCGGCAGGCTTGGGAGGTGATCGCCGGTCTCCGGGATCTCGGCAAGACGATCTTCCTGACGACGCACTACATGGACGAGGCCCAGCAGCTCGCGGATCGCGCCGCGATCATCGCCTCGGGGCAGATTGTCGCCGAGGGCAAGCCCCGTGAGCTCGGGGGTTCCGGCTCCAGCCTCACCACGATCAGCTTCAACGTTCCCGCCGGCGCGAACCGGCTGCCGGCGGGCTTCGCCGACGCGGTATTCGAGAATGGCCGAGTCGCCCTCACGACAGCCTCGCCGGAGGCCCCCCTGAACGAGCTCACAGGCTGGGCAATCGAGGAGGGCCTGAGACTGGATGGACTCGAGGTTCGCCGCCCCAGCCTCGAGGACGTCTATCTCGATTTGACGGAGGAGAGCGGATGAGCGGGATCGGCGTGCGGCTGGCGCTGCACGAGTTCCGCTTCGACCAGAAGATCTTCTGGCGAAACCCGGCTTCCGTGTTCTTCACGGTGATGTTGCCGGTGATCTTCCTGCTGATCTTCGCGACGATCTTCGGCAACGAGACGATCGAGGAGCTCGGTGGGGTCAAGACCACCACCTACTACGTACCGGCGATCATCACGCTCGCAGTCGTCTCTGCCTGCATGGTCAGCCTCGCCATCTCGCTGACGATCGCACGCGAGAACGGGATCCTCAAGCGCGGACGGGGCACGCCGCTGCCGAGCTCGGTCTTCTTTGCGGGGCGTATCGGCAACGCCATCGTGGTCTCAATGCTGATGCTCGTTGTGGTCAGCGCCCTCGGCCGCATCGTCTATGGCGTTGACGTGCCCTGGGACAAGCTGCCCGCCGTCCTGGTCACGCTCGCCGTCGGCGCGGCGTCGTTCTGCGCCCTGGGGATCGCGCTCAGCGCTGCGATCCCCTCCCAGGACGCCGCGCCCGCGATCACAAACGCGACCGTGCTCCCCCTCTACTTCCTCTCCGGGATCTTCATCCCCGAGAGTGAGATTCCCTCCGGTGTCCTGCGCTTTGCCGACCTCTTCCCGATTCGCCACTTTTTCGAAGCCTTCTTCGCGACCTTCGACCCCAGCGCCGTTGGCGCCGGCTTCGAGTGGGGGCACCTCGCCGTCGTCGCCGCCTGGGGTGCGCTGGGCCTGGCGCTGGCGCTGCGTTTCTTTCGCTGGGTCCCGCGCGGAAGCTGATCTTTCTTAGGTAGGTTCCCAGAGCACTCTCAGCAAGCAATCTAGGAGGATCAATGTCGGTCAAGGTGGGTATCAACGGCTTCGGGCGGATCGGGCGGAATCTCTTCCGTGCCGCACACGAGGCGGGGACGGACCTCGAGTTCGTTGCGGTCAACGACATCACCGACACCGCCACGCTCGCCCACCTCCTCAAGTACGACTCGATCCTCGGGCGCTTTCCCGGCTCAGTCGAGGCGGGGGAGGGCAGCCTGATCGTCGACGGCGTACAGGTCAAGGTGCTTGCTGAGCGCGACCCGGCGGCCTTGCCGTGGGGAGATCTGGGAGTTGAGGTCGTGATCGAGTCGACGGGGCTGTTCACGAAGCGCCCCGACGCTTCGAAGCACCTCGCAGCCGGGGCCAAGAAGGTGATCATTTCGGCGCCGGCCGGCGATCCGGACGTGACCGTGGCCCTCGGGGTCAACTTCGACGACGCCTACGACCCGGACGAGCATCACATCATTTCGAATGCGTCCTGCACGACCAACTGCCTGGCCCCATTCGCGAAGGTGATCAACGACGCCGTCGGCATCGAGCGTGGCCTGATGACCACGATCCACGCCTACACGGCCGATCAGCGCCTCCAGGACATGCCGCACTCGGACCTGCGCCGGGCGCGGGCCGCGGCGCTCAATTTGATTCCGACGACCACCGGCGCAGCCAAGGCGGTCGGCCTGGTGCTGCCCGAGCTCGCGGGAAAGCTCAACGGGTTCGCGGTTCGCGCGCCGGTCGCGACCGGATCGGTTGTCGACCTGGTCTGCGACGTTGCGCGTGACACGGATGCCGATGAGATCAACGCGGCCGTGAGAGAGGCGGCCGCCGGGCCCATGAGCGGCATCCTCTCCTACAGCGAGGACCCGCTGGTGTCGACCGACATCGTCAAGGACCCGCACTCGTCGATCTTCGACTCCGGGCTGACGATGGTGATCGAGGGTCGCATGGTCAAGGCCGTCAGCTGGTACGACAACGAGTGGGGCTATTCCAACCGCGTCGTCGAGCTTGCAGCGAAGGTGCTCCAGCCGAAGGCTGCCGGCGTCGGCGCCTAGGCCTGTGGCGTTGCCCGAGACCGTGGCACCTGGTCGCGGAACGTTCACTAAGGCATCCGTGCGCGAGGCGTCGGTTGCCGACCGGCGGGTGCTCGTTCGCGCCGATCTGAATGTGCCCCTCGAATCGGGTGTGATCGGCGACGACACGCGCATCCGGGCCGCCCTTCCGACTCTCGAGCTGCTGCGCGAACGCGGCGCCTCCGTAGTGCTCGTCTCCCACCTCGGCCGGCCGTCCGGCCATGACCCTGATCTCTCGATGCGACCGGTCGCCTCGCGTCTCGGTGAGCTGCTCGGGACCGACGTTCGATTGGCCTCGGGGGTGACCGGAGACCAGGTGGCGGCGGATGCGGCGTCGCTGCGGTCCGGGGAAATGCTGCTGCTGGAGAACAGCCGCTTCGAACCGGGGGAGACGGAAAATGACCCCGAGCTGGCCGCTGAACTTGCCGGGTTGGCCGACCTCTACGTCAACGACGCTTTCGGAGCCGCACACCGTGCCCACGCCACGACGGAGGGTGTGGCCAGGCTGCTGCCGGCTTACGCTGGCCTGCTTCTGGAGAGGGAGGTCCGCGAGCTGACCGCAGTTCGCGACGAGCCCAGCAAGCCGCTGGTGGCGATCTTCGGCGGCTCCAAGATCTCCGACAAGATGGGCGCGATCGAACGGTTCCTCGGCGTCGCCGACTCGATCCTGATCGGCGGCGCGATGTGCTTCAGCTTCTTCAGGGCGCAGAGACTTGGCACGGGTGATTCGCTGGTTGAAGAACAGGGAGTCATCCTCGCGGCGCAGGCTCTCGAGCTCGCGGCGGCGTCCGGGTGTGAGCTGGAGCTGCCCGTGGATCTCGTCATCGGCGACAGCTTCGATGCCGGCGCCCGGACGAAGACGATCGAGTCACGAGAGGTGCCGGACGGCTGGATGGGCCTGGACATCGGCCCGATCAGCGCCGCCGCATACGCGGATGAGATCGCCGAGGCCGGCACCGTCCTCTGGAACGGTCCGATGGGAGCGTTCGAGCTGGAGCCGTTCGCAGCCGGCACGCGAGCTGTTGCTGAGGCCGTCGCGGCGGCGCCCGGGACGACGGTCGTGGGCGGCGGCGACTCGGCCGCTGCTCTCGTCCAGTTCGGCCTTGGAGATCGCGTCGACTGGCTGTCCACCGGAGGCGGCGCTTCGCTGGAACTGCTCGAGGGCCGCACCCTGCCTGGCGTCGAAGCGCTGCGCGACGCGGACGTCTCCGATGTCTGACCGGCGGCCCTGCCTGGCGGCGAATTGGAAAATGCACAAGACGCTTGGTGAGGCGCAAGAGTTCATCGATGACCTGCTGCCGAAGCTCGACGGGCTCGACGACCGCGATGTCGTCATCTGCCCGTCATTCGTGTCGCTTCGCAGCCGTTGTCGAGGCGGCCCACGGGAGTACGGTCAAGGTCTTCGCCCAGACGATGCACGGTGAGCCGAGCGGCGCCTTCACCGGGGAGGTGTCGGCCGCGATGCTCGTTGACGCCGGCGCCGACGGTGTCATCCTCGGGCATTCCGAACGACGCCAGCTCTTCGGGGAAACCGACGATTCGCTTGCCGTCAAGGTGCCGGTCGCCCTCGATGCGGGCCTGCAGCCCATTCTCTGCGTCGGGGAGACCGAGGAGGAGCGCGAGGCCGGGGCGACTACGGCGGTGTTGCAGCGCCAGGTCTCCTGCGACCTCGTCGGCGTCGCCGACGACCGGCTCGCGGAGGTCGTGATCGCCTACGAGCCGATCTGGGCGATCGGGACGGGCCGCACCGCCAGCCCAGAGCAGGCTGAAGAGGCGATCTCAGTTGTGCGCGGCGTGGTCGCCGGCCGCAGCGCAGCCGCCGCCGAGGACGTGCGGATCCTCTACGGCGGCTCGGTCAAGCCGGACAATGCCGCGGAGTTGCTGGGGCGCCCCGGAATCGACGGCGCATTGGTCGGCGGAGCCAGCCTCGACCCCGAGACGTTCGGCGCCATCGTCGAGGCGGCGTGAGGACGCCCGACGGCTTACCCGTCCCGTCGCTGGCTCTCGTCATTCTCGACGGCTGGGGACTGGCCCCCGCCGGCCCAGGGAACGCCGTCAGCCAGGCGCGGACACCGTTCTTCGACTCTCTCTGGGAGCGGTTCGCAACGACGACGCTGTCGGCTTGCGGGCGCGACGTGGGCCTGCCGCCGGGGCAGATGGGCAACTCGGAGGTTGGTCATCTGAATCTCGGGGCAGGCGCCGTGGTCAAGCAGGACCTGGCCCGCATCAACGACGCCATCGCCGACGGCAGCTTCTTCGAGAACCCGATTCTGCTGGCCGCCTGCGAGCGAGCCCGTTCCTCGCCTCGCGGCCGCCTGCACCTCGCCGGGCTGATTTCCGACGGCGGCGTTCACTCCGGGTGGGAGCACATCGAAGCCTGCATCGAGCTGGCCGCTCAGCAGGGCGTCCCAGATCTGGTCGTGCACGTGTTCACCGACGGGCGCGACACACTCCCTCGCTCGGCGCACGGGTACCTGGGTGAACTCGAGCGCTGGCTTCGGCACGCGGGCAGAATCGGCACCGTCAGCGGCCGCTACTACGCGATGGATCGCGACCGCCGCTGGGAGCGAACCAAGCTCGCCTACGACGCGATCGTCCACGCCGGTGGCCTACGAGCCTCAAGCTCGGCGGAGGCGGTCGCACAGTCCTACGAACGAGGCGACTCAGACGAGTTCGTGACGCCCACCGTGATCGACGGCTACGACGGAATGCAGGACGGGGACGTCTTTTTGCACCTCAACTTCCGCCCCGACCGTGCGCGCCAGCTGACACGGGCCCTTGCCGAGCCGGACTTCGAGGAGTTCGCCCGGGGTCGACCGCCGCTCGCGAATCTGACCTCGATGACGGAGTTTCAGGGCGGCTGGCCCTATCCGGTCGCCTTCTCACCCGCCGATCCCGAGATGACGCTGGCGCGGGTGCTGAGTGAGGCCGGCGCCCGCCAGCTCCACGTCGCCGAGACCGAGAAGTACGCGCACGTCACCTATTTCTTCAACGGCGGGCGTGAGCAGGAGTGGGGTGGGGAGGAGCGCCGCCTGGTCGACTCTCCGCGCGACGTCGCGACCTACGACGAGAAACCGGAGATGTCGGCCGGCGAGGCCGCGGACGCGTTCAGCTCCGCCTGGGATGCAGACGGTTTCCGCTTCGGGATCATCAACTTCGCGAACCCCGACATGGTTGGGCACACCGGCGACATCCCGGCCGCGGTCAGGGCCATCGAGGCCGTAGACGGCTGTTTGGAGCGCGTGGTCCGGGCTGTACACGCGCGAGGCGGGGCATGCATCGTCAGCGCCGACCACGGCAACGCCGACAACATGCTCGAGCCCGACGGCTCGCCGAACACGGCACACTCGCTGAATCCGGTCCCGGTCGTGGTCACCGTGGAGGGATTGAGCCTGCGGGGCGGCGGCATCCTCGCCGACGTCGCTCCGACCGTGCTGGAGCTGCTCGGTCTCGAGCAGCCTGCGGAGATGACCGGCACGTCGTTGATACTCGGGCCTTAAATTCTGCTGGCGCAAACCAACAGGAGGACGCCCGTGGAAGCAGCAACCGCTTACCTGGAGTTGAGCGGCGAAAAAGCGCAGCGAATAATCGACGCGATACGCGCCAGCGTGGCCGCGCACGGAATCGCAGGCGCAACCTTCGAGGTGGTGGCCGCCGAGGCGGGCGTGAGCCGCGGGCTGCTGCGGGACCGACTTCGGCACCGAAGAGCGCCTGCTCGCCGAGGTCGTTCGCCGCGACGGCGAGATCCGGCTGAGCATGCTCGAGGCGGCGATGCGCGGCGCCGAGACGCTCGCAGACCTCGTCGAAGGGTTCGCCAGCAATCTCCAGCAGACGATCCGAGACCAGCCCTGGTACTTCGTCGTGCTGTTCGAGCTCTTCCTCTCCGACGAAAGCAACGAGGAAGTCCGAGCGGAACTCGCTGCCTTCTACGACAACGCCCGCAAGATGATGGCGGAGGTATTGACCGAAAAGCAGAGGCTGGGTGTGCTTCAACTGCCGTCCGCGGCCGAGGACATGGCAATGCACGTGATCTCATCCGGAGAGAGAGCGGCGAAACAGCTGCTCTCAGACCCGGAGCGCGACCTGCAGACGCCGTCGCCAGATTCCCGCTCAGCGACGGCCGATCGCGGGCTGGACGAGTGGATCGTTCCTGACGAGGTTCTGCAGACGCTGTCGAGCCCCCCCGTCCAGCGCGACCAATACACGTGGGTGCCCTCAGAAGCGCCGGGACCACGGCAACCCCACAGCGACGTCCCTGAACCCCCGGAGCCTTGGCCGGACGCCGATGAGTGGTCGCTGCGAGATCACGTCCGGCCGCTGCAGGCGGTCCACGCAAGATGCGCGGATGATCTTGCGCCGGCTCGAGCTGACCTCAACCTGATCGGCTTCGAGGAGCTGCGGGGAATGGGGCTCTCGCTTACTCAGTGTGGCCGTGTACTCGCCAAAAGGGAGGAGTTGGGCGCATACAGGTCCACCGACCAGCTCGATGACCTGTTCGGGTTTCCCGCACACCATCTCGAGAGGCTCAAATCAAAGGTTCAGGTGCGAGCGCAGGCGCACTGACGGCGTCGATGTCGGCGCTCCTCTAGGCAGACGGAGGCGCCGGACGCGCGGGGATGCCGCGAGGCCACGAGTCACTGGGCATGTCGTCGAGGACGAGCGAGTATGCACCGATCAGGACGCGGTCGCCCACCGTCACCCCGCCGAAGACGCTCGCGTGCGCGAACACGGCCACGTCGTCCCCCAAGACCGGCGATCCGGACTTCTCGTCCGGCCCACCGCGCCACGTGTAACCGAGCGTGTTCGAGCCCCACAGCGACAGGTTCTTGCCGGCGACCACACCGCCTCCGACCACGACAGCAGATGGATGAACGACGACGAATCCAGGCCCGATCCTGGCGTCCGGCCGCACCTCGGCGCCGGTCAGAACGTGGCAGATGACCGTCACCACGCCGGCGACCCTCTTACAGCCGCGCTGATACAGGGCATGAGCGATGCGGTAGCTCACAGCGACGTAACCGCTGGGAAACAGGTGTTCCGCGGCACTGTTGAAAAGCACGCCGAGCTGCTCGATGTCCGCACGAATCAGCGACCGCAGGGTGGGCGAGGAGTCCTCCATGGCTCCCATTATTCCGAGCCTGCCGTCGAAGCGGTCAGCTGCCGGCTTCGCAGACCCGTTCTTGTAAGGTCGGAATCGCGATGGTTCAGCGTTTTGTGATGGCGATCCTGAACCGAGTCCCGCGCTCGATCGCGGACCGGTTTGGCAGTGACAGCCTGTTGGCGCGGCTCGTGCGTCCGATCGTGAACGCAGCCCTTCCGGCCGGGTCCAAGGTTGTCACCGTGCGTGGTGGGCTGGCGGCTGGCGCCCAGCTGCGAATCCGGCCGAGGACCGAGAAGTTCTACTGGACCGGCCAGCATGATCTCCACGTTCAGCAGGCGCTTGCCGAGAACCTGAGCCCGGGGATGACGTTCTGGGACGTTGGCGCGAACATCGGACTGCTGACGATGCTCGGCTCTCGGCTCGTCGGCGAAGACGGCCACGTGCTCGGGTTCGAGCCGATGCCGGACTCCGCCGCCAGGCTCGAGGAGGCCGTTCGTGTCAACTCCGCTCGCAATACGCGTGTCATGCGTTGCGCGATAGGTGCCCAACCGGGCTCGGCCACGCTTCATTCTGACCCGGGGGGCCTCACCTGGTCGCTGATGGAGGGTCATCCGGACCTGCAGGGCGGGGGGATCGAGGTTTCCGTACGGACGATGGACGAGGTCGCGGCCGAGACGGGCCCCCCCGACGTGGTCAAGATCGACGTCGAGGGAGCGGAGGTTGACGTGCTTCGGGGTGGGGCCGCCGTCCTGAGGCAGCATCGTCCGACGCTGATCGTCGAGTTCTGGGACGACGAGAGCCTCGAAAAGGCCCGAGGCCTGCTCAGCGACGCTTACACGTTCACGCCATTGGGCGGGCTCGACTGGCTGCTCACGGCGGCTGCACCGAGCCCGGCCTCCTCGGATGCTCGGGGTGTGGCAGCACTGCGCACATGATGGCGAGCCATTCCGGACGTACGACCGGACGCTGAGATGACCGCAGCCGATCGCCTGCAGATCCAGCTCTGGAGCTACAACTACGATCCCGAACCGATGGGCATCGGCCCGGTCAGCACGGTCATAGCCAACCAACTGGCCAGCCTCGGGCACCAGGTTGAAGTGGTCGCGGCGCACCCTCACTACCCGGAGCCGCAGTGGGGCAGGAGTATGCGCCCGTACCGCGAGACCCGCCAGGGAATTCCGGTGCTCCGCCTGCCTTTGATGATCGGACGTGCGAGCGCTGCCCAGCGCTACCGCCAGGAGCTCTCGTTCATGGCCAGCCAGACGGCGGCGATCCCGTTTCTGGGGCGACCCGATGTTCTCGTCTCCGCCTCGCCATCGTTCCCGGCGTTGCTTCCGGCGATCATCAACGCCCGTGCTCGGCGGGTGCCTTGGGTCCTCTGGCTGCACGACATCCTGCCCGACGGTGCCGCTTCGACTGGGCTGATCGATGAGCAGGGCATGGTGCTGAAGCTCTCACGCAGGCTCGAGAGCGAGGCCTATCGCGCCGCGCGCCGGATCGTCGTCTTGTCGCGCTCGTTCACGGACAATCTGGTCTCCAAGGGTGTCCCTGCCGAGAAGATCCGCCTGATCTACGATCCGGCCACTCGCATCCCAATCCCAGAGACGGAGGGGGGTGAAGCGCCCGAGGACGGCCTGCGGATTCTCTCGATGGGCAATATCGGCTATTCGCAGGGACTGACAGCGCTGGTTCGCGCCTACGAGGCCTCCGACCTGCCGGCCGATTCGCGGCTGATCGTCACGGGCTCCGGGATGGCAGCGGACGAAGCTCGCGCCGAGGTGCGAACCGACCGCGTCGAGCTGGTCGGCGTCCTCGACGATGCCGGCCTCGAGGCCGAGCTGCGGCGGGCGACGATTGGCTTCGTCAGCCAACAGTACGAAGGCGCTGAGTTCAACATCCCCTCAAAGATCATGAACTTCATGGCCTACGGACTGCCGATCCTGGCGGCCGTGAACCCCGGTTCCGAGGTCGCTCGGATCGTCCGCGAGTCCGCTGGCGGGTGGGTGGTCAACAGCGCCGAGCCGGAGTCGTTCCCGCGTGAGGTCGCCCGTCTGCGTGGCGCGCCTGATGAGATCCGCGAGCGCGCTGCTGCGGCCCGCGCATTCGCTGACCGCAACTTCACACGGGAGGGTTTTGGCCAGTCGTTCGACGCCCTCCTGCGGGAAGTCGTCGCGGAGGGGAGATCCGGCCGGGGAACTGAATCGCGCACGAAGTCGCCTCGCTAAGATCGAAGGCGCGGGATCGGGCTGCCTCGAGGATCCCGTCCACCCCCAGGACGTGCAGGCGAAACACATGACCCTCGCTGACTACCTTAGAACCCTACGGCAGTACCGCCTGTTCATCGTCCTCGTGGCGATCGGCTGCGCCGGCGCCGCGTTTGCGTTTTCCAAGGTCCAGACGCCCGAGTACGAGGCCACGGCCTCGGTCACTGTTCAGGATCCCAGCCAGGACCTGAACCTGCTTGGTCGCGGAGTTGTGACCGGCCAAACGCCACTCCAGGTTGCCTCGGCGCACCTACCCGAGGTCACTCGCAAGTCGGTTCTCTCCGAGGTGCGTGAGGAGCTAGACGAGCCAAAGACCATCCCTGAGATTCGATCGATGATCGACGTTCGAGTTGATCCGAACTCCTACGCGGTGGTCATCACCGTCCGCTCAGACGATGCGCGCGAGGCGGCACTGATCGCGAACTCCGTCGCCAGATCCGATGCCCGGCTCTCGGCCTCCGAAGCCCGTCGCAGGTACGCCACCGCAGCCCAGAGGCTGCGAGATCGGATCGAGACGCTCGACGATTCCGAGAGGGGCGTGAACGAGGCCTTCTACATCGATCGGCTTTCGAGCCTCGAGTCGTTGAGCACGGTGGCAGCCCCCCTGGAGGCGAGTGAAGAGGCGCAGATCCCGACATCGCCGGCGACGCCACAGACCGCTCGCAACACGCTCGCAGCAGGTCTCTTCGGGCTCCTGCTTGGGATCGCCCTTGCTCTGGTTCGCAAGCAGCTGGACCGAAGGCTTCGGGAGCCTGCGGACGCAGACGAGATCTTCGCCCGGCCCGTCTTGGCGCGCCTGCGGCCGCAGGCCTTTGGGCATACGGGGTCGTTCCACGACTCTGAGGTGAAGGGGGTCGGGTCGCTTGACGTTATCGATGGCGAGTCGTTTCGCATCCTGCGGGAGAACGTGCGCTATCTCGCAATCGACAGCGACCTCCGCACGATCGCAGTAACCAGTGCGATTCCGGAAGAAGGCAAGTCGACCGTCGCGGCCTGCCTGGCGATGGCGAGCGCGGCCGCGGGCACGCGAACGCTGCTTCTGGAGTGCGATCTGCGCCGCAGGGTTCTCGCCAACAGGCTCGGAATCGCGGAGGCTCCCGGGCTGTCCGACTACCTGATAGGACGTGCTCAGCCGCGAGACGTGCTGCAGGCGGTTCCGGTTCCGTCGGCGCCTTCACAGAACGGATCGGGGCCGAAGCCACTGATCTGCATCACGGCGGGCTCAGCACCACCCCAACCCGCTGACCTGTTGAGCTCAAAGCGCTTCGAGAATTTCCTCGCTCAGGTGCGTGAGGCCTACGACAAGGTGATCATCGACTGCCCGCCTCTGCTCCCCGTCGCCGACACGCGCGAGATCGTGCCGCAGGTCGATGCCGTGCTGAATTGCGTGCGGCTGAACTGGACGACGCGCGAACAGGCGCAGGCTTCAAGCGATGCCTTGGATCGGCTGCCCGAGCGCCCGACCGGAATCGTCCTGACCGGCTTCAAGGAGCGCCACAGTGACTACTACCAGGGCTACTACACCCACCAGGCTGACGAAGGAATGTCCAGAAGGGATCGCCGCCGGCTTACGAAGGAGGCGGCCGCTCACGTCGAGGACGAGCCCGGTTACACCGAATTGGAAAGCGCGAGCAGCAACCCCGGGACGTAAAGCAGCGATCGCGCGGCGGTCTTAGCGCGCGGGTGACGGCAGGCGCTGCGACGACGGATGCAGGGCCTGCAGCGGCGGCCCATCCGCGCCGGCGGGGCGGGCCAACGGCGCCGGTGCTCGTGAGCTCGCCGCTACGCAGGAGAGTGCCAGCAGCAGCCCCGGCACGACGTAGAGGTACTTGTCGGCGAGCTGGCTGTCGAAGACACCGTTCGCCAGCCACGCCAGGATCGAGATCGCCGCGGCGACCGCGGCCGCACGTGCCGGCCCGGCTCGCACATGTCGCACCGAGCCCAGCATTCCGACAATGAAGACGAAGAAGGAAACCAAGGCGATCACGCCACCGGCGGCGAGCAGCTGGAGGTAGATGCTGTGTGCATCCTGGATCACGCCGAAACCGGTCCCGGCGAGCGGGCGCTCGGAGAACTGGTCAGCCGCGATGTCGTACAGCTGCCCGCGCTGTCTGTCGCTTCCCGCCGCGCTGGCGTCGGCCTCCCCAAAGCGCAGCTGGTCGATCACCTGGTCTCCGACGTTGGTGGAGATCAGGGCCGCGATCGCCACCATCCCCGCGATCGGCGCCACCACGCCGATGGCGCGGCGCAATCGCGGGACTGTGGCCAGGGACGCAACCACCGCCAGCACGGCCGCGACGGCTCCGGCGCGCGAGCCGGATGCGAGCTCGCCGCCGAGCAGGACGCCAACCGCGGCAATGCCCGCGAGCCGCCAGCGGCCCGACCGGTTGACCCACAGGAAGGCGGTCGGGATGGCCATCACGCAGACCAACCCCAGATAGTTCGGGTGGATCGTCAGTCCCGATGAACGTGTGCCGATCAGTGGGAACGGAGCAAGGTGGAGGCCGGCATAGTCCAGAACTCCGACCGCGGCGCTGATCACCGCTCCGATCGTCCAGAGGTCCATCAGGCGGATCACACGGCGGTTGGTCGTCCCGATGGTCGCCAGCATCACCGGAATCCAAATGATGGCCAGCAGGAACTGGAGCAGCGTGAGAAAGTCCGACCGGCGGGCTATCTCCACCAACTGGCCAGTCTCATTGAGCACCTGGCGCGCCTGAATCAGAGGCGCGTTGAGGAGCCCGGCGTCGGGCGGGACGATGAAAACGATCAGAGCGGCGAAGCCAAAACCGGCACCGGCGGCGAACAGCCACCCTGGCAGCGGCACAGTGGGGCGCTCACGCGCGACGTAGGCGAGTACGGCTACGGTCGCCACGGCAAAGAACGCGTTGGCGATTGCGCCGCCTCCAAATCGCAGGCCGTTCCATGCGATCGTCAGGACGAACGCGCAGACCGCGAGGTACGCGGCCTTCGAGATCGAGAACTGAAGTGCGGCCACGAAGACCACGAGCAGGGCGCCGACCACCAGCAGGAAAAACGGCGGAACCCCGGCCGCAAACACGCCACTGGCGGCGACCAGCAGTGCGAGGGCAGCGAACCAGAGAAATCGACGCATGCCGGCCTGAGGCTAGCGTCACTTATCCGGCCTCGGGTGAACCACATCCTGATCGCCCTGCGGTTGGCCTTTCGGGAGGGGCCGGACGATCAGTCCCAAGACGATGGCGCAAAGCCCGACTGCCGCCGAAACCACTAAAGCGAGCGCAATTCCACTCGCACCGGAGTCGGAGAACAGCGCGGCAGCGGGGAGCAGCGAAGCAAGCGCCGCAACCTCCGCGAGGCTGCCCAAACCGGGACGCCCGGCGCCGCGCAGGCCCTCCGCAAGCACCCGCCGCAGCGCAAACAGAACCGCGGCGACCAGCAGGATCTGGGCAATCTCCACCGCGGGAGCGAAAGCGTCGCCGAACAACCATGGCAGCAGGTGTGGCAAGGCAAGCTCGAGCACTACTGCGACAGTGCCTGCAAGCGCGAAGGTCACCGCGGCGAAGGTGAGAATCCCGCGAATACGGCCTCGCGGATCCGGGTCAGCGGCGATCCGCGGGTAGGCGACCAGCCCGATGCTCTGGGCGATGAACCGCGGGAGGTTGGTGAAGGCCACGCCGACGACGTAGATTCCAAGCTGCGCCTTGGACATGAAGATGCCGACGATCGCCTGGTCCAGCTGGAAAGCCTCAACCGGGGAGGACGCGCCCAGCAGGCCTTTGATCCCGAAGGCCAACACCTGACGCATGCCAGGCAGGCCTGAGGCATCCTCCGCGGTTTCGGGCGGAATGGCTCGCAGCGCCGCGAGCACAGTGATGGTCGCCGAGACAGCCAAAAGACTTACAACGGTCAGCGTGACGATGAATATGTTTCCGATGCCTGCCGCCAGGGCCACGAGCAGCAACACGGCACTGAGGGCCGGGGAGAGCGCTCTGGCCAGGTTCAGGAGCCCGAACCTCTGGCTGCCCTGAAGCACGGCGACGGCCAGTGACCAGACCGCGACGCTCACCGACCCGATCAGGCTGACCGCCGCTGCGGGGATGACGTAGCCGGGGGCATTCCTGAAGGCGATGTAGAGCGCCAATCCATGCACAACCAGCACGCAGGCGAGCTGGAAGCCGATCAGGCGGCGCAGGCTCAGCAGCAGCGGCCTCGTTGTTGACGGGTCGCGCGCGATCCAGTACGTGAGTGAGACCGGCAGGCCCGCCAGGACGAGGATCGGGAGTACGAGCAGGAGCAGCTGGAGAAACGCCCAGTAGCCGCGGTCTTCGACCCCGAGGATTCGCGCGCTGGCGATTCCAGTGACCAGGAGCGCGAGCTGCACGACCAGCGTCGTGCCGAGCGTGCCGGCAACGTTCCGCCTCGCGGTACCCCGGCGCTGGGGGCGCAATGGGTTCCAGCGGGTCCGCGCGCGCGCGTCCGAGTTGCTCAAGGCCGTCTGCTCATCGGGGAGATCAGTGGCGATTCGCCGCTGCGGTCGGAAGTCCGTCCAGCACCCCTCGTAGGGCCCCGACGTCGATGGTGATGTCGCTGGCCACCTTGTGCAGGGTGCGGTTGCGCGGGATCTTTCCCTCACCCACCACGTAGCGGTATTCCAGACCCTCAACGCAGGCTGCAAGCTTCCAGTAGCAGCCCTGGATGAACCCCGGGGCGAAGAGTTCCACGACCGACGCACCTGCGCTCGCAAAGGTCAGGTTTGCGAGCGCGGCGCCGTGCGGCGAGACGATCAGATCGGCTTCGGCGAAGGTGCGGATCTGCTCGCTGACCGACAGCGAACCGGGGTCGACCACCGAGAAGCCCGCGCCGTCAAGCGCCTCGAGGACCTCGGTCTCGTTGCGAACACGGCGAGTGTTGGGTTCGCGTCCCCGCGTGATGTAGATACGCCGCCCGGGCACTCGCTCGAGGCCATCTGGAATCAGCCGATCCCGCAGATGGGCCACGACCCAGGGAGGGGTTTTCAGGTGCACGTCCGGAAACGTCGGGACGATCAACCTCTCCGCGCGCATGTGGGGGAGCTCGTCGCTGTTGAGGGCACGTTCGCTGGGCAGCCCCATCAGCGTCAGCAGCTCACGCTGGAAGCGCCGCGAGGTGGGCACGTACCAGCGGTCCACCGCGGCAGACGCCGTGCTTCGCTCCAGGATCTCCAGGCGCGGCAGGATGTCGATCAGGAAGTGGTAGTAGCTCCAATCACCGCGTCCGGCGAGCACGCCGATGCGGCCTTCGAGTTCTGCCGGCGGGCCCGGGAACGGATGCAGGTGCAGCGGGTGCTCCGACGCCCGGGTGGTCCCGAAGTAAGGGGACAGCTCTTGGATCAGCGTCCCCGCGTTTGTGATGACGGCGCGAGACGGGCCCAGCACGCGTCCGTCCGGCAGCTCGGCGACGGCGACGCGCGGCAGTACCTCCGAGGCCTGTTCACGAAAAATCGCGAGATCTGGGGGCGAGCCGATCGGGATCTCACGGACGACGGTCTCCTGCGGGCGCTCGAGGGTCACCTGGGCCTCGCCCTCGACGACTTCGTCGACGGTTTCAACGGCGTGACGTGGCAGGTAGCCACCACCAAACCGGCTCAGCAAGGCCGTGATCGGTGAGACCAGGCGGGTGGCGAGCGTGTAGAGGCGCTTTACCGCGGGCCACAGTGGTCTCAGCGCCGGAGGAAGTCGAACGTTCATCGGCCGTCAATCATGGCGAAAGCGAATCGCTAGGCTCAAAAAATGGAACGCCCAACCGCTGCTCGCGGCGCCTAGCGGCTGCGCTGGAACAAATTGCCAGCCAGTCGGCAAGATCGCGCGCGGGTGAGGCTTCACACTGCGCTTCCCTGGCGCAGGCTGTTCGGGAATCGAACCGTCCACCGCACGGTTCAGGGCGTCGACCTCTACCTGCCGTGGTCGCATACCCTGCCCGATTACGCTCGCTCCCGTGACTACTACGGCCAGAATCTGGTGGAGCTGTCGGCTGCCCTCGCGGCGCGCCAGCCCGGAGGTTTCGACGTTGTCGACGTCGGCGCCAACGTCGGTGACTCCGCGCTTCAGATCCTGCGACGGGTGGAGGGCAGGGTGCTTTGCGTCGAGGGTGACCCCTATTGGGTGAGGTACCTGCTGATGAACACCGAGGGCGATCACCGGATCACCGTTCTTGAAGGGCTGCTGACACCCGAGGAGGAGGTGCGGTCCGACCTGACCGCGGTACGAGGGTCCGGCACCACGAGCTTCAAGCCGGCTTCGCCGGGCGAAGAGGCGCCGCCGCCGGTCTCCGTCGCAAGCCTGCGGGCGCGCCATCCCGAGTTCGCCGACGTGCGACTGATCAAGTCGGACACCGACGGGTTCGACACGATCTTGGTCCCAGCGCTTGCAGAGGCATGGCGCAAGGCCGGGCCGGTGCTCTTCTTCGAGTTCGACCCGACCATGACCCGCGAAACAACGGGAGCTGATCCGAACGCCGTCTGGGACGGACTGGAGGAGCTTGGCTACGCGCACCTGCTCGTCTGGGACAACACAGGCGATGCGCTGGGCCGGTTGGAGATCGGAGCCGTGCGCGAGGCCGCGGCGGCGCTGGAGCGCTCAAGCGATCTCGGCTACGACTTCTGGGACGTCGCCGCGTGTCGCCTGGACGACGACACCGCCCTGGAGGCGTTCGATCAGCTTGTCAGCGCTTCGTTTGACCCTCGGGGAGCCGACGCGCGATCTCGTCGTGGAGATTCTGCGCCCACAGCTGTGGGTTGAGCCGCAAGGAAAGCGCGTGGCTGACGGCTGACATCGCCCCAAGCCGGGCGGCGCCAATGGTGCTCATGGTCAGGAACCGGTCTGCCCATGCCTCGGTCTCGCCCACCGGGACGACCCAGCCGTTGGAGCCATCCTGAACCAGTCCCGGCCCGGCGCCCACCGTGTCTGAGACGAGCACCGGGAGCCCGGCCGCGGTCGCCTCGTGGACGATGTTTCCGAAGGGCTCGGCTCGAGACGGTAGGACTAGACAGGAGGACTCGTGCATCAGCTCGGCAAGCTCTGGCGGATGGAGGAATCCATGCATCGTCACCCCGGGGATCGAGGTCAGCTCCGAGGCCATCGGCCCGATTCCGGCGACGTTCAGGGACCAGGGGTCTTCAGCCAGCTCGCGGTAGCGCCCGTAGGCCGCGGCGAGCACATCGACTGCTTTCTGGGTGACGAGGCGTCCGGCAAACACAAAGCCCCGGTTGGCGACCAGCTCGGCCCCCTGACGTGGTCCGCGATCGAACGTCGGGGTGTCGGCCGCGTAGGAGCCGCGGATCACATCACCGGCCCCGAATCCCAGCCGCCGCGCGAACCACTCCGTGCGGTCGCCGGGAACCATCACCACATCGAAGATGGGCTGGATGTACGCACGGTGCGTCAGGCGCCCCAGCCACTGCCGGGGCGATCCCCGCCAGATGTTGTCCATCAGCAGTACCTTGAGAACGTGATCGGGCTGGGCTTTCGCCGCGGCCCGGTAGCCCTTGGGCCGCGCCCAGGTCGCGCTCAGAACGGCGTCTGGCCGGAACTCGGCAAGCGCCCGCGTGACCTCGACGGCGTTTGGTGATCCCTGCCAGGCATGCCGGCGCGCGAACGTGCAGTACTCATCGCTGCGCCAGTCCGTGTCGCGCATTGCCTCCAGCGCCGTGTCACGGATCGACTCGGGATGCACGACCATCAGCTCGTCGCCGCGATCCGCCAGGGCCCGCAGGCAAACGTCCATCTGGTTGGTCAGCCCCGGCATCAGCCACGCCAAGCGCAGCGAGCGGGCGAATGGGTTTTCCGAGGGTTCGGGCGGGCCCGGCGTCGCCGACGCCAGATCGCCGCCGGCCTCAGTCTCGCTCGAGCTCATCCGCAACTGCTTTCGCGATCATTTGAGCCAGCCGCAGCCGTCCTCGCTCATTCAGGTGTTCGAGGCCCTCGGTGCGGTCGATGAACTCGTCCGGCTCGAAGAGCGCACCTGTCTGCAGAATCGTCGCCTCGCGCCCGAGGCCTTCGAGGTAGGCGGCTTCGCTCAGCTGAAAGTTGTTGTCGACGAGCTCGCTGAACGAGGGACCCAGGAACTCGGCCCCGGCTTGAATCGGCAGGGGCGTGTGGTAAGCGACAGTTCGACAGCCAATCTCGCACAGGCGGCGGCCGAGCTGAGTGACGGCACCGATGTCCGAGATGTCGGGTGTTGGCTCGGCGCCAAAGTGGTAGGCATAGAGCATCCGCAGGCGCTCTTGCGAATCGGGCGAGCCACTCTTGAGCAGTCGAACGTATTCGCCGACGGTCAGGTCCGCGACGATCGTCTTGTAGCGGAGGCTGTGGTAGCGGTCGAACTCCTTGGCTCCCGGCTGCGGCAGGGATGCTCTCATGCGCCAGAGCGGAGCGGAGACATCAAAGCGGCGGATGGCCTGAGCTGCCTCGCGATGGCCCCACTTCGGGTGCTCGTACCAGGCTCGAAACCACCCCCGCAGCCAGAGCGGGTGGAGGACGAGCGGACGGGCCGTGCTCCCCCCGACGAGGCGGAGATATGCGTCCTGAAGGCGGGGGTTGTGCCCCGGTCCCATCACGAGGTGGACGTCGACACCAGGGAGCTCGTCCTGAACCATGTGGGCCAAACCGCGCTTGTCGTGGTCGTCGGGGCCAACAAACTTGCCTGCCGATTCTGCGAAGAAGATCACGTCCGGAGGCGAGCTGCGCAGGCGTGCGACCAACTGGCGAGCCTGGCGAACCTCAGTGTTGTCGGCGCGGGCAACGAGATCGCGCACCGCACCCCGAAGTTTCGGACTCGTCCGTGTCCGCACCCCCCTGATAATTCGCTCGATCCCTAAGCTGTCAGGCATGCGGTTCCTCTGCGGCGACGATCGTAGCAGCGCCTCTCGTGCCTGCTTCGAAGGGTTCGACGGCCCTCGCTCCATCAGCTGATGCGGATCGTCATCGATGCGGTTCCCGTGAAGTACGGCGGCTTTGCCGTCGCGCTCGAGTGCATGCTGAGGGGCTGGCAGGAGCTGGAGAGCAACGACGAGCTTCATCTGGTGATCACCGGCAAGGCGGAGATCGAGATACCGGACGGGGTGCAGGTCCATAGGGTTGGACTCGACGACCCCGGCGCGCTTCGCCGGGTGGTGGTTCAGTCGACCACGGTGCCCCGGGTCTGTCGCGATGTGAAGGCCGACGTCTTGCTCGGGATCCTGCCGAACACAGCCCTCGTCCCGGTTGGATGCCCGAAGGTGATCACCGTCTACGACATGCGCCACGAGCTGCTTCCGGAGCAATTCAGCTGGTCGCGGCGGGTGCTGCGAAAGCTCTCCTACGAGCCCGGGTACCGCCAGGCGGCGGGCGTCATCTGCATCTCGGAGCGCACCCGCAAGGATTTGCTGCGCTCACGACCTTGGCTGGCCTCAAAACCGGTGTTCAAGGTCCTCTGGGCCGCCGACCATGTCGATCAGTGGCCGCGGAGCGATCCGCCCGGGGGGGAGCCCTACGCGCTCGCATTCGGCCACTTTCCGAACAAGGCCGTTGATCGGGTGATCGACGCCTGGGAGTTGCTTCAAACGCGCCGGGACGCACGTCCGCTCGTGTTCGTCGGCTTGCCAGCGGATGCCCGGGAGCGCGTTGAGGAGCGAATTCGCGCCGCCGGTCTGGAGCAGGTGGTGAGTGCGCTGCCGTGGCTCGACCGGGCGCAGTTCGAGGAGCGCTTCGCCTCGGCCGGCCTGATCGTCTTCCCCTCGGATTTCGAGGGCTTCGGCCTACCCTCGTTGGAGGCGATGCGCCTCGGGATCCCGTTGGTCGTCTCCGATGACGAGGCACTGCTCGAGGTCACCAGCGGCCACGCGACGGTCGTCGAGGGTCGTGACTCGGCCTCGCTCGCGGACGCGGTCTCGCGCGCCTGGGAAACCTCGAAGGAGGACCTGGAGCAGGCCCGCGAATATGCGCACCGGTTCAGCTGGGCGCAAGTGGCCGGCGAGACTCGAGATGCACTGGCGCAGGTGGCGGCGAAAGGCCCCGTCACCCAGACCGAGAGCGCCAGGGAAGCCTGACGCCAGGGCCGATCCCCCGAACCCTCCACCCGCGAGGGGCAAGGCGCGTCCGGGCCCTTTCGGGCTCGTTGGTAGCGAGGTAGCTCGGCCCCGGCCAGGCGTCTGTGTCTCCGCGGTCCTGCGGGGCGCCGAGGCGGAGCCCGAACAGGTCGTTGTCGAGACTGATCAGCTGATAGCCGGCCTCCTCGACGATCACGGTCGCGTCGCTCGGATAGTCGTCGTGGTCCTCGAAGATGATGTCGCGAACGGCCCCATCCGCCAGTAGCTCGCGCGCGCCGCCCAATACCTCGGCCTCATGTCCCTCGACGTCCACCTTGAGCAAGCCGATCTGCTTCCCGGCGGCGATCTCGTCGAGCCGGTGCAGCGGGACTGGAATCGGGGTAGCGCCCTCGGTCGTGGCCTCGCCCGATGACAGCGACGCAGAGCCCATGTTGAGATCGAAAAACGGGCCGGCGATCAGCGTCCCGTCGCCGCTTCGGTCGGACAGCGCGGCTCGATGTGCCACAACCTCGCCAAGCTCAGCGCGAGACTCCCAGCTGGCCACGTTGCGTTCGAGCGTCTCGAAGACACGCGGGTGCGGCTCGAACGCGAGCACCGTTCCCTGGGTGCCGGTCCGAACCGCCGCCAGGCTGCTGATGTAGCCGACGTTCGCGCCGACGTCGACGACCAGGTCACCCGGGTCGATCAGGCGGTGCAGGGTCTCGGTGACGCAGGGGTCGAAGACGCCGGCGGTCGCGATCGTGAACCCGATCGCATCGCTGCGGTAGACCTCGAGCGGCAGATCCCAAGGCAGGGTCGCAATCTCGCGCTGCGCTCCCCCCTCGGCGCGGTATCTCATCCTTCTCAGGGCGCGGCGTGGATGAAAGACGTACTGCGGCTTGTTCGCGATCCGAGCAGGAATGAGCCCCATCGGGTTTCAGCCACCCTGAACGACAGACTGGAGGAACTCCTGTTGGCGCAGATTCGCCTCCGCGAAGGCGGCCTGATCCACTCCGGAATGCAGGAACGGCGCAGAGCCGGCGGGGAGCACGATCAGCTCTGAGTCCGGCAGCAACTCCGCCAGTTCCTCACCCTGCTCGATCGGCACGAGATCGTCGTTGGCGGCCATAACCATCAGCACACGGGCTTGAATCTGGTCGGCCACGAGGGCTGGGCTGAACTCGGCAAGAGAGTCCCGGCCGAAGGCGTCCACCGCCAGGTTCTCGCCTTCAGTGGACCCTTGGCTTGCGAGCGTGGTCAGGTCTGTCGGCCCGGCGACGTTGATCACGCAGTCCAAGTCCGGTTCGCGGGTCGCCAGCATCAGCGCCAGGTGACCGCCGGCGGATTGTCCGATTGCGCAGATCGGAATCTCGGGGTATCTCTCCTTCGCTTCGTCATAGATTCGCTCAATCTGGCGGAACCCTCTTGCGCCCGGGTCGTAGCCGATCGCGACCGTCGCGTAGCCGCCGACCTGGATGGTCTCGCCCAGCTCGACCATGCCGCGATAGGCGGGCAGGCTCCGATGCCAGCCGCCGCCGTGGAGGAGCATGATCACGCCGACCGGTTGAACGTCGCCGGGGGGGTCGCCCCAGGTGACAAGGGGCTGACCAGGTCCCGGCCGAGAGGGTTCCGGGACCCGTTCGACTGCCGGAGAGCCTCCGCAGCCGGCGAGGCCGATCACGATCCCAAGTGCCAGCGCCGCGTGCCACCGGGTCTTTGCACGCATCGTGGTCATCTCCGGCTTGAACTCAGGGCTCAGCGCGCCGCGAGGTGAGCCGCGACCTGGTCATGCACCCAGCGGTAGGTGGGCCCGAGACCGTCGCGCAGGCTCGTCGCCGGCTCCCAGCCGAGCCGGTCGAGGATCATCGTGTTGTCGCTGTTTCGACCGCGAACGCCCTTGGGAGCGTCGAGGTCGTAGCTGCGCTCGAGCTTGATGCCGGCGATCTCCTCGACGGTGTCGACGAGCTCGTTGATGGTCACCATCTCCGCGCTGCCCAGGTTTATCGGCTCCTCGATGTCACTGGCCATGATCGCGCGCGTCCCCTGGACGCAGTCCTCGATGTACATGAAGCTCCGGGTCTGCTCGCCGTCGCCCCAGATCTCGATCTCCCCACGGTCGGAGAGCTGCGCCTCGGCAACCTTGCGGCAGATCGCGGCGGGTGCCTTCTCGCGCCCACCCTGCCAGGTTCCGTGCGGCCCGTAGACGTTGTGGTAGCGCGCGACGCGGGTGACGAGGCCGAAGTCCTCCGTGAAGTGGCGACACATGCGCTCGCTGAACAGCTTCTCCCACCCGTAGCCGTCTTCGGGCATCGCCGGGTAGGCATCGGACTCCTTCAGCGGCTCGATCTCAGCAGTCTGCTGCTTGTCAGCCGCATATACGCAGGCCGAGGACGAAAAAAGAAAACGTTCGACTCCGGCTTCGCGCGACGCCTGCAACAAGTGCGTGTTGATCAGTACCGAGAGCATGCAGAGCGCCTTGTTGTTCTCGATGAATCCCATGCCGCCCATGTCGGCGGCGAGGTTGTAGACGTACCCGGTGCCGTCAACTGCCTTCGCACAGGCATCGGCCAAACTCAGGTCGAGCACCAGGTTTTCCGCAGCTTCCGAGGTCTGGTACCAGTCCTCGATCGGGCGGATGTCGACGGCGCGGACGTTCGAATGGCCGTCGTCGAGGAGGCTGCGCACCAGCTGGGATCCGATGAAGCCGCCCCCCCCGGCGACAAGAATCCGATCCTCGGGCCGGCCCAAGGTGCTGGGTGGAGACTCGCTCATGCCGGCCAGTCTAGAGATCGGCCTGGGGCATCGAGCCGGCGCCCCCCCAGCGAAACCTCTCACTCACCTCGGCTACAACACCCCTGGCCGTGAGCAGCGATTGGGTAACTTGGCGCGACCATGAAGTCCGACAACAGCGGGATCATCGAGGAGGACGCCGGAGTCGCAGCTTTCATCCGTGACGCGGTCCGCCGGATCATGCGCGACCCGAGGACCGGATTCAGGGAGGTCGCACGGGACGGATACTTCAAGCTCGAGCGCCGGGTGTCGAAGCGGGTCAGCGACGTCGAGTTGCGACAGCTCCGCTCCCTCGAGCGCTCCTACAATCGCCGCGGGGGTGGACCCGAGGTGCTGGTTTTCGGCGATTCGTCGATGTTCTGGACCACGCCGAAGGACCAGGATCGCCGTCACCTCGTCGAGATGATCCGCGCCGAGCTCGACGCGGACGTCAGGTTCGAGTCGCTCGTCGGACCGGGCTACAACCCGCGCATCATGCTGGTCTACCTTTCGGCGCTTGCCGGCTGCAGCTCGCAGCCAAGGGCCGTCGTGGTTCCCACCTCCGTGTTGATGGCGACCAGCATCTGGCTCGCACACCCTGTGCTGGGCTGGGAGCGGGTTGCCGCCGAGCTGCAGTCTGTGATCGGGTCCGAACGGAAAGCGACCGCGACGCCTCGAGCGCCCCGGGCCCGATGATGAGAACGCCTTCGACCGGCTCCCTGCCCCGAGCCTGATCGGCGCCCGCCGCACCGTCGGCGAGCTGAGGCTGATCACGAATTCAGAACCTTTTACGCGATGGCAGCACGTGGTGCGTGTGCGTCACCTGATGGACTACTACAACGCCGAGCGCCTGGAACGCGACAGCATCGGCGTTGAGCTGGTGGCCGATCTGGGCGCGACGCTCAGCCAGGTGGGCCTTCGCTCCGTCGCCTACATCCACCCGGTCAACCACGAGGTGATCGCGAAAACGCTCGGTCCGAAGGCTCCCGCCCATGTGGAGCGCAATGCCTCGGTCATCGAGGCGGCCTACAGCGAGGGGGCGGGTGGACTCGGTTCCACGGTCAACGGAATCTTCGACAGCCCCGCGAGCGAGTTCGTCGATCCTGTCCACCTGACGGATCAGGGCCGCCGGAGGCTGGCGGCGAGAATCGCAGGGGAGCTTCGGCGAATGCTTGCCGAGGCTGCGACATGAGCGAGGGCGGCTACGACCCGGCGGAGCACTACGACCGCGTCACCCAGGCGTGGCGGTTGCTGCTGGGGGAGGAGTTCCACTACGGCGTATTCGAGAGTGGCGGCGAGAGCCTCAGCGAGGCCACGGGCGCCCTCACCGAGTTGATGGTTCAGAGTGCCCGGCTGCGCCCCGGCCTCGATCTGCTTGACGTTGGTTGCGGTACCGGCGCGCCCGCGTGTCAGCTCGCAGAGCAGTTCGGCGTTCGCGTGCTCGGCATCACGACGAGCGCTGTCGGGGCGGCGACGGCAACGGCGCGTGCACAGGCTGCGGGCCTCGAGGACCATGTGCGGTTCGAGGTGCGCGACGGAGCCGACACCGGCCTGCCCGATGCCGCCTTCGATCGAGTCTGGGCGCTCGAGTCGTCGCATCTGATCCGAGACCGGGCCGGGCTGCTGGCGGAGTGCGCGCGGCTGCTGAAACCGGATGGCCTGCTGGTGCTGTGCGACATCGTGCGCTGGCGGGAGATTCCGTTCAGCGAGGTGCGGCGGCGCAGGGACGATTTCATCGCGCTGCGGGAGGCGTTTGGTGACGCCCACATGGAGCCGCTCGAGCTCTACGAGGAGCTCGCCCGGTCGGCCGGCCTGGTGATCGAGGACAGTGTGGATCTCACCGCAGCGACGCTGCCGACCTTCGATCGCTGGAGACAGAATGCCGCGGCGAACCGCGACGCCGTGTGCAACACCATCGGGGAGCGGGGATGGGAGGTTTTCGTGCGCTCGACCGAGATCCTCGAGGGGTTCTGGGGTGACGGGACCCTCGGTTACGCGCTGTTTTGCGCGCGCAAGCCGGGTCAAGGCGAAGCCCCTCGAACCTTCAGCTAACCTTCCGCCTCCAATCGACTGGGAGAGGCGAGGACTGTGACGGATTCCAAGCAACCGACGGCACCTGGCTCGGGCAAAGACTCCGAGGCCGAGGTCGTTTCAGCTGTCCGGGGTCTGCTCAAGCGCCTCAAGAAGAAGGACACGGGCGTCAGCCTCGACACCTCGCTTTACGCAGAGGGCCTCGGCCTCGATTCACTCGAGGCCGCCGAGCTGTCAGCCCTTCTGGAGGACGAACTCGGGGACGATCCGTTCAGCAACGGGGAAGTCCTTCCGGAGACGATCGGCGACATCGTCGATTACTACGAGGACAAGTAGCGTCATTGATTGAGCTCCTTAGGGAGTCGGCAGGTCGCGACCCATCGGTATTAGCCGTGATCACCAACGGCAAGGAGGTCCGCTATGGCGACCTCCTGACCCATGCGGAGGCTGCTGCCGCGATGCTGATTGAGCGTGGGATCGACCGCTTCGGGATCGTGCACCAGGATGCCGCGGTGGTCATCGAGCTGCTCGCAGCCTCGTCTCTCGCGGGGGCCGAGGCGTGTGTCTATCCGCCGCTCGATCATCCGGGCGTGGCACGTGACACCTCGGCCCGGTTCGACCACGAGGTGATCGTCTCCGACGATCAAGACCTCGAGACCGACGCCGTCGTGATCCGGCCCGACGAACTGACGGTCGCTGGTGTGTCACCGCCGTCTGATCTGCCGCCGACGCGACCGCTGCTCGTGCTCACGACCGGGACAACCGGTGAGCCGCGCGGGGTGCGCCACGATTGGTCGCGGGTCTTGAGGCCGACCCGACGGGCAAGGCCCGCGCCCGGGGAGCGCTGGCTGCTGGCCTACGGCCTGCATCAGTTTGGCGGTTTGCAGGTTGTGATCCACGTGGCGTCGGCCGCAGCAACGCTGGTCGCACCCGAGCCCAGGCGCCCGCGCCAAGGCCTGGCTGCGATGCGGCGCCACGGGGTCACCCACGCAAGCGGGACGCCGACGTTCTGGCGCTTCGTGCTCGCCGAGATGCGGTCCGACGGCGAGGCCGTTCCCCCGCTGCGACAGATCACCCTCGGGGGCGAGGCGGTTCCTGCGCCCCTGCTCGCTGAGATCGAGAGGACCTTTCCACAGGCACGCATCTCGCAGATCTACGGGGCAAACGAGTTCGGCAACACCTCCGTACGCGACCGCCGCAACGGTTTACCCGTCAGCGTGCTGGAAGACGAGGAGGCCGACGTCACCTTCAAGGTGATCGACGGCGAGCTGTGGGTCCGCTCGCGGGTCGGGGGCCTCGGCTACTACGGCCAGGATCCGGTGGGGGCCGACGATTGGCGTCCGACAGGCGATCTCGTCGAAGTCGAGGGTGACCGGCTGATGTTTCGCGGCCGGGTCAGTGACGTCATCAACGTCGGCGGCGTCAAGGTGCATCCCCTGCCGGTGGAGGAGCGGGTCTCGAGCGTCGCCGGCGTGGTCATGTGCCGCGTTCTCGGTCGCCCCAATGCCCTCACGGGCGAGATCGTCGCGGTCGAGGTCGAGGCGGCCGACGACGCCGATACCGAGGAGCTCGATGAGGCGATCAGAGAAGCTTGCTCGACGCTCCCTGCGGCTGCACGCCCGCGCAGCATCCTTTTCGTCGACGAGATTTCGACCAGGGGCGAAAAGATCGAGCGCCGGGCCCGTGTCTGACGCCGGCCCGCGGACCGTGGTGATCACGGGTGGCAGCCGCGGCCTTGGCGCTGGCCTGGCCGAATCGTTCCTCGAAGCCGGCGATCGGGTTGCCACCTGCGCACGCAGCATCTCGCCGCAGATCGAGCAGTGGCACGGCACCTACGGCGACCGGCTGATCTTCGAAGAGGTCGATCTCGCCGATCGCGCTTCGACGGACGCCTTCATTGCCGCTGTTGTCGAGAGGTGGGGCGGGATCGACGTACTCGTCAACAACGCCGGCGTTGCTCGCGACGGAGTGCTGGCGCTGTTCTCGGACGAGGATGCCGACGTGGTCGTGGACTTGAACCTGAAGGGCACGATCCACCTCACCCGATTGGTCGTTCGGCGGATGCTGGCGAAAGAGCGCCCGGGGCGGATCATCAACATCTCGTCCATCGTCGGCCTCTCGGGTTACCGGGGGCTCTCGGTGTACAGCGCGACGAAGGCCGCGCTCGATGGGTTCACGCGGGCCCTCGCCCGTGAGCTGGGACCGGCCGGGATAACGGTCAATTCCGTCGCGCCCGGCTATCTGCGGACCGAGATGAGCCACGGGCTCGACGACAGCCAGCTCGCTCAGATCGTGCGGCGGACCCCGGCCGGACGCCTGGGCGAGCCCGAGGACATCGCCCGCGTCGTCAAGTTCCTCGTCGCTCCGGAGAACGGCTACATCACCGGTCAGGTGCTGGTGGTCGACGGCGGCCTGACGTGCTGAGGAGATCTACCCAGCCGCTACGCTCACGCCGATGAGCTTCGATGTCGCCGTGATCGGCCTCGGCCGGGTCGGACTGCCGCTTGGGCTTTGCTTCGCGCAGCGCGGCCTGCGCGTACTCGGGATCGAGAACAACCCGAGCCAGGTCGACACGATTCGCGCCGGAAAAATGCCTTTCGAGGAAAAGGGCATGGAGGAACTGATGGACGAAGTCCTCGCCGGCTCGGGGTTCGAGGTCCGCGAGCACATCAGCGAGGTCGCCGAAGCCGAGAACATCATCCTGACGCTTGGGACGCCGGCGGTCGAGTACCTCGAGATCGACATGCGGCACGTCCGCTCCGCAGTCCAGGAGCTCCTGCCGGTCCTGCGGCCCGGGCACAGCCTGATCCTGCGCTCGACGGTCGCGCCCGGAACCACGGAGGCAGTGGCCGGCTACCTCGAGCGGCACACCGGGCTCGAGGTCGGTCAATCGATCTTCGTCGCCCATGTCCCGGAGCGGATCGTGGAGAACAATTTCCTAGAGGAGGTCCAGGCCCTCCCGTGCATCGTCGGTGGGGTGGGCGAGGCGAGCGGTGATCGTGCCGCCGAGCTGTTCTCGGCCTTTGACGCCCCGATCATTCGTACCTCACCCGTTCAGGCCGAGCTCGCCAAGATCTGGTGCAACACTTTCCGCTACGCCGAGTTCGCGCTGCCGAACGCGCTGATGATGGACTGCGAGCACCACGGCGCGAACGTGTTCGAGGTGATCGACCTGATCAACCGCGACTATCCGCGCGGCGGAATCAAGATGCCGGGACTCACGGCCGGATCTTGTTTGCGCAAGGACTTCGCGTTCTCCGAGGAGCGCTCCACCTCACCCGGGCTGATGTCGGCCGTCGCACGACTTCAGGAGTCGGTGCCGGCGTTCCTCGTCGAGGGCGTCAAGCAGCGGCTCGGGACGCTCGCGGACAAGAAGGTCGCCGTGCTCGGCCTTGCCTTCAAGGCCGATTCAGATGACGAGCGTGACTCGCTCGCGCACAAGCTGGTGCGGCTCCTCGAACGTGAGCTCTCCGAGGTTGCCGTGCACGACCCCCATGTGGTCACGCAGACTCAGAGCTACGAGGACGCACTCCGCGACGCCGATGTCGTCGTCGTCGCAGCCAATCACAGCGCCTTCGGCACGCCGCAGGCCGCCCGCACCCTCGAGGAACTCGCGCCGGATGCGCTGCTCGCGGACATCTGGAACATCTTCGGTCGCGAAGAGCTGTTCGCGCCCGTGCGCCAGCCCAGCGGCGTCGCTGAATGACCCGCGTTCTGGTAACCGGCGGGACTGGTCTGATCGGCTCGATCGTCGTGCGCCGCCTGCTTCGCGACGGGGAATACGAGGTCGTTGTCGCCGCCCGCAACGAGCCGCCCGACTGGCTTCCACCGCAGGACTACGAACTGCGCATCACCGAGCTCCAAGACCTCGGCGCCGCCCGCAAGGCCGTGGAGGGCTGCACCCACGTGATCCACCTCGCCGCGATCGTCGGCGGAATCGGCAACTGGCACAAGCTGCAGTACACGCTGACCGAGAACAACAACGCGTTGTGCAATTCGGTCTTCCGGGCCGCGATCGAGGCCGACGTGCAGCGATTCGTGTACGCCTCGTCGGCGATGGTGTTCGAGCGGACCACGATCTTTCCGACTCCCGAGGCCAGCCTCGACGCGTGCCCGACTCCGCTCTCTCCATACGGGTTCCAAAAACTCGCCGGAGAGGTGTACTGCCGCGCCGCAAACGCCGAGTTCGGACTGCCGTTCACGATCGTACGGCCGTTCAACGCCTACGGCTACGAGTTCCCCTCGGATACCCCTGGCACCACCCACGTGATTCCGGACCTCGCCGCCAAGATCCTCTCCGGACAGCGCCCGGTTCCCGTGCTCGGCTCGGGAGAGCAGACGAGGACGTTCACCCACGTCGAGGACATCGCCGACGGGATAGTGACGGCGATGGAACACCCGGCGGGGTTGAACGAGGATTTCAACGTCTCGGGGAGTCAGGAAGTGACGGTCGCCGAGCTGGCCGCGATGATTTGGGCGGCCTGCGGTGAGGATCCGTCCGAGCTCGAGCTCGAGCACCTTCCGAGTTACGAGGCCGACGTGCAGCGCCGCTGGCCGTCGGTCGAGAAGGCGCGGGACCTGCTTGGCTGGGAGGCGAAGGTGACGCTCGACGAGGGAATCGAGCGGACCGTGGCCTTCTTGCGCGAGCAGCAGGCCACGAATCCGGCCTGAGCCGGACGGCCGGGACTCAGCCTGAGCGGCTGGGCTGACGCGAGGGCGACCCGGCTCGGCTCATGGGGTCTTGACCTCTTTCTCGTCGACGCGCCACCGGGCCACGCAGGTATCGCCGAGCGCGCTCACCCGCAACCTCCCCACGGCGGCGCCCAGTTTGGAATTGAAATGGCCGCGGACCTTTGTCGTCACCACGAGCTTGCCGTACCGAACCCTCTCCGTGCCCTTGAACTTGCGCAGCGGCCCGACCTTGAACGGACGCGTGAAGGCGAACCCCACGGTCTCGTCCTCGCCGAACTTGCAGTCGACGTCGAATCGCTGGTAGGAGAAGCGCACGACCTTGACGATCCGGGTCCGCCCCATGACGGCGTCAAACTCGAGGTGGCTGTTCTGATCGTTGGCGGCCCGGCCCTCGTAATAGCGCAGTTCGGTGCCCGCCCCGGCTGAATCCTGGGCGGCAAGCAGGCCGAGAGCCAGCGCAGCGCAGACGACGGCCGTAGCCGCAGCGACCTGCCGATTGCCGAGATTCCCGATCATTTCACGCACGCTGAACACCGTAGTACTCCTAAACCCGCCCGCGCGCCGATTGTATTGGTCAGGGCTTGAGAAAGATCGCGGTGTCGGTGACGCCGTCGGTCGTCCAGACGCGACGCCAGGTTGCGGTCCTGTCGACGAGCTGAGCCCATTCACCAAGGTGTCCTTTCCCCTGGCGTGCGTGTGGGCTGCGGGTGGGATGGTCGATGAACCAGCTGGCGTCGTCGCAGATCAGCAGGCCGCCTGACGCGAGCTTCTCCGTTGCGGAGATGGCGCAGTGGCCGCGGTGCTCGCCGTCGACCACGCAGACGGTGAACTCTCCTGCATCGAACTCGTGGATTGCGCGCACATAGGGCGACTCGGCCGGCGATCCGTCCGCATCCGCCGAGCGCAACTCAATCGACGCCTTGTCGGTCCCGAGATCCGCGAGTTGCACGCGGACGCGCTCGAACCACTCAGAATCGTGTTCGATGCTGCGGACGCTCTTGACGCGGCTGCTGAGCCAAACCGTGCTGCGGCCCGACCCCCACTCGAGCACCCGGTCGGTCGGTTGCAGCAGCCCATCGATGACTCGCCTCGCGTCCCGCGGCCACCAGGGACGATCCGGATGCCGGCGCTGGTCATAGGCGAGCCGCAGCCGGTCGACGACGTAGCGAGGAGTCCAGAATGACTTGGGGCGGAGTTTCATGGCTTACTACGGTGCCGGCGGGGCCGTCCCGAGGATCTGGCTACGGAACAAGGGGAAGGTCGTGTAGAGCGTAGAGTAGGGGTGCAAGCGCCGGGCATCCGCGAAAGCGGACCGGGCCGCGGGCAGATCTCCACGCTGGAGTTCCACCTGTGCCAGCAGGATCGTCGGACGCCAGTTGGTGGGCTCGCGGTCGATTGCCTCGAAGAGGTCGTCCCGGGCACGGTCGAGGTCTCCCTGTGCTTCGGCCACCGACGCGCGCTGCACGTAGGGCTCCGACGCCCAGGGTTCAGCGTCGATTGCCTCATCGGCAAGCTCACTCGCCCGGGCCAGCTCTCCGCGCGCCTGCACCGACTCGCTTTCGCGGGTGCGTGCGGTCGACACCAGACCGGGGATCTGGGCGATCGCCGCAACGACGCAGGCGGCGACGAGGCCGGCCCGCACGAATGGATTCAGTCGACTCCGCCTGCGGCCGCTCGCGGCTGCCGCTGCGATTGCCGCGGCACCCAAGCCAAGCACGGTGACGGCCGTCAGCTCCCACATCCAGTCGACCCCGGCCTGCACCAGGAAGACCCCGAACATCGAGAGCATCGCGGCGCCGGCGCCGGCGTCCACGGTCCTGACGGCTCTGATCCTCGCCTGGACTCCTGCAGCCACCAGAGCGCTCAGGAAGGCCAAAAGGAGCAGCAGCCCAGGCAGGCCAAGCTCGGCCAGCTGCTCAAGATAAAGCGAGTGGGCGTCACGCGTGAAATCCACCGTCCTCGGGTTGCGGCTCCACCAGAACTCGAAGGTTCCGGGGCCGAGGCCGGTCAGAGGTTCCTCGGAGTAGGCGGCAAGGGCTGAGTCCCAAAGGTCACGGCGCGCGCCTCCGAGACTCGTCAGCCGGGCCGCCGGGTCGTCGCTGACCGTGGTGGTGGCCGTGTTGTCCTGGAACTCCTCCCAGGCGTCGCTGATCGGCCCGCGTACCGCCGTGACAGCGACGAGCAGAGCGGCTACCACACCGCAGGCGACCGCCACCCGGGCTGACTGCCTGGGCATGCGAATTCGATCCAGTCCGGCGGTGGCGGTGGCGAGCGTGACCGCGGCGCAGGCCAAGCCGGCCGCCAGCAGCGTCGCGGCGACCACGCCGGCGCCGCTCGCACCGGTCCCGTGAGCTATTTCCGGCTGTCCTCTTGCGACCAGGATCACGATCGCGATCCCGGCGGCGGCGACGATCGCGTGCCCAAACGCAGTCCAGCGGTTGCGGCTGAACGCGAGCACAAACACCAGGCCTATGCAGGCGCCCACGACTCCTGCGCGCGAATAGCTGAGGTAGACGGCGAGGCCCGCGGCCGGCACCAGGGCGAGCGCCGCGGCGCGAACCACGGGCTGACGCGAATGGGCGCTGAAGGCGAGAGCCCCGGCGAGCGACATCGCTCCCCAGGCGCCTGTCGCGTTCCAGTAGTCGAGGGGATAGCTGAGGCGATTGACCGTCTGCAGGGTCCCAACCTGATCCGGGATGGCTGCGGGTGCCAACCAGGAGGCGTCGGCCAGAACACATATCGCGAGACCGGCCGCAACCAGCCCCCCCGCCGCCGCCCGCCAGGTGTAGCGGTTCAGCGACAGCAGGGCGAGTAGGACCAGGCCTCCGTAGTGGGCGACCCGCGCCAGCTCGTCGATCGTGCGCCCGTCGCTTTCGGTCCAGGTGACGCTGATCAGATTCAGGACGGCGAGTGCGGCGACGGCATAGAGCGACACTTGGGCGAACATCCCCAGCCGCGACCTCGGCAGGAGTCCAAAGCCAAGGCTGAAGGCGAGCAGCAGCCAGATCGCCAGAGCCTCCTCGTGACGAACCAATAGGTCGTAGGAACCCCCGCTGATCGCGTAATAGACAGGTAGAACGAATGCAGCCGCGCAGGCCGAGGCGCGACGAACCCGCAGCGCCTGCGATGCCTGCACACGCTCGGCTCCGAACCGAGAACCGGTTCCCGGTTGAGACCTTCCTACCTCTCTGCTTATATTGGACACGAATCTCCTCAGGGAAGAGAACTTATGGACACGGGGTCATCACGAACCGGAAGGCGGCTGTCTGACCGCCCCGGCAGGGAATTTCTGATTGCGCTGGTCGCGGCGATGAGCGTCGGGATGCTAATGGCGGCGGCGCCGGTCAGCGCCGCTACGCCCGCCGCCATCGACCAGTACGTTGAAAGTGGGCCCAACAACCTGGGCAACCCCGGGGGCGACGGAAGGAATAAGCGAGACGATGACAAGGCCGGTGACGGCAACGTCACCGTCCTCGAGCCCGGCGTGCCGAGCGTCGGCGCCGTGATCGGCCAAGCGGGGGATCCGAGGGCGACGCGCGTACTCAGGGATGATTCTGAACCGAGCGCAGTCGAGACCGGGGGAGGCGAAGTGCCCTTGATCAACTACCCGTTGACACCGCTGGTTCTGATCATGCTGGCTCTCCTGGCCGCAGGCTCGGCCGCACGGTTGCTCGCACGGAGGGTCGTGCACGGTGGGAGTGGCTGATCCGGTCGCGGGGAACCCGCGGCTTTCGCAGGATCCATACGAATGAGGCCCGAATCCGGATGGGCCTGGCGAACCGCTGCCGCCGTCGCGCTGGCGCTTGCCGTGTTCACTCCGGCCACGGCGGATGCCGGCACCCTGCGGTTGGGCCTCTATGCCGGCGAGTACTCGTCGCCGGACGCGGGCGTGCGCGACTTCTGGTTGGACCGAAGCGTCGATGCTGGGGCCCGGCTCGTCGGCACCAACGCCGTCTGGTCGCTGATCGCACCGGCGATTCCAGGCGTGGGGTTCGACGCAACCTCGCCCGCTGATCCCCGCTACGACTGGCGAGCGCTGGACACGAGGGTCAGGGACGCCGCGGCACACGGGCTCGACACCGTTCTCATCCTCGGGAGTGCACCCGAGTGGGCGGAGGGACCCGGCCGGCCGTCCACCGCGACTGCTCCAGCCGGTACTTGGAAGCCGGATCCGCGGGCTTTCGGCGATTTCGCAATCGCGCTCGCTCGTCGCTACTCCGGGTCGTTTCCCGATCCCGTCAACGCCGGAGCGCCTCTGCCTCGAGTGCGCTACTACCGGATCTGGAACGAACCCAACCTGACCGAGTACCTGACACCGCAGTGGTCGGGCCGTCGCCCGGCCAGCCCAAAGCGCTATCGGTTGCTGCTGAACGCCGCCTATTCGTCGATCAAGGGGGTGAACCGCTCCAACCTCGTGATTGCCCCCGGGACGGCGCCGTATGGGGACCAGCCGGGGGAAGAGCGGATGCGGCCCGTCACCTTCCTGCGCTCAATGTTCTGCTTGACGAAGCGGCTCGGGCCGGCGCGCTGCGGTGCGCCCGCTCACCTGGATGTCCTCGCTCACCATCCAATCAACCAGGCCGCACCCACCCGGCACGCGGTCAATCGCAATGACGCGACCACCTCCGACCTGCCGCGATTCACGCGCGTGCTGCGCGCCGCCCGACGGCACGGCCGTGTCCTTCCACGCCGAGCAAAGCCGCTCTGGGTCACCGAGTTCTGGTGGGCGAGCAAGCCTCCCAGCTCGTACGGTGTCTCACCGGCAAGGCAGGCTCGCTGGCTGGAGCAAGCGCTCTACCTCTTCTGGAAGCAGCGGGTGAAGGTAGCCATGTGGCTCTTCCTGCGCGACCCGCCCAACCCCGAGCTGATCGTCAGCTCGGGGCTCTACTCCATCAGCAACAGGCCGAAGCCGGCTCTGAGGGCTTTCCGGTTCCCGTTCGTGGTCGACCCCGCCGCCCGACCTGGTCCCAGCGCGAGGGCCTGGGGCATGGCGCCCGAGGGAGGGCCGGTGACGATCCAGGTGCGTCGGGCCGGGGGATGGTCGACCGTCAAGAGGTTTGCGCACCGTCGGCCAGGCGTGTTTGTGACGAACCTGCCGGTGCCCCGAGGGGCGACGTTGAGGGCGCTCACACGCTCCGGGCAGGCGAGCCTGCCGTGGAAGGTGCGTCGCTGATCGCAGCCATCGGTTGGGATCACGCGCGTTGCTCGCACCAGGGACGTCACCGCGACGTTCCCGGTTGCGTAGATCTTGAGCGCATGCTTAAATACTCCCTGCCCGCTTAGCGGCAGGAACCACACGACTTTCGGGGGTCGCGAAATCAAGTTCATTGGGGAGACGATCAGGATGGCTGGCCGTGGGCGTAGCTGAGCATGCTTTAGGACCCAAGGGGGCTGCCAAGCCCGCGGGCGCCGCTCAGGCCGAAGTCGCTGCAGCACCCCTGCGCGGCCTGGGTGAGAGCCCGCTTCATTTTCGAATCAGGATGCGCGACGCGGTCTATCGCCGCAGCCTGGCGGTCGCCGACGCGGTCGCCGTTTTGATCGCGCTCTATGCGGCCGCGGCGGTTGCCGGCTCGGCCGATCTGATGCCGCTGGCACTCGCGGCGGCGCCGGTCATCATCCTGCTCGCAAAGGTCATGGGGCTTTACGACCATGACTCCTGGCGCCTGCACAAGGACACGCTCGGCGAACTGCCGGCCCTTTTCCAGCTCGCGACCTTTTTCACCCTTGTCGCCTTTCTCGCGCAGGGTGCGATCTTCAGCGACACGCTCACCGAGCCGGCCGTTGCGGTCTTGTGGGCGTTGCTGTTCCTGCCATTGGTCGGTGGGCGCGCATTCGCTCGAGCCGCCGCCGATCGGTTGACGCCGTCGGAGCGCTGCCTGTTCATTGGCGACCGGCAGCTCGCCGATGCGTTTTCAGACAAGATTGAGGTTCAGGGATTGCACGCCGAGGTCGTCTCGGTCCTCGACACCGGCGCCGGGGCAGAAATGCCGACGGTCGACACGCTCTGGGAGCAGTTGGGCCCGATGCTCGAGGCGCTTGACATCCATCGGGTGATCCTCGCGTCGGGCACGCTCGACGGAGATGAGTTGCTGCACGCGATCGGCGATCTCGACCAGTCCGGAGTGAAGGTGAGCGTGCTGCCGCCGATCTCCCGCATCGCCGGGCTCTCCTTCGATCTGGACCAGCTCCCGGGGATGGCGCTGCTGGGAATGCACCGCTTCGAGATCACCCGTTCCTCGCTCGGCATCAAGCGAACCTTCGACATCGTCACGTCCGCACTCGCGCTGGCGGCGCTTTCGCCGCTGTTGATCGCCACGGCCATTGCGATCCGTTTCGACTCGCGAGGGCCGGTGCTGTTCCGTCAGAGGCGCGTCGGCAGGAACGGCCGGCAGTTCGAGATGCTGAAGTTCCGGAGCATGGTCGATGGCGCCGACGAGCGCAAGCATGAGCTCGAGCATCTGACCAGCGCGAACGGGTTGTTCAAGCTCGAGCGTGACCCGCGGGTCACCCGCATCGGGCGCCTGCTGCGCAGGTTTTCCATCGATGAGATGCCCCAGCTGGTCAACGTTCTCCGCGGCGAGATGAGCATGGTGGGCCCACGTCCGCTGATTCCCGAGGAGGACGCAATGGTCGAGGGGGCCTACCGGCGTCGCCTCAACGTGCGCCCCGGAATCACAGGGCACTGGCAGATCCTTGGATCGTTGCGCGTGCCGCTGGATGAGATGGTCACCCTCGACTATCTCTACGTCGCGAACTGGTCGCTTTGGACGGATCTGAAGCTGCTCTTCCGCACGATCCCCTATCTTGCTCTGCGGGGCAACGTGTGACCAAGCTTGCCAGGCAGATATCTACCCCATCGGAGGGGACCTGCAGCAAGACGCCGCAAGATCCCATAAAATGCGCATGCGCGACTTTGAGCAGACCGACCGGCGGCCAGCGAAACCGAGACTAGGGGATCATGAATGGGTGACTCACGCATCAAGATGAAGCTTGCACTCTCGGCCCTACTGGCTGTGGTTGCGGGCGTGGCGATAGCAAGTATCGCCGGTGCTCAGGCGCCTCCTTCGTACACCACCAGTACCTCGACGGCATCGAACACGACGTCGACGACGACGAGGCCGCGCGGCAACCAGGTCCGCTTCTGCCTTCGTTTCGACAACATGCGCCTCCGCTCGAGCCTCTCTTTTGACGTCCACTGCCATCGCATCGGCTGCCTGCTGCAGGGCAAGGGCACGATCAGGATCGCCGTCAATTCACCCGGCGCCAGGGCGCCGCGTGCCGTCCGCAAGTTCAAGCTCGGCACGTTCGACGGGGCGACCGGCCGTAATGGGATCGCGCGCATGAAGCTCAGGCTCCCTCGGGCGGCCAGGGCGGCGGTTGCCTTGGTCCGGCAGCGGGGTGGTCAGGTCAGAGCCAGGCTCGTGGTCCAAGGCACGATGGCCGACGGCAGCGGGAGCCGCGTCAAGAAGCGCACGGTCAATGTGGCCAAGAAGCTGAAGATACGGCCCGGCGGTCGCAGCGCAAATCGCCACCACCACTGATCAACGCCGCCGCCGCCGGCGGCTGATCTGAGCTGAACACGGCGTGCGCAGACCCGATCGGCTCGCCTTCCAAGTTGAACGGAGGGATGGCTCAGCCCGGACAGGCAGGCTGAATACCGCCCACGGCGAAGTTGTTACACCCGCTTTCATTCCGCTGGCGACCAGGGGCGCCGTCAAGACGCTGACAGCCGCCGACGTGGCTGGGCTCGGCTACCAGATGGTGCTTGGTAACACGTACCACCTGATGCTGGCGCCGGGACCCGATCGAGTCGCGTCGCTGGGGGGCCTGCACGAGTTCATGGGATGGGGCGGCGCGGTGATCACGGACTCGGGCGGCTTTCAAGTGTTTTCGCTGGCTCACGGCGGCGTAGCCGACGAGATCAAGGGCCGCAGGGGCGCCTCGGCAAGCGCCGGTGCAGTGCTCGAGATCCTCGAGGAGGGCGTCCGGTTTCGCTCCTATATCGACGGATCGCAGCAGCTGCTCTCGCCGGAGACGTCGATGGGTGTGCAGGCAGCGCTCGGCTCCGACATCGCGCTGGTCTTCGACGAGTGCACCCCGTACCACGTCGATCGCGACTACACGGCCCGCTCGATGGAGCGCACCCACCGCTGGCTGGGGCGCTGCCTGGACTGGCACGGCGCGTCTGGGCCGGCCGACCAGGGCGTCTTCGGGATCGTCCAGGGCGGGATCCACTCGGACCTGCGCCGCGAGTCTGCCGAATTGGTCTCTGCCGCGGGCGTTGACGGCATTGCGATCGGCGGGACTCTCGGCCGCGACAAGGAGGAAATGGCCGCGGTGCTCGCGGCGACGATGCCGCACCTCCCGGAGTCCGCACCCAAGCACCTGCTCGGGATCGGCGAAATCGACGACCTGCTCAATGGAATCGCGGTCGGCCTCGATCTCTTCGACTGCGCCGCACCCACGAGGCTGGCGCGGCACGGCATGGCGCTGGCGCCGCTGCCCGGCGAACGGTTTCGGCTCAACCTGAGATCCTCGCGCTACGCCACCGACGAGGGGCCGCTGGTGGAGGGGTGCCCGTGCATGGCCTGCGAGCGGCACACACGCGCCTACCTCCATTATCTCCTCCGCGCCCGTGAGCAGACGGTGGGTCGTCTGCTGACACTCCACAATCTCACCTACGTCGAGCGGTTGGTCGCCGGCGCACGCAATGCCATCGAAAGTGGGGATTTGCAGGGGTATCGCGAGGGCGTTCTTGCGGGTGGCGCTTCCGACTGGCTTGCGATCCCGGCGCAGCGGCTATCGTAGGCGCATCTTCAAGAAGGGTGATCTCGATGAGTGACAGCAGGTCAAGGGCCAAACTGATTTGGGCCGCGGCACTTGCCGTGGTCGCCGGCGTCGCATTGGCGAGCGTCGCCACGGCGCAAGGGCCGGATGTCCGCCAGGGGACAAACCAGGGGACGGGCACAAGCACCGGGACCGGCCCTGGACCTCCTGATACGCGGGTCGACTTCCGGGTCAATGTTCGCCGCAAGCAGAAGCTCGCACCGAGCCTGAAGCTCTCCGTGACCTGCCTCGAGGTCTGCCGGGCGCAGGCGGGTGGCACGCTCACTGTGAGGGTGCGGGCGAAGGGGAAGCCCCGCAAGGCGCGCAATTTCAAGATCCCGCAGCAGACGGTTCCGCTCGGGGTCGGGGCGACGGCCTCGTTCAAGCTGAAGCTCTCCAAGCGGGCCCGTAAGGCTGCACTGTTTGCACTTCGTCACCGCGGGTCGGCTCAGGCGAAGATCGGAATCCAGGTCCAGGATCTCGCGGGTAACAGCGCCACGCAGAACGAGCCGATCACCGTCAAGCGCAAGCGCTCTCGCAGGTAGGTAGCCCGGCCGGTCTCAGCCGCCGGTGTTGCGCTCGATCAGGTCGCGCAGCGCGTCGACCTGATCGTCCAGACTCTCTTTGATGATCTGCCCGACGTCGGTGTCCTGCCCGACATCGGTGACGAGCAGCACTGCGACGACGACGATGGCGGCTATCACGCCGATCAGCAGCAGTGCGCCGACGACTCGCGCGAGCGTGCCGAAGAACGAGCGTCGCTTCGGCGCCCTCCCCGCGGCTGTGGGGACGCCGGCAGCCTGCGGAGCGCGATAGGCGGGAGCCGACGAGCGCAGCGCGCGAGGTGTGGGTTCCGGGTCGTCAATCGCGAGCCGGCGCGTGCGCTCTGTCTGCGGTCCGGAGATGATCGCTTCGGTTGGGCCTTCATCGAACTCGTCGGCGTCGCCGGGATCCTCGCCGGCTAGTCCGAGGCGAAGCGCGCCGGCCAGCGATCGCGCACTCGGGTAGCGGAATTCCGGATCGTTTGCCAGCGCTTTCAGAACGACCGCCGACAGCGTTTCAGGCACGGATTCGTCATAGGAGTGGGGAGGAAGAGGCCGCTCGCTGTCTCGCCGCACCGCCAGCTCGGCCAGCGTAGAGCCCTCGTAGGGCAACCGGCCTGCCAGAAACTGGTAGAGGACGACGCCGAGCGCGTAGACGTCGGACTGCGGGCCGGCCTCCTGCCCACGCGTCTGTTCGGGGGCCAGATAGGCGGCGGTTCCGACGACGGAGCCGACCTGTGTGAGTCGGGTCTGTTCCGCCGCCCTGGCGATGCCGAAATCGGTCAGCTTGACTACCGTCTCGCCCGGCGTGTTGGGGTCGCGTGTACGCGCGGCGGGTCCGCCGATGATCATCAGGTTGCCGGGCTTGACGTCGCGGTGCACGATCCCCTGGCGGTGGGCGTATTCAAGCCCTGCGCACGCCTGGATTCCGATTCCTGCGGCGAAATCGGGACCGAGCCGCCCGGCCCGCTGCAGAAGCTGGGCTCCGGAGCGGCCCTCCACGTATTCCATGACGATGTAGTGCCTGCCGGCATCCACGCCGGTGTCGTAGACCTGAACGATGTTGGGATGGATCAACTTTGCGACGGCCAGGGCCTCGCGTCGGAAACGAGCCACGAATTTGTCGTCGTCGGAGAGATGCTCGGCGAGCACCTTGACGGCGACGGTGCGCTCGAGAACGCCGTCGGTCGCCATGTAGACGCTCGACATCCCACCGGAGCCCAGCCTGTCAGAGAGCGAGTAACGCTCCGAGATCACCATTCCCTGCATCGGGCTGGCTGCCATCAGCGTGTCTCTCCGCGGGCGCCGGTGCCTCCCGTGGGAGCACCGGTGCCGCCGTCCACGTTCCCGGCTCCGCTGTCGTCGCCGTCGCCGTCGTCGTCGGGCGGCTCTGGCTGCTCGTCGTCGTCGGAGGGTTCCTCGGCAGGGGGCTCCGGCTCCTCGACGGGGGGTTCCGGCTGGACGGGCGGTTCGGTCTCCGTGTCGGGCCTGGAACGGGTTGTGGTGCTGGTGGTGCTGGTCGTCCCCTCGCCTAGGGCCCCCGCCTGGTCGGTGGTGCCCGTCTGGACGCAGACTTCGCTTTCAACCAAGTCCTTGATCTGCTCGCTGCCCTCCGCAAGCTGCTGGGAGACGGCGCCCTCGACGTCGACCGAATCCGCCTCGATCGTGAGCTGGCTTGCGGCCGCCTGCGCCTGTTCGCACTCCCGGCGGCTTGCGGCCTCCTCGACCTGATTGAGGCTCGCCAGCAGGCGATCGGCTTCGCCCGGAGGAATTTCGGCACCGCTTCCGTCGCTGGATCCGCAACCACCGAGAGCCAGGGCTGAGCTGGCGGCCACGCCTGCGAGCAGTGGAAAAAAACGCCTGGAAAACAAGGATCCCCGCATCCGATCGAGTCTAGAGGCCTTGTGAGGGTCGCGACATACGCCGGCGCCTATTGCCCGACATGCAGCCGCCGAGCGAGCTGCTCAGGAAGACCGGCCGCCGTTATCGCCGCGGCTGCCCGCTCGATCTCGTAGTCGACCCGCCTGTAGCTGGCCGTCCACAGGTCTGTGTCGAGCTCCAGCCAGGCAGCACGAGGGTCTGCATCGCGGGGCTGACCGACAGAGCCCGGGTTCAGGAGCCAGCGCCCGGCGGTGACGTCCAGCGTCGTCCCGGCTCCCACCTGCGCGCCGCGCGATTCGCTTTGCGCGACCTCACCGGGGCCGAGGGTGTCTTCGTCCGCGACGACAAAGAAGAGCGCCACGTGTGAATGGCCGACGAAGGAGACACGGCGCGCCTGCGCAGCGATGCACTCGGCGGCCTGATCGGGCCAGAGTACGTACTCCCAGACCGGATCGCGGGGTGACGCGTGGTAGAGGCCGACTTCGTGGTCGATGTTCGACGGTTTCAGTCCGCGCAGGAACTCGAGCGCACTGTCGTTTACGTTCTCCTGCGTCCACCTGACTGCGGCCGCGGCCGCGGGGGAAAACGCGGCGATGTCCAGCGCCCCGATCACGGCGAGATCGTGATTTCCGACCAAGCACAGGTCGGCTCGCTCGGCGACGATGTCGGCGCATTCTTGCGGCTGGGCTCCATACCCGACGACGTCGCCCAGGCACCAGATCTGATCGAGCCCCGCGGCGGAAATGTCCGCGAGAACCGCTTCGAGGGCAGGCAGGTTGCCGTGTACATCGCTGATCATCGCAAGTCTCATCGTGGTTCCTTTTGCGCCCTCGCCCGGGCGTTGGACAGTTGAGGGCCGCTGCACTCAGCCCGCCGGGGGCTGCCTATGGTATGCGGATGCCAGCCACACGGATGTCGCGACCAGGACTCTCGGTCCCGAAGCGGGTGGGAGTCGCGGCTGTAGCGGCCGTTGTCGTGGCCGAGCTGGCGGTCTGGGCGTTGCGTCCGCGGACCGAGACCCCGCCGCCGCCGCCGGTCGCCGAGGAGGACTATTTCTCGCCCGCGGAGCTGCAGCGTGCGCACGACTACCGCGACCTCGGGCGAGGGTTGATGATCCTCGGACTCGTAGTCGAGGGCGGCGTCCTGATCGCCCTCGTCGCCGGCAGGCCGCGGTTCGTGCGCCGTGGGCTGCAGGCGCTCTCGGGCCGGCCGCTCGTCGCCGGCGCCGTCGCAGGCGCGGCGACCTCGCTTGCCCTCACCGTGGCGGCGCTGCCGCTGAGCGTGATCGCTCACGAGCGCGCCGTCGACGTCGGGCTCTCAACGCAGGAATTCTCCGGATGGATTGCAGACCAGGGCAAGTCAGCGGTCATCACAACCTCGATCGCCGCCGTCGGCGGGCTGTTGCTGCTTGCGTTGATTCGCCGCTTCCCGCGCGGCTGGTGGGTAGGTGGCACGGGCGTCGTGATCGCGTACTCGGTGGGGATCGTCGGCGTCGCGCCGGTGCTGTTGCAACCACTGTTCAACGACTTCGAGCCGCTCGAGCCCGGGCCGGTGAGGGCCTCGGTGCTCGAGTTGGGCGAGCGGACCGGTGTGGATATCGGCGAGGTCTACCGCGTCGACGCCAGTCGACGCTCGACGGCGCTGAACGCCTATGTCTCCGGCCTCGGACCAACAAAGCGGGTCGTCATCTACGACAACCTCATCAACGGCGTGGGTCAGGCCGAGCTGGCGTCCGTGGTTGCGCACGAACTCGGACATCAACACAACGAAGATCTCTACCGCGGCCTTGCCTATCTCGCGATCGTGGCGCCGCTGGGCATGCTGTTCGTGCGCGAGCTGGGCACGGTTTTGGCGAGCCGGCAGGGCCTCGACCCGGCCGCTCCTGCGGCCTTGCCCGGCTACGTGCTGGCGATGGCGCTGGCGGTGGCGGTGCTCGGGGTCCCGGGCAACCAATTGTCGCGTGAAATCGAAGCCGCCGCTGACGACTTCGCCTTGGATGTGACCGGTGACCCGGAGGCGCTGGTCGGCCTGCAGACTCGGCTCGCCGAGCGCAATCTCGGCGATCCCGACCCACCCGATTGGTACCAGGCCCTGTTCGCCACCCACCCCAGCACCGTTGAGAGGATTGGGTCGGCGCTCGCCTACGAGGCGGTCAGTCCCCCTCGCCCTCCCACTCCGGAAGGCTCTTGATTCCTTCGCGGGTCTGCCACTTCGAATAGTTGTCCTCCATCGCTTCGATCAGCTCCTTCATGAAGCGGGGGGAGAGGGCAACGCGGGAGACGACGACGCCTGGAATCTCCTCGTCTTCGATCTCGTGGTCGACCCGGGCGAACGTGAGCGTGAACTCGTAGTCGGAATGGCTGACGTTTGCGAAGTTCGCGTAGACGCCCGCCATCGCCTCTGGAGACGTGTGGATGTTGATCTGCCTCTCGGGTCCCTGCTCAGCCACACAGTCCTCTCAGTCCGCTTCAATCGGGGTCGCGCGTATCTAGTATCGCAGTATGGGTACGGGCGAAACCGAGATCATCAACCCCGTCGGCCGCCTTCGTGAGGCCATCGACGGCGTGGTCGCAGAGCTGGCTCCGCAGCTGGAGCTGAAGGGCAGGCCGACGCTCGAGCGGCCCCCCAAGCCGGAACTGGGTGACTTCTCGACGAACGCGGCGATGCTGCTGGCGCCGGTTCTTTCGACCGCTCCGCGAGAGGTGGCGGAGCGTCTTGCCGCGGAGCTCGGCGTGAGGCTGGGTTCAAGCGTGCGCTCGGTCGAGGTCGCGGGCCCCGGCTTCGTCAACTTCTTTATGACCGAGGGCTGGTACCGGGAAGCCGTCTTTTCGCTGGTGTCGCTCGGTGATCGCATCGGTGCCGGCGGCGAATCTGACCTCGAGACGATTCTGATCGAGTTCGTCTCGGCGAACCCCACCGGACCCCTGACGGTGGCCAGCGGCCGGGGCGCCGCGTTCGGTGACTCGCTCGCGCGCATGCTGGAGCTGCTTGGTCACAGCGTCGTACGCGAGTACTACCTCAACGACGGCGGCACTCAGGTGTCGCGCTTCGCCGGGTCGATCGCGGCGGCCATCAAGGACACCGAAGCGCCGGAGGGAGGCTACGAGGGGGCCTACGTCGCTGACCTGGCCAACGAGCTCGAAGCGCAAGGCGTCGATCCCGATGACCTCGAGACGCTGCAGCGGCTCGCAGTCGAGGCGATGCGTACCCGGATCGAAGCCAGTCTCGAGCGCTTTCGGGTCCATTTCGACGTCTGGTCCTCAGAGCGGGATCTGCTCGAGTCGGGCGCGATGACGGCCGCGATCGAGGAGCTGCGCTCCGCGGGGCACGTCTACGAGAGCGATGGAGCCGTCTGGATGAGGACGAGTCAGCTCGGAGACGACAAGGACAGGGTGCTCGTACGAGCCGACGGGGAGCCCACCTACTTCGCGACCGACATCGCCTACCACCGCGACAAGCTCGGGCGGGCTGACCACCTGATTCATCCCCTTGGGGCCGACCACCACGGCTACGTGCCGCGAATCCGCGGCGCGATCGAGGCGCTCGGAGCCGATCCTGAGCGATACGACGCGCCGCTGCTTCAGTTCATGCACGTGGTCGAGGCGGGCGAGCGCGCCTCGATGTCGAAGCGCAGGGGTGAGTTTGTGACTCTCGACGAGCTCGTCGACGAGGTCGGCGTCGACGCGGCCCGCTTCTTCCTCGTCCAGCGCTCCAGCGACTCGACCCTCGATCTCGATCTCGATCTCGCCAAGCGCCAGTCTCAGGACAATCCGGTCTATTACATCCAGTACGCCCATGCCCGCCTGGCGAGCATTCTTCGCAAGGCCGGGTCCGGCGCGGGGCTCGTTCCGAGCGAGGCCGCAGCGCGGGCGGCGGTCGAGCAGCAGGCGGAGCGCGACCTGATCAAGCGCCTGCTCGAGCTGCCCGCCGAGGTCGAGGCGGCCGCTGCCGGCCGCGCGCCGCATCGGCTCTGTGCATACGCGACCGCCACGGCGGCGGACTTTCACGCCTTCTACCGCGACTGCCAGGTGATCGGCGCCCCGGAGCCGGGCCTCGAGGAAGCGCGGCTGGTGCTTTGCGTGGCCGCAAAGCGCACTTTGGCGAGAGCGCTCGACCTCCTCGGGGTCGAAGCGCCGGAGCGAGATGTAGCCAGGGTCTGGCTGGCGCCGGGGCGCCAGTGGGGCGCGATGCGTAGGTCCGCGGTGGCAGACCTACGGCAACACCGGCGGCGGCCCGGCCGCAAAGACACGCGGCACGCGCGCCGTACCGCCGGTGAAGCGAACGAACGCGCTCCACGCCGGCTTGGCGCTCAGGTCCTCTCGGAACAGGCCGGAGAAGCGGCAGAGGTCGCAGGTCGTGAAGAGGTCGTTGTCGCGCCACGTGTACCAGAAGAGGCTGCCGATGCGCCACTGATAGCGGTGGGCGATGATCGCGCTGAACGTCCGCGTCAGCAGGCGCTTCTGGCCGGCCTCGCTTTTCACGAAGAACCCGCGTCCAAACGAGCGCTGAGTCGGCCAACCGAGTTCGGTGATCCAGAGCGGGATGTCGTTGTCGTGGTTTTCCGCCATCAGGCGACGGGCGACACGGATCTGGTTCAAGACGCCGAGGGTGTTGCGTGCATACGGATGCAGGGCGAGCGCGTCGAAGCTGTCGTCGATTCCCGGTACGTCGTAGAGCTCGCCGATGAACCGCGGCATCGGCATTCCGTCAAGTGGTGCCAGAAAGAGCCCGGCTGCGATCACCTCGGCGCCTGGATCGCTGGCGCGGATGACGCGCGATGACAACTTCAGCAACTCGCCATAGCCCTGAGGGGCCGAGCCCCCCGGCCGCCAGTAGGTGCGTGCGTTGGGCTCGTTCCAGATCTGCCAGCTGCGGATCGGTTGCGGCTTGATCTCCGGTGCGGCCCGAGCCAGGTGGCGCCACAGTTCACCGCCGGGGCCGTAGCGCCCGATCAGGTACCGCATCAGATTGGCCCAGGAGCGCTTGAACACCCCCGTGCCGACCGGGGGGTAGTCCGTAGTACGGCTCGCGCGCTGAAGCCACGGCGGGACGCCCATCACGAACGGCTTCAGCCGCATTCCGAACGCCGCCGCGTAGGCGGCGAGCTGATCGGGCTTGGCCCACTCGTAGCCGTGTCGCGTCGGCTGCAGGTCTTCCCAGAAGAACGGCACCCGTAGGTACTTGACCCCGCCGAGCTGCATGCGCGCATACTCGAGGTAGCTGAGGCCGGTCGCGGGAACGATGCCGACAAGCTGCTGCGCCGTCGGCGCCGGAGCGGCCACGGCGGGAGCAGGCGCGGGCCCGGCGGTTACGGCTGCCAGGCAAAGGAGGCTGAGGGCGAGCGCGGCGCGGCGGCCACAGTCAGCGCTTTTAGAGGCTGCCACCGGCGATCTCGACGTACTCTGGCCAGGCCGGCTTGGGATTGAGGTCACCGTCGAACAGTCCGGAGTAGCGGCAGAGGTCGCAGGCGGGATTGATGTTGTTGTCGCGCCACGTAAACCAGATCGCCCGGCCGATGTGCCAGGCCTCGCGCTTTTCGAGCAGCAGCGAGAACACGCGTCGCAGCAGGTTGGCCTGCTGTTCGGGTGTCTTGTAGAACGGGTTCCCGGCGTTGCCGTCGGTGGGCCAGCCGATCTCCGTGATCCAGAGCGGCTTCTCCCTGTCGCCGGCCTCCCGCATGATCGAGCGCCCGATCGCGATCTGCAGCCTCGTCCCCTTGTAGCCGGGGGCATACGGGTGCAGGGCGAGGACGTCGAATTGATGGCGCACGCCCGGCACGTCGTAGAAGCGCTCCAAGAAGCGCGGCATGTCGATTCCCTTGCTGGGGCTGCCGAACAGCCCGGCCGCGACTACGCGCGGATCGCGGACGATCCCTCGCGCACCCGCGCCTTCCCTGAGCGCCTTGTTCGAGATCCGCAGCAGCTTGGCGTAGCCCTCGGGCGAGCTCGATACCGGGTCCCAGTAGCTCGCCGAGCTCGGCTCGTTCCAGATCTGCCAGGCACGGACCGGCGCCGCCTCGAGTTCCGGGTGCTCCGCCCAGAGGGATCCATCCACGCCGTAGCGAGCTTCCAGGGCCTGAAGCAACAGCCGCCATTCGCGGCGGAGCTTTGGGCTGGAGAGCGGTGGTGTGGTGAAGGTCGGGGTGAGGAAGTCCGGCGTTCCGTAGACGAAGGGGACAACACGAATGCCGAGCTTCGCGGTTTCGACGAAGAGTGGATCGAAGCGCGCGAATGCGAGCGCCTCCGACATCGGCCTCCGCTGACGTGGCTCGGCCTGCAGGATCGGCCAGAACATCGGGAAACGAAGCGTCGTGATGCCCGCACGTTGCATCCTCTCGAGCTCCTCCACGCCGGGGACCACCGCGGGGGAGACGCCGAAGAACCCTTCCGGCGCCTTGGCTGCGGCGCTTGAGGTGCCCCACCCGGCGAGAGCGACACTCGTGACGAGCAGCGCCGCAAAGCGGCTCCAACAGCCCGGACGCCTTGGCATCAGCTCTCGGCTCGCCGGCGCAGACCGACCCCGACACCGATTGCCGTGGCGGCAGCGAGGACCAAAACCAAGGGCAGGATCGACCCGTTGCCCGCGCTGACGGCACTCGCCGGGTCGATCGGGGAAAGGGCGATCGGGACGATGCCCTCCTCGGAGCGATTCTTGACCATGCTCCCCGGCTTCTCTGGGTCTGGCTCCGGCTCCGGTTCCACGGGCACGGGGACGACGGTCGTCGGCGTGACCGGGGGCGGCACGTAGGTCGGCGCCGCTGGTGCAACGGGCGGTGGGGCCTCAGGCTCGTCCGCGGGCTCTTCCGGGGGCTCGTAGACGTACTCCCCGCACCCGGGACACTGGGCGGTCGAAACCGCAGGGGCGAGGATCGCGATCGCCGTGGCGACGCCGAGCAGAATGCCCGCCACCCGCCAGGCGCTGCGCAGCCGTGAATCGGTGCCTGTCGCTCTCATCTTCCAGCCTTGTGCATGGTCACATCGTCCGCTGCCGCTCGCCTGCCCTCGAGCAGAAACCAAGCTCCCCGCCCAGAGTAGCGGACGCCCGGCGCCTGAAATCCACCTCCGCGCTACTCCTGCGCCGGGTCTACCGGAGGCGCGATCGGAGTCCTTGGTCCCGGAGAGACAAACAACGTGGCCGGTGCACGGGGCGCGAGCTCACGCGCCTTGGCGAGGTCCGCTCGCTCGGCCTCGTAGTCACCGAGCGAGTAGTCGAGCTGAGCGCGCAGCAGCCAGAGCCTCCAGTCCTCAGGCGAGCGCTCGATCGCCTGGGAGAGATCGTCGAGGGCCCGTTGATCGTCCCCCTCCTCGCGCGCGAGGAGGGCGAGCTGGGCGTACGGCTCAGCGTCCCAGGGCTGCAAGTCGGAGGCGGCGCGCGCCCGATCGGAGGCCTCTTCATAGTCCTCGGCCGCGGCGGCGGAGTGGCTTTGGGAGAGCCGGAGCTCGGCGAGGTAGACGAGGCCCGAGGCCAGGATTGCGCCGGCGCAGAGGACCAGCATGAAGCTGAGGCGAAAGGCGCCGCCGGGGGTGCGCCGTTCGCCGGCGGTCTCGCTTGCCGGAGGGGTGGTCAGCAGGGCGGCCGCCAGGACGACGGGGACGAAGGTGGCGGGCAGCTCCCAAGTCCACTCTCCCGCGGCGGACACGGCCCCGGCGATGAGCATCGCGAGCGCGGCGCCCAGGACCCCTGCCTCGTTGCCGCCGGGTTCGTCGCGACGTGTGGCGAGCCCGCGGCGCAGCCCTTCGATCGCGGCGACCGCGAAGAAGCCGATGATCAGCGCGGCGCCGACGATGCCGAGCTCGGCGAGGGTTTCGAAGAACAGCGAATGGGCGTTGCGAACGCGCTGGGAGAGGGCGCCGTGCTGCCTCCACCAGGTCTCGAACTCGCCGGCGCCGAGGCCGGTGACCGGATCCGACCGGAAGGCGTCGACGGCGCTTTCCCAGTACTCGATGCGCCCGCTCGCCGTGCTGACGGGAATGCCCTCTCCGTTGAGCGTTTCGATGCCTGCGACGGCTTCGGGGTTCGAGCGGCTCTCCTGAAGCTGCTCCCCCGGCTCGATCGCGGCGTTGGCCACCAGCACCGCGATCACGATCACGGCCGCGGCGAGCGGGGCGGGGACCCCGATGCGCCGAGGCTCGAAGCGCTCGAGGAAGCCGTCGGCGCGCCAGGCGATCAGGCCGAGGATCAGGGCCGTGGCGATCGCGGCGATTGTCAGGCGATCCCCGCCCGCTCGCGCCGCGCCGGTGTCCAGTCCCCGGACCAGGTCCGTCTCGCCGGAGGCGAGCAGTACGAGCGCGGCACCGCCGAGAGAGCCGAGCAGGATCGCACCGAGCGTACGCCAGCGCTGCGGCGCCAGCGCGACCAGGGCCGCGAGTCCGGCACCGGCGGCCACCGTGCCTCCGCGCGAGCCGGTCAGATAGATCGCCACCACACCGAGCGGCAGGGCGGCGATGGCGAGGCTGCGCGCCAGCCGGCCTCGTGCGTCGGCTCCCAGCCAGGCCAGCAGGCAGATGGCCAGAGCCATCGCAGCGGCGAGGCCGTTCCAGTAGTCGATTGGGTAGCTCAGCCGGCCTGCTGACTCCGGGAGCACCGCCTGCAACTCGGCTTCGCTGCCCACCAGCCCCGGCTGGAAGCGCGAGAGCAGAGCCAGCGCGGCGAGGCCGACGAGACCGATCGCGAGCCCGCCGAGCAGATCGCGACCACCTCCGCTGCGAACGACGATTGCACCGAGTACGAAAACTCCGAGGTACCCCACCGCGCGCGCGGCCTCGGCAAAGGCGCGGCCGCCGTCAGACGCCCAGATCGTTGAGAGCAACGCGAACAGCGAAAACGCGGCCAGTAACACGCCGCCAAGTGCGGTTGCGCGCGGTAGTCCCTGGCGCGGCCAGATGCGCAAGACCAGGGCGAGGGCCACTGCCCACCAGACAACGAGTGACGCGGCCGAGTAGGTGCGCGCATCGAAGCCGGCATCACTGACCGCAAGCCAGATGTAGGCGGCGGCCGCGACGAGCGAGAGCAGGGTGCCGGCTGAGATCGCGACAGCGAGTGGCGCAGTTTCGCGGCGGCGAGTTGCGGCCGGTGTGTGCTGCGATCTCGCCGTCGGGACCCGGAGGCGCTTGGCTGGCGGCAGTTCGGCGACACCGGCAACCGCGGTCCGGGCCGGCGATTGCGGCGGTTTGGGCAGATCAGGTGCGGGCGGCGTAGGAGGTGGCCGGTCGGAAGTCTTCAGATCGGTCCACTGGATGTCCTCGGCCTCGAGCGGGGGCAGGGTGGCGATGGCGGAATCGCCGCCGACGCCGGCCTCGTCCAGGCGTGTGTCGATCTCCGAGACGCGTTCGCGAAGCTCTCCGCGCCAGTCGGCCACGTCGCGCTGAATGCGCAGCCGAGCGGCGCGAAGATCTTTAACGACCTCCGCCTCGCCTGTCGAGTCCTGGTTGTTGGGGTGATCTGATTCCCGCACGGTTGGCGCCGGGCGGCTTGGACAGGCTGGCCCGGCGATTGGGAAACTGTAGAGCCTTGCCCACCGATTCCAGCCAAGTTGCAGGCGCCGGTCCAGCCCCGGCGATCGCGATCGTGACCCACAACTCGCTCGCGCATCTGCGCCGTTTGTTCGCCGGCCAGGTCGAGGTAGCTCGCCGAATGGGCGCTTCGATCGCGGTGGTCGACAACCGCTCGACGGACGGGACGATCGAGTTCCTGAACGACTGGCGCGACCGTTATCCGGAGCTCCGCCTTTCGTTCGAGCAGCGCAACCTGGGCTACTCCGCGGCGGTCAACATCGCCTTTGCGCTGTTGCCCGGACACGACGTAATGCTCGCGAACCCCGACCTGGAGTTGACCGAGGAAGGGATCTCCGAGCTTGCCGGGCAGTTGTCAGCCGACCCCAACATCGCGGTCTGCGCACCGAGGCTGCTCTACGACGACGGGACGCTGCAGCCGTCTGCGCGCCGGCCGGCGAGCCTCGCCGCGATGATCGGGAGCCTTTCCACAAACGGCGGCTCCGGCGGGCTCTTCCGGCGCAGTTATGAGCGCTATCTCGCTCCGGCGGGGTCACCCGGCACCGGCGACGTCGACTGGGTCATCGGCGCCGCGATGATGATCCGCCGCCGTGCCTTCGACGAGCTCGGAGGGTTTGACCCGGGGTTCTTCCTCTACATGGAGGATGCGGATTTCTGCCGGCGCTGCAAGGCCGCGGGCTGGCGGGTCGTGCACCTCCCGTGGGTCAGCATGAACCACGAATACGGCAGAGCGAGCTCCGAGCACGATGCTTCGCTGGCCTCCTCGCCGGCTCGTCGCCGGCACGTCCGCAGCCTGGTCCGCTACTGGCGCAAGCACCCGGGCGCATTGATCGGCCGGGAAGTGCGCTGAGGCGCTGTCCACCGAGTTGACCGAATGAAGATCGATGCCGTCGTAGTCACGCGTAACACGAGGGAGCTGACGCTTCGCTGCGTCGAGTCGATCGTTGGCGCTGGCGGGGAGCGAGGTTTGGCAGTCACTTGCACGGTCGTCGACAACGCCTCGACGGATGGCACTGCCGAAGCGCTTTCCGAGAGCTTTCCGGGGGTTCGCGTGCTGCGAAACCGTGGGAACACCGGCTACGGGAGCGCCTGCAATCAGGGTCTCCGGGGCGGCGACGGGGATCTCGTGCTGATCCTCAACAGCGATGTGTTCGCGCGGCCGGGCTCGATCGCGACCTTGGCGGAGTTCCTCGAGGCTCACCCAAACCACGTCGTGGCGGGCGCGCGGCTCGTTGATCCCGGCAGCGAGCGTGTCCAGATCGGGCACGTGGTCCGTGCCTTTCCACGCCTCAGCGCGCAGGTCTTCCAGATGCTGGGACTGGAACGGCGCTGGCCCGGGAACCCCGTTTCGCGTCGCTACCTGATGCTCGACCTCGACTACTCGCGGACGCAGGACGTGCAACAGCCGCCGGGCTCCTGCCTGGCGATTCGGCGCCGTGACTTCGATGCGGCCGGCGGATTCGACGACGGATTCTTCTACTGGTACGAGGACGTCGACCTCGTCAAGCGCCTCAGTGAGATGGGCCGCGTCGCCTACGTCAGCGAGGCGACGTTCGAGCACGTCGGCGGCGCCAGCTTCGACGCTTGGGGCCGTCCGGAGTCGATCGAGGCCTGGTACCCAAGCCTCTTCCGCTACTTCGACAAGCATCACGCGCTGCCGGCACGCTTCGCGCTGCGGGCGGCGGCGGCGGCTCTGGCGGCTGTGCGTGCCGTTGCATATGCGTTCTACGACCCGCAGAAGGCGCGGGCGTGTTTGGGGGTGCTGAGGTTGACGTTGGGGGGTGAGGGCCCCAAGGCGCGCCGGTGACGCTCCCCGCTTTGCTCAGGACCCGGTTTTGGCCGCAAGCCGCTCGAGAGAGGACCCCACCGCAAGCCCACCCTCGATGCTGCCGTAGAGCGCCTCGCGCTGCGCTTCGTCAACGAGAAATCGCCAGGTGGCGCGCCGCACCCACCCGGGCCGCACTCCGGCAGCGAAGAACGCCGTCAAGACCCCCGCCTTGACCCGGTGCCGCGTCCCCGGCCGGCGCGGCAGCGGCGTTCCGGGCACCCGCTCCGCCAGCGCGCGAAAGTACGCGGCCGACTCGCGCGCCCGTGCCATCAGCCCCTCGAGCGTGATCTCCTGCTGGTGCTCGCCGACGGACTCGGGGTCGTAGCTGAAGTGGGCTCCGGCGTCGATCAGGCGATTCGCCAGCTCGACGTCTTCGAAGAAGCGCAGGCCCTCGTCGAAGCCGCCCGCCTCGCGGAGAAGCTCAGCCTTTATTGAAACCTGGGCGCTCCAGACGCTGGCTGCGGGAACCGGCTGATCCGGGCGCAGGGATCGGTAGGCGAACAGCGCGCCCCCCTCGTGTGCCCAGCGCGCCAGCTCGGAGTCGTGCTCCGGGGCCGGGGTCACCCTCCCGAGCAGACCTGCGGTTCCCTCCTGGTGCTGTCGGTGGAACTCCAGATGCCGATCGAGCATGCCGGCGGCCGGACGCACATCGTCGTCCAAGAACAGGCAGCAACCGCCCCGCGCTTGGGCAAGCGCCAGGTTCCGAGCTCCGGCCGGACCGGTTGCTGAGCCGCTGAGAACGCGCAGCGTCACACCGGCGTCCCGGGCCCATCGGGCGGCGCCTGGTCCCGTGCCGTCTTTCGACCCGTCATCGACTACCAGAATCTCCACCGCCGCTTCGCCGATCTGGCCGGCCAGGGCCTCGAGCGTCGCCAGCAGCAACTCGCGCCGGTCCCGGGTCGGGATGACGACGGTGAGCTCGGGATCCGGAACGACGGGGGCTTCCATCTACAGTCTCGCCTGATCATGCCCGACCGCGGAGCCGAATCGCCGCAACCGGCGGTCCCGGAGCGGCCGCCAGTCGCAGTCGTGGTTCCGTTCGCGGGTTCGCGAGAGGCGGCCGAGGCGCTGGTTGTCGCCCTGCAGGCGCTGGAACTGCGCCCCGGCGACGACCTGGTGGCTGTCGACAATTCCGCGACCCCTGTGCTCGCTGAGGCGGCGGCTGATTCCCGCATCCGCGTGATCGAGGATGCCCGTGAGCAATCGTCGTATTACGCCCGCAACGTCGGGGTGCAGGCCAGCGCGGCGGAATGGCTGCTGTTCATCGACGCAGACTGTCGGCCGCGGCCAAGCCTCCTCGACGACTACTTCACCGATCCCGTGGACGAGCTGGCCGGGGCGCTGGCCGGCGGCATCACGGCCGCCGATCAGCCCGGGTTGCTGCCACGGTGGGCGGCGTCACGGCGGCTGATCGACCAGGAAGGCCTCGCCGGCGGGCCGGGCCCGAGCGGGGCGGCCACGGCCAACCTGCTCGTGCGCCGCGATGCATGGGAGGCGGTGGGCGGCTTTCAGGAGGGCGTTCGCTCGGGAGCGGACATCGAGTTCTGCTGGAGGCTTCAGGATCGCGGCTGGATGCTGCAAGGGCGGCCGGCGGCGCTCGTGCGGCACCTGCATCGCACAACGCTGCGAGGCGTGGGCCGCCAGATGGCGCGCTACGGAGCCGGTAACGCATGGCAGCAGCGCCGCAGGCCGGGCAGTGTTCCGAGGTTGCCGCTGCTGCCAAGCCTCGCGGTCAGCCTCGCCGGCATCGCCTTCTACGCCGCGACCCTGCGTTTCGAACGCTCGGCGATGAAGTTCATCGACGGATACGCGGTCGTGGCCAGCGCCCGCGGCTGGTGGCGTGGCAACGCCGCGGCTCGCGAGCCCGCGGCCGAGGCGCGGCACGGCCGGGCTGAGGGCGGGTCGAAGTCGGTCGTGATCGCCACCGACTATTTCCCGGCGCTCTCGGAGACGTTCGTGATGGCGGACGTGAGGGCGCTTGCGGACGCGGGGTGGCGCCTTCGCGTCGAGGCGATCGCACGCCCCGACCGGCCACTTGTCGGGGGCGTGCGCGGGCTCGCGGTCAACTTCCTCGAGGACGAGGGCACGGCACAGCGGATTCGCGACCTCGTCTGGCTGGCAAGTCGTCATCCGCTCGGTTGCGTACGAGATCTCACCCTGCGCCGGCGTTTCTCGGCGGACGAGCGGATGCCGCTTCGGGCGCTGGCTCCGTTCGCCCGGCGGCTGGATGCGTGCGGCGAGCAGAGGGTCCACGTGCACTTTGCGCTGATGGCCGCCGTCAACGCGATCCGGGCCGGGTCGATCGTCGGGGTACCGGTCAGCGTCGCCGCTCACGCCCATGAGATTTACGCTCGCCCGCGAGCCCTGCGCGAGAAGCTGGAGGCGGCCTCCTTCACGGCGGCGGACTGCCGCTACACGGTTTCGCACCTGCGTGGTCTGGTCGGATCGGCCACCCAGGGCCGGATCCACGAGATCGTCCTCGGCGTCGACGTCGATCGCTGGCGGCGCAGCGCGCCGCATGCCGCAGGCGGCGGCATCCTCGCGGTCGGCCGCCTCGTCGAGAAGAAGGGCTTTGAGCACCTGATCGAGTCGCTGGCTTTGCTGGCGCGAAGGGGTGTGGAGACTGGCCCTGTGCGGATCGCCGGCGACGGACCACTTCGCGAGGAGCTGGAGGGGCAGATCCGGCGCTCGGACCTGGACGGACGGGTCGAGCTGCTCGGCTCGCTGGAGCCGGTCGCGGTGCGCGGGCTCCTCGAACACGCCGAGGTCTTTTGCATGCCCTGCGTGATCGCCTCGAACGGCGATCGCGACTCGATGCCGGTCGTCGTCAAGGAGGCTTTGGCGATGGAGGTCCCGGTGGTCGCCAGCGATGAGGTGGGCCTGCCGGAGATCATCGAGTCCGGCTGGGGCCGCCTGGTCGCGCCCGGCGACCCCGAAGCCCTCGCCGAGGCGCTCGCCGAACTGCTGGCCCTGCCGCTGGCCAAGCGCACCGAAATGGGCAGGCTGGGCCGCCAGGCGGTCACGCAGCGAGCCAACCTGGCCATTGAATGCGCCAAGCTCTCGAACCTCCTTGAAACCTTCCGGTAGGCGTCAGAGGACCAGGACACGGTGCCGGGCGGCGCCTCGGATCACAGCGTACGCTTCGACAAGGTCGTGGAGTGCGTAGTAGGGAGCGTGGGCCGCGGTTGCGTTGGCGGAGCGGCAGCGGCGCAGCAGGTGCAGCACGTAGGGGAGGGCGAGCAGCGCCGCCAAACGTGAACGCCTCGTCAGTGCCAGCCCCAGCAGCGCCTGGGCCAGCAACGCGTGTGACTGCTTCCAGAAGATTCGCCGCCAGCGCGTCTGGCGCCGGTACTCGGGATGAGCACCAAGCACGTAGATCAGGTCAGACCAGCGGCTTGCCACACGAAGCAGGCCCAGCGGCCCGAGGTCTTCGACCGCGTGGTGAACCAGGGCCTCCGGCGCGAATCGCACCGTCGCCCCGGAGCCGATCGCCCTCCAGGCGAGATCCGTGTCCTCTCCGGCGGGCTCACGGAAGCGCTGATCGAAGCCGCCCAGCCCTTCCAGGAGTTCGCGCGGGTAGAGGATGTTGCAGGTCTGAAAATGGGGGCCGGCTTCGGTAACCAGCTGGGTGCGCGAGTAGGGCCCGGCCGTGGCCAGCTCTGAGGCGATTGGCTCGGTGCGCCCCTGAATCACCGCGCCCGGATTGGCCGCGGCTGCGGCTAGCCCTTCCGCCAGCCAGCCGGGAGACGGTTCGCAGTCGTCGTCCGTGAATGCCACGAGCGGCGCCCTGGCGGCGCGCCAGCCCTCGTTGCGGGCTGGGGCAGGGCCATCCCCGCGACTGCGCCGCACGACCTTGAGCGGGTAGGGGCTCTTCCGTGCGAACGCGTCCAGGGCGCCGGCAGTTCCATCCCTGGAGCCGTTGTCGACGACGATCACCTCGAAGCGGTCCGTCGCGAGGGTCTGTCGTGAGAGCGCGCCGAGCAGCGCTCGCAATCGCTGCTCACGATCCCGTGTCGAGACGACGACGCTGATTTCAGGCATCGCCGTCAAATCGCCATCAGCCTCAGGCTAACCTCGGCCCGGTGCGCGTGCTCTGCGTGGGGAACATGTACCCACCCCACCACCTCGGCGGGTACGAGTTGATGTGGCGCGCCGGCGCCTGGGCTCTTCGGGATCGCGGTCACTCGGTGCGGATTCTGACGACCGATCACCGGCGGGCGGACCCGGATGCCTCCATTCCCGAGGACCCCGACGTTCACCGCGAGCTTCGCTGGTATTGGCGAGACCACGAGTTCCCACGCCTCTCCCCGCTGGCCCGGCTGGCTCTCGCTCGCTACGACGCCGGCGTTTTCGAGCGCCAGCTGCGTGAGCACTGCTCCGATGCGGTCTGCTGGTGGGCGATGGGCGGAATGCCGCTTTCGCTGATCGAGCTGGCGCGACGGCTCAATCTGCCCGCGGTGGGTTTCGTGCACGACGATTGGATGCTCTACGGACCCGAGGTCGACCAGTATCTGACCATGGCCGGCCGGCTCGGCCCCCTGGCCGCCGCCGCCCAGCGGTTGACCGGAGCTCCGCTCGAGTTTGACCCAGGCCGGGCGGCGCGTTGGCTGTTCATCAGCGAGTCGGCGCGGGACCGAGCGGCCGACACGGGTGTGCGGCTGCCCGACGCCGGGGTGCTCCACGCGGGAATCGAGCTCGATCGCTTCCGGCTTGCTGCGCAGGCGCCGTGGAATTGGCGCCTCCTTTACATCGGCCGCCTCGACCCCAGAAAAGGGATCGAGACTGCGATCCGGGCGCTGGCGGATCTGCCCGAGCAGGCGAGGCTCGTGGTGGATGGTCACGGCGACGGGGATTACCTGGCGACCCTGCGGCGGCTCGCAGCTGAACTTCGGCTCGACGGCCGCGTTGAGTTCAGGGCGAGCGAGCGCGAAGCGGTCCACGGCGCCTACGCGGAATCGGATGTGGTCGTCTTCCCTGTCAACTGGGAGGAGCCGTGGGGCCTGGTGCCGCTCGAGGCGATGGCGGTCGGGCGACCGGTCGTGGCGACCGCCAGGGGGGGTTCGCGTGAGTACCTCGCCGATGGTGAGAACTGCCTGGTGTTCGCGCCGTCCGAGGATCCGGCGGCGCTGGCCGAGGCGGTGTCGCGCCTGGCGGCCGACCCGGAGTTGCGCGCGCGCCTGCGTCAGGGTGGGTTGCAGACGGCGGCCCGCCACGGGCTCGACGCCTTTTGCGAAGGCGTCGTCGCTGAGGTGGAGGCCCTGGGTCGGTGAACCCGGCGAAATCGCCTCAGGTAGCGGTGGCGGTTGTCTCCTGGAACACCCGGGAGCTGCTGCGCGCCTGCCTGCGTTCGCTGGAGCCCGACCATGCCGGCGGCCGAGCCGAAGTTTGGGTTGTCGACAATGGCTCGACCGACGGGTCCGCCGAGATGGTCGCCGCCGATTTCGCCTGGGTCTCGCTGATTCGGTCCGCCGAAAACCTCGGCTTCGGGGCCGCAGTCAATCTGGTCGCCGCCCGCACCGAGACCGCGTGGATCGCGCCGGCCAACGCGGACATCGAACTGGCGGCGGGCGCACTCGTGGCGCTGGTTGAGGTCGCCGAGGCCGATCCGACTGTTGGTTCCGTGGCTCCGCGCCTGCGCCTCACGGACGGTTCAACGCAGCACTCGGTGCACCGCTTTCCCTCGCCCGGGCTCGCGGTTGCCTTCAATCTCGGGATCGGCCACGCGTTCCCTGCCGCCGGCGAGCGACTGCTGCTCGAGGGACGCTGGGATCCTGAGCGCTCGCGCCCGGTTCCATGGGCGCACGGCGCCTTCCTGGTCGTTCGCCGTTCGGCGTTCGACCTGATCGGCGGCTTTGACCCCGAGCAGTGGATGTACGCCGAGGACCTGGATCTCGCCTGGCGGCTGTCGCAGGCAGGGTTCTCGACCATCTACGCACCGCAGGCGGTGGTTGATCACGCCGTCTCGGCGGCCGCCCTGCAGGCTTTCGGCGCCGAGCGCATCGTCCGCCACACGGTGGCTACGAGCGAGTGGATCTGTCAGCGACGCGGGCGCGCGACGGCGCTCGTCTATGCGCTCGTCAATCTCGGCGGGACCGCCCTTCGCTGGCTGGCCGTCTGGCCGCTGGCCGCCGCTCGACCCGCGCGCTGGGGGGCGCGGCGCGTCCAGCTGAGCCTGTTCGTGCGCGCGCACATCAGCGGACTGGCGACAGCCTGGCGCCGGCGCGACACGAAGCCGTCGCCGTAGTCGAACCCTCTGCGCTAGCTTCAGGGCGTGTCTACGGAGGTCGCAAGCGCTCCCGCGCACGCCGACACGGCCGCTCGCTTGCGCGCGCGATTGGCGGATATCGAGTGGTACCACTCCCAGGAGCTCGCCCCCGGCGTCCTCACTCCCGGGATCTTCGATCTCCGGCCCTACGTCGGCAACTACGGTCTGCCCGAGCGCCTCGATGGCCTGCGGGTGCTCGATGTCGGCACCTTCGAGGGCTTCTGGGCCTTCGAGATGGAGCGACGTGGGGCGCAGGTGACGGCCGTCGACCTCGACTCGATCCAGCGGCTCGACTGGCCGCCGCGGCTGCGCCCGTCCGCCGACGGTCGCCGCGGTGAGGGATTCGAACTCGCCCGCGAAGCCCTCGGGATGCAAGCGCGCCGAGTCGGCGTCTCGATCTACGAGGCCACCCCGGAGGCGCTCGGCGGCCGTTTCGACCTGGTCTTCTGTGGTTCCGTGCTGATCCACCTGCGCGACCCGATGCTGGCGCTGGAGCGCATGGCCGCGCTCTGCGGCGGACGGCTGGTGCTCGCCGAGGAATACGCGCGTTCGCTCCCCTTTCAGCGTGGCAACTGGGCCCGGTTCACCGGCGACAGCCCCTGGATGACCTGGTGGCGGCCCACCGTGCCCGCCTGGCTGGCGATGATCGCATGCGCCGGCTTCGAGCAGCCGCAGTTGCACGGGCGCTTCAAGATGGGATTCCGGGAACGCAGGGGCGGCGTGCCGCACGCCGTCTTCCACGCCATCGGACCGGCCGCGTGAACGCACCCTCCGTAAACGGCTCGGCCCCCGCGCCGCCGGCTGCCCGGCGCCGGGTGCTCAGGATCCCGCGCCGGATCACCTATGTCTGGGCGCCCAAAGCCGGCTCCTGGTTGCGGCGGCAGTGGACGCTGCTGCGTAACGGGCACGCCGATCTGCGCTTCGACGGGCCGATCTACTTCGGGCCCGGGTTCAGCCTGCACATGCCTGGCGAGGGCGTCTTCGAAGTCGGCCCCGGGGTCGAGTTCCGGCGTGGCTTCCACGCTGAGATCGCTCCCGGAGGGCGGGTCTCGATCGGAGCCGGTTCGGTGTTCACGAACAATGTGCTGATCCAGTGTTCGACATCGATCGAGATCGGCGAGCAGTGCATGTTCGGTCAGTCGACCTCGATCTTCGACGGCAACCACCGCTTCCGGGACATCGAGCTGCCGATGCTTGCCCAGGGGTATGACTTCGAGCCGATCCGGATTGCCGACGGCGCCGTGGTGACGACCAAGTGCACGATCGTCAGCGACCTGGGCACTCGCTGTTTCGTCGGCGCGAACACCGTCGTCAACCGTCCGGTTCCGCCTTTCACGGTGGCCGTCGGCGTGCCGGTGAGGATCGTCGATTACTTCGGGCCGCCGGGCGGAGAGCCGCCCGAGCTCGAGCGTCGCCCCTCCGGGGGGGAGGGGACCGCGGCCAGGTGAGTTCGCCGGCCGCGGCCCTCGCCGGCGCGGTCGCGGACATCGGCCTCGTCCCAGGCCGCGAGGAAGTGCGGCGCCAGCTGCTGGCGCCAGTAGAGGTCGGCCGCGCTCCATGCGCGCGCACCGAGCAGCGGCGTCGCCTGGGGCACGTAGCGGGTCAGGAGTGCTCCGCGGCCGCGTGCGGGCGGGGCGTCGAGCGCTTCGCTGAAGAGCTTGCGGAAATACGGCGGAACGGCCGGGTGCAGTAGGCAGAACTCACGCTCGGCGACGGCGATCCCCGCGATCTTGCGGCGCCAGCTGTCGAGGTCCATCGTGTGTAGGTGCTCGCCCACCGCGAGCGGGTTGTAGAGCAGCCGAAAGCCGAGGTGGCTGAGCCGGTAGCCGAGGTCGACGTCCTCGTACCCAAACGGGAAACGCGCCTGGTCGAAGCCGCCGACGCGGGCGATCAGCGACCTCTTGAGCGAGGCGTTGGCGGTATAAAAGCGGCCCCAGCCGGCCTCCTCGCCGGCGATCCGGCCGTAGTCGAACTGAATCCCGCGCTCGAGCCAGCGCATGAATGGGGTGACCCGCAGCTCACGCGCCCAGACGACCCGGCCGAGCACCCCGATCTCCTCGCTCGGGTGCTCGCGATGCCAGATCAGATGCTGCTCGAGCAAGTCGGTGGCCGGGAGGACGTCGTCGTCGAGAAACAGGACCAGCGGCGCCTTGGAGCGCTGCCAGCCGAGGTTGCGGGCCGCGGAGACCCCATGGACCTCGCGGGTCAGGTGGCTGACCTGCTGACTGTGGGCCGCGATCGTCGCCGCGACGGCGTCCGGGCGAGGCTCGTCGGGGTCAGCGACGACGAGAACTTCGAAGTCGTCCGGCGCGACCGTCTGCGCGGCAAGTCTGTCGAGCACGCGCTCGAGCTTCCCTGGGCGGCCGAGCGTCGGAATCACGACGCTCAACCGCGGCGTGTCGCTACTCATCGAGGGCAACGTACAGGACCGCCTCACCGAGGCCGCGAAGCGTTGTGACTGAAATTACCCGTGCGGCGGTGCGACCATCCTCAAGCACGACGCTGAGGCAGACGGTGGCGGTCGGCGCCCCCGAGAGCAGCAACTCCTCGGGTTGCGCGCTCGCGCTCAGAGCGGCGTCGCCCGCCAGCGTTTGGGCCAGCAGCCGCACCCCCTCCGGTCCGCTGGCGTCTCCGCCGCCGTTGGCCATGACGACGCGGACTCGGACGTCGTCGCTGAGCAGTTCCTCGATCTCCTCGCAGGCGCCCCTGCGCCGAGCCTCGAGCAGCCCGTTGATTGTGTCGTGGGGATCGCTGAAGCGATGGTCGCCGCGCTCGGCTTCGCCGTCCCGACCCTCGCGGCGGCCTGCGCCGAGCATGGATCCGGCGCGCTTTGTGGCCGCACGAATTCGCGAGCGCCCGCCGTCCCCTGCCGCGCCTGAGTCCGGGAAGCCGAGCTCCCGCAGCAGGTTCCCGGCGACCACGTCGAATGCGCGCAGGTCGGCGTCGGAAAGCGTCTGTCGCCACTTCTGCGATCCGATCTGCGCGGAGGGGCCGACGTTCAGCGGGCGTTCGAGCTGTTTCGCCGCGGCAGCTACCGCCTCGGCGCTGTCGTCGAGGCCCAGGCTCCCGAAGAGGGCGGCCAACTGCTCCTCGGGCTCGGCAATCAGCGCCTCATAGCGGACTTCGCGGTATCCGGACAGATCTGCCAGTTGACGCGCACCCAGCACCGCGCGCTCCCACTCGGCCGCCGCCTCGGCGATCGTGTTCGGACCCCAGCGCTGGGCGACCAGCGAAGCCGCCACATCGCGACCGTCGCGGATTATGTGGACGAACTGCGCGTCCGGGTAGAGCTCGCCCACAAGGGCGCCGTGCTCGGCGTGGAGGGGCGTTCGCTCCATCAACAGCCGTGCCCCGTCGGAATCAAACTCCCCAAAGGCGGTGTCGCAGAAGTCGCGGGCCGCATCGAGCAGGCGAGCGCGATCGCCGTAGACGACGCCGACACGAGGAGCCGATCGCACGCCGTGGTGGAAGCGCTCGAGCAGCGGCGCGATGCCGTGCGAGATCAGGTGGGTTTCCGAAGGCACCGCGGCAACGGCGGGGTGCGTATTCAGAAGCCGCTCCAGCAGGTAAGTGCCGCTGCGGCGCGAGCCGAAGCAGAAGAGCATCCTGTTCTTGAGGGGGCTGTCGGCGCGGCTCATGGAGTGGGACTGCCGTCAATCAACCATCGAGGCGATGCTACCGTCGCCCGCGGCACCCAGATGGGATCAGGCGCGGCCCCCGATAACGGCGTACCGAAGAGCGAGCGGGCCGGCCGGCCAGAGATGGTGCCGGTCGCAGCGCTGGCGGCCGACGCGCTCGAAGAACCCCTCGAGGGAACTGAGCTCTTCGAGGGCCGCTTCGACCTCGAGGGCCGCACGCTGCGTGGGCACACCGCCAGAGGCGCAGTCATCAACTCCGCCTTCCAGATAGGCCTGGCCTCGCTCGGGCTGCTGAAGCGGGTCGCGGTCGCCGCCTTCCTGACGGCTTCCGAGTTTGGGATCTGGGGGTTGCTGCTGACGACCCTGATGACTCTCGCCTGGCTGAAGCAGGTCGGAGTCGGCGACAAATACGTGCAGCAGTCCGAATCCGACCAGGAGGCGGCCTTCCAGAAGGCGTTCACCATCGAGCTGTTCTACACCCTCTGTTTCTACGTCGTCGTCCTGGTGGCGTTGCCGTTCTACGCGCTCGCCTACGACAACACCGAGATCCTGCTCCCCGGCTATGTGCTCTCGTTGTCGCTGCTCGGGTCGGCGCTGCACACTCCGATCTGGATCGCCTACCGGCAGATGCGATTCGTGCGCCAGCGCACCCTCGAGGCGATCGACCCCGTCGTCTCGGTCGTGATCACGATCTCGCTGGCGGCGGCCGGGTTCGACTACTGGGCGCTGGTGATCGGCTCGGTGGCCGGCACCGCCTGCGGCGCGATCGCGGCGATCGCCACCTGCCCGTATCCGATCCGGCTGCGCTGGGATCGCGAAACTTTTCGCGACTACTTCGGCTTTTCGTGGCCCCTCTTCGTCAGCGGGGCGAGTGCGCTCGCGATCGTGCAGGGAGCCGTGCTGGTCGGCAACTACACGGTCGGGCTGGCCGGAGTCGGCGCGATCGGGCTCGCCGCGACCTTCTCGATGTTCGCCGATCGTGTCGACCAGGTGATCCGGATCACCATCTACCCGGCCGTGGTTGCCGTCAGGGACCGGACCTCCGTGCTGTTCGAGGTGTTCGTCAAATCGAACAGGCTGGCCCTGATGTGGGGGCTTCCCTTCGGGATCGCGATGGCGCTTTTCGCTCCCGATCTCGTCGAGTTCGTGCTCGGCTCGACCTGGGAGGAGGAGGGGATCACGTTCCTGCTTCAGTCCTTCGGGCTGATCCTGGGTTTCCGCCAGATCGCCTTCAACTGGTCGGTGTTCGTGAACGCCCGCGGTGAGACCAAGCCGATGGCGATCAACGCGGTGCTGGCGATGGTGACGTTCTTCGCGGTCACCGTGCCGCTGATGTTCGTGATCGGGCTCGAGGGCTACGCGATCGGGATGGCGGTGGTGCTGCTGGTCGAGCTGGCGGTGCGGGCGCATTTCATGCGTCGCATGTTCGTCGGCTTCTCACTCGCCAGGCACGTGCTCCGGGCGATCGCCCCGAGTCTGCCGCCGGTCGCGATCGTGCTCGGGCTCCGCTTGCTCGTGGACGCTGAGCGGACGCTCGGCTTGGCGCTCGGCGAGCTCGCGCTCTACCTCGTCGTTACGGTTGCAGCGACGATGTTCTTCGAGCGCTCACTGCTGGCCGAGATCCGTGGCTATCTGCGCCGCGGCTCCGCGCCTGAGCCGGCGCCGGCGACGTGAGCGCGCCCGAAGCCCTGCGCAAGCGAGTCGCCGGGCTCGACTGGTACCACACACTCGAGCTTGCCCCGGGCCTGTTGACGCCGGGCTGGTTCGACACCACAGAGGTGCCGGCACGGATCTCCTTTCCCACTTCGCTGGAGGGCAAGCGCTGCCTCGACATCGGCACCTTCGACGGCTTCTGGGCGTTCGAGATGGAGCGCCGCGGGGCGGCCGAGGTCATCGCTGTCGATGTGCTCGACCCCTCCGGCTGGGACTGGCCGGCCGGCAGCCAGGAGGCGACCAGCGACACGCTCAACCGGCGCAAGCGCGGGGGGGAGGGGTTCGTGGTCGCGCGCGAAGCGCTCGGCTCCAAGGTCGATCGCCGCGAGCTCAGCGTCTACGACCTCGATCCCGAGCGGGTTGGGCGATTCGACTTCGTCTATCTCGGCAGCCTGTTGCTGCACCTCCGCGATCCGGTCGGCGCGCTCGAGCGGGTGCGGAGCGTCTGCGCCGGCGAGCTGATGGTCCTCGACGCGATCGACACATCGATGTCCCGGTTCGCTCGCCGTCCGGTGGCGACGCTCGACGGCGTCGGCCGCCCCTGGTGGTGGAAGCCGAACGAGGCGGCCCTTGCGCGTCTGGTCGAGGCCGCCGGATTCGAGATCGTGCGCGGCCCGGAGCGAGTGAACATGCCGGTGGGGGCCGGCCAGCCGGCTCCTCGCATCCCGGCTCGGGCCCTCCGCAAAAAGGCCTTCCGCGAGGCGCGGGCACTGCACCGGCGCGGTGATCCGCATGCGGTTGTAGTGGCGAGGGTGGCGCAGTAGGGCGTGGCGGGGCGCCGCTGGCCGCCCGCGTCGAAGCGCCCTGCGCCGCCTACGCCTCGTACACCAGCAAGTGTGAGCGCCCGTGGTACACCTCGTGGCGCAGTAGCCGTTTCGCCTCTGCCCTTTCCACCAGCGCCTGAACGGGCAGCTCGCGGTGCAGCTCGGTTTCGCCCTCTACCGGCTCGAGCAGATTGACGACGACGATTCGCGCTGCGGCCTCCATCCGCCCCAGAAAGTCCACCGGGTCGTCGACGTGCTCGATCACGTCGAAGGCGTAGGCGGCGTCGTAGCCGGGCGGGATCTCGTCTCGATCGAGGTCGTAGATCTCGGCTTGGCGGCCTCTGCGCTCGAGTCTCCAGCGCAGGTAATCGACGCTCGGGTTTGCGAAATCCGCGAAGGCGACTTCGTAGTTCGCATCGATCAGCGCCAGGCCGTCGGAGCCGATTCCGCAGCCGTAGTCCAACAGCCGGGCGGGAGCGGCCACCGCAGCGGCGAGATCCTGCAGGTAGGGCAGCTTCGTCAGGGTCATCGCGAAAGCGGTCAGGTTGTACAGGTACGCGCGCGAGCTGCGGTAGAGCGCCGCCTCGTCGCCGATCTCGGCGAACTCTGCCTGCAGGGTCTCGTCGTAGCGCTGCAGCTTCGAGAGCTCGAAGTCCTCTCCGAGGTAGGCCTCGAGCTCTGCCTGCTCGGCCGCCGGATCAACCTGGACTGGGAGGCTCGCGTTCACCGGCCGAACCTAGAGCAGCAGGGACCGGGCCCGAACCGAGCCCTCGACGAGCGATCCGAAGCCCACGAGGTCCGCAGCCGCCTCGGCGGCCACGACCGACGGGGCGGCATGGCCTCGCCTCGCCGTCCTCGAGGCGATGGTCGCCAGGTACGGCAGCGCTCCCAGCAGCGGCCAGATCGAAATCCATCGCTTGGCCGCAAGCGCACTGACCAGCGCCAGGTCGAACTCGGCGCTGCGACGGCTGAGAAAGACGCGCGCGAAGAACGTGCTCACACGCAGCTCGGGTACCTGCTTCGCGAGTGCGGGGAAATGGCGCAGCCGCCGCCGCTCGGCGATCGCCTCCGCCGCCGCGCGCGGAATCACCGCGTGGTGAACCCGTGCCTCGTCGCAGAACGCGGTGCGGGCGCCGGCTCGCCGCGCCCGCCAGCCGAACCAGACGTCCTCTCCGATGACGTGATCCACCTCTGCGGGAAAGAGCGGCTCGAATCCGCCCGCCCGTTCGATCGTCTCGCGGCGAGCGAAGAGATTCGCCGTCTCGTAGAGCCCCGATTCGCGGTCGACCCAAACGCTGCGGTCGTGGGGTCCAGGCACGACACCGGGGTCGGGCCTGACCGATCCCTGCACGAGGTCCGCATCGGCGAGCGCGGCGGTTCCGGCCGCCAGCCACTCGGGAGTGGCTACGCAGTCGTCGTCGGTAAAGGCGATCAGTGGTGCGCGGGCGGCCTCGACGCCTTCGTTGCGAGCGGGCGCCGGACCTTCACCGCGCGGTCGCCGCAGCACCCGCAGCGAGTACGGCAGGCCTTGCGCTGAATCCTCGAGCAGCTGGGGTGTCGAATCAATCGAGCCGTTGTCGACCACGACCACCTCGAAGCCGTCGGGTTCCATGGTCTGCTCGGCGAGCGAAAGCAGCAGCGCGGACAGCCGGTCCGCCCGGTCGCGCGTCGAGACGACGACGCTGATCGCGGGGGGGCCACCGCTGGAACCACTCACGGCTGCGCCTTGCGGCCGCGACCGTAGAGCTCGACAACCCCGAATCGTCTCAGCCAGGGAAGGCGAGCGAGTCCGCGATAGAGGCGTTCGTAGCGCGGCTCCGGTACGAACCTCGTGTGCACCCAGACGCCGAGTTCGACGTCGACGCCAACGAACCCGGCGCGGCGCAGCGTCCGTCGCAGCGATCCCAGTCGTTGTTCGTTGACGTGCATCCGCAGCTCGTAGTCGTTGCGAGGCTGCGCCGGCCAGCGTCTCAGGCGCCCGGGTCGCGAGAAGCGCTGAAGTCTGTAGGTGACGTCGTAGACAAGCCGGTTGGGGGCGGTGTGGATAAACAGATGTCCGCCCGGTCGCAGCACCCTTCGAGCCTGGGCAAGCGCCATCGCGAGCTCGGCCGGCGCGAGGTGTTCGACGACGTCCAGCATCGTCACGAGGTCGAAGCTGTCGTCTTCGAATGGAAGTTGCCGGGCATCGCCCTGGATCACGCGAATGCGTGGGTCATCGCGGTGAGCCGTCAGCGTCTCGCCGGCCATCTCGACGGCGTCCGCCGAGTAGTCGATGCCGATCGCCTCCGCCGCGCCGGACTCGACCGCCACGCGGACCAGTTCCCCGCGCCCGGCGCCGACGTCGAGCAGCTTCATTCCCGGCTCCAGGCCGGCTCGCACGAGCATGCCGGGGTAGACGCCGGCGACACGCTCACCACCGGACTCTCGCCATTCCTCGGCGCCCATGCAGCTGTCCAGGAAATAGGCACGGTCGTACTCCGCGGCCGGCACGGCGGGATCGGAAAGCAAGGGAGTGCCGCCATCCTCAGGACGCTCGCTCATGCGGGCCACGATAGTCACCCGTCGATACGCTCGAACCATGCCCCGCCTCCTGATATCGGTGGTGGTCCCGACCCGCGACCGCGAGACGAGGCTTGCCTTTGCGCTCGAGGCGCTTGCGGCCCAGACTCTCGCGAAGGATTGCTTCGAAGTCATCGTCGTCCGCGATGCCGACGCGGCGGAGCCTCTGGCGGCAGCGCCGCTAGGGCTCACGGTCAGGTTTCTGCAGCTCGACCACGTCGCCGGACCGACCGCGAAGCGCAATCTCGGTTGGCGCGGCGCCGCAGCGCCCCTGATCGCCTTCACCGACGACGACTGCCGCCCCGACCCCGCCTGGCTCGAGCGCCTGCTGGAGGCGGCAGGCGGGGACGACACGTTTCTGCAGGGCCGCACCGAGGTCGATCCCGACGAGCGTCACCTGCTGTTCGGGCTCGCGCGCAGCAAGGACGTGCCTCGGGCAAGCGCGTGGTTTGAGACCTGCAACATGGCCTACCCCCGGGTTCTGCTCGACCGGCTCGGCGGGTTCGACGAAAGCTTCTCCTTCGGTGGCGAGGACACCGATCTCGGGCGTCGCGCGCTCGCGGCCGGCGCCCGCCGGCGCTTTGCCGCCGCCGCGTCGGTTCGCCACGGCGTCCTCTGTTCGCCGCTGCCCGAGACCCTGCGCGAGGCCGGACGCTGGGAAACGCTGCCGCTGCTGGTCGCGCGCCATCCTTCCCAGCGGCGTCATCTCTTTCTGGGCTTCTTTCGCAACCGCTCGCATTTCGGAGTCCTGCTTGCAGCCCTGGGAGTGGTCGTCTGGGGGCGGCGACGCCCGCGGCTGGCGTTGGCCGCCGCCGTTCCCTACCTGCTGATGAACACCAACCTCGCGTCGGTGCGCCGCCCTCGCGCTGCCGCTCGGCACGCCATCCATCTGCCGGCCAGGGCCGCCCTTGACAGTGTCCAGACTGCCGCGACGATCCGCCAGGCGGCTCGCGCCAGGGTTCCGATGGCCTAGATGCGGATCGCGCTCGTCCACCCGACGTACTGGCCCGAGGTCCGCCGCGGCTCCGAGCGCATGGTCCACGACCTTGGCGCCAGTCTTGCCGCACGCGGACACCAGGTGACGTTGTTGACGAGCCACCTCGGCCGCACCGCAGTCGCCGTCGAGGACGGGCTGGAGGTCGTGCGCCATCGCCGCCCCCCGGACGACCTGCCGCTGACCCGCGCCTACGAGTACCACATCCTCAACGTTCCGAACGTGGTTCGAGCCCTTGCCCGCGGGAACTTCGACATCGCCCACACGCTCTTTCCCGCCGACGCCTGGGCGGCCGCCCGGGCGCGCCGCTGGGGAGGGCCGGAGTACGTCTTCTCGTTCAACGGTATCCCCACACGGGAGTATCTGGTGTCACGCCGCTACCGGCTGCAGATGCTGCAGACCGCGATTGCGGGCGCGCGGCGAGTGACCGTGTTGAGCGAGGCTGCCGCCCGCGACTTTCGCCGCTTCCTGCTGCACGACCCGCTCGTGCTCCCGCCCGGGGTGCTGCTTGATCGCTTCGCCTCCTCTCACTCCAAGTCCCCGGCGCCGACTCTGCTCTGTGCATCCAGCCTCGGCGACCCGCGAAAGCGCGGCGAGCTGCTGTTCGCTGCCTTCGCCGAGCTGCGCTCGCGCAAGCCCGGCGTCAGGCTGCGGGTCGTCAGCGTCCGCGATCGAGTCATGAGCCAGGCGGCTCCGGGCGGCGGGGAGGGGGTCGAGTGGATCGATGCCGACCGGACGGAGGCGCTGGCGGGCGCCTACTCCGAAGCCTGGGCAACCGTTCTGCCGGCGCCCGACGAGGCATTTGGCCTGGTCCTGCTCGAGTCGTTTGCCGCGGGCACCCCGGTTGTGGCCGCCCGCGCCGGCGGCCCAGCTGAGCTTGTAGACAACTCGCGGCTCGGTTGCCTGTTCGAGCCCGACGACCGAGCCGCTCTGACCACAGCTCTGGCGGAGTCGCTGGAGATCAGCCGGACCGACGGGGTTGCACAAGCCTGCCGCAGACGCGCAGCCAAGTTCAGCTGGGCCAAGCTTGTCGTTCGCTATGAGCAACTCTACGAACAGGCCCTTGGTGGAGGCGCTCGACCTGCGTGACCCAGTGTGCGCCCTCGAGCGAAATTCGGCGACGCTGTTTGGCGGCCCCGCGCGGCCTCCTGGTGGCCGCTGGCCCACCTCCGCCTCGGAGCAAGACGCTTAGGCCGTCCTTGACCACTGTTAGATTCGCGGCCGCCAGATGCGTAGATGACCCACCAGAGGAAGGAATTTTTGTGACCAAGGCGGAGTTCGTAGAGAGGCTCGCTGCTGATGAGCGGCTCGGAAGCAAGAAGGCGGCGGCAGACGCCGTCGAAGCGGTCCTGGAGGGGATCTCGTCGGCGATGGCAGCCGGCGAGGACATCACCTTCACCGGTTTCGGCAAGTTCGCCGTCGCCGAACGTGGCCCACGACAGGGCGTCAACCCCCGCACGGGCGAGCGCATCACAATCCCGGGCGGTCGCGTGCCGCGCTTCTCGGCCGGCGCCGGACTGAAGAGCGCCGTCAAGGGCGGCTAGCGGTCACGTGTCGGCGTCGGCCTTTGCGGACCGGTTCGCAAGGGTCGTCGCCGAACGTCGTACCCAGGTCTGCCTCGGGCTCGATCCGGACCCGGCCCTGATCGGCGATACAGATGCGGACCGGCAACCCGACGACCCGCGAACGGCCGCCGCTTCGGCCGTCGCGGCCCATTGCCTGCGCCTGATCGAGGCCGCGGGGCCATTCTGCGCGGCGGTCAAACCCCAGCTCGCCTGCTTCGAGCGGCTCGGCGCGCCGGGCTGGGAGGCGCTCGAGCAGACCGTCGCGGCTGCACGCGAAGCGGGTTTGCTCGTGATCGCCGACGGCAAGCGAAGCGACGTCCCGGTCAGCGCCAGGGCCTACGGTCAGGCGCTGGTTGGCGAAACCCCGACCTCGTGGGGGCCGGTGGCAGGCCTCGGTGCCGATGCGATCACCGTCAACCCGCTGCTCGGCGAGGACTCCCTCGATGTCTTCGTCGACGCGGCGGCCGCGGCCGGAGCAGGTGTGTTCGCGCTGGTCAGGACCTCGAATCCGGGTGCCGCCGATGTGCTCGATCTCGTGACCGGGAGCGGACCGGTCCACGAACGCCTCGCCGAGCTTGTGGCGCGGCGCGCGCCTCGGCTGATGGGGAGTGCCGGCCTGAGCGGCATGGGGGCGGTCGTCGGCGCCACTGAGCCTCAGCACCTCGCGCGGTTGCGAGAACTTATGCCGGCGGCTATCTTCCTGCTGCCGGGTGTTGGCGCCCAGGGTGGCAGCGCTGAAGCGCTCGGCCCCGCGTTCAGCCCGGGTCCGGCAGCGGCGATCGTCACCGCATCCCGCTCGATCGCCGGTGCTGAGGATCCCGCAGCGGCGGCGCAGGCTCTCCGCGATCAGGTTTGGGCTCTGGCTCCCCGCCCGTAGCCCCCAGCTACCGACCCCAGCGCCGCTTGGATTCTCGTCCGCCCCCCGCGCCCCCGTGGCGCTCGACGAACTCACTCAGGTACGCATCCAATTCACCCGGCTCGTAGAAGATCCGCTCGCCGTAGGAGAAGTCCCCTTTCCACCAGAGTGTCTGCGCTCGCTCTAGCGCCGTCAGCCCCTCGGCAAACCCGGCTGGGAACTGGCAGTCGGCCCGCCCCTGCAGGACGCCGGGCTTGAAGATGAATTCGATCTGCCCGTCCGTCACGTCGATCAGCCAGTGATGATGTGACCAGCCGACCCATGGCCCTTGAACCCCGAATGCCTGCTCCTCGAGGCGCGACGGCACCTCGATGTAGCCGGCGCGCGACACCCTCGCCATCTCGGCGCAGACCCAAACCGGATCGCGCAGGTCCTCGAGCGTGTGTGAGCAGACGCAGAAGTCGAACTGCCCGTCCGCAAAGGGGAACGGTTCGCGGTCGCAGAGGTCTCGCTGGACCCAGGTCTCTGCGCTGAAGCGCTCGCGGTCCGGCTCACTGCGGCCGTAGGAGCCACGCGTCTCGTAGGGCATCAGGTCGATCACCCAATCGGCTCGCTCCAGGGGTTTCGCCCAGCCGCCGACGTCGAGCACGCTGGCGTCGCCAGCGACGGACTCCTCGAGGTGTTGGACGCTTGCCGGAAGCATTGCGAGCACTAGTCCTACCCGATAGGACCCGACGGGTTTCCCCTAGCATCCGCCGACGATGACCGGCGGGGGCACAAATCCACTCGTACGACTTGCTGCCCTCCTGGCCGTCGTCGGCGCGATCGCTGCGGTCGGCATCGTCTTCACGACTTCGCTCGGGGGCGACTCCGGCGCCGATCAGTCGACCGGCATTGAGACCACCGACGAGGCGATCTGCGAGCCCACCGCGGAGAAATCCGTTGAGCGTGGATTCTTCAAGGTCGACGAGGCGGACGTCTTTGCCGACATCGCCACCAAGACCTGCGTCGACGTCGAGGAACTGGTCAGCCTCAACGAAGACATCGACCCGAACGCGCTCCAGCTCGACGCCTGCGTCAATCTGGACTCTCGCCTCAAGTGCGAGGAGAAGGGCTGAGCCGCATCGAGCGAGGCCGGGCGGCGCGGGCCGTCGTCTGGCTCAGCTGTCTCCTGGTCTCGGCCAGTCTGGTGGGGTCCGTGCGCGCGGCCGCGGCCGCGCGCGCTGCGCCGCAGCTGGACGCCGACGCGTGGCTCCTGATCGACGCTTCCGACGGTGCGGAGCTCGCCTCTGAGGACGCAAGCCAAATGCTGCCGATCGCCAGCGCCACAAAGCTGATGACCGCCTACGTGGCGCTGAAGAAGCTGCCTCTCGACAAGCGCCTCAGCGCGCCCGCCTACGCGGCCCTCGGTCCGGAGTCTCTGCTCGGCCTGCAGGCCGGGGAGCGGATATCGGTCCGCGACCTGCTGTTCGCGCTGATCATGGCAAGCGCCAACGACGGCGCGGTCGCCCTCGCCGAGGGTGTCTCCGGAAGCGTCGACAGGTTTGTCGCCCTGATGAATCGCACGGCTCGCAGGCTTGGCCTCGAGCAGACCAGCTACGCGAATCCGATCGGCCTTGATGCGCCGGGCAGCGGGTCCAGCGCCCGGGATCTCTCCGTGCTCGCCCGCGAGCTGCTCGAGGACCCCCTCTTGCGGCGCATCGCCGACGCCGAGCAGCGCTCGATTGAAACCGACGTGACGACACGGACGATCGAAAACAGGAACTCGCTCCTCTACGGTCACCCCTGGGTCGACGGCATCAAGACCGGCTACACCCTGGGTGCGGGCTACGTGCTCGTCGGATCCGGCACACGTGAGGGTGTGACCCTGATCTCGGTGATCCTGGGAGCGCCGACAGAGTCTGAGCGCGACGCCGAGACCCTCGAGTTGTTGGACTACGGCTTCTCGCTCTACCGGCGCGCCGACGCTGTCAGGAAGGGAAGGCCGATCGTGACCGTGCCGGTCGACTCAGGGGTCGAGGTGCCGTTGGTCGCCGAGACCGACGCAGTTGTCCCGGTGCGACGAGGCCAGGGCGTGGAGACGGAGATTGAGGCGCCTGAAGAGCTCGAGGGCCCCGTCAGCGCCGGCGAGACCCTCGGAAAGGTCAAAGTTCTGGTTGCGGGGCGAAGGCAGGCCGTTGTGCCGCTGGCCGCACAGCGCTCGGCCCCGGCGCCGAGTTTTGCGCAGCGCTTTAGGGAGTCGCTGGGCTTCCCACTGTGGGTTGCGGTTGCCGGCTTCGGCTTGATCGTGATACTGATTGTCATGGTGATGGTCCTTCAGCGCAGAAAGACCCGTGAGGCATGATCCTCACCGTCACCCTCAACGCCGCAATCGACCGCACGGTCGCGGTGCCGAACTTCAGGCTCGGTCGACGCCATCGCGCGGTCGAATCCTCGACGGCCGCCGGGGGCAAGGGCGTCAACGTCGCCCGGGCGCTGAAGGCGCTGGGCCGGCCGGTGATCGCGACCGGTCTCGCCGGTGGGCCGACCGGGTCGCGGATCCTCGAGCTGCTGATCGAGGAAGCCGTGCTCAACGACTTCACCAGGATCCGCGAGGAGTCGCGCACGAATCTCGCGGTGGTCGACCCGACGACCGGTGAGCAGACCGAGATCAATGAGCGAGGTCCGGTGGTCGAGCCCGATGAGGTCGAGCGCTTCATCGAGAAGCTCCTCTACCTCGCCAAGGGCGCAGCCTTCTGTGTGATCGCAGGCAGCATTCCACCCGGCGTTGATCCCGGCGTCTATGGACACCTGGTCACGGAGCTGCGCGAACTGGAGGTGCCGGTGCTGCTCGACACTTCCGGCGAGCCGATGCGAGCGGGCCTGCGAGCCGGCCCGACGGTGGTCGCCCCCAATGTCGCCGAGGCCGAGGAGGCCGTCGGCCACGAGTTCACCGATGCCGAGGACCTCTCGATGGGGCTGGCCAGCCTGCTTGAGATGGGGGCCCACGAGGCGATCGTCACGCGTGCGGCCGGCTGTGTCGCCGTCTGCGGCGAAGGCAACCGGCGCCGCCGTTACGAGGTCGCGATCGACCCGCTCGAGCCGGTTGCGGGAGTCGGCTCCGGCGACGCCTTCCTGGCTGGCTATGTGGCCGCGCGATACGAAGGCCGGGATCCTGAGGAGTGCCTTGCCTACGGCGTCGCCTGCGGAGCGGAGTCCACGCAGCACCTCGGCGCCGGCACGGTCGACGCGCACGAGGTCGAGCGCCTGCTCGATCAGGTCGAGGTGCGCGAGGTTACGGCGCCCGCGAGCGTGGGCTAGCTAACTGGGTCGCACCAGCGCCGCGGAGTGCAGCAGCCCGGGTCCGCCGCCCATCCTTCTGACCAGCAGCTGCTCGAGGCGACGGGCGAACGGGACTCCGTCGGGGGCGACGTTCCCTGGTCCGAACGGGATCGCGTAGGTCGGCACGGTTCGCTCGATTGTGAACCCGGCCGCCTGGAGCATCCGGTGGTGGGCGGCGACGTTGGGTATCCACCACTGACAGAGCTCGCCGCCGCGATTCCAGGCGGCGGGCGTGCGCCTGCGCGTCAGGCTGAGCGCCGCGTCGATCTGCTCGGCCGACAGGAACCGGCCTTCGCAGACTCCGGCGATCGCCTCGAGAGCGCGGACCGGGTCACGCAGATGCAGCATCAGGCTGCCGCAGACGACGACATCGAAGCTCCCGAGACGCTCGGGCGTGAGGTCGTAGACGCTGATCTCCTCGCGCTGCACCCGCGAGCCAAGCAGCTCGCGGGCGATCCCGAACCCGACGCCGGTGCGGTCTCCCGCGATCTGGGTGAGGAACTCAGCACCACGTTCACGAAGCCGCAGCGGCCAGTCCCACTCGCTGGGGCTGCCGATGTCGACTGCCACCACCTCCGCCGCCCCCCGCCGCTCGAGCTCGAAGCTCAGGAAGCCGTCGTAGGGACCGACATCGAGGCAGCGCAGCCCTTCGACGTCTGGCCAGGGCATGCCCCCGACGACCGGTCGCAGGTCGAACCATCCGGGCGTGACGACTCCCTCCGCGAGTTCCATCGTGTGGTACCAGAGGCGGTTGGAGGCGATCATCGCGCGGGCCCTTTCCGGGTCGGCGCCGAGCACGCGTTGGCCAGTGTTTGGCGAGGCGGTCACGCCGCTATCATCGCTGCGGGCCCGGATTTGGCGACGTCCGGGGCGTCAGTAGCCGCAAAAAGCGGCTTCTGAACGGGCCTTTCTCGTCCGGGAAAAATCCTAGGGTGTGTCTTTCTTCGAACAGGAGTCAGTGAGTGGAAGTAGAGATCGGGCGAGGTAAGAAGGGCAGACGGGCCTACGGGTTCGACGACATCGCGATCGTGCCGTCCCGACGGACGCGCGACCCGGACGATGTTGACATCACCTGGACGCTCGGGCCGTATCGCTTCGAGCTGCCGCTGATGGCCTCGGCCATGGACGGGGTCGTCAGCCCGCGCACCGCCGTCGAGGTCGGGCGTCACGGCGGGCTCGCGGTCCTCAACCTCGAAGGGATCTGGTCTCGTTACGAGGACGCGGACGCAAAGCTCGATGAGATCGCCCACGCGCCGGCTGAGCAGGCGACCCGCCTGATGCAGGAGATCTACACCGAGCCGGTCAAACCCGAGTTGATCGCCCGCCGCATTGAGGAGATCAAGGCCGAGGGCGCAGTCGCCTGCGGTTCGCTGACCCCACAGAAGGTCACCGGCCTCTACGAGGTCGCCCTCGAGGCCGGCCTCGACATCCTCGTCATCCAGGGGACCGTGATCTCCGCCGAGCACGTCTCCTCCAAGGAGGAGCACGACAAGAGCGCCGTCCTGAATCTCAAGGAGTTCATCGCCGAGGTTCCCGTGCCGACGATCGTCGGCGGTTGCGGCTCCTACTCGACGGGTCTGCACCTGATGCGCACCGGCGCAGTCGGCGTGCTCGTCGGCGTCGGCCCGGGTGCCGCCTGCACGACGCGCGGCGTGCTCGGCATCGGCGTCCCACAGGCGACGGCGATCGCCGACGTCGCGGCGGCGCGCTCCCAGCACATGCTGGAGACGGGCGAGTACGTCAACGTGATCGCCGACGGCGGCATGAGGACCGGCGGTGACGTCTCGAAGGCGATCGCCTGCGGCGCCGACGCTGTGATGATCGGCTCGCCGCTGGCCCGCGCCAAGGAGGCTCCGGGCCGCGGGTATCACTGGGGCATGGCCACATTCCATCCTTCGCTGCCGCGAGGGACGCGGGTGACGACGCACCAGGACGGCACGCTCGAGCAGATCTTGATGGGTCCGGCCAACGAGAACGACGGTACGTTCAACCTGATCGGCGCCTTGCGCACCTCGATGGCCACCTGTGGCTACGAGGACATCCGCGATTTCCAGCGCGCTGAGGTAATGGTCGCCCCGGCGCTGCTGACGGAGGGCAAGGCGCTTCAGCGCTCCCAGCAGGTGGGCATGGGGTCCAACGGTCGCGCCAGGGTCGCAGCCGGAGTCGCCGTCTCGGATGACTAGCGACCCGGCGGCGGCGCAGGCCCTCGAACCGGTCCCCCCGCGGAAGATCGCCGAAGGAGATCCGGAGCGGCCGGCGGCTCCTGCCGTCACCGAGCTGACGCCTGCCGACACCCACGCGGCGACGGGAGAAGCGACCGAGGAGGTGTTCGTCCTCGACTTCGGCGGCCAGTACTCGCAGCTGATCGCCCGCCGCATCCGCGAATGTGGCGTCTACTCGGAGTTGCTACCGCACGACACCGAGATCGGCCGCATACGCGACCGCAGGCCGAAGGCACTCGTGCTTTCCGGCGGACCCGCATCCGTCTACGCCGACGGCGCACCGCCGTTGCGCATGGAGTTGCTCGAGCTCGGCATCCCCGTGCTTGGAATCTGTTACGGAATGCAGCTGATGGTCCACGAGCTCGGCGGCCGGGTCGAGCCGGCTGACGCGGCGGAGTTCGGGCGCACCACGCTGACGCTCAGCGGCGATGGTGGACGCCTCCTGCAGGGTCTCCCCGCTGAGCAGCAGTCGTGGATGAGCCACCGCGACACCGTCTATGAGGCGCCGCCTGGGTTCGATGCGCTCGCCTCGAGCCCGTCCTCGCCGGTCGCCGCCTGCGAGGACCCGGCGCGTGGCCTCTACGGCATCCAGTTCCACCCCGAGGTCGTGCACACGCCCTACGGCACCGAGATCCTCAGCCGCTTCCTGCGCGATGTCGCCGATTGCAAGGCGCAATGGTCGCCGGCCTCGGTGATCGAGCGCCAGGTGGCGGCGATTCAGGCGCAGGTTGGGGAGGGGACGGTCATCTGCGGTCTCTCCGGCGGCGTCGACTCGGCGGTCGCTGCGGCACTCGTCCACCGCGCCGTGGGCGACCAGCTGACCTGTGTGCTCGTCGATCACGGCCTGATGCGAAAGGGGGAAACCGAGCAGGTCGCCAAGGCATTCCGTGACGAGCTCGGGATTCCCCTGATCACCGTCGATGCACGCGACCGCTTCCTCGAGTTGCTGGCGGGCGTCACCGATCCCGAGACGAAGCGGAAGATCATCGGCGCCGAGTTCATCCGCGTCTTCGAGGAGCAGGCCCGCGGGCTCTCCGATGCGGGCTTTCTGGTTCAGGGAACGCTCTACTCCGACGTGATCGAGTCGGGCGGCGGAACGGGCGCGGCGACGATCAAGTCGCACCACAACGTCGGGGGCCTGCCCGATGACCTCGACCTCGACCTCGTCGAACCGCTGCGAATGCTCTTCAAGGACGAGGTTCGCGCCGTCGGCACCGAGCTGGGGCTGCCCGAGCGCCTCGTCTGGCGCCAGCCGTTCCCCGGCCCGGGCCTCGGAATCCGCATCGTCGGCGGTGAGGTCACCGCCGAGCGGCTGGACATCCTGCGCGACGCCGACGCGATCCTCCAGGAGGAGGTCAGGGCCGCCGGCATGTACCGCCAGCTCTGGCAGTCGTTCTGCGTGCTGCCCGTCGTGCGCTCGGTGGGAGTGCAGGGCGATGAGCGCACCTACGCCTACCCGATCATCATCCGAGCGGTCACCTCCGAGGACGCGATGACCGCCGACTGGGCTCGGCTTCCGTATGACCTCCTCGAGCGCGTTTCGAGCCGGATCATCAACGAGATCCCGGGCGTCAACCGCGTGGCGCTGGACATCTCCTCAAAGCCCCCCGCGACGATCGAGTGGGAGTAGCTGCAGGCGCGAACTGAGTGAGTCTGGTTCCGAGTACCGGCACCGGATCGACTCAGAGCACTGCAGCGCCTGATTTCGGCAGCCACTACCCTCCGAGACGGCCGGCAGGGGCCACTCTCACGATGCGATCACGCGTTCAACAGACGGCGCCTTGGGCGCGACGCCTGCGTAGGCAGCTCCTCCTCGGTGTTGCCGTTTTTTCGACCCTGGTGACGCTCCCGAGCTTTGCCGCAGCCGCCCCCACCTACGGCATCTCTGTGCTCAAGGAGCCGCCCACCGCCGACTACGCGCGGATGGGCGCCGCGGGAGCCGACGTCCTGCGCGTGGTGATGAGCTGGCCGGACATCCAGCCCGAGCGCGGCAACTTCATCTGGCGAAGCTTCGACAAGATCGTCGCAAACGCGGCCCGTGGTGGAGTCCAGATCCTGCCGATTCTCTACGGTGTTCCCGCTTGGTCGACCGACTGCGGCAACCTCGACGCACTCAAGTGCCGCCGCGTGCCTCCGATCCGCACCGAGGAGTCGCGGTCCGCCTGGCAGCGGTTCGTCTCCGCCGCCGTCGAACGCTATGGGCCGAGCGGGACATTTTGGAACTCCCGGATCCCTCCGGTCGAGCTGCCGAGCGTAGACGAGAACGGATTGGCGCCGCCGCCGCTGAGGCCGCCTCCGATCACTCCGATCACCCGCTGGCAGGTCTGGAACGAGCCCAGCTCGCCGACCTACTGGAAGCCGGGCAAGCCTGACGCCGTCGCCTACGCCCGTCTCGTGCGGCTCACGCACCAGGCGATAATGCCCCGCGATCCCAACGCCGAGGTGTTGCTCGCGGGCCTCTTCGGGACGCCTTTCGCAGGCAAGGACCCGAAGTTGATCAGCTGGCGCTACCTCGACCGTTTCTATAGCGCCCCGGGCATCGCCGGGAGCTTCGATGCGGTCTCCCTGCACCCTTACGCCCCGAACATGAAGGGCATCTCCGAGCAGGTCCGCCGCATCCGCCGGGTCATGCGCGGTCACGGAGATGGCGACAAGCCGATCTGGATCACCGAGATCGGCTGGGGCTCAGCCGATCCGAGCGAGGGCCCGCTGCTCAAGGGCGCCAAGGGGCAGGCGGAATTCTTGACGACGGCGTTCAAGGCGCTCGCCTCCCGCGCTTCGTGGCGGATCGAGGGAATCATCTGGTTCGACTGGCGCGACCCAGGAGAGTTTGTAGACGGCTGTACCTCCCCGTTCTGCCTCTCGGCAGGGTTGTTGAACGAGGCGGGGGGCGCAAAGCCGTCGCTGGGGGCGTTCACGCGGATCGCGGGGGGCTGACGGCCCTTCGTCGCTTGCCCGGCCCCTGGTTACTGCAGTCCGCAAATACGGAAAAGCCGGACTAGCTCCAGGTGTCCCAGCGCTCGAGGATCTTCGTCACCTCGAACATCGGCTCTCCGCCCTCGTACCAGCCCGGGGCTGTCCAGATCTCGAAGTGGAGGTGACACGCGGTCGAGGAGCCGGTGCTGCCGACGGTGCCGACGCGCTGGCCGGTCTTGACGCGGTCACCTTTGCGGACGAGAGCCGGTCGCAGCAGGTGCATGTAGACGTAGTCGTGGTCGTCGTTCTTGCCGTCGATCACGAGGTAGTTGCCCGCCCCGCCGTTGTAGCCCTGCGCCTGAATCGTCCCGGCGCGAACCGCGACGAGCGGCAGTCCGCAGTCGGCGAGGACGTCCTGGCCGGCGTGGGTGTGGTCGCCACGGTCCGCGCCGACGCCGTCGCCATATGTGTGCTTGCCGCGGGAGATCGGGAACTTGAAGCCGTAGAACTCGAAGTTGGTGGCGCCGTCGCCGTCCTCACCCTCGCCGCCGGAGATCGGGGAGAGGCGGAACTTGTAGTTGCCGCTCGGCGCGACCTCGCGACCGCTCGACAGCCCGTTCCAGTTGGCGCTGGCCGGCGCTCCAGGCTGGACGTCGCTGACTACGAGCGTCCGCACCACGGATCGGTCGTCGCGGTTAACGACCTCGACTCGTACGTCCTGGGCCGAATCGCCGTTGAACATGAACTGAACCTGCGCGCGCTTTTTGCCCGCGAAGAAGACCTTGGGGGCGGTTACACCCGCCTGGGCGAGCCGGAACGGCCCGGAAGGCTCGGCCTCGGCAGGGCTGACGATCTCGATTTCCACCGGCGAGTCAGCACTTTGGCCGTAGCCGTCCGCGACCCGCGCTTTACCGGTCGCAGCGCCATCGGGAATCTTTGCGACGACCTGGCCGGGCGCCACGCTGTCAGGCGCGACGCCGATCCGTCCATCGCCGTCCTTGCGGTTGAAGCTGACCTCGGTGATCGCGGCCAGGCTCTCGCCCGTAAGCGCGACCTTGGAGCCGACCGCGGCGCTGCGCAGTCCGGCGCACGTCTCCATACAGGTGACGTCGGCGAGATGTGGAGGCGCGGGGGAGCCGATGCCGCCGCCTCGGCCCTGGGCAAGCGTGGCGCCCGAGAAGACGACGATCGCGGTCGCCAGCGACGCAATGCTCAAAATCTTTGTTGCTGCCCGGCGATGCCGGCTTCCCGATGGCTGGGACAAGCCCGAACCCTCTCTTTCTGACGCCTACGGGGTTAGCTGACGGGCTCGCGCCGAAAGAGCGGCGCTACGAACGATCTGGTTCGATTCGCCCCAGAAGTGAGGTTCGACCTCACTTCCACGGTTCCCCCGCTCACAGGCGGACTTTGCCACCTGTGATTCGGCAGGTTTTTAGGCGGCGCGAGTATATCCCCGGGCCGGTCGGAACGCCTTGCCGGGCGTGAGGCTTCCACTATCATGCCGCCCCCGCGCCTCGACTGGCGCGGTTTTTGACGATGAGTACCTATTTCGCGACCGCAGAGAACCGCCAGCGTGACTGGTTCGTCGTCGATGCCGAAGGTCAGACCCTCGGCCGCCTCGCGACTCGCATCGCCCAGGTGCTGCGTGGCAAGCTCAAGCCCGAATACACGCCCCACGTCGACACCGGCGATTTCGTCGTCGTCGTGAACGCGGAGAAGGTGGTCGTCACCGGCAACAAGCTCGAAGCCAAGCTTTACCACCGCCACAGCGGATATCCCGGCGGTCTGCGAACGAGAACCCTGGCAGAGATGCTCGAGCGCCAGCCTGAGGAGGTCTTGCGAAAGGCGGTCAGGGGCATGCTGCCGCGCAACAAGCTTGCACGGGCGCAGCTTCGCAAGCTGAAGGTCTACGCAGGACCAGATCATCCCCACGCGGCCCAGAGCCCAAAGCCCCTTTTTGAAACGGAGTAGTCGTTGACCGACGAAGAGCGAACAGAAGAGCCGGAGACCGAATCGCCCGAGCAGGGTGACGTGGCCCCCGAGCCCACCGCTGAAGAACCCGCCGCCGAAGAGCCCGCGGCTGAGGAACCGGTGGCCGAGGAGCCTGCCGAGGACCCCCCGGCGACCGAGGAGCCGGCCGCGGAGGCTGAGGCCGTCGAGGAGCCCGCCGCCGAGGTGGACGCCAAGCCGAGCACGCCGCAGCGCAAGCGCGAGCCCAAGGAGGCACTCCCTCCGGGGGCCGATCTGGAACCGATTTCTCTCGAGGGCGGGCCTGAGCTGACCGCCGAGGAGCGGGCGGCGCTCGAGGCTGAGGCCGAGGAGCGTGCCCGCTTGGAGGCCGCCGAGGTTGCCGACGCCGACGAACTGCCCGTGCCGCGCCGAGACGCCACCGAGATTCCGGCCGATACCAGCGTCCAGGCGACCGGCAAGCGCAAGAGCTCGATCGCGCGCGTCGTGGTCAGGCCTGGCAAGGGAGCCTTCGAAATCAACAGCAAACCGATGGAGGAGTACTTCCCGCGCCATCACCATCGCGAGATGGCTCGCCAGCCGCTTGTCGTCTCCGGCTTCGAGGAAACGGTTGACGTGCGCGTGCGCGTGCATGGCGGCGGCATCTCCGGGCAGGCCGGCGCGGTTCGCCACGGCGTCGCCAGGGCGCTGACCGAGATCGACGCCGAGCTCCGCAAGGATCTCAAGCGCCGCGGCATGCTGACGCGCGACGCCCGCGCCAAGGAACGTCGCAAGGCGGGCTTTAAGAAGGCACGCAAGAAGCCGCAGTTCTCGAAGCGCTGAGACAGCTGCAAAGCGGCGCATCTCGGCGCCATACGTCCTGCGTCCTTGAGCTGCTGCTTTTCGCTCGTCTCAAATCCAATGCCAGCTAATCGCAAACTCTTCGGAACCGACGGGGTTCGTGGGCCTGTCGGCGAACTCTTGACGCCCGAGCTGGCCCTCGCGCTCGGACGCGCCGCGGTGGAGGTCAGCGACTCCGCTCGCCCGCAGGTGCTGATCCTGCGGGATACGCGGGAGTCGGGGCCGATGCTCGAGGCCGCGTTCGCCTCCGGGGTCACCGCGGCCGGGGGTGACGTCCTGCTCGGCGGGGTGCTGCCGAGCGCGGCTGGGTCGCTGCTGGTCCGCCGCTACGGGCTCGACCTCGGCGTCGTCGTCTCGGCGTCTCACAACCAGTGGGCTGACAACGGCATCAAGTTCTTCGGTCCGGCCGGAGTCAAGCTCAACGACGATCGCGAGGCGGCGATCGAGGCTCGCCTGTCTGCGGCAGCGGCTGCCGGCGCCCCGGCCGTGGGCAGGGTCAGGGAGTTGGAGGGCGCGCGCGACGACTACCTGCGGGAGCTCACCGAAATCTTCCAGGCGAGCCTCGACCTCTCCGGCCGCAAGGTGCTGCTGGACTGCGCCAACGGAGCGGCCCACGTGGCGGCTCCCGCCATCTTCGAGCGTCTCGGCGCTGATGTCGAGCTGATCGCCGCGGAGCCGGACGGGCGCAACATCAACGCCGGCTGTGGCTCCACGCATCCCGACCTGATCGCGCGGCGCATGCGCGAAAGCGACGCGGAGATCGGGTTCGCGTTCGACGGTGATGCGGACCGCCTGCTCGCCGTGGACGCGCATGGCGACCTGTACGACGGGGACGAGATCATCGCCGCCTGCGCTCTGCACCTCAGGCGCGAAGGTCGCCTCGAGGGTGGCGTCGCCGTCACGGTGATGACGAACTTCGGCTTCCACGGTGCGATGAAGGAAGCGGGGATCGAGGTCGCCACCACCAAGGTCGGTGACCGTCACGTGATCGAGGAGTTGCTGGCCCGGGGCTGGAGCCTCGGCGGAGAGCAGTCGGGGCACGTCATCTGGACGGAGTTCACGCCGAGCGGGGACGGCCTTGCCGCGGCCCTGCTGCTGGCGCAAGCCGCAGGCGCCCAGAGCCTCGACTCGCTGAGGCCGTTCGAGCGGCTTCCGCAGCGCCTCGAGAACCTTCCCGTGCCATCCCGGGACGCGCTGGACGGCGCCGAATTCCAGGCGGCGGTCGAACGCGAGGCGGACGCTCTGGAGGGCCGCGGGCGGGTGCTGGTGCGACCGTCGGGCACGGAGCCGCTCGTGCGGCTGATGGTGGAAGCACCGGACGAGCTGGAGTGCGAGGCGGTCCTCGAGCGCCTCGTCAGCGCCGCTCGCAGCGCACTCGCGGGTGGCTGAGCAACCGCTACTCTTTGGCCACCGTTCAGCCGGCCGCCGCCGGCTGTTTTTCTTCCCAGTCCCAATCACCTATGTGCGGAATCGTTGGATACGTCGGCAGGCGTCCCTGTCGGGACTTGCTGATTGCCGGCCTCGAGAAGCTTGAATACCGCGGCTACGACTCCGCGGGTGTTTCCGTGCTTGCGGACGGCCGGATCGAATCCGTGCGCGCGGTCGGCAACCTCTCCAATCTGCGGCGGGCGCTCGACGAAGCCGACCGCGACGTGGGGAGTGCGCCGGCCACGGCAGTCCCCGACGCCACGATTGGCCTCGCCCACACGCGCTGGGCGACCCACGGCCGCGTCACCGAGGCAAACGCCCATCCGCACGGCGACTGCGGCGGCGACATCCAGATCGTCCTCAACGGCATCGTCGAGAACCACTCCGAGCTGCGGCGCGACCTCGAATCCGATGGCCACCACTTTTCCAGCCAGACCGACGCAGAGACGGTCGCCCACCTGATCGAGCGACACTACGACGACGACCTCACCGAGGCCGTCCGGCGTGCCTTCGGCGACCTGCGCGGCCACTATGCGTTCGTCGCCCTGCACGCAGAACAACCCGAGGTGCTGGTGGGCGCCCGGCAGGAGTGTCCGCTTGTCGTCGGGCTTGGGGACAATGAGGCGTTCCTGGCCTCCGCGATTCCAGCGTTTCTGAACGAAACTCGCCGGGTGATGCTCGTCGAGAGCGGTGAGATCGTCACGCTGCGGGGGGGCGAAGTCTCGTTCAGCGACGTCGACGGGCGACCGGTGCCCAGGGTCGAGGAAGAGGTGACCTGGGATCAAGACGCCGCCGAGAAGGGCGGCTATTCCACCTTCATGATGAAGGAGATCCACGAGCAGCCCGACGCAGTGGCTGAGACGATCGCCGACCGGCTTCCCGGCCCCGACCGCGTTGACCTCGGCGACGTCGACATCGATGAGGAGTTCGCCCGTCGCGTCAGCCGCATCGTGATCGTCGCCGCAGGCACCGCCTACCACGCGGGCCTCGTCGGCCGTTACGCCATCGAGCGCTGGACGCGAATCCCGATTGAGATCGACATCGCCTCGGAGTACCGCTACCGGGAGCCGGTGGTCTCCGAGAAGGACCTGGTCATCGGCATCACGCAGTCGGGTGAGACCGCGGACACGCTCGCCGCGATGCGTCTCGCGCGCGAGCGCGGCGCAAGGGTCCTGGCTGTCACCAACGTGATGGGCAGCGAGGTCACCCGCATCGCCCACACGGTGCTCTACACGCGCGCGGGGCTGGAGGTGAGCGTCGCTGCCACCAAAACCTTCACGGCGCAGGTCGCCGCGATGTACCTGATCGGGCTCTGGCTGGCTCAGACTCGCGGCACTTGGCCTCAGGAGGATCTGACCCGGATCATCGCCGAGCTCAAGACGGTTCCCTCCAAAATCGAGCGGACGATCGAGGAAAACGACCAGCGCATCCGCGCGATCGCCCGCAGCCATGCGGACAAGCATTTCTTCCTCTACCTCGGGCGCAACATCGGGCTCCCCGTTTGCCTCGAGGGCGCGCTGAAGATGCGTGAAATCTCCTATATCCCTACGGATGCCTACGCGGCGGGGGAGATGAAGCACGGGCCGATCGCGCTGCTCGAGGAGGCGACGCCCGTCGTCGCCGTCGCCACTGACAGCCCGATCCTGGACAAGGTCCTCTCAAACGTCGAGGAGGTTCGCGCTCGTGGCGCCGACGTGGTCGCCATCGCCACCGAGGGTGCGACCAACGTCGAGGAGGTCGCCGATCAGACGATCTACGTGCCCCGCACCGATTGGGTGCTGCAGCCGATCCTCGCCGTGGTCCCCCTGCAACTGCTCGCCTACCACGTCGCCCGCAGGCTCGGCCTGAACGTCGACCAGCCACGCAATCTCGCCAAGACCGTCACGGTTGAGTAGGCGACTCAGTACCATCGCCCGTCGCATGAGATCCTCTCGCCGCCCGACCCGGATATCGCTCTTCGCCATCGCCGCGGCCGCAACCGCGGTCGTGCTCGCCGGCTGCGGCGGCGACGATGGTGGTGACAGCGCCTCGGGACCCGCAGCGGCCGTGCCCGCTGACGCTCTCTTCTATGCGGAGGCGGTCGTCCGGCCGGAGGGCGATGAGCTGATGGCCCTGACCGACCTCGCCGGCAGTGTCGCCCCGATCGAGGATCCGAGCGCCTTCGCGAAGTCGCAGATCGATTCCTTTTTCGCGGATGAGGGTGTCGACCTCACCTACGCGGCTGACATCGAGCCCTGGCTTGGCGAGCGGGCCGGATTCGCGCTGCTGGGCGCGACCGACGATGAGGCCTACCTGTTCGCGCTCGAAACCAGCGACGAAGACGCCGCTCGCGCGACGCTCGAGAAAATCGTCGCGAACACCGACGAGACGGAGACCGAAGCCACCTCCGGCGACGTCGAGTACTACCAGACGGAGGACGGGACGGCCGTCGGGGTCACCGACGGCCTGCTGTTGTTCGCAAACCAGACGGATTTTGAGCGCGCGCTCTCGGCCCTCGATGGCGATTCGCTGGCCGACTCGGATCAGTACACACAAGAGCTTGACTCCCTCGCCGACGACCGCCTCGTGACCGTTTACGCGGATCCCGGATCGGCGGTAGATGCGGCGATGGCTTCTGGCGAGGTCAGCGAGGAGGAGCAGTCCTCGATGACGTCCTTCCTCGGCGACGCTCTCGAGCAGCCCTTTCTGGCCGCCCTCACCGTTGCCGCCGACAGCGTCGGCCTCGAAGCGTCCGCTGGTGAGATCCCCGGCTTCACGACGGGCACTTCCGAGCTGATCAACGAGCTGCCCGGCGATGCCTGGATCGCAATCGCGCTGCCCGACGTCGGAACCACGATCACCAATGCGTTCGACCAGCTCGGCTCGGTCGGAGCGGCGATGGGTGAGCCGGGGTTGACCCCGGAGGATCTGACCCAGGAGCTCGAGGGCGAGTTCGGCATCAATGTCGAGGAGCTGCTGGCTGGAATCGGCGACCTCGCCGTCTACCTGCGCGGCACCAGCGACGACCAGCTGAACATCGGAGCGACCCTGGAGTTGTCCGACACCTCGGCGGCGAGCGAGCTTCTGAAGACGCTTCGCGAAGCAGCCCAGGCCCAGCCGGGGAGCGGCATTCAAAATCCGCTCGATCCGGGCGCTGAGGGCTTTTCGACCGAAGTCAGCGGGGACGACCTGGACAACCCCTTCCACTTCGTCAACGTGGAGGTGACGGAGGGGCGGGTCGAGGTCGAGGTGGCCGCCGACCGCGCAACCGCTGAGGCGAGCGCTCCGGGAACGCTTTCCGAGGACGCTGAGTTCCAGAGCGCCGCCGAGGGGCTCGGCGATGACTTCGGCGTCAGCCTCTACGTCGCTGCCCAGACAGCGGTCGAGTTCGCCCGCGGCAGCGGCGCGGTGGACGAGTCCGGGTACGCCGCCGTCGCTCCGTTCATCGAGAAGCTCGGCTACCTGATCTCCGGCGCCCGGGCTGAAGACGGCCGCATCCTCAGCCGGATCGTGCTCGGCCTGGCCGACTGACGCAGCCAGGCTGAATCACTACGGTCGCCGCCGCGCTGAGGCGCCGACTACTCTGGCGCCATGCCCACGCCGACCTGGCTAACGCCTCTCTACGACGCGGAGAGCATGCGCGCCACCGACGCCTGGGCGATCGAAGAACAGCGCGTGCCGTCGCTGGAGTTGATGGAGGCGGCCGGAGCGGGCCTCGCCGAGCTGACGGCTGAGCACGCACGCGGCGGGCCGATACGGGTCGTCTGTGGCAAGGGCAACAACGGCGGCGACGGGCTGGTCGCCGCGCGATTGCTGTCCGCCGCCGGGTACGAGGTCGAGGTCCTCCTGCTTTGGCCTGCCGAGCAGCTAACACCCGACGCTCACGTCAATCTCGAACGCGTTGCGGTCTCTGCCGGCGTCATCGAGCCCGCTGACGTCTCCCGGGCGATCGCGGGGTCCGGTGCTGTGGTCGACGCGATCTTCGGCACCGGATTCAGCGGCGCGCCCCGCGCCCCGGCCGATGCCGCCATCGAGGCGATCAACGCCTCTGGGAGCCCCGTGGTGGCGGCTGACATCGCCTCCGGCGTGAATGCCTCCAGCGGAGCCGCGGAGGGGCCGGCCATACTCGCCACAGCCACAGCCACGTTCCACGCCGCCAAGGTCGGTCACTGGATTGCGCCGGGCAAGCGCATGACAGGCGAGCTGCGGGTCGTTGCAATCGGCATCCCGCCGGGTGCGCCGCAGGAGCCTCAGGCAGGCTTGATCTCCGAGGGGCTACTGAGCCTGGCTCCGCAACGAGGCACGGCGTCGACCAAGTTCAGTTCGGGGCAGGCCCTTGTGGTGGGTGGATCACGCGGGCTCACGGGCGCAGTTTGCCTGGCGAGTTTGGCGGCGATCCGAGCGGGCGCCGGCTACGCCACGGCGGCAGTGCCCGCAGACCTCGAGCCGATCATCGAGTCGAAGCTGACCGAGGTGATGTCACGTGGATGTCCCGGTCCGGCGGGCCGGCTCGGCCGGGAGGCCGAACCGGTCGTGCTCGAGGCGGCGCGGCGAGCGGCCTGCGTCGCGCTTGGGCCGGGACTTGGCCGAGCGGATGACTCGCTGGCGCTGGTGCGGTCGCTGGTCGCGGCGATCGAGGGGCCACTCGTCCTCGATGCGGACGGTCTGGCCGCGTTCAACGGTGACCTGGAGACGCTCTCGGATCGTCGCGGTCCGACCGTCTTGACGCCGCACGCGGGAGAGCTTGCGAGGCTGCTCGAGGTGGAGTCCGAGACGGTGGAATCCGAGCGGCTGGCGAGCGTCACCGAGGCCGCCCAGCGCAGCGGCGCGATCGTCGTGCTCAAGGGCGACGACACCGTCGTCGCCGACCCCTCCGGTGAGGTCGTGGCGATCAACGGGGTTTCCGCGCCCGCCCTGGCGACCGCGGGCACCGGCGATGTGCTGACGGGCACGACCACAGCGCTGCTCGCGCGCGGGATGCCGCCATTCGACGCGACCTGTGCGGCTGTGCTGGCGCATGCTCGGGCGGGCAAGGCTGCCGCCAGGCGTTTCGGCACGGCGTCGGTGATCGCCGGGGACGTGGTCGATCACCTTTACGAGGGTCTGGTGGCTACTTGATGCGAGCCGTTGCCAGGGTCGATGCGGCAGCAATCGAGCGAAACTGCGCCCGGTTGTGCGCTGAGCTGCGTGACGGCGCGCTGCTGTGCGCGGTCGTCAAGGCGAACGGCTACGGCCACGGTGCCGTCGAGTCCGCGCGGGCGGCGCGGGCAGGTGGCGCGTCCTGGCTCGCGGTGGCCGCCGCCGAGGAGGCACGCCAGCTGCGCGCCGAGCTCCCGGACGCCCGGATTCTGCTGATGGGTGCGCTGAGCCCGGATGAGCTCCGGCTGGGCCTGGAGGCGGACGCCGATCTCGCCGTCTGGGATCCGTCGTTTGCCGAGCAGGTCGCCTCCCGGGGGGACGCGATGGGCGTCAGGCCGCGCATCCACGTCAAGCACGACTCCGGGATGGGTCGCCTGGGAGAGGCTGATCCGGATCGTGTGCGTGAGATCGCCGTGCGCTGCGAAGACGACGAGCGTGTCGAACTGGTCGGTCTGTGGACACACTTCGCCACCGCGGATGAGGACGACCGCTCCTACCTGGACCGGCAGCTCGAGCGCTTCAGGGAGCTGGCCGAATCGATGCGCGCGCAGCATCCCGGGCTGCTTGTCCATGCCGCCAACAGCGCCGCCACCCTACGGGCGCCGGAGGCGCATTTCGACATGGTTCGCTGTGGCATCGCCATCTACGGCCTCGATCCATTCGGCGGCGATCCCGCCTCCTCGCAACTCGAGCCGGCGCTGGAGCTGCGCAGCTGGGTGGCCGCGGTCAAGCGCTTTCCGGCGGGCGCCAGCGCCGGTTACGGACGGCGCTGGATTGCACCCGAGGACACCTGGGTGGGGGTGCTGCCGATCGGCTACGGCGACGGCGTGCGACGTGATCTGACCAATAACGGCGAGCTACTGATCCGCGGTCGCCGCTATCCGATCGCCGGTACCGTTTCGATGGACAACATCACGGTCGATCTGGGCGAGCAAACTGATGTCAGCGTCGGTGACGAGGCGGTGCTGATTGGTGAACAGGGCGGCGATCGCATTCTCTGTGAGGAGCTGGCTTCAAAGCTCGGCACCATCAACTACGAGATCACCTGCGGGCTCTCGTCGCGGGTACCGAGAGAGCCCGCTTGAGGGGCGTCGCGCAGATCGCCGCGAACCTGAGGGGCGAATCCCTCGCTGTCGTCCGCCGTGCGCTGGGGCAAAGCGACTCGGCCTGGATCGTCGGCGGGGCGGTCCGCGACGCGGCCCGTGGGGTCGAGATCGTCGACCTCGATCTGGCCGTCGCAGATGACCCTGAAACCGCAGCGCGGGCGATCGCGGGCCAGGCTCGAGCGCCGGTCTTCGAGCTCTCCGAGGAGTTCGGCGCCTGGCGGGTTGTCGCCGCCGGTTGGCAGGTCGACGTGGCTGCACTGCGCGGCCGAGGCATCCGCGACGACCTCGCCGCCCGCGATTTCACGCTCAACGCGATGGCTATTCCGCTGGCGGTCGTGGGCGCGGCGGAGTTGCTCGATCCGTACGGTGGTCTCGACGATCTGGGCGCCGGGGTCCTGCGCACGGTCTCGGAGCGGTCGTTCGGCGACGATCCGCTGCGGCTGCTGCGCGCCGCTCGGCTCGCGGCTTCGCTCGGCCTGGAGGTTGACCCCGCAACCGTCGCCCAGGCCCGCGAGCTGAGCGGGCGAGCTGGTGAGCCGGCGGGTGAGCGGCAGTTCGCCGAGTTGAGGCAGCTGATCGGCGGAGACGACCCGCTGCGGGGGGTCGAGTTGCTCGACGAGCTTGGGCTGACGGCTGCGGTCCTTCCGGAACTGGAGGCGCTGCGCGGCGTCGCCCAGAATCCCAACCACCACCTCGATGTGCTCGGGCACACGATCGAGGTGCTTACCAGGACGCTGGAGGTCGAGGCCGACCTGGCCGCATACGTCGGCGACGAAGCCGCACGCGTGCATGCCTGGCTCGAGCTCTCACTTGCAGACGAGTGCTCGCGTCGAGTCGGGCTGCGCCTCGCCGCGCTGACGCACGACCTTGGCAAGCCCGCGACCCGCCGGGAGCAGGGGGGCTTCGTCACCTTCATCGGGCATGACAGCGTGGGCGCGGACATCATCGAAGGGCTGTGCGCCCGGCTGCGGACCAGCCGGCGGCTTTCTCGCTATCTGGCGGGGATAGCGCGCAACCACCTGCGGCTCGGCTTCCTCGTCCACCAGCGCCCGCTCCCGCGCCGGGTCATCTACGACTACCTGGTGGCCAGCGATCCCGATCCCATCGACCTCACCCTGCTGACGGTTGCCGATCGCCTCTCAGCGCGAGGCAGCGGTGCGACGGCGTCCGAAGAGATGATCCAGGGGCATCTGGAACTCGCTCGCCAGATAGTCGCGGAGGGGCTTGAATGGTGCGAGCACGGGCCGCCACGTTCCCCGATCCGGGGGGACGAGCTGGCGGCTGAGCTGGGGATCGACGAGGGGCCGGAGCTCGGGCGCCTGCTCGCCGAGATCGAAGCCGCAGTCTTCGAGGGCGACGTCGCAAGCGCTGAAGAGGCCGTCGAGCACGCTCGCGCCCTCGTGGGCGGATAGGCTCCGCGACCGTGGACGGCTGCCTCTTCTGTGGAATCGTCGCCGGCGAGGTGCCGGCTCAGATCGTCGACTCTGATGAACGGACGATTTCCTTCATGGACATCAACCCCGCGACTCGCGGGCACGCGCTCGTGATTCCACGCGCTCACTCCACCGACCTGATGGAGGCCAGTGACGAGGACCTCGAGGCGACGATGGTCGCGGTGCGCAGGCTCGCTCGCACGATGGAAACGACGCTTAGTCCCGACGGCTTCAACGTGCTCAACTCCTGCCGGCCTTCCGCCTGGCAGACGGTTTTCCATTACCACGTGCACCTGATCCCCCGCTACGTCGGCGACCCCCTGAAGCTGCCCTACGTCCCGCGCAGCGCTTCCCCCGGCGAGATCGCCGAGGTTGCGTCGGTGATCCGGGGCGACTGAGTGAGCGACGCAGGCCAGATCCGGCTGGAACGCGACGGCGCGATTGCCTCGATCGTGCTCGACAACGGGCCCTACAACTTCTTCGGCGACGAAGCATTCCACGACCTGGTCGACTGCATCGGTGAGATCGAGGGCTCCGACGCCCGGGCGGCGGTTTGGCGCGCCGAGGGGGAGATCTTCAGCGGCGGAGTCGACGTCAACTCCTTTCAGCGGATCGTCGATGCCGGGCCGCGGGCGGCGGATGCCTTCTCGTCGCCGCTGATCGACGCGGTGCGCAGGCTGGAGGCGTTGCCGATTCCTACGCTGGCGATCTGCCACGGGCTGTGTCTGACCGCCGGCCTCGAGGTTGCGCTGGGCTGCGACATGATCTGGGCGGGCGAATCCTCTCAGTTCGGCCTCGTCGAAAAAGTCGTGGGACTGACTCCCGGAGCGGGGGGGACCCAGCGCATGGCCGAGCGCGCCGGCCCCGGCCGGGCCAGGGAGTTCGTGATGACGGGCAGGCGCTACGACGCGGTGACCCTTGAGCGCTGGAACGTCGTCAACCGCGTGCTTCCCGATGACGAGCTTCACGAGAAGGGAATGAAGTTCGCCCGCGAGCTGGCCGAGGGACCGACGCTTGCCCACCGCGAGACCAAACGCATCGTGCGGGCGTTTCTCAAGGGGGGCATCGACGCGGCCGACCGCGCGACCCCCGAGGCTTTCAGCGGGCTTTTCGCCAGTCAAGACCTGCAGAACGCCGTGCGTCAGTTCCTTGAGGAAGGGCCTGGGAAAGCCAAGTTCGAGGGCCGCTAGCCGCTACCCTCTCCGGCCGCATGGGTAAAGAAGAAAAGATTGAGATGGAGGGCGAGGTCACCGAGGCCCTGCCCAACACGATGTTCAAGGTCAAGCTCGACAACGACCACGAGGTGCTCGGCCACATCTCGGGCAAGATGCGCCGTCACTACATCCGCATCCTCCCAGGCGACCGGGTGAAGATCGAGCTCTCGCCGTACGACCTGGACCGAGGTCGCATCACCTATCGCTACAAGTAGGGCGCCGAGCCGCGATAGCCCGCGCAATCAAGGGCTCAGTCAGCCGTGGACCGCATCCCGTGCAGCGCCCACGCCCCGAACAGCAGAGCCAGGCCGGCCAGGGCAACGAAGCCGGGCCAGGTCTCGGCCCAGGTGACGCTGCCCATGAAGCCCTGGCGCGCCGCCTCGACGACCTGGGTCACCGGATTGACTCGCGCCACCTCCTGCAGCCAGCCGGTCAGCAGGTGCTGGGGCGCGTAGGCCGTCGTCATCAGGATCAGCGTGAACATCCCCGCCTGCATCAACGGCGCCGCTGACTGGCTCTTGTACTTCAGTGCCAGCGCCGTGCCCCAGAGGGCTGCGGTGACGCCCATTCCCACCGTCAGCGCGAGTGCGATCGCCAGGCCCCCGACGCCCGGAAAATGGGCGCCCACGGCGAACGCGACCGTCAGCAGAACGGCTGCGGGGATCAGGGCGCGCAGGCCGGCGGACACGGTCAGGCCGGCCAGGAGCACGTGGCGCGGCACCGGTGATGCCAGAAAGCGGTCAAACAGCCCGTTCTCGATGTCGCGCGCCAGGTTCACGCCGGCCGCGGCGCCGGTGAACCCGGCGCCCTGAAGGAGGCTGACGGAGATCATGAAGCTGGCGTAACTGTCCCCGCCGAACCCCGGCAGCAGCGTCAGGTTTCCGAATACCGCCACGAGGCCGCAAAAGAAGATGGTCGGCGCCAGCACTCCTGGGATCGCGGCGCCGGGCACCCGCAGCAGCTCGTTGGCGGAGCGCCTCACCATCGCGCCGACGACCCGCAGGTCAGCCTGGTGCCCAACCCGGACGGCGGCGGGAACGGCGGCAACTTCCATCAGCCCACGCGCAGCCGGTAGCGGAGCGCCAGGGCGCTGAGCCCGAGGCCCAGGGCGGCGATGATCCCTACGGCGAGTATCCCCTCAGCCAGCTCGGCTCCCGAGAAACCCGAGATGACCGGGTTGCGGATGGCCTCGACGACGAAGCTGAACGGATTCCATTCGGCGACCGTCTGCGCCGGCTGCAGAAGCAGCTCCCGCGGGAAAAAGGCGGAGGACAAAAACAGGATCACGAAGACCAGCGGGAAGAGCCCCTGGACAACTGAGGCCGTGCCAGTGCGAAGCGCGATCGCCGCGCCGATGCCTCCCACGGCGGTTGCGGTCAATGTGACCAGCACGATCATCAGCAGGACGCCTGGAACTCCCTCCTCGATCTGGGCGCCGAAGATCATGCCGATGGCGATGAACCAGATCGCCGTAAACGCCCCCAGCACAGCCGTGCCGGCGAGCCTTCCCAGCACCATTGAGAAGCGCGAAATCGGCGCCGCCATCAGACGGTCTGTGAAACCCATCTCAATGTCAACCGCCAGCGCGATGCCGCCGCTGTTGCCGGCCAGCAGGCAAGACTGGATCATCGCCCCGGCCAGCATGAAGTCGAGGAAGCCGTTGACCTCCGGGAAGCCCGGCAGATCAACTGCGCGTCCCGCGCCTCCGACCTGGACGGCGAGCAGCAGCGTGGGGAAGACCAGGATCGGCGCGACCAGCTGCGGCCTGCGAAACGTCTGTTTGATCGAGCGCATGCCCAACGCGCCGACCACGCGAGCGTTGACGGCGAGGCGCTCCATCACACCTGTGCCTCGTTGCCTGGGTTGCTCTCCGCATCCTCGGCGCCCTCCAGCCGATGCCCGGTCTTGATCACGAACACGTCATCGAGGGTCGGCTGCACGAGGTCCAGTGACTCGACGGCGATGCCCGCCTCGTCCAGCGCACGCACCACCGGAGCCACACCCGCGGCCCCGGACTCAAGCTCGACGGCGACGGTCCCATCGCGCGCCGGCAACGGCCGGCCGAAGCGCGCCAGAACCTCCTGGGCGTGGCCGCTGCCGTCGTCCGCAAGCACCAGCTCGAGGTGCGGGCGACCCACCTCCGCCTTGAGCGCCATCGGTGTGTCCTCGGCGACGATCAGCCCTCCGTCGATTATCCCGACGCGGTCTGCGAGCTGGTCCGCCTCCTCCAGATACTGAGTCGTCAAGAACACCGTTGCGCCCTCGCGGTTGAGCTTTTCGACCTCCTCCCAGATGGTCTTGCGGCTGACCGGGTCCAGCCCGGTCGTCGGTTCGTCGAGGAAGAGGACGCTCGGCTTGTGGACAAGAGAGGAGGCCAGGTCGAGCCGGCGGCGCATGCCGCCCGAGTATGTGCCCACACGCCGATTTGCGGCGTCCACGAGGCCCACGCGCTCGAGCAGGGCCTCCGCGCGCCGTCGGCCTTCCACGGCGCGCATGCCGTGCAGCGTCGCCTGCAGCCGCAGCAGTTCGCGGCCGGTCATCAGCGGATCCATCGCCGCCTCCTGGAGTGCCACACCGATCGAGCGGCGGACCGCTGCCGAGTCCTTGACGACGTCGTGCCCGGCCACCAGCGCCTCGCCGCCCGTGGGTCGCAGCAGCGTGGTCAGCATCCGTACCGTGGTCGTCTTGCCGGCACCATTCGGTCCGAGAAACGCGTAGATCTCGCCTTCGGCAACCTCGAGGTCGATTCCGTCAACGGCGACCACGCCGCCGGCGAACTCGCGACGCAGCCCTCTTACCTGGATTGCGGCCATTCCGCGATTCTATGCCTGGGCATGCACCGGCTTCGGCTCACTTCTGCAAGGGGCGGTGCGTCGCGGTCCGCCGCGGCATCTAGGCTTCTGATCGTCCGGAGCCGCAACAAGTGACGCCGCGGGCGTGTTTGTAAACGTGATGAAGCTCGAGCTGCAGAAAAAAGACTGGCGAACGGCGAGGCTGCTCGGTGCGACCCTTGCCCTGATTGGCGTGCTCGGCCTGGCCCTGATCGGGCAGGGTGTCGATTTCGCCGGGGCCGCGAAGGTGAAGCTTGTGGGCAAGACCGACGAGGCCCCACCGCCGAGCTGCCCGAAGAGCCCCTGCGAGGCCGTCGGCTCCGTCACCGGCTTTCAGACCAAGGCTGACGGCGTCAACGGGCTGTTCAAGATCCGCACCCGCGGCCACATCGTCGCCTGGGCGGTCGACCTCTCCCGGCCCGACTCGGACCAGCGCGAGTTTTTCGGTGACTTCTACGACGACCGCGAATTCGGAACGCAGCCGGCCGCCCGGATCGCGGTGATCCGCAATGAGAGCGGCGACCGCTACAAGCTGAAGCGCCAGAGCCCGGCCGTCCAGTTCTCCTCGGATCTGGGCGCGCGAGTCGTGATCACTCTGGCCGAGCCGCTGCGCGCGGACAAGGGCGACATCGTCGCGCTGACCCTGCCGACCTGGCTGCCCTCGTTTGCCGTTGGACAGCCCAGGCGCGACGTCTGGCGTGCCAGTCGCGCCCCCGATGCCTGCTCGGGACGCGAGGAGATCCAAAACGGCCGACCGCACAAGGAGGTCGGCCAGGTCCGCACCTACGGATGCCGCTACACGACTGCCAGGCTGCTGTACTGGGCGTACTTCGTGCCCGAAGCCAGCCAGGGCGGCGGCGGTGGCGGCGGCGGGGGCAACAACTAGCGGGCTGCGCGGCGTCGCCGGTTACCCGCAGGCCTGCGGGTTGCGCTCACACTCTTGTTCGAACGCCTCTTCGGGGCTGCCGGGAGTGGGAGGTAGATCGTTCTCAGGACTGTCCACGCCTCCCTGTGCTCCCCCGCCTGGTGCCGAGGGCTGACCTTCGTTGCCGGAACCGGCCTCGCCGCCCCCCGGTGCCGGCGCTCCTCCGCTCGTGCCGGCTCCCTCAGCGCCGCTGGTGGATGTGGTCGACGTGGTGGTTGTCGAGGTCGCCTGCTCGCGGGCCGGCCGAGTCGTTGTCGTGGCGGCGCCTGAGGATTCCTCGGCGCCGAACGCGCCGGTTGCACCTGAGGCCGGGGTCGTCGTGGCCTGCTCGTCGTCGCCGCAGGCCGAGGCACCGAGCGCCAGTGTCGCCGCAGCTGCGGCGACAAGCAGGCTTCGCCGTGGCCTCAACTGTCGTCGAGAGCGGCCTGGCGCAGACCGCAGTAGGGGCAGTCGCTGAGATCGAGCTCGATCAGCTGGTTGCAGCGGCGGCACTCACGCAGGTTCTCCGGCGTTCGCAGCAAAGCCGATTCCGAAGGGGCAAGCGGCAGCACGCGGGTGACCGGCAGCATTTCCTCGCCCGTCTCGCGGTCCACGTAGACGCTTCCGAGCTCGGCCTCCGCAATCGCCTCGCGGCCGGATGCAGGTGCGCGCAGGCGGTATCTCTGCTTCTCGCTCACGGGTCAGAGCCTATCCAGAAACTCGGCGCACCTCCGCAATACGCTGGCGCCCATCAAAGTCCTGGTCTTTCACGGCTATCTGCTGGGTGGCACCGGCAGCAACGTCTACAACGCCAGTCTTGCCCAGGCACTAGCTGGGCTCGGACACGAGGTACACCTGCTCTGCCAGGATCGTGACGCAGGCGCGCTCGGGTGGGTTGACGCCGTCGGAGGTGGCGGGGCGGGCCCAGGCAGCGTGACCGTCCACGTGCCGGACATCGGCGGCCTCCTTCCCGTTTACGTCCATGACGAGTACGCCGGCTTCGAGGTCAAGACCTTCGGGGAGCTGAGCGATCAGGAGCTCGACGCCTACCTGGCGGCGAACGTGGCCGCGGTGCGAGAAGTAGCCGATCGAGCCGGGGGAGTGGACGCGGCGCTCGCCAACCACCTGGTCATGGGCCCCGTGATCCTGGCCCGTTCGGGCCTCAACTACGCAGCCAAAATTCACGGCTCGGCGCTCGAATTCACCGTCAAGCGCGATCCGCAGAGGTTCCTGCCCTACGCGCGGGAGGGGCTGGAGCGGGCTTCATGCGTGCTGGTGGGTTCGCGGCACACAGCGACAGCGCTCTGGGAAACGCTGGAGGACGAGGCCGTGGTGAAGAAGACGCGGCTGGGGCCTCCCGGGGTGGATGTGGAGCTCTTTGCACCGAAGGAGCGGGGAGCTGCCGAGAGCGCCGTCCGCGAGCTTGCCATCAACGTTTCGGGTGACGTCCCACGAGAAGCGTCGAACAGTTCGACGGAACCCGTGGGACCCCCCACCGTGGGCGGCTTCGGCCGCGATCCCGCTGCCGCTCGGACCGCGCTGGAGCGCTACGCCGGCGCCGAGGGCCCGCGCGTCATCTTTGTCGGCAAGCTGATCCGCACCAAGGGCGTGGACCTGTTGCTCGCCGCCTGGCCGCTGATCCACGCCGCCAATCCCGGCGCCCGTCTTCTCATCGTCGGCTTCGGCGAAGCACGCAAGCAGACCGAGTCCCTTTGGCGCGCTCTCGAAGCCGGGGACATCGCGGCGGCCCGAGCGGTCGCCCAGGCTCCGGGCCCGCAGGGCGACCTGGCCCTGCTCGATGCCTTCCTCAGCGCCACCTACCACACTTACTCCGAGGCGGCTCGCAATGCGGCCGGAAGCGTCGACTTCACCGGCCGCCTCGAGCACGACGAGGTCGCCGTCGTCCTGCCGGCGGCCGAGGCGATGGTGGTGCCCAGCACCTTTCCGGAGGCCTTCGGGATGGTCGCGGCGGAGGCGGCGGCCACCGGCGCGCTTCCGGTCTGCGCTGACCACTCCGGGCTCCACGAGGTTGCGGGCGAACTCGCCGACAGGCTGGACGCGGATGTTGCTGGACTTCTGGCCTTCGGACTGGGTCCGGGGTCCGTTGAGGGGATCGCGGCCCGTCTCAACGCCTGGTTGGCACTCCCGCGGACGCGGCGAGAAGCGGCTCGCGAGGCGCTGGTGGCGACCACACGGGAGCTCTGGAGCTGGGCGGGTGTGGCCGGGGCGGTGATCGCGGCGTCCGGCGCGGAGCTCGGTTCGATTCCACTTGTGCCGCCTGCCTCAATCCCGACAACGACTGGCGACTGACGACTACGCATAGAATGGCGCCGCCAGTGCAGCCGACCCCCGCCATCTCATGAGTCGTTCCACCCTCGCCAAGCTCGTTGGAGTGATGCTCGCGCTCGGGACGATCACGTCCGTGATCATGCTGATCCCGGATTGGAACGGCGAGCAGGCATCGACCGCGGCGCCCAAGATCGACACGCTGCTCGACGTGATGATCGTGATCTCCTCCTACGTCTTCGCTGTCGTGATGGTGATGATGGGCTACTGCATCTGGCGCTACCGCGCCAAGCCCGGCGACGAGTCCGACGGCGAGCCGATCCACGGCAACACGCGGCTGGAGATCATCTGGACCCTGATCCCGACCGTGATCGTGCTCGTCTGCGCCGGCTACAGCTGGATCATCCTCGACGACATCGAGGCCAGCGAGAATCCGAAGACGATCCACGTCTCCGCCCAGCAGTTCAAGTGGACGTTCGACTACCCGGAGGAAGGGATCACCTCCAACGAGTTGCACGTTCCGGTCAACCAGCAGCTTGAGTTCGAGATGAACGCCCTCGACGTGCTGCACTCGTTCTGGGTGCCGGAGTGGCGGATCAAGAAGGACCTCGTGCCGGGACTTCAGACATCGATCGTGGTCACCCCCGACAAGGAGGGCACCTTCTCCCTCGTCTGCACCGAGCTCTGCGGCGTCGGCCACTCGACGATGCGCGCGTTCGTCGTCGTCGAGTCGCAGGCTGACTACGCAGAATGGGTGGCCGATCAGCCCGAAATCAACCCCGAAGGACCCGTCCAGGCAGGCCGGGAGGCCGCCACCCAGGTTGAGTAAGGTGAGAATTTGATGCCCGCGGCACTCAAACAACCGGGTTGGCCCCGCGCCCTGATGGGGCTGCTGATCGGCGGCGGCTTCGGCTTTGGCTTGGTCGTCGCGCTGCGAGCGATCTCCGGGCTCGAGATCTACCAGACCGAGCAGACCGGCTACCCGCATGTGATCGTTCCCGCGATCACCGCGCCGCTGGGCTTCCTCGTCGGCCTCGGTTGCTTCGACTACTGGTTCCGATGGGCGGCCGGCCGGCCGACGATCCCGGACGACCATGCCCAGCACGGCGCCAAGACCTGGAAGGACTACTTCAAGTTCAACACCGATCACAAGGTGATCGGCATCCAGTACACGGTCACGTCGATCTTCTTCTTCTTCATCGGCGGCTTCCTGGCGATGCTGATGCGGGCCGAGCTGGCCCAGCCGGGCACGCAGATCGTCGACCCGGGTGTCTTCAACGGGCTTTTCTCGACCCACGCCGCGCTGATGATCTTCGTCTTCGTGATCCCGATCTTCGCCGGGCTCGCGAACTACGTGCTGCCGTTGATGATCGGGGCGCCGGACATGGCGTTTCCGCGCCTCAACGGCCTCAGCTTCTGGCTGCTGCCGATCGCCGGCATACTCTTCTTGGCCAGCTATCTCGTGCCCGGGGGCGCGTTCGACGCCGGCTGGACCGGGTACGCCCCGCTTTCAACCGGAGCGCCGTTAGGCCAGTCGTTCTTCAACCTGGGAGTCCAGTTCGCCGGGGCCTCGTCGGTGGCGACCGCCCTCAACTTCCTTGTGACGATCATCACGATGCGTGCGCCAGGGATGAATTTCTGGCGCATGCCGCTGCTGGTCTGGGCCAACTTCTCGACCTCCTTGCTCGTCGTGGCCGCGACCCCGTTCATCGCCGGCGTCCAGTTCATGGTCCTCTTCGACCGCGCCCTGCACACGAACTTCTTCCAGTCGGCCTTCGGGGGCGACGTGATCAGCTACCAGCACATCTTCTGGTTCTACTCGCACCCGGCCGTCTACATCATGATGCTGCCGGGCTTCGGGATCATCTCCGAGGTCATCTCGACCCACTCCCGAAAACCGATCTTCGGCTACCGGTTGATGGCGTTGGCGCTGCTGGGCATCGTCGTGCTGGCGTTTGCCGTCTGGGCGCACCACATGTTCGTCTCCGGGATGTTCAGCTGGCTGCGCGTGCCGATGATGATCACGACGCTGCTGATCGCGGTGCCGACCGGGATCAAGATCTTCTCCTGGTTAGCCACGCTCTTCGGAGCGAAACTGCATCTCTACTCGACAGCGATGCTGTTCTCGCTCGGCTTCATCGTCACCTTCGTGATCGGCGGCATCTCGGGGGTGATGCTGGGCATGGTGCCGATCGATATCCACGTCTCCGACACGTACTTCATCGTCGCCCACATCCACTTCGTGCTCTTCGGCGGTTCCGTGTTCACGATCTTCGCCGGGATCTACCACTGGTTCCCGAAGATGACAGGGCGAATGTACGACGAGCGCCTGGGGCGATGGCACTTCTGGCTGACGCTGGTCGGCATGCTCGGGACCTTCATCCCGATGCACTGGATCGGCATGGAGGGGATGCCTCGACGGGTCGCCGACTACGCCGCCCAGTTCGGAGACTGGAACCTGATGATCACGGTTTCCAGCTTTTTGCTCGGCGCCGCTCAGCTGATCTTCCTCTACAACATGGTCGTCTCCTGGAAGTGGGGTCCGAGGGCTCCGGCGAACCCCTGGCGTGCCAAGACAATCGAGTGGCAGGTCTCCTCACCGCCGCCTCTGTTCAACTTCGATGAGGTTCCGCGCGTTGTCGGCGGCCCCTACGAATTCGGTGTTCCCGGCGCGCGTCACGCGATCATGGCCGGCGAGGAGGCAGGCGTCGGCGGGCCCGAGCCCGCCAAAGCCGCGACTGCGCCGGCCGGAGCGTCGCCGTGAGCGGCGGTGCGCAGAGCGGTGAAGCCGTGGTATCCGCCAACGGGCCGCGTGTCCCCGAACCTGTCGTCGATGTCGCCGGGCAGACGGTGCTGGCGTTCCTGAACGAAGTGGCGGGCGGGCGCAGGCTGCTCGAGACGCTTCGTGACCGTCACGAGCGCGGCGCCATTCGGCTGGCTCTCGTCGCGCCCCAGAATCAGCCGGCCGCCGGTCAAATCGTTGATCGGGATGAGCTTCATGACGCAGCCCAGGCCCGCGTCGAGGTGACGCAGGGGCTGCTCCGGGAGTTCGGCGTCGATTCGGTCGGCGCGGTGATGGACCCGGACCCCGCCCTTGCGCTCGACGACGCCGCCCGGGCCTTCAGCCCGGCCGAGGTGGTCCTCTCGTGTCTGGCAGAGACGCGGATCGGGATGCTGCGGCGCGATCTCGTTGCCTGGGCCGAAGAAAACGTCGAGGCGCCGGTCACGCATATCCCGGTGCGGATCGAGGACGACGCCATCCGCTGGGACGTCACTCACACGCTCGTTGTCGCCACCAAGACGGTCGACAGTCCCGAGCTTCTGGAGAACCTCAAGGAAAGGGCGGCGAACAAGCCACACCGCTACACCTTCATCTGCCCGCGCTCCGGCGAGCTCAGCCGCGCTGACGTCTCCGCGCGCCTTGCGCGGGCACTTGCCGAGATCTACCGCAGTGACATCGACGGCACCGGCCAGCCGATGAGTCCGGAGCCGTTTGCCGCCGTGCGTAACGCGATCCACCACTACCGGATCGACGACATCCTGATCTCGACCCTCGCCGGCGAGCAGTCCGTCTGGTTGCAGGAGGGGTTGCTGGACCGGGTCAAGGAGATCACCGAGAAGCCGATCGACCACATCGAGGCCCACGCTCGCGAGGAAATCGGCGAATCGGCGGCCGCGGCAGTCGCGACCACGGTCTCTGAGGGACACGAGGGGTCACACCTCTGATGGAAAGCGCATCGATAGCTCTCGGCGGCGGCGTCGCCCACGACGACCACCATCACGGTCCTCCGGAGGCGAACCAGAGCTCCCGGATTGACCGCCAGACGCTCGGCATCCTGCTCTTCATCATCTCCGAGGCGATGCTCTTCGGAGCGTTCTTCGCTGCCTACTTTTTCATTCGCGTAGTCGCCAACGACGGGCCTTGGCCGCCGGAGCCGTATGAGCTGCCGAAGCTCGTCGCCGGGATGAACACGTTGATCCTGGTCTCCTCGAGCTTCACGATCCACTGGGCGCTCGAGTCCGTCCGCAAGAACGAGCGCAACGGACTGCTGTTCGGGCTCGGCGCGACCTTCCTGCTCGGCGCGACCTTCCTCTTCATCCAGATGAACGAGTACGTCCACATCGGCTTCAGCGGCCGCGACGGTGCCTTCGGATCGATCTTCTACGGGCTCACGGGCTTGCACGGTGCGCACGTCTTCGTCGGTCTGACCCTGCTCGCATTCGCCAACATCCGCGCCTGGAAGGGCCACTTCGGCCCTGCGGCCAAGGATCACCTCGGAGTCGAGGTCCCGGGCATCTACTGGCATTTCGTGGACGTGATGTGGATCATCGTCTACGTGAGCGTCTACATCCTTTAGCGCCTACCGGGCTGCTTGGTTTTCGGAGCCGTTGTCGATTCGAACTGGCGGCGGGCTAGTTGCTGGACCCTGCGGAGATGACTGGGACCTCCACGGGGGCGTTCTCAGCGTCTGTGAGCATCGCTCCTGAGCGTTTCTGGGGCTTGGGGGCGGGTTTCGGGAACTTGTTCGTGAAGAGCCTCTGCCAGACGCTGATGAAGCCCATTCGCCAGAGCACGTAGCCGGTGCGGCCCGGGATTGCGGAGAAGTCCATGCGTCGCAGGTGGCTGAGGGCTCGCCGGCCCAGGTAGAGCGTGCGCAGGAAATGCGCCAGGCGCGGGTACTCGGCTTGTTCCTCCGTGCACGCTCTTACGGGCCGCAGCATCAGCTGCCAGAGCCACCTGGGCGGCTTCCAGAGGCAGAGGACGTAGAGGAGGATGTTCCCCCAGCGCGGCGGGATGGCGAAGTACGTCGCCGAGATCTCCTCGATGTCGACGCCGGCCTGCTTCATCGCCTTCTCGAGCTCGGTGTTGGGGATCACCCGCAGCGAGTAGACGAACAGCGTGTACGGACGGTCCATCGCGTAGAGCAACTCCAGGTTGTCGATCGCGTCCTGGCGCGTCTCGATCGGGTTGTCGGTGATGATGTCGTAGGCCGGGGGGATGTGGTACTTGGGCGCAAACGAAGCGTTGATCCGTCCCGCGGCGAGGATCTTCTCGGGCGGGCTCGGGCGCTTGTAGAAGTCGAGGATGCGCTTCGAGCCGGATTGGATGCCCATCCGGATCCGGTTCATGCCCGCCCAGGTGAGGATCTCGAACTTGTCCTGCTTGACGTAGTTGGGAATCACGCCGTAGACGGCGAAGGGGATGCCCAGCTCGTCATGCCACATCGTCGCGAACTCCTCGAGCTCGGCGTAGGGAATGGCCATGAAGCTGTCGTCGTGGAAGCTCACCTGGCCGATGTGCGGGAAGCGCTCCCGCACCGACTTGACCTCGTCGACGATGTATCGCGCCGAGGGGTGGCGAATGCGCTTGTACTTGGCGTCGTTGGCGATGAACTTGGTGTTGCCGCAATAGGAGCAGTGAAAAGGGCAGCCGATCGACCAGAGCGTCGTGTAGGAGAGGCCGTCGTTGTCGATGTAATCGTCGACGTTCATCTCGCCGAAGCCGCTCGCCGCCGCCGCGGAAGATCATCTCGGTGCCGCCGTACATCGGGAACGGCAGCGCCTCCATCTGGTCGCGCGTCATCAGCGGCAGGAACATGTTCTTGATGAACTCGGGGTCCGAGCCGTTGCTCTCAGTCGCCGCTGCTGCCCGGCCGCCAGTAGCCGCCCGGCTTGAACCAGAAGTTCTTCGTCTTGGTGAAGTCACCCTCGTCCTTGAAGGCGTCGAGGAACTCGGTGAAGGCGAACTCACCCTCGCCGGTGCAGATGCCGTCGACGTCGGCCAGGATCGCGTTCTCGGGGTGGATGATCGGGTGGATTCCGCCCCAGATCTGGTAGGTCTGGGGCGAGATCTCCCGCAGCCGGCTGATGACCTTGCGGGTCAGCCCGGCGTAGCCGGTCATCGAGGAGTAGCCGACGATGTCGGCGTCGGCGAGGCCGTGCGCGATCTCGTCGACCTCTGTATCGCCGAGGTCTCCAGCCTCACCCAGCGTGCCGCGTAGGCCTGCTCGGATCGAGCGGTAGCGGTTGGTGGAGACGTAGTAGGGGAGCGTGTCCTCGTTGATCCGCGAGACGTGCGCGGCAATTTTGCGAAAGCCGCACGAAGTGATTCCGTCCTCGAGTGAAACGAGCTTGATTCGCATAGCGAAGGAGGGTGGTTCCCTGGCCGCCCCCTGGCGGGTCATGGTACCGGCGCGTGGAGCTATTCTGAGCCTGAGAGGAGACGCATGCACAACCCACTTCGTTCCGAGGCCGAGATGTTCCGGCTCGTAGTCATCTTCGGAGTCGCCGCGGCGGCGGTGATCGCGCTTGCCGTCACGGCCGGCCCGGAATACGGAGTTGTGCTGGCCGCGCTGCTGCTGGGCGTCGGTATCGGTTTCGCCTGGGCGGGTTCCAGGGGATCCGAGCTTGGAAGGGCCGAGGTGGCGAGTGGCGATGACTCGGCTCACCGAGTGCTGGTGGTCGCAAATCAGACGGTCGGGGGTCAGGCCTTGCTTGAGGAGATACGCAACCGCAGCCGTGGCCGCGACGCAGAGGTCATGGTCACCGTTCCGGCGCTACCAGGCTCCAGGCTCGACTACTGGGCGTCGGCCACCGACCAAGCGGTGGAAGAGGCCAGGCAGCGACTGGCCGAGTCGCTGGCGGCGATCGAGAGCCTCGGTATCCAGGCTCGCGGGCAGGTCGGCGACCAGGATCCCAACGTCGCGATGGCCGACGCGCTGATGGCCTTCCCGGCGGATGAGCTGATCATCTCGACCCATCCCGCTTCGACGTCGAAATGGCTCGAACGGGGAGTGGTGGAGAAGGCCAGGCAGGAGGTCGATCTCCCGGTCACCCACGTCGTGGTTGATCTGCCGTCTGAGGGTTGAGGGTTTGGGCTACGCGCGCTCCATACGCGTCTCGGCGTCAGCCCAGCCCAGCGCCCGCAGGCGCCAGCCGTCGCTAGTTGCCGCCGCCGCTGTCGCCGCCGCCCGAGGTCCAGTCGATCAGGAACTCGACCATCGCTTGGAGGTCCGCGGCGGGGATCTGGTCGCCGTAGGTAGACGGCATCACGTCACCGAAGCCCTGGACGATGCTCGCGCTGGGGTCGACGATCGAGTCCTCGATTTCAGCCGGGGACTGGCCGGGAAGCGTCTCGCTCAAGTTGGGGCCGACGCTGCCGGCTGCGTTCGGAAAGCCCTCCAGCGTGTGGCAGGAACCGCAGCCGTTGTTTGCAAACGCTTGACCGCCGACGCCGCCCGGGGCCGAGGGGGGCCCGATGCCGGGAACGCCGGCGACCTTACCCACGTAGTAGGAGACGTCTGCGGCGTCGTCACCCTCGACGAGATTCGCCGGCATGTAGACGTTGGTGGCAGCGGGGTCCGCCGGACGCGGATTCGCGATCTGGCCGGCGACGACTCCCTTGACCGTGTCCTCGTCCGCGCCGGACTCGCGGGCCTCGGCAAACGAAGCATCGAGGTCGGGGCCCACCTGGGCAGTCGTGGCGGCCTCGGCGAGCGTGTGGCAGGTGCCGCACTTCTCGATGAACAGCGCGCGGCCGTTCGCGTAGTCGAACGTATCGCCGCCGCTGCAGCCTGCGGCCAGCACCACGCTGGCGCCCGCGAGGGCGGTCAGCGCGAGCATCTGCTTTAGGCGTGGAGCCAGCACGGCGGCAATCCTATAGGGACGGCCAGTGGCCAAAAGTCCCGAGCGCAGTCGGATCGCTTCGAATCGGATAGGGTTGCGCCGATCGTCACTATGCAGGTTCGCGAAGGCATGTCAGATCTGGTCCTCACCTTGGGGCCGACTCACACGTTGCGGGAGGCGGCGAAACGCATGACCTCGCAGGGTGTGGGCGCGGCTGTCGTCATCGACGAATCCGCTCCCGGCCCCGGGATCATCAGCGAGCGGGACATCCTTACCTCGCTCGGCCGGGGGGAGGATCCGGATGCCGAGCTCGTCGGTAAGCATCACAGCGACTCGATGATTTCGGCCGCACCGGACTGGAGCCTCGAGCGCGCCGCCATGGAGATGTCGCGCCGTCACATCCGCCACCTGGTGATCGTCGACGGTGCCGAACTGGTCGGGGTGCTTTCGATGCGCGACATCGTGCGCTGCTGGACCACCGAGGGCGCCACCTCCGGCATGACCCCCGACTGACCAAGCGCCGCCGCCCTACTCGGGAGAGCTGGTGCGGGCGGGGAGGACGGCGGTAACGGTCCGCTGCTCCAGCGGCATCCGCGAGACCTCGTCTCCGGCATCCTTCACCCAGCGGATGACGGCACCGAGCAGGAAGATGGCCCCGACGGCGCTGTAGAACCAGCCGGCGAAGAGGCCCGCCAGCACGAGCGCGATGCCGAATGCCGTGAACGCCGGCACCCAGGACGGGCGCGCGACGTAGATCAGCTCAGGCGCCGCCGGAACGTTTCCGTCTGAACTCATCCAGCCTCCCCGTCAACCGATGTAGAGCACGGCGACGTAGAACGTCAGCCCGAACATAAAGATCGCAATCGCCGCCGTCGCAAGGGCGGAGTTGACGTTTGACTGTGCGCGTCGGCGATCCATGGGGCTTCTTCTATCAGACGACGCGGTCCACAGCCATCGCGGTGAAGAGCAGAGCGAGGTACGCGAGCGATGAGAGGTAGACGCGAAGCGCGGCCTGACGCGACGGATGGCGAAGCAGATAGGTGGAGAGCGCGACCAGCCCGCTTCCGAGCGCCAGCGCGGCCAGCGCGTAGATCGCTCCGAAAAGGCCGGTGGCAACCGGCAGGATGCTGAAGACGGTCAGGATCACGGCGTAGAGCAGGATCTGCCGCCGCGTCACGGCCTCGCCGCGCACGACGGGCAGCATCGGCACACCCGTTCTTGCGTAGTCGTCCTTGATCAGCAGCGAGAGCGCCCAGAAATGTGGTGGTGTCCAGAGAAAGACCACCGCGAAGAGCCAGAACGCGTCGATGGTGAGCCCACCCGTCGCGGCGGCCCAGCCGACCAGCGGCGGCATCGCGCCGGCGGCTCCGCCGATGACGATGTTCTGGGGGGTCAGCGGCTTTAACCAGATCGTGTAGACGAACACGTAGCCGAGCAGCCCGACGAGTGCCAGCGCCGCGGCCAGCACGTTTACGGCGATGGCCAGTTCCGCGGTGGCCAGCAGGCCCAGCGTGATGCCGAACAGGAGGCCGTGAAGCGGCTCGATTCGACCCGAGACGAGCGGCCGCGAGCGGGTGCGCTCCATGCGCGCGTCGCGCTCACGATCCAGGTAGTGGTTGATCGCCCCGGCGCTTCCGGCCGCCAGGTAGCCGCCCAGCATCGTCCAGAGGATCGTCGAGAGGGCGGGACCGCTTGGGTCGGCCACGTACATCGCGGCGACCGTGGTCAGCAACAGCAGCGAGATGATCCGTGGCTTGGTCAGCGCCACGTAATCGCGCAGGACGAGCAGCGCCGGCCGCGCGCTCAAACGCGGCTCTCGCAGGGTGGCGGTGTTGGCTGAGCTTTCCATCTTGGCTGTGATCCTAGGCGGCGGCCGCCGCCTCCTCGCGGCCGCGGCGCTGGGGGCGCTCGCTCTGTGGGTTTGGCACCGGCACAAGCCGCAGCGCCGCTTCAACCGTGGTCATCCACAGAATTGTGCCTGTTGCGAGGTGCAAGACGATCAGTCCCGCGTGCTCGCCCAGCCAAACGTTCAGGGCACCGAGCAGGATCTGGACCCCGAGCACGGCCAGAACTCCCCAAAGCGCGCGTGTGCGAACGCCGCGGCGCAGGGCGAGAATCACGAACGTGAGAAGTGCGATCGTCGCGAGGAACATCAGCACCCGGTGGGTCAGCTGGATGTCGACCAGACGGGACGTGCCGAAGGGGAGCAGCGAGTCGTTGCAGGCCGGGAACTGGTCACCGCAGGCGCTGTGCGCGCCCTGCGTGACCCCGACGCCCTCGGCGCCCTCCTTCTCCGTGCCCGCGACCAATCCGCCGGCGACGATCGTTGCCAGCAGCAACGTCGATGCGACGACCGCGACCAGGCGCAGGCCGGACGACGGTGTCGCAGATTCGGTCGTTTCCGCCGTCTGCGGCGACCCGGCTCGGCGAATCCCAAGCAGCAGGGCAAGCAGGAGCATCGCGAGCCCAAGGTGTGCGGCGACGAGGTTCTCGGCGAGGTTGTTCTCGACCGTGACGCCGCCGAGGCCGGCCTGGATGAGCACGAGGACCCCCGCGGCGATGGAACCCCGGACCAGCCAGCGCTGATCGCGAAGCTGGCGCCATGCGATCCAGATCAAGCCGGCGATCAGCAGCGTGACGATGCCCGCGGTGACGCGGTGGCTGAACTCGATCGCGGTGGATCCCTCGAGGAACGAAGGCAGGACGCTGCCGTCGCAAAGCGGCCAGCCGTGGGTGCCGCTTCCGGCCGGGCCGCAGCCGAGCCCGGAATCGCTCACCCGTACGACCCCGCCGATGATGACGAGGACGAAGGTTGCGACGATCGTCGTGTTGAGCAGGACGCGGAAGCGCGCAAGCGCATCCCGCGCGCCCGGAGCAGCGGCGCGCATCCCGTTCAGGCTACCGGGGCGCCGCCGCCGTCCCCGTCATCCGCTTCGTCGGTCTCGGGGTCGGCGGGTGCGGACTCTGACTCGGCCTCCATTGCCGGCGCGGCCTCGGGTTCCGCGACGGGCTCCGGTTCGGGCTGTGGTTCTGGCTCGGCCACAGCCTCCGGCTCCGGCTCCGGCCTCGGGGCTGGCGGCGCGGGCACGTCGAAATCTCGCTCCTTCACGGCTCTGCGGATGTCGGCCATGGGCTCCTCGGAGCGCACGTCGGGCACGGCGTCGAAGTTGTGCGGCGCCGGCGGGGAGAGTGCGAACCACTCAAGCGTCGAACCACCCCATGGATCCGGCCCGGCGACGGTTCCGCTGTGGACGCTGCGAGCGGCGTTGGCGAGAGTCAGGATGACGCCTGCTGCCAGGCCGATGGCGCCGATCGCGGAGACGAGATTCCAGCCGAAAAGGCCGCTTCCATCCGCGTACTCGGAGATGTCAGACGGCTGGCCGGCGAGACCCGCGAAGAACATCGGCATCAGCAGCAGTTGCGAGCTGATGAAGATCTTCCAGAAGGACAGGCGCCCGAGTCCTTCGCTCATTCGCCGCCCGGTCATCTTCGGGAACCAGTAATAGAGCGCCGCGAACCCGCCCATCACCGAGCCGCCGATCAGCGCGTAGTGGGTGTCCTGCCAGGCCGCCGCAGTGTCGTTCAGCTGCCAGCCGACCGGAATCACCGAGTAGCCGAGCTCGCCTGCCAGCCCGAAGCTCATCATGCTGATGGCGCCTAGCGCGAACAGCAGCGGCGCGCGCATCTCGAGGCTGCCCTTCCAGAGCGTCGCGATCCAGTTGAAGAACAGCAACCCGAACGGCACCAGCAATGAGATGGCGACGATCATCGCGAAGTAGTCGAAGCCGATTGCGAGGTCGGCCGAGTACATGTTCTGCATCCAAGCGAAGATGCCAATCGCCGCAATCGCGACCATCGAGCCCGCGATTGCAAAGTGCGAGAAGATCGGCTTACGCGCGAAGTTGGCCACGATCTCGGAGATCACGCCGGCGGCGAAGACCACGATCCCGAGGTAGGCGGCGGTGAAGAAGAAGTAGGCCAGGTGCTGGAAGAGGATCGGCGCGCCGTTCTCGTCCGGGTCGAAGAAGACCCCATCGAAGTTTCGATCGAAGAACAGCATCGCCAGGGCGGCAATCAGCACCGGCCCGGCGACCAGCAGCATGTACGAGAGCACGGTCGACGCCCAGGTGAACAGCGGCGTGCGCTTCCAGGCCAGGCCCGGAGCGCGCATGCGGCTCACCGTGACGGCCAGGTTGAGGGCGGCAAGGACGAGCCCCGTCACGGCGAGCGAGACTCCGACGAGCCATGCATCGACGCCGCTGCCGGCCGAGTAGACGTCGTCTGAAAGCGGGGGGAAGGGGATCTGGCCCGCGCCGGAGGGCGAATAGAGGAAGGTCGCGTAGATGGTCAGGCCGCCCGCCAGGTAGAGCCACCACGCGAGGGCGGTGACGCGGGGGAGCGCCGCAGAGCGCGCGCCGATCTGCAGCGGCACCACGTAGGTGGCGAAGCCGATCGCCAGCGGCAGCGCGAACAGAACGATCGCGGTGGCGCCGTAGGCGGACAGCAGCTGGTCGAAGATGGTGTACTCGATGATCGTCGCGTCGGGGACGATCAGCTGGATCTTCATCAGAACCAACTCGGTGACGGCGAGGACGAGGAATGCGAACGCGGTCGCGATGAACGTGGCTCCGATCTGCTTGTGATCGGTCGATGTGGCGACCTCGATCCATGCCGGCCGTCGCTTGGGAACCTCGCGCGTAACGACCTCCGGCCGCGCCGCGCCAGCCTGCAGCTCGGTGGTGCTCACTGCTCGCCTCCCCCCGTAGCCTGGCCGGTACCGGCTCCCGAACTTCCTTCTTCTCTGTCCGCGGCTCCCTGCTGGGCTGCAGCCTCGGTCTCAGCTTCGCCGGCTTCCGCTTCGGGTTCCGCCGCAGCGGCTTCGTCGTTCTCTGCCTTGACCGCCGCCTGAGCCTCGGCGAGATCAGCGGCCTGCCGTGTCAGCCACGCCTCGTACTCCTGCGGGGTGACGACGCGCACCGTGGCGTGCATGGTCGGATAGGACGGTCCTGAGAAGGCGGCGGACTGACCTTCGTAGACACCGACCTCGTCGGCCTTGAACCAGGTGTCCTGGGTCTGTCCGGGCATGGCGTCGACCTTGCCGCCGAGTGCGGGGACCCACCAGCGGTGGAGCACGTCGGTCGAGGTCACGTGGAGCAGAACCGTGGTGTCAACGGGTACCACCAACTCCTCGTAGGAGAAGGTTAGGTCGCCCTCGCGTCCACCGGGATACTCGAAGCGCCAGAGCCATCGCTGCCCGACGACCCGGATCTCCAGCGGCTCGAGGTCGGCTGCGACGAGCGGCTGAGTCTGCGCGCTCAGCGAGAGCGATGCCTGCAGGCCCTCGGGACCGGAGGGCTCGACGTCGCGCGTGCGCTCGGTCATGACGGCGCCGAAGACGAAGAGTGCCAGCGCGAGCGCGCTGAGACCGCCGATCAGGCGCGCCTGAAGGCCGCGCCCGGACTGGACCCTGGCGGGCGCCGCGCCGCCACGCTTGGCCCGGAACCGCAACACCGCCATCACCAGCGCCGCGTTGATTGCCACGGCAACGGCCACGGTGAAGATCAGAACCACCCAGTAGGTGGTCGTGATGTCGTCAGCATTCGGAGAGTGGGCGCTTTCGGGTGCGATGAAGCTCGCCGAGGCGGGAGCCGCGGCGAACAACATCAGCAGACCGCTCAGCAGGACGCTGACGGCTGCTACGAGCATGGCTGCGGGTGATCTAGGGGGCCGGGGCAAGGCGGCGCCATTCTATGTATCTGTCGGACCGACGTGGGTTCCCGGCCCCAGCGCGCCTCTCGGCGATCAGAGCAGGCCTTCGGCCCGGAGCCACTCTTCGGTGAGTCGCATGCCCTCGTCATAGGGGACTCGGGGCTCCCAGCCGAGCCGTTCCCGGGTCAGCTTGGTGGAGGCCGTGCCCCGCCGATCCACGAACGTCACGGCCCGGGCGCTGAAGCGCGGGGGAGACTTGGACAGGCGAGACGCAGCCTCCGCGAGTGCGCCGAGGAACTCGAGCGCCGGGCGCGGCCAGCGCCGCGCAGGCCGAGCGCCGGCCATCGCGGCAAGGCGATCGAAGTGCTCGGCGAAGCTGACGGGCCGGCTGTCATCCCAGGCCGCATAAGCCTCGCCCGCCCTCCCGTCCAGTGCAGCGGCAAGGATTGCCTCGACGAGATCGTCGACGTAGACGGGCAACATGCGCCGCTCGCCGCTGGGCAAGGCCATCAAGCCGCTGCGGGCCAGCTGCAGGGGCCGCAGCACCCAGGGAATCGATCCTGGCCCGTAGACATCGCCCGGACGCACGACCACAGCGCCGCGGCGGCGGGCAAGGTTGTCTGAAGCCGTCTTCGTGTCGATGTAGGGGATGCCGTAGGTCCGGCCGTAGGCGTTCTCGTCCTGCTCGGATGGATCGTCATAGCCGTAGAAGACGACGGAGCTGATCTGCACGACACGCTTCGCGCCCATTTCGTCCGCCGCATCGAGAACCAGCGCGCTGCCGCGAACGTTGACCTCGACGAACTCCGCCATCGATCCCCAGTCGCGCACGTAGGCGGCGGCGTGAACGACGATCTCCGTGCCATCCAGTGCTTCACGCAGCGCCGAGATATCGGTGACGTCGGCCGCGAAGAACCGCGCTCCGGCGTCCGTGACTGCGGCGGCCGCAGAGGTGGAGACATCGAGCCCGCGCACGTCGGCGCCTTCGGCGGCGAGCTTTCGGCAGAGCGCGTTGCCGATGAAGCCGCCGGCGCCGGTCACGGCGACTTGGCGGCCGCTGAAACGCGCGCGATGTTCGCTGGCGGCCATTGCGACGCGACTTATACTCGCGCGCCCCGTGCCTCGTATCCGCCTCCCCGCCTCGCGCAAGCATTCGTCGCCCTGGCGGCCGCTGGTCCGCGCCGGCGCCTACGCCGCCTTGGCCGGATCGGTTGCGGTTCCGCTGCTGCGCCGCAGGTGGCGGATCCCCGCGCCGCTCACCGTCGCTGCGACTGCGGCCGGGCCGGTGGCCCTAGCGGTGCTGAAGCCGCGTACCAAGACCCGCGACGCCGCGCTCTACGCGCTGCAGATGTGGGCTTTCACGATGGTCCACGAGCTTCCCTACGACGACCCCGAGCGCCTGCGCGAGCGCCTGCACATCGACTATCCGGTCCGCTTCGACAGCGCCGTCGGCGCGGGCACCCTGCCGACCCTGCTCCTTCAGCGCCGCCTCGCCACGCCCGGCGGGGTGACGCGCCTCGACAAGGTGCTGACCTACATCCACTGGTCGTGGTTCTTCCAGCCGCACCTCGCCCTGGCCTGGATCCTGGTTAAAGACATGGACCGCTTTCCCAGCTCGGCCCGCCAGATGGCCGCGGTCTACGACCTGGGTTGCCTCATCTACTTCCTGGTGCCGACCGCTCCACCGTGGTGGTCGATGGAGCAGGGCCACGCGCCCGCAGAGGGCAGGCGACTGATGGTCGAGGTGGGGGAGGAGTCGCTGGGGCGCGCCTGGCCCGTCCTATATGACTCGCTCAACGGCAACCCCTGGGCGGCGATGCCGTCCCTTCACTTCGCGACTTCGTCGATGGCGGCGATTCTGCTCTCCGAGAGCGGTCCGGTTCGCGGCGCCGCGGGCTGGTCGTACGCGCTGACGCTCGGCTTCGCGCTCGTCTATCTGGGGGAGCATTACGTGGTTGACGTCGCCGCCGGCGCGGCGCTGGTCGGCACCGTGCGACTGCTGGAGCGCCATGCCGAGCCGGTCGCCGCGATCCTAAGCGAGGGGATTCAGCGACTCGAACGGGTGGCTAACGGGTAGCAGCCCTGGACGTGCGCGGCCGCGAGCAGTCCCCGCCGGATGGCAGTATGGGTGGACCGATGCCGGGAAATGAGCTCGCGAACGACGAGGATCCCGGGGCAGCCGGGGGCGAACCTGGTGCCGACCCGGAAGTCGAGGGAACCGAGGGTGACGACGGCAACGAAGAGCCGTCCTTCTTCACCAACCCGAAACGGCTGCTGCAGACGTTCGCGCTCGTAGTCGTCCTCATCCTCGCGATCTACGTACTGCTGCCGAACGTGGTCGGGCTCGACGACGCGCTCGACAAGCTCGGCTCGGGCGATCCGGTCTGGCTCGCGATCGCGCTCATTTTCACGATGCTGATGTTCTTCAGCTACGTCGCCCTCTTCCGCGGCGTCGTCGGCGAGAGGACGGTTCACCTGGACTGGCGGGAGTCCTACGAGATCACCATGGCCGGCCTGGCGGCGACGCGGCTCTTCTCGGCCGGCGGGGCCGGCGGCATCGCGCTCACCTACTGGGCGCTTCGTAAGGCGGGAATGGAGAGGCGGTTCGCGGCCTCGCGCATGCTGACGCTGCTCGTACTGCTCTACGGCGTCTACCTGCTCACCCTGATCATCAACGGCACGCTGATGAGGACGGGCGTCTTCCACGTCGACAGTCCCACGGGTTTGACGACGATTCCGGCTGCGATTGCCGGCGGAATAGTCATCCTGCTGGTACTCGTCACCCTGCTCCCACAGGACATCGAGCGACGCATGGCCAACTGGACACGCGGCTACCGCTTTGGGCTGCTGCTCAAGCGCCTGGCAACCGTCCCCGCGACTCTTGCTGCCGGCACGCGCACCGCAGTCGCGTTCGTTCGCGAGCCCTCGCGGGGCGGCCTCGCGGTGCTCGGAGCGATCGGCTTCTGGGCCACTCAGATCGGCATTCTCTGGGCGAGCTTCCATGCCTACGACGTGCAGGTCCCGCTGGCGATCCTCGTCCAGGGGTTCTTCATCGGCATGGTCGCAAACCTGATCCCGTTCGCCCCCGGCGGCGTCGGAGCCGTCGACGCGGGAATGATCGGCACCTTCGTGCTCTTCGGCCTCGACGGCTCGACGGTCTTCGCCGCGATTTTGACCTACCGGCTGTTTGCCTTCTGGCTGCCGATCCCACCCGGTATCGTCGCTTTCTTCCAGCTGCGCCAGACGGTCGCCCGCTGGCAGCAGGAGCGAGACGAGAAAAAGGCTGCGGTCCAATCCAGATTCGCGCTTGCCGCCGACCCTACTTCAGAAAGTAAAGTACACTAGAAGCCATGAGCGGAAAGGAAGCCAACGTCGAAAACGTGATCATCATCGGCGGCGCCTGCGCCGGCTACACGGCCGCGCTCTACACCGCCCGCGCCAACCTCGAGCCGCTCGTAATCGAGGGCTTCCAGTGGGGCGGACAGCTGCAGAACACCACCGACGTCGAGAACTATCCCGGGTTCCCCGAGGAGGGGATCATGGGCCCGGAGCTGATGCAGAAGTTCCGCGACCAGGCCGAGCGCTTCGGCACCCGCTTCATCACTGACGACGCCACGCGCGTCGAGCTCTCCGACGGCGGCCTGCAGCACGTTTGGGTCGGCGACGACGAGTACGTCGCCAAGACCGTGATCCTGGCGATGGGCGCAGAACCGAAGCGGCTCGGCGTCCCCGGCGAGATCGAGCTCGGCGGCAAGGGCGTTTCCACCTGCGGCGTCTGCGACGGCGCCTTCTTCAAGGGCGAAGAGGTGATCGTCGTCGGCGGCGGCGACTCGGCGATGGAGGACTCGATCTTCATCTCCAAGTTCGCGAGCAAGCTGACCAGCGTCAACCGCCGGGCCGACTACCGCGCCTCGAAGATCATGTACGACCGCGCCGCGGCCCAGGACAACATCGAGTTCAAGACCCCGTTCGTCGTCGATGAGTTCGTCGCCGGCGAGGACGGCAAGCTCGACCACGTCAGGCTGCGAAATGTCGGAGACCGACGGGACCGAGGAGGTCGACGTCGGCGGTGCCTTCGTCGCGATCGGACACACGCCTCAATCGGCGCTCGTCACGGGTCAGGTCGATACCGACGACAACGGTTACGTGATCGTCGACGAGCCCTCGACCCGCACCAACCTGGCAGGAGTCTTGGCGATCGGCGATCTCGTCGACCACACCTACCGCCAGGCGATCACCGCCGCCGGCTCGGGCACCAAGGGCGCGCTTGACGCCGAGTGGTACCTGCGCGACACCCCGCCGTCGCCGGAGGCCCACTGGGCGGGTCGAGCGGGCAAGGCGCTCGCCGCATCCGAGTAGCGCCCGGTAGATTTCTTCCTCGATGGCGGTCATCGAGAAGCCAGAGACACTGGGGTTGCGGCCCTTCCACGAGTTCGACGAGGCCAACGCGACCTGGCCGCGCGGCGACCGTCCGGCGGCGATTCGCGGTGCCGCGGCTGAGTTCCGCTCCCGCTTCGCGACGCCGGAGAACCGGGTCCGAGCCGTGCGCACGATCAACATCGCCTCGGCTCCTTACCCGCTCAAGTTCGCTTTCGGTGGCGCCGCCCGCGGCCTCAACCCGTTCATCAACATCATCAACCGCATGGTCGTCGTCCAGTTCGAGGACTTCGACGGGGACCTGAAGACGCTCGTCTACGAGCCCACGGTCACGGCGGGCCCGCAGGAGGCGCCCTTCTACGAGCAGATGATGGGCAAGATCGAGCTTCCCGACTGGGTCGCCTACAAAGTCCTGGCGACGATCTGGAACGAGCCCGATACCGCCCTGGCTGATACCGGGTTGCGTCCCGAGGACGTCGACTTCGTCAGCTTCGACCACCTGCATGTCCAGGACGTCCGTTTCGTGCTCGGCACGACCGAACCGATTCCCGGCGAGTCGGCCCCGCGCCCTCCGCTCTTCCCGAACGCGAAGCTGATCACGCAGCGCAAGGAGTGGGACACGTTCGCCTCGCTGCATCCGATGCAGTGGGCCTGGTATGTGGCCGCGGGCATCAAGGACGTACCGACCGACAACGTCGCCCTGATCGACGGCGACGTCGAACTCGGCAAGGGCATGGCGCTGGTCTGGACACCGGGTCACACCGACGGCAACCACTCGCTCTGCATCAACACGCCCGACGGGGTCTGGGTCTCCTCGGAGAACGGGGTTTGCGCCGACAACTGGCACCCGCACCTCTCGAAGATCCCCGGCGTCCGCAAGTACGCGGAGTTCTTCAACCGTGAGGTGGTGCTCAACTCGAACACGCTCGAGGATTCGATCGATCAATACGACTCGATGATCAAGGAGAAGGCGCTCGCCGACCCGCACGCCCGCGACCCGCGCTTTTTCAACGTCTTCCCGTCCTCGGAGATGCCCGCCTGGAGGCGGCAGTGGCCGGTCAAGCCCAGCTTCACCTACGGTGGTCTGAACTACGGCGAGATCGTCTCGCCCTAGCCGAGTGTCGCCCTACGCCGCGGCGCCGGGCTCCTAACCTCGAGGGGTGGATCGTCGCTCTTGGTCGCTGCTGCTTGCTCTCGGGGCGATCTGGGGTGCCAGCTATCTGTTCATCAAGATCGGGCTGCGTGACCTCTCGCCGGCCGTCGTCGCGTGGGGCCGTGTCGTGCTCGCCGCCGCCGTGCTCGTTCCTCTCGCCGCACACGCGGGGGGGCTGGGAGGGCTGCGCGGGCGGGTGGGGCTGGTGGCGCTCGTGGCTGCGGTGCAGGTCGCCGGTCCGTTCCTCTTGATCGCCGCGGGCGAGCAGGAGATCAGTTCGGCGACGGCCGGCATCCTGGTCGCGTCGGCACCACTGTTCACAGCGGTGCTTGCGATCCGGGTGGATCCACAGGAGCGCTCGCAGGGCCTGCGCCTGGTCGGGGTCCTGTTTGGCCTGGCCGGCGTCGCCGTGCTCCTCGGTCTCGACCTGAGCGGTTCCGGTGCGGCGCTGCTCGGCGGAGGCGCGGTTTTGCTGGCCGGCCTCGGCTACGCGATCGGGGGATTCCTGGTCAAGCAGCGGCTGGGGGAGATCGCTCCGCTCGAGCTGGCCGCCTGGGTGATGGTCGCCAGCTCCTTGCTGCTGACACCGGCGTCGCTCGCCTCGTGGCCTGAGTCCGCGCCCAGTCCGGGGCCGCTGGCGGCGGTGGGGGTCCTGGGCGTGCTCGGAACCGGAGTCGCGTTTGCGATCTTCTACACGCTGATGGCCCGTGTCGGGCCGGCGCGTGCCTTCATCGTCAGCTACCTCGCTCCTGGCTTTGCGGTCTTCTACGGCGCGGTGCTGCTGGATGAGTCGCTTGGCGCCGCGACGTTCGCGGGGCTGGCGCTCATCTTGGCAGGCTCCTGGCTCGCCGTCGAGGGCCGGCTCGGCCGCCGTTCCGACGAACGCGTCCCCGGCGAGCTGATCTAGTTGCGCAGTGGCCGGCCCGCGGCAACCGCGTCGCGCAGCAGCGGCGCGGCTCGGTAGCGCTCCTCGCCCAGCTCGGCATGCAGCGCATCGAGAACGGACAGCACTCGCGCCGGAGAGATGGCGTCGCCCCACTCGAGCGGCCCGCGCGGCCAGTTGAAGCCGAGCCGCATCGCCGTGTCGATGTCCTCGCCGGAACCGACCCGCTTGCCAAGCGTGAAGGCGGCCTCGTTGACGAGCTGACAGACGATGCGGCTGAGGATGGCCGGCTGCGCTTCGGCAGGCAGGCCGATCGAGGCGTCACCACTCCACGCGAGCACATCGCTGTCCGGTTCAGCGCCCTCCGGGTCCGGCGCCCGGTAGGGATCGTGGGAGTAGTCGTAGTAGCCGCGCCCGCTCTTGCGGCCGAGGCGCCCCGCGGCGACCATCTTCGCCTGAATCGGGTGGGGTTGCCAGCGCGGCTCGTGGAAGCTCTGCTCCCAGAAGGACTTTGCGACCTCGAAGTTGACGTCGACCCCGACCAGGTCCATCAACTCGAACGGTCCCATGCGGAAGCCACCGCCGCGGCGCATCACCTGGTCGATCTGCTCGGGGGTGCCGACACCATCGCCGAGCATTCGCAGCGCCTCCAGCGAGTAGGGGCGAGCGCAGCGGTTTGCGATGAAGCCGATCTCGTCGGCCGCCAGCACCGGCGTGCGTCCCATCCGTCGCGCAACCTCGGTGGTTGCCTCCAGCACTTCGATCGACGATTCGCCCCCGCGACTACCTCGACGAGGCGCATCAGCGGCGGCGGGTTGAAGAAGTGCATTCCGACGACGCGCTCCGGCGCCTCGACTGTTGCCGCGATCGCCGTCACCGACAGCGAGGAGGTGTTGGTGGCCAAGATCATTTCCGCCGGGCCCGCGTCCGCCAGGCGCGCGAACAGTTCACGCTTCACGTCGAGGTCCTCGGGAGCGGCCTCGATCACGAGATCGCAGCCGCCCAGATCCTCGAGCGCGGGGGCGAGGGTCAGGCGTTCTCTGGCGGTGTCGGCGTCGGCGTCGGTCATGCGACCCCGCCTTGCGGCGCTCGCAAGTCCCTTGAGCAATCGCTCACGCCCGGCGTCGAGGGCTTCCGGGACGGGATCGTGAAGGAACGCTTCGAAGCCCCCGCCGCAGGCCAGCTGAGCAATGCCTGCACCCATGGTTCCGGCGCCGACGACGCCGATGCGGCTCACGGTCACGGGGGGGACGGGGGGCTCTCGCCTTCCCAGTAATCGACCTCGTCGGCGACGCGGAAGATCTTGCGAACCCCGGTCGCCGGGGTTCCCGGCGGCTGCTCGCGAGCCATCAGCTTGCCCGAATCGCCGTAGATCGCGATCTCGGGGGAGTTCATCTCGCTGAGCATCAAAACCCGGGCGGGTCTTTCGCTGAAGTTGGCGATTTGGTGCAGGCCGGCCTCGCCGATCGGGAAGGAGGCCAGGTCACCGGGGTTCAGTTCGCTCCAGCCCGTCGGGGTTCGCACGCTGGGCTGCCCGCTGAGCACGATCAGCATCTCCTCGTTGGCGAGGTGGGCGTGATACGGGCAGACCGTCTCACCGGGCGGCAGCTCGTAGAGGCTGGCCCCGAGTCGCTCGGCGCCGGCCTGCTTGCCCAGGCGAGCGGCCCGGTAGCTGAAGCCCTGACGATCCGAGGAGTCGTCGAACTCGGGCTCGAAGACGTTCGCGCCGCTCACCTCAACGTCCCCTGAATTCAGGCTGCCGTTTTTCGAGGAATGCGTCCATTCCCTCGATCCGGTCCTCGGTTGCCATCGCCAGTTCGTAGAGGCGCCGCTCGGCTTCGAGGCCGCCGCTCATCGGGTTCTCCTCTGCGGCCAGCACCGCCTGCTTGGCCAGTCGCGCGGCGATCGGCGGGCGGGAGGCGATGCGTTCGGCCAGTTCGAGCGCCGAGCCGAGCCATTCCTGCTTGCGTACGACGAGATTGACGAAGCCCATCTCAACCGCCTCGTTCGCACTCACCCGGCGCCCCGTGAGCAACAGCTCCATCGCCCGCTGCTTGCCGATCGTGCGAGCCAGCCGCTGGCTGCCGCCACCGCCGGGGATGATGCCCAGCGTGATCTCCGGCTGGCCGAATTCGGCACCCTCGGCGGCGACGATCAGGTCGCAGCAGAGCGCCAGCTCGCAGCCCCCACCAAGCGCGAAGCCGGAGACCGCCGCGACCATCGGCGTCTTGACCGCCGCCATCCGGCGCCAGAAGGCGGCAGAGGGGTGACGCATCGCCTCCTCGAACGTGCGGTCCCGCAGGGCGCGGATATCGGCGCCGGAGGCGAAAACCTCGTCGGACCCGGCGATCACGATGCAGCGAACCTCGGGGTCGGCGTCGTAGCTCTCGGCCGCGGACGCGATCGCCTCCATCACCTCCGGCGAGAGGGCGTTGCGGGCCTCCGGACGGTTGAGCTGCAGCAGCGCGACGCGGTTGGTGACGCTGGTCTCGACCACCGACGCCCCCTAATTAGAGTCGTAGGGGAGGAAGGCGCTGACGCCGGTCGCATCGCGCCCGATAATCAGCTTCTGGATCTGCGAGGTGCCCTCATATAGCGTCGTTACCCGTGCGTCGCGCAGGTAGCGCTCGACCGGGTGGTCGTCGACGTAGCCGGCACCGCCGTGAACCTGGATGGCGGCATTGGCGCACTCAACTGCGGATTCGGTCGCGTAGAGCTTGGCTACGGATGTCTCGACGGTACTGGGCTTACCCGCGTCCTTGAGCGCGCCGGCGCGGCGAACCAGCATGCGTGCCGCGTCGCGCTTGACGATCATGTCGGCGATCAGCTCCTGAACGAGCTGGAAGCGGGCGATTGGGACGCCGAACTGCTTGCGCTCGGTCGAGTAGCTCACGGAGGCGTCGACGCAGCCGTCGCAGATGCCGACGCAGCCGGCGGCGACGCTGTAGCGGCCGGAGTCGAGAGCCGACATCGCCACCTTGAAGCCCTCACCGACCTCACCCAGCAGGGCATCGTCGCCGACCTCGATCCCGTCAAGCGAGATTTCGGCGGTGTCCGAGCCGCGCAGACCCAGCTTGCCGTGGATCGGCTGAGCTGTATAGCCGGGACTGTCGGTGGGAACGATGAAGCAGGCAAGCCCGCGGTGCGCGAGTGAGGGGTCGGTCTGGGCGAAGATCAGCGCGAAGTCGGCGTAGTTGCCGAACGAGATCCACATCTTCTGACCGCTGATCTTCCAGCCGCCTTCGATGCGCTCTGCTCTCGTTCGCAGCGAGGCGGCGTCGGAGCCGCTGTCGGGCTCGGTCAGCCCGAAGCAGCCGAGGGCGTCACCGGAGCACAGCCGCGGCAGCCAGGCGAGCTTCTGTTCCTCGGTGCCCCAGCGCTGCAGCGAGCTGCCGACAAGCGAGGTCTGCACGGAAACGACCGTCCGCATCGCCGAACAGCCGCGGCCGACCTGTTCGACGATCAGCCCGTAGCTGACGTAGTCGAGGTTGCGGCCGCCGTAGGCCTCGTCCAGCACCGCCCCCAGGTAGCCCATCTCGCCCAGGCGGCGGGCGAGCTCACGGTCGAAGCGGCCCTGGCGATCGTTTTCACGGGCCACCGGCACGATCTCGCCGTCGGTGAAGTCACGGGCGGTTTCAGAAATCAGTCGCTGCTCGTCGCTGAGCTCGAAGTCCACGGCCCGGCAGCCTATTGGTCGCCGCGCGTCATCCGCGGCCGCCGCGGGAAGACCTCAGCCCGGGTCGGCGTCAATCGCCTTGCGAAGCGCCGCCGACGCTCGTCCGGTCAGCGGCCCCGGCGCCTCGGAGAAGGGGCTCCCGTCAAGGCTGCAGACACCCTGGATCTCGCGCGTGGTCGAGGCGAGGAAGGCCTCATCCGCACCGGCCAGGTCATCAAGTAGGTACTCCCCCTCGGCGACGTCGAGCGCCGCGATCATCAGCGCCCGCGTGATCGAGGCCAGGATTCCGGTCTGCATTGCCGGAGTCCGCAGCTCGCCGTTTCTGACCCAGAAGATCGTCGATGTGGGAGCTTCGAGGACGACTCCGTCGGGTCGCACGAGCAGGGCTTCATCCGCGTCCCGGGCCTTTGCGATCCGCGTCGCCTGCATGTTGGCGGCGTATGAGATCGACTTGACACCGGTCAGGATCACGCTCGGTGAGTAGGTGACGGTGGCGAGCGACGCCGTCTCGGGCCAGTCGGGTAGCGGCTCGCAGATCGCGAGCCGCCGGCCACCGCGAGTCACGACCAGCCTCAGCGCTCCGTCATGGCTTCCGAACTCAGCCAGCAGAGCGGCGATCTCGCCCTCTAAGGCGTTGCGGGTGAAGCTGAGCTCGATCACGCTTGCGGAGCGTTCGAGCCGGTCGATGTGATCGCCGAGGCGAAACGGCCTGCCGCCGTACAGCTTGATCACCTCGAACGCGCCGTCGCCGCGCAGCAGTCCCTCATCGGTGATCGCTATCGACCCCTCCGCGGCGGGGAGAATCTGCCCATCGATGCTTGCCAGGTGTGGACCGCTCATGGCTGGCGCGAGGCTACTTCAAGCGTGGATGGCATGGCCCGAGAGGTGGGGGCGAACGTGGTCATCTGGACTTTTTGGCGACACATTCGTCTCGGCAGGATGCTATTAATCAAGTGTCCGCCACCCCTCCGTTGGCTGGACCGACCCCGCGAGGGGTGTCCAAAAATCCGTCGAATTATCCGCTCTTTCCTCCAGGGAACCGAAAGGGGCACACTTCTATGTCGGGTCGTTCCAATCGTTCCAGGAATCTTGGCCTAGTTGCCCTCTGGGGGGTGCTTGCCCTACTCGCGGTACTCGCAATACCGGCCACGTCCGGCGCAGGACTGATCGGTGAGACGGTCGACGGCGCGGCGGATGCCGTTGATCCCGGGTCGCCCGCCCCTGAGGCGGAACCCACGGGCAGCGTCGGTCCGACCACCGAGGTCTCCGGCGATTCCGCGCCGGCCGAGCCTTCGGCCGGGCAGCCGCCCAACTACCAGCCCCCCCTTCACGGCTCGGGTCCCCACGGGATGGGCGACGTCGCAATCGTTGACCTGAGCCCGACCCAGGACGTCCCGGTCTCGAGCGATCCATCGGGCGTCGAGAGCGGCGAAGACGTCGTCGTCGGCCGGTCTCGCGGTGAGCGCAGCGGTGGCGCCTACCACGGTCATGTCACGATCGCCAGCGTCGCGCCACTCGGGCTCGAGCTTGCAGTCGACACCAACGAGGGCGAAAGCCAGACTGGACCGCTGGACGCGATCCAAACAGGCATTCTGGACGCGCTCTGCGACGGCACCGGCAACCAGATCTGCCTCGAGGTGCTGCGAGCGGATTCGACGACGACGAGCACCGGCAGCACCAACAGCTTCGCGGTTGCCAACGCTCAGATCGGCGGTGCCAACGGCATCGGCGCCACGGCCGCCGAGTCGAACGGCAACATCTCGCCAGACCAACACCTGCCAGAGCTCGAGCGGAAACTCGACCGTAGCCGACGCGAGCATCGCCGGCGCGCTGACTGCGGACGTGATCGAGTCGGCGTCGACCTCGAGCGCCTGCAGGAGCGGCTCCCAGAGTGTCGAGCAGACCTCTCGGGTCGTCAACCTTTCCGGTAACGGGCTGCCGATCACCAACGCCGGCTGTGCCGATGGCACGCCGGATTCCACGGGCGGCGTCCAGGTTCCGGGCATTGCCGACTTCGTCTGCAATGCGGACGACACCAACGGTGTCGGTGAGCCGTTCGGAGCCCAGACGACGACGCCTTACGGCGTCCGTGAAGGTCTGACCGTGTTCGTGCTCGCGGCGCTCAGCCAGGAGCTCGTCAAGGCCACGACCGCCGCGTCCGAAAGCCACGCAGTCGCACCCCGCGGCGGAGGCGGAGGCGGAGGCGGCGGAGGCGGAGGCGGCGGCGGAGGCGGCGGAGGAGGCGGAGGCGGGGCGGCGGCGGCGGAGACGATGGCGGCAACGACCCCGACGGGGACGGCATCCCCGGCGACGGTGAAGGCGACGGCGACGGCGACGGCGGGGCGGACGCCTGCCCGACCGTCCCCGGCCCCGCGGCCAACAACGGCTGCCCCTTTGGCGGCGACGGCGACCTCGACGGCGACGGCGTCCCGGACGACTCTGACGCATGTCCCACGGTTCCGGGACCGGCATCCAACGACGGTTGCCCCTTCGGTGGTAGCGGCGGTGGCGCCGGCGCGTCCTGCCCGGGCGATCGCGACTGTGACGGCGTGCCAGACGAGGGCGACGCGGATACGCGTGACCGTTGTCCGGATGTGCCCGGTCCGAAGTCGAATCACGGCTGCCCAGTCGGCAACGGCGAGCTGGCCTTCACGGGTAATGACATCTGGGCCGTGCTTCTGATCGGCGGGCTCCTACTCGCCGGAGGCGCGACGCTCCGCAGGATCTCGCCACGCCAGGGCGAGGTCTAGTCCATCGGGGAATAGGCGCTGACAGGTTCGGAGCGTAATCCGGCCGAGGAGGCTCGGCGGGCGGCAGAGGCTGCGCGGGCAGCCGCTGAGCGTGCGAGCCGTGCACTCGACCGTGCTGAGCGCGGGACTGAGGCGACTGAGCCTGAACGAGCGCCCGCGCAACCGCCGGCGAAGGAGCGGCCTGCGCCGATTCAGGCGAGCCCGCCGGGTTCCGGCTCGAAGCCTGCGGCCCCAGCCGAGCCCGGGGTCGTCGGGCAGCGGCGGGGTCTGTTCATCTTCGCCGGATTGCTGGTCGTGGCGATCGCCATCGCCCTGCTGGCGGGGCTCGGCGGCGAGGATGAATCCGACAACGTGCAGACCCCGGCGCTCCCGGCTCTCGATGTCAATGAGCGGGAAGCCGCAGACGGCATCGTCATCAGCGCTCCCGCCAGTTGGGAGCGGGTGGAGAACGACGAGGGTGTGATTCGCCTGCGCAGCCCGGATGGCGAGGCCCAGGTGCTCGTTTCGGCACCGGTCGACACCGGACAGGCTGACGCGGCGTTGCGGGCGGAGCTCGAAGCCGTCGCCGGCGAGTACGAGGTGATCGAGGTCGGCCGGCCGACCCGACAGACCGTCGGCGGCCTCAACGGGAGACAGGTAGTGCTCACCGTCGCCGACGAGAACGGACGCAAGCTGCGACTGCTCATGATCACGGCCGACGGCGAAGAGCACACCTACGTCGTCGAAGTGGTGACCGCGGCCAACGTCGAGGAGAAGCGCCTGGTCGAGGGCCAGGCGATCGTCAACGAGCTCGAGCTCAACGAGTAGCGTTGCCCCTCGCGGCAGGGGATCGGCATCGAGGCGACGAAGGCAGCGAGGTGGCCTTCGTCTATCTGCTGCGCTGCGCCGACGACTCCCTGTACTGCGGATGGACGACGGACATCGAGCGGCGGCTTGCCGCGCACCGCGCCGGCACCGCCAGCCGCTACACCCGCAGCCGGCGACCGCTTCGAGCTCGCGGTCTCGATCCCGGTCGCTGACAGGTCGGCCGCCCTGCGTGAGGAGGCGCGGATAAAGCGGCTGCCTCGCGGTGCCAAGCTGGAATTGATCAAGGCCGAGGTGGGCTAGCTCAGTCCCGGGGATTGCGGGGCAGGGGATCTGGGATCACCTTTGCGACGCTGGGCGCGTTGCTGATGCCCGCGGCTGCGCAGGCTGCGGTTGCGTGGCAGGAGGCGACCGTTTACCAGACGACGGGGCGCGCATCGACCGTGGATGTGGCACTCGGGGACGTCACCGGCGACGGAGTCCAGGATGTGGTCATGGCCGAGCAGATTTCCAGTGAGCCCGGCCCTCATCAGGTCGCGACTACTTTCGGGGGCTCACTGGCCGAGCGTCCGCCAGCGCCCCGGGCCAGTTCGGCCTCCCGGCCACCACCACGCCCACGCCGGACGGCCGGCGAGCTTCGTCCTGCGGGAGATCATCTCAGACGATCGCGCGATGCTCGTCGCCGCGATTCAGGATGCCTCCGGAACCGACGTGGTCGCGAGCTCGGAGCCGTTTACGGCACGTTCGGCGCTTCGCAGGCGTCGCGACGCAGGCCGGAGTTTCGTCGCATTGCTGAACTCACGGCGACCAGCTCTCGACATCGCCACAGCGCAGGAAATGCATCGCGCTCGGCGCAGGCAACGCCGAAGGCACCTTCACCGCGCCGCGGAGCGGCACTTCCCCTCCCGAGGCCTCGGACCCGCCAACGGGGCCGTCGGAATCTCGACGGCGGCCCAGACTATCTGCTGCGAGAGCGTTCACGGGCTCCCCGCGGCCCGCGGTCGGAGGTGACCACGGTGCTGTCCAACAACGGTGCCGGGGCGCACGTCACCGACGAGCTCGACTCCCCGGGGGTGAGTCAGGGCTTGGCGGGTGGCCTGGCGGACTTCGACGGCGACGGGTTCGTCGAACCGGTTCGGGGCGAGCAGGGAGTCGCGGAGTCGGACGGGTTCTCCCTGCGTTGCTGCCGGCGGAGATATCAGCATCTTCGACCTGGGTTCAGGCCTGAGTCCGGGCGCCACCGCAGTGGCCGACGGCACGATGGTGGACAGTACAAGCGGCGACTTCGACCTTCCGGCCGATGGACGTGAGGACGCGATGGTCGTCACCTACGGCATTCGTGCCTCGTATGACTTCGCGGAAAGGCCATTCTCGAATCTGAACCGGATTCAGAACACCGCGGAGGGTGCGGTTGTCCGGCCTGTCACCGCGGCGGGGCCCGTTCCCGCCGGAACCGGCACAGGTCCGCGGCCGCCGAGCTGAACGGCGACGGCGCCACGGACTTCATCATCGGCGGTATCGCTCCCGTGCTCCCGGGCAGCGAGCCGGTGTGGATGCTTCAGCCTCCAGGTCTTCACCTCGTTCGACGACATCGTGCCCCCGAATACGGTGATCGCGGGAGCCGGCGGCGGCGCGGAAGGGGATGGGTCAGGTCGGCAACTCCTCAGGAAGTCACGGGTTCGGTTCAAGTCCACCGAAGCGGGGTCTGCATTCGAATGCCGAGTGGACAAGCGTAAGTGGAAGCCCTGTCTGTCGCCCTTCACGCCACCGCGACGCCTCGAGGCGGGCACGCTGTCGGTGCGCGCACGCGATATCCCGGGCAACCTCGAGCGCAGGCCGGCGCGGACCACGTTCACGGTTCGCTGACAACCGCGTGGGCGAGCTGCGTCGTCGGGTCGTCGGGCCCGTGTTAGGGTGCCGCCGTGTCAGCATACGGACGGGCGTCAATTGGAGGATCGGGCTCGTTACGCGCGCGCTGGCATTGAGCTTTTTCGCTCCGCTTGCGGGGATGACGATGAGGACGTCGCGTCCGGCTCTCTCGACGATTCGTCGCCGGCTGTCTTCGACGGGTTCTCCGAGTCGAGGTCCGACAAGGGAGAACGGCGTGCTCGAGACGACGCTCAAGGGCCCTACGGCGAGGTCGAGATCGACGGCGAGACCGTCGAGACGATGAATTTCGAGGGCAGCGCCCCAGCTCCCACGCCGCCGTCGTCCTGGCGCCAAGCCATCGTGCACTTCGAGATCGATCTCGGCGAGACTCCCGGTCGGGTTCCGCATCGAGGCGGTGCTTCCTCGGCGAGCTCTACCTGCCCCAGCACGAGGGTCAGCTCAGCAATCTCCATACCCACGGCTTCCACGTCTCGCCGAAGGGCAACTCCGACAACGTTCCGCTGTCTTTCAGGCACGGCGAAGACTTCACCTATGAGTACGAGATCCCCGAGGACCACCCCCGGGGATGAACTGGTACCACCCCCTCGCCATGGGTTCGTTGAGCCGGCAGATTTACGCCGGCATGTACGGCGCGATCGACGTTCAGGGCGGGCTCGACGAGACGGAGGGGATCGAGCAGTTCCCCACCCGCACGATGGAGATCATGTCGATGCAGGTCGAGCACGGCGCGGTTGTGCCCGTGCAGGTTTCGAAGACCCGAAGGCCCCTACCACCGAACGGCAATCTCGAGCCTTATCTCGGGATCGGCCCCGGCGAGATCCAGCTCTGGCGGATCGTCAACGCGGACGACAACGCAATCGTGAACCTCGAACTCGAGGGACATGAGTTCTATGTGCTTGCCAACGACGGCAACACCTTGACGTCGGGAGCCCTCAGGGAAACCTCTCGACGGGGCCGGGCAATCGCCGCGAGGTGCTCGTCCAGCGCGGCGTGGACGGCAGCTACCAGCTCAAGTCACTCGAAGTCCCACAGTTCCAGGGCGGCTCGGTGCCGGAGTCGACGGTCGCGACGCTGGACGTCACGGGCGACGAAGTCGATGACGAGCTCCCGGCCGATCCGCTGCTCTCTGACCAGGAGGATCTGCGAACTGCAAAGGTGGACCAGGAGCACCGCATCGTCTCGCGAAGAGCGCTTCCCGGCGGGGCGACCGAGTTCCAGATCAACGGCAGGCCGTTCAACCCCGATGTGGTCAACGAGACGATGAAGCTCGGGGAGGTGAACCAGTGGCTGCTGATAAACGCGACCAGTGAATGGCACACCTTCCACATCCACATCAACGACTTCCAGGTCACCGCGTACAAGCCGGGGAACATCAAGGACGTCTCGCAGTCCCGCCCGCAGGACGTACTCAGTCGTGACATCGATCCCGACGACACGATCAAGATGCCGCCAGGCATCGGGATCGTGATGCGCACCCGCCCGACGGACTTCACGGGCAAGTTCGTCTTCCATTGCCACATGGTCAACCACGAGGACCGCGGCATGATGGGCATCGTGCGGGTGGTTGAAGTAGAGCACCCGATTCGGCTGGCCGGGGATGCCTGCTACACTGCGGCCTCGGGATTCTCGACCACGGTCGCCAGCCCCTGGCCCACCCCAACGCACAGCGCCGCGATCCCGTAGCGCGCTCCTCGGCGCCGCATCTCCCAGAGCAGCGTCGTCAGGATTCGCGCCCCCGAGCAGCCGAGCGGGTGTCCGAGGGCGATCGCTCCGCCGTTCACGTTGAGCCGTTCGGGATCGATGCCGAGCTCGCCCGCGCAGGCGAGCACCTGGGCGGCGAAGCCTCGTTGATCTCGATCAGGTCGATCTCGTCGAGCGGGAGTCCTGCCGCCGCGAGGGCTTTCGGAATCGCCTGCACGGGCCCGATCCCCATCACCGCCGGATCCAGCTGGCAACCCCGATCGAGACGATGCGACCCAGCGGATGGGCGCCCAACGCCGCCGCGGCCTGCTCTGAGGCGAGCGTGAGGCAGGCGGCGCCGTCATTGAGGGTCGAGGCATTGCCGGCGGTGACGCTGCCGCCCTCGCGGAAGATGGCGCGCAGGCCGGCGAGCTTCTCGATCGTCGTGTCGGCGCGCGGGCCCTCGTCGGCCTCGACTCGGAAAGCGGAACGAGCTCGTCGCCGAAGCGGCCCGCTTCGATCGCCTCGACGGCACGCTGGTGGCTGCGCAGCGCCCAGGCGTCCTGGTCCTCGCGCGAGATCCCGTAGCGGTCGGCCACGTTCTCCGCGGTCTCTCCCATTGCCTCGGTCGAGTAGAGCTCGGCCATCCGGGGGTTGATCAGCCGCCAGCCGAGCGCCGTGTCGTGCATCGTCTGAGGACCCCTCGGCTGGGCCGTCTCGGGCTTTGCGACGATCCACGGGGCGCGGCTCATCGACTCGACCCCACCCGCCAGGTAAACATCGCCCTCGTCGAGGCGCAGGGCGCGTGAGGCTTGATTGACCGCGTCGAGGCCGGACGCGCACAGGCGGTTGACCGTGACGCCGGGAACCTCGACCGGCAATCCCGCCAGCAGCGCCGCCATTCGAGCCACGTCGCGATTGTCCTCGCCGGCCTGGTTGGCCGCGCCCATATAGACGTCGCAGACCGAGGCCGGGTCGATCCCGCTCCTGGTGACGGTGGCCTCGACGGCATCGGCCGCCAGGTCGTCCGGGCGCACGCCGGCCAGCGCGCCGCGGAAGCGGCCCACGGGCGTTCGCACTGCGTCGATGATCATGGCCTCGCCCAAAACGGGGGTATCCTCGCAGAGGCGGCCTGCGGGTCGCCATGCCAATGGAATTCATGCTGGTCACGACCGGGATGCTGTTGCTGCTAGTCGGCGTCTTGGTGTTGCTGGCGAAGGCCTATCCCGGCAGCGGAGCGGATCTCGTCGACTGGACGCCGACCCGGACTCACGAGCAGGAGGCGATCCTCGAGATGGAGGACCTGCAGCAGATGATCGACGCCCAGAACGAGTACCGCCGGCGTCACGGCAAGGCGGCCATCACCGAGGACGACGCCGAACGCTGGGCGCGCGAGGACAACACGGTCCGCGAGCGCGGCCGCCTCGGCGGCGAGAACATGAGCGTCCTCGACGACGACCCTGAGTAGCGCTCGTGGCTCGCGCGTTGCTCGTCGGCTGCGGATGCAGGGCCCGCTCGCTCGGGCGTACCCTGCTTGACGACGGTTGGATGGTCAGGGGCACCGCACGCGCGCCCGGCGCCCTCGCCGAGATTGAAGCGGCGGGCATCGAGCCGGCGCTTGCAGATCCCGGACCGGATCGCCGATGTACTCGAACTGATCGCAGACGTGACCGTGATCTGCTGGCTGCTCGGCTCGGCTCGGGGTGAGCCGGAGGAAGTCGCGGCCCTGCACGGCAGCAGGCTCGAGCGGTTGCTCGAGGAGATCGTGGATACGCCGGTGCGGGGCGTTGTTGCCCGAGGCGTCGGGGAGTGTTGACGGGAAGCTGCTCGAGGCCGGAGCCGCGATCGTCGCAGCGGCCGGGAGCGCTGGCGAATCCCCGGACGGGTGATCGACGCCGATCCTGCCGATGAGGTGGCCTGGCTGCAGGCGGCAAGGGCGGCGGTTCACGACGCCATCGCGGCGTAGAGGTGGCTACTGCAGCTGCTTCGGCGGGCGCTGGGGTGCGTCAGCGGCGGACCAGGGTGCCGCGTCGACGTTGGTCTCCGGCGGCTGGTCCAATTCCTTGGCGAGCAGAAAGAAGCCGATCGCGATAATGGCGATGACGCTGAGCGCGGCGGTGAAGGTGCCGACGACCCGCGCCTTGGAGGGCCCGTAGCTGCCGCCGATGACCGCGCGGCGCTTCTGCAGGCCCATCGCATCGACGTCGGAGGGCCCGCCGCTCTGTGGCTCCTCGACCACCTCCTGCTCGGGAGTCTGCGGCTGTTCGTTACCCCGATCCGCGATTACCGGCAACCTTACCCTGAACGGCGGGTGCATTGCGCCTGGACCGGGCCCGGCGACGTAAATAGCTAATATATGATCAGGATTCCTCTAAAAAGGAGGGAGCCACGAGATGAGCCTCAGCATCGATCCACCGCCCCGGACTTCGAGGCCGACACCACGGAGGGCCGCATCAGTTTTCACGACTGGCTCGGTGACTCGTGGGGCGTGCTCTTCTCGCACCCGAAGGACTTCACGCCGGTCTGCACGACGGAGCTGGGCTACATGGCCTCGATCAAGCCCGAGTTCGACAAGCGCGGGGTCAAGATCATCGGGCTTTCGGTCGACCCGCTCGGCAACCACGAGAAGTGGGCCGAGGACATCGCCGAACCGGGCACGGCGCCCAACTACCCGATCATCAGCGACGCCGACTTCGAGGTCTCGAAGGCGTACGGGATGCTGCCCGCCGACGTCTCGGGCGACCCGACCGAGCGGACTCCGGCCGACAACCAGACGGTTCGCAACGTCTTCGTGATCGGCCCCGACAAGAAGATCAAGCTGATCCTCGTCTACCCGATGACGACGGGCCGCAACTTCGACGAGGTGCTGCGAGTCGTCGACTCGCTGCAGCTGACGGCCAGCCACAAGGTGGCGACGCCGGCCCAGTGGCAGCAGGGCGGCGACGTGATCATCGCCGGATCGGTCTCCGACGACGAGGCGCGCGAGACCTACCCCGACGGCTGGGAGTCGCCGCGGCCGTACATCCGCATCGTTCCGCAGCCGGGCAAGTAGGCGCCCGCGGCCGTCCGTCACGCGCCCTCGGGGAGCCGCTTCAGCAGTTCCTCGAGGATGCGCGCGGTCGCGCCCCAGATCAGCTGGCCGTCGACGGTGAAGGTCGGGGTGCGGAAGGGGACGCCGCGGCGGACCAGGCGTTTCATCTCATAGCCGGCCACCAGCTCGTCGATGAAAAGCATCAGAATCGTCTCGACCTCGGCGGGGCTGGGCCGCAGACGCAGGTCATGCGGGATCAGGCCGACAAACGGGTGGACCTTGTAGCTGGTGACGAAGGTGCCGATCGGCGGTAGGGCGCCCAGCAGTTCAACCCGTTTGGGGTCGAGGCCGACTTCCTCCTCGGCCTCGCGCACCGCCGTTTCGAGCAGTGATTCGCCACCCTCGTCGCGGCGGCCGCCCGGAAACGAGATCTCGCCGGGGTGCCGCCGCAGGTCGGCCCGCCGCTCGGTGAAGAGCAGTCCGGGTCGCCCCGCATGAGGAACATCGGCACAAGCACCGCCGCCTCGGTGCGCCCGTGGGCGTCGATCGCCTCGGCCTCCTCGGGGGAGAGCAGCGCCGCGCGGAGGTTTCCCGCGAGCTCGCCGCGTCCTCCGGTGCTGTATTCAGACAAGCTCGATGCGGTCGCTGATCTCGACCTGGCCGGCGAGGGCGCGGTGTACGGGGCACTTACCCGCGATCACCTCGAGGCGCTCGACCTGCTCCGCTGTCAGCCCAGAGGCGAGCCGGAGTGTGACCTGCGCGCGCGGCGCCTGGAACGCGTAGTCCATCTCCACCTCGACCTCGACGTCGCCGAGCTCCCAGCCCTTGCGGTCGGCGTACATCTCAACAGTGATCGCGGCGCAGGCCGCGAGCGCGGCGGCGCCGAGGCGGGTGGGGGACGGCCCTTTGTCGGCTCCCCCCAATCCTCGGGCTCGTCGACGACGATCGTGTGGCCCGTGTCGATCTGCACCTCATGCGTGAAGCCGCCGCGCCGCCGCGCCGTGACCTTCATGCGCTCTTCGCCTTGCCCGCATCGCGGCCCTCGAAGACCTCGGGGTCATCGACATCGGCGAAGCGCGCCATCGCGTAGACGAGGTCGGAGGCGCGGTTGAGGTGGCGGATCACCACGTCTGAGCCAGGCCCTCGTCGTCGCGCAGTTCGATCACCCGGCGCTCGGCGCGGCGCACGATCGTGCGGGCGACGTCGAGCTGCGCGGAGAGCTGGGTGCCGCCTGGGATCACAAACTTTGGCGGCAGCTCGACCCGGTCCATGTAGGCGTCGATGCGCAGCTCGAGCTCGGTGACCATCTCCGCGGTGACGCGGCTGACGCCGTCCTCGAGGCGCTCGGAGGCCTCGGGCGCGGTCGCCAGCTCGGCGCCGGCGATGAAGAGCTCGTTCTGGATGCGCAGGATGTCGTCGCGCAATTCGCCGTCATCGGCGCCGCAAAGCGCGCGAGCGAGGCCCAGCGCCGAGCTCGCCTCGTCGAGCGTCCCGTAGGCGTCAATGCGGGCTGCGTACTTCGGCTTGCGGCCGCCGTACCAGAGCGAGGTCGTACCGTCGTCGCCTTTGCGGGTGTAGATCTTGGTCATGACAAAAGATCGCGCTTCGCACCCGACATCGACGAAATCTGCTTCGCGCTCACGATCAGATCCTAGACCGGCTCCGAGGCCTGCTCAGCTCAGCGGGTTGAAGACGAGCCCGGTCAGCAGCTTCGGGAAGAAGTAGGTCGACTTTGGCGGCATCGTCTCGCCCGCGGCGGCGACCTCGCGGACCTGGTCCACCGGGGTCCCGCGAAGCAGGAAGGCGCAGTCGCGTTCTTCGGTCTCGATCGCAGCCAGCGTGTCCGGCGTGTTGGAGATGTAGGCGAGGCCGCGCTTGGCGGCGATGTCGTCGGTCGTCATTTCCAGGGCGCGCTTGAAGATCAGCTCCTCGAGGATGACCGCGTCGAGCCGGCGGTAGGCGTCGGGTTTGTCCGGAAGCGACGCGGCCAGCGCATCGGGGTCCTTGAGCCGAAGCCGGAAGCCGCGCTTTAGGTGGGAGTCGATGTAGCCGAAGACGCCAACCCCGCTCTCGCCGGCCGGGTCGAGCGAGTCGGTCGCGACCTCCTGCAGGTCAAAATGCTCGCGCAGGGCGTTGGCGAGGATCTCGTGCTGCTCGGGCTTGAGGTCATACAGCAGCCGGTGGGTGGGAAACACGGCCAGGCCCGGGTCCTCGAGGGAGACAAGCGCCATCAGGACGTAGCTGTGGGCGCCTTCCTCGCCTGGCCCGTCGCCGACCTCGCGCTCGTACGTCATCGAGGTCTCGTAGCGGTGGTGGCCGTCGGCGATCAGCAGCTCGCTGTCGGCCAGCTCGGCCGCAATCGCGTCGTGGAGCGCCGGGTCGGCGAGCCGCCAGACACGATGCAGCGTGCCCTCGCCGTCGCGAACTTCGGCCCACGGCTCCTCGGACAGCGCCGGCTCGATGTGCTGCCAGGCGTCGCCGGAGTGCAGGGCGAAGATGGGGGAGAGGTTGTGGCGGGTCGCCCGGGTCAGCCGCAGGCGGTCCTCTTTGGGTCCTGGCTGGGTGCGTTCGTGAGGGCGAACGCCACCGGGTCCGTAGGGAGCGAGTCGGACCCGTGCCAGGAACCCGCGGCGCACGAGGGGAGAGCCATCCGGACCCGGGAACTCCTGGGTGAGAGCCCAGATCGTCGGCTCGCGATCGGCGTTGAGGACCCCCTGCAGCGTCCAGGCCTCAAGTGTCTCTCCCGCGTGCTCGTAGGGATCGTCCCCCTCCGACGCCTCGGGCAGATCGAGCTCGACCACGTTGAAGGGAGAGCGGGCCACCAGTTCGGTCCGCATGTGCGCCGTGATCACGTCGTAGGGGGGCGCGACGACGTCGGCGATCGAGCCGACGGCGGCCGGCTCGTAGTGCAACGCGTTGAGCGGTTTGACCTGAGCCATCGGCGCGCAACCCTAGCGGGCTGTGCTTCTGGATACAGGAGCCGCCGGTGATTGTGGCGATGGATAAGAATGGGTGTATGGGGAGCCCGGATCTGGAGCGGATCGAGGAGGCGCTCCCGGCCTACGAGGTCGGCGAGGTGCTCGGCAAGGGTGGCTTCGGGGTTGTCGTCGCGGGCAGGCACCGTCAACTCGGGCGCGAAGTGGCGATCAAGCAGTTGCCGCCAGACGTCGGCGCCGACCCGCAGGCGAGGGCGCGGTTCGTCTCCGAGGCGCGGCTACTGGCCACCCTGGATCACCCGCACATCGTCCCGATCTACGATTTCGTCGACCACGACGGGCTGCTGCTGCTGGTGATGGAGAAGCTCACCGGAGGCACGGTGGGCAGTCGCTTCCGCGCTCAGGGTTTCACGCAGCAAACTGCGTGTGCCGTTGTCGTCGCCGCCTGCTCGGGCCTGCACCACGCCCACGCCGAGGGCATCCTGCACCGCGACGTCAAGCCCGACAACCTGATGTTCTCGTCGAAGGAGGTCCTGAAGGTGACCGACTTCGGGCTGGCGAAGGTCGTCGGCTCATCCCAGAACCTGCTGACGCAAACGGGCTACGTGCTCGGGACCCCGGCCTACCTGGCTCCCGAGCAGGCGAGAGGGACCGAGCTGACGCCTGCGACCGACGTGTACGCGACGGGCACCGTCCTCTATGAACTGTTGACCGGCGCCACTCCGTTCGATCCGCTGACCGACCTGGTGGTGGCGATCTACGAGCGAACCCAAACGGATCCACCGCCGCTTCCCGCCACGGTCGCCCCTGAACTTGCGTCGGTGGTGATGCGCGCGCTGGCGCGAGAACCGACGGAGCGCCAGCAGAGCGCGAAGGAGTTTGCTTCGCAGATCTCGAGCGCCGCCGAGTCGATCTGGGGTCCCGACTGGTCGACTCAGACGGGGGTCGTGCTGCGCTCGAGTGGGGCGCTTCCGCGAACGGAGCCTCCTCCTCCAGTCCCGGCGACCGTCCATTCCCCGGCCGCGCCGACAGCCAAACCCCCGGCCGCCCCCGGTCCAGCGGCACCTGCGGCTGTCCAGGCACCAGCCGCCCCAGCGAACGCTCCAACAAGTGCCGGCGGCGAGTCGTGGCTGCGGCGGCGCGGAGCCCTGGTCGCCGGCCTCGCCGTGGTTGCCGCGGTCGTCATGGGAGCGGTGCTTGCGCTGTCCGGTGGCGACTCGGCCCCGAGCGAACCGACCGGGCAGCAACCCGCGGCCAACGCTCCCACCCCCAGCGGCGGCGGACCCGATCCGGCCGCCCTGGAGGAAATCGTTCGCACCTATCTCGAGGCCTACAACGCGGGCAACCTGGAGGCCGCATCTGCGCTGATCGCTCCGGGCGCGACGATCTTCGGCACCCGGGTCGCCAACCCGGCGGCCGCGGCGGCCGACCTTGACAGCTACGGATGCGCCGATGACCCGCAGGCGTTCAACGTCAACGGCAACGTCGTCAGCGTCGATGTCGTGCTGCAGGACATTCCCGGCAAGGACTGCGGCGACTTCACGGGGGACCAGGGCGTTCGCGTCTACACCGTCGAAAAGGGCAAGATCACGAAGATCGAATACGGCTGAGTCGCATCACGCTCGCGCTTGCCGGCGTTGATGGATCGCGTTCGCGAGGGTGGTGGAGACTAAACTCGCTGTGGACGGGGCGTGGCGCAGCCTGGTAGCGCGCGGCCTTTGGGTGGCCGAGGTCCGCGGTTCAAATCCGCGCGCCCCGATAAGTCAGCGGTGCGAAGCTCGCAATAGGTCACCCGCAGGTGACGGGTTCAGCCGAAGCTAGTCGAGGCAACCCGCTTAGCCATATTCACAAACCCGTCCGCAATCTCGAAATGCGACCGTGCGGGGTGCACTGCGCCCGCCGCTTACACTGACCTTTCAGGCAAGCCGAGCGGAGGAATCTGAGGATGGATCTGAAGAGCATCAGTGCCAAGGCCAAAGCGCTGCTCGACAAGCGCGGAGGCACGGACAGCCTCAAGGGCGATGCCGAGGACCTCAAAGCGATAGCGAGCGGCGAAGGCAGCATGACCGACAAGGCCAAGGCTGCGCTCGCGGCACTCAAGGACCCGGGCGAAACGCCCGAAGCGGTGCCGGATGCCGAAAGCTCGGCGCCGAAGCCCGTGGCTGAGGGCCAGGCCGCGGCGCCTCCGGCGGCTGCTGACGCCCCGCTATCGGCCGCTGAGCCCGGCGAGCGACGCCGGGGTGGAGGCGGCGGTGCAAACGGCCGCGGTCGGGGCCGCGGCGCCGGAGGAGGCGGTGGTCGTCGCCGCGGCGGCTCCTAGCCTTATCTCGCCAGGCCTTAGATGGCGGAGCGGGCGCGTCGCGAGACCAGAGCAGGGCGTCCGGCGATCTCATTCAGCCGCGGCGACTCACTCGCGTCGAGCGCGTCGGCGACCAGGTCGCGAACGCCGTGGACGAGCGCCAGGTAAACCCGGTCAGGCAGCGGGCCAGCTGCGGATCGAGGGCTGCATCTGCTCATGCCGCACTTTGAAGACCTCGGCGAAGCGGGCGTAGGCCTCGCGCCGGCGGCGCCGAGCCGGCGGTCCAGCCGCCTCGATTTCGACGAGGTAGGCGCGGGCGGCGGCGGGGTTGGCGCCAGCGTTCCCAGGTATGAGGCCAGCGTCGCCTCCACGAACTTGGGCCAATCCGTGTCCGCGGCCAAGCCGCTGCCGATCTGCTCGATCAGCGTGGAGACGAGCACGTCATAGCCGGCGAGGTAGCAGTCGAGCTTGTCGCCGAAGTGCTCGTAGAAGCTCTTCGGGGAGACCCCGGCGCGCTTGGTGATCTCCGCGATCGTCGCCCCGGCGTAGCCGAACTCGGCCACCGCTTCCGTCGCCGCCGCCATCAGCCGGGTTCGCTGGGATTCGGCGACCGCGTCGCGGCTGAGGCCATGTGGCCCGCGGGGAAGCGGCGTGGGCGACTCGAAAATCGAGGACGATTCAGTCGAGGCGGCGCAAAGAAAGTCATATATGACGAACAGGGCGGGAAAGCGGATTTGACGGGCGCGCGGTCGCCGGCACCGCGGCACGGCCACGTTGCGGCGACAGCCGTCGCTGCCGTGCTGGTGGCGATGTCGGTGGCCTCGCAGGCCCAGGCCGCCTGGGCGCCGGGTCCGGCGAAGTACGGCGTCGGCCAGGAGCGCCACGTTCCGATCGAGATGGCCGACGGCACGACTCTCTACGCCGACGTCTACTACCCGACCGATGAGACGACCGGCGAGCCCGCCGAGGGTGATTTCCCGGTGGCGCTGATGATCACCCCGTACGGCAAGGTCGGCGCCCTGGCGACAGGGAACCTGTCCGGCGAGGAGGAGGGCGGCGTCGGCGACTTCAAGTGGATGCCGCTGCTGGTCCGCCGCGGCTACATCAACGTCGTCGCCGAGCTGCGTGGCACGGGGCGCTCCGAGGGCAGCTTCGACATGCTCGACCCCAAGCAGGGAAAGGACGGCGCCACGATCGTGCGCTGGGCGGCGAAGCTGCCCAACTCGAGCGGCGAGGTCGGGATGTACGGCCCCTCCTATATGGGGATCATCCAGTTCCTCACAGCGGGAGAGCTCGGACCGCGCTCGCCGCTGCGGGCGCTCGTCCCGGTGGTGACTCCGAACGACGTCTACCGCGAGCTGCTGACCGCCGGCGGCCTGCTCGCCGCCGAGGCGGCGATACCCCTGTTCGCCGTCTTCGGCGCGCTGCCGGTCGTGGAACCGCTGCTCGACCCCAACCCACCGCCGGCCGAGGAGATCCTGGCCGCACTCGGCGACCGCCCGCCGGCCATCCTGGAAAACCTCCTACCCCTCGGCGCCGACGTGATCAGCGGCGGCGATCGGGCCTACGACGAGGAATACTGGAACAGCCGGGGACCGGCGCCGCGAATCAAGCAGATCGTCCGCAACCGCATCCCCGCGATGCTGGTCGGCGGCTGGCTCGACGTCTTCCAGCGCGGCACGCTGATGAACTACGCCGGCCTCCAGAACGTCTGGGCAGGCCGCCCTCAGAACTCGCCGATGCTGCCGGATCAGAAGCTGACCAGCCGCTACCAGGCCGTGATGGGCCCGTGGAGCCACGTCGCCGCCGGCGAGAACTTTCCGCTCGAGCGTCTGACGCTGCGCTGGTTCGACACCTGGCTGCGCGACATGCCGACCGGCCTCAAGTCCGTTGGCAGTCCCATCCGCCTCTACGACATGGGTCGTGCCGGCTGGTTCGACGCCCAGCGCTACCCGCTCCAGCAGGCACCTGCCAGAACCTTCTACTTCGGCCCCGGCGGCGATTCCGGAGCGCCCTCCCAAAACGACGGCACGCTGACTCGCCGCCCGCCGAGCGCTACTTCTGGCTCCGATTCGGTTCTCTACACCGGCATCTCAAGCCCCTGCACGCTGACGACCGAGCAGTACTCGCTCGGGGCGGCGTCGGTCCTGCTGGGCTCGACCGGCAACCCCTGCGTCCGCGACGACACCACCAACCAGATCGGCCCCGGAGCGCTCACCTACACGAGCGCCCCCTTCGAGCAGCCCGCGACGATCGCGGGCCCGATCACGGCTTCGATCTTCGCGACGTCCACTCGCCCCGAGGTTGAGCTCGTGGCAACCGTCGAGGACGTCTCGCCGGGCGGTCGCTCACGACCCCTCTCCTCCGGCGCTCTGCTCGGCTCGTTCCGAGCCGTCGAGGATCGCCGCACCTGGAACGGCGCAAACGGCCGCCCGCTGCTTCCCTACCATCCCTACACGCGGGCATCGGCGGCCCCGGTGCCCATGGGCGGTCAGGTGTCGCGCTTCGATATCGAGGTGTTCCCGGTCTTCACGACCTTGGCGCCCGGTCACAGGCTGCGGGTCACGATCACGACCTCGGACACCCCGCACCTGCTTCCCAGCCCGACCCAGTTCGCCGGCCTGCTCGGCGGCGTCTATGACGTGCAGCGAAACGCAGGGCACGCCTCGTTCATCAACCTGCCCCTGGCGCCGGCGGAGCGGCTCTCGGTGCCCTGCAGGATCTGTGGCGAGATCGCCCCTTCCGGCGCCTGATCCAGCGCTACGCTGCCCTGGCGAGCCCCCGTAGCTCAGCTGGACAGAGCGGCGGCGATGATCTCGTCAAGCCGATCGCGTCGATTCTCAGCGGCAGGTGATTTTCGCATTTCAGTTGTTCGCAGGTCAGAGATCGGGTAGTTTGGAGCGTCGTTGCGACTCGTTGGCTGCCGAAATCGGGAGCGGCGAAGCAAACTACGAGGAGGGCTCGTGAGGGATGGGATGAGCGGCAGGTTTCGAGCACCCCTTCCGATCGTCGACGTCGGTGGGCGGCTGCGCGCCGTGTGCGGGCTGGCCACGGTCGCCGTGGCGCTCACCACTGCAGCGCCGGTATCCGCGATCGCGGCCGAGGACTGTGTTGAGCCGCGATACGCGAGCTCCGTCGACGAGCATGCCCGGCTCACCGCCGACGCCGCCGAGCAGGGGTTGACCGAGCCCTACGTGGACGAGGCGTACCAGCGGGAGCTGGAGCGCAGCCCCGATCTCGGCCTGCGCGGCACCGATCTCGGCCAGCTCTCGGCACGAGCGACGGCCGTGATCGAGATCCCGGTCTATTTCCACGTGATCCAGACGAACGACGGCACCGGTGGAGTCACCGACGAGCAGATCGCCGAGCAAATGGACGTCCTCAACGAGTCGTTCGACGGGACCACTGGCGGCGCTGATTCCGGCATCGTCTTTGCGCACGCGGACACCGATCGCACCAATAACTCTTCCTGGTATCCGATGGAACCCGAAACGCAGAGCGAGGCAGCCGCCAAGGCGGCCCTGCGCCAGGGTGGCCGCCGTGCGCTCAACATCTACGTCGCTGGGCTACCCACCTTCTGGGCTGGGCCACCTTCCCCAACTACTACGCAGGTGATCCCTCCGGCGATGGAGTGGTCATCCTCAACGAGAGCTTTCCCGGCGGCAACAAAGCCCGCTATGACGAGGGCGACACCGCAACACACGAGGTCGGGCACTGGCTTGGGCTCTTCCACACCTTTCAGGGTGGGTGTAATGGCGACGGGGATTTCGTCGACGACACGCCTTTCCAGCGGAGGCCGATATATGACTGCGAGCCCACGAACAGCTGCGCTCAGCCGGGCTTCGACCCGATTACCAACTTCATGAACTACACCGACGACTCGTGCATGTTCGAGTTCACCGTAGGCCAGAGCGACCGCATGCACGATCAGACCGCCACCTACCGGAACACCGCCCCTGCCGCGGTTCCCGTCTCGATCGCGGTCGGCGCCGGAAGCGCCACGGCGGTGACGTTGGAAGGGGTCGACGCCGAGGACGACGACGTGTCGGTCGAGGTCACCGACTCGCCTGACCACGGAACGCTCACCGGCAGCGGCCCCAGCCGTACCTACACCGCTGATGGTGACTACACGGGATCCGACTCCCTCACCTTTGCCGTCACGGATATCTTCGGAGCCTCCGGCACGGCCACCGTCGAGATCGAGGTCACCCCGGCCGGCGAGCCACCAGTGGCGGCGGCCGGCGGTCCCTACCCGATCTCCGAGGGACAGGACCTGGCGCTTGACGGCTCGGACTCCTCCGATCCCGACGGAGACGCGCTGGCCTATGCCTGGGACCTCGACGGGGACGGGGCCTACGACGACGCCTCGGGCGCGACCCCAACCGTGGACGCCGCACAACTCGCGGCTCTCGGGTTCGATGACGGTCCGGCGACCCAGGCCCTCGCGCTGCGGGTCGGCGACGGCCACGGCAACAGTGACGAGGCCACCGCTTCGCTCGAGGTCGCAAACGTCGCTCCGGACGCGTCGATCTCCGGCCCCGATACGGCAACGGCGCTCCGATCCGCGACGTGGACCTTCACCGCCGCCGATCCTTCGCCGACCGATCAGGCGGGCGAGTTCACCTACCGCATCGACTGGCAGGGGGACGGCACAGTCGACGAGACGGTGGGCGGCGGCGCATCTGTCGCGATCGCCCATAGGTACCGCTCGCACGGCTCATTCACGATCACGGCGACCGCAGTCGACAAGGACGGGGGCAGCGGCCCTGTGGCGACGAAAGCGGTCACGGTGCAGCGCCTCGTGGTGGGTGTGCTCGCAAACCTGTTGGGCACAAGGAATCCAGTCGGCACGGCCGTGGAGCGGATACTCGGAGCGATCCAGGGCCTCGTACCGGGTCTGTCGCGGGGCCCCGGCGCGTAGCCAGGCCCGCGGCATCCGCGGGCCCCTGCGACGGCCTCTCGCTTCGCTTTTGCGGGTCTCGCGACGACCTGCAAGACAAACTCGAGGTCCCTCCCAACCACCCTGCGCCGCGGCGAGGTAGACAGGGGTGGTCGCGCAGCGCGGCTCTGAGCTGTGAACGGGCAGCAATGGGCACAATCGACGCGGCGCCGGCCGCGACACCAAGGGCTACGATGGACCCGGTGCTGCAAACCGCGCTCCAAAGCGGAAAACCGGCAACGCGCCCCCGTAGCTCAGCTGGATAGAGCGGCGGTTTTCTAAACCGCGGGCCGCAGGTTCGAGTCCTGCCGGGGGTATTCGTTCCTCCAGCCAGGTTTCTGTCTGTCGATGCACAGCGAGTCGCAGCTGGGGTGTCCTGGATCTCGCTCGCTGTGCGAGCGCAGGGCAGGTCAGCGACCTGCTATTCGGCTGAGCAGCGGGCTGACCGTCCGGTTCTCCGTGAGCTCGCCGGGTGTGCCGCGCGGCAGTGGTTACGGTTTGCCCATGGCCGTGACGGTTGATGAACTGCTCGTCGCCGATGAACCCGAGGCTTGGGGGGATCTGGGCTTCTCGCTGGATGGCGACTGCTGCGTGATCGGGGGCGTCAGGGTGCGACTGACGGGCCATGAGGTCGGTCGCGGCCTCGCCGGCTGGACCCTGCGAGGGGTGAGAAGCACGGAGCTCGACGGGCTCGAAACCGAGGTATCCGCCCGCGAGCCGCCAAGAGCCCCGGTCGAGCATCCGATCAGAGTGATCGGCATCGACCACGTCGTCGCGATCACGCCTGCACTGCAACGAACGACGACCGCGCTGCAGGCGGCCGGACTCGATCTGCGCCGTATCCGCGAGGAGCCGACACCCGCCGGCGCACCCCGCCAGGCATTCTTCCGCCTGGGAGCCACAATTCTCGAGGTGGTTCAGGAACCGGACGAGGCGGTCGCGGACGCGGGAGGCGCCGACCGCCCGGCGTTCTTCTGGGGGCTTGCGCTGGCCACGCCTGACCTTGACACGACAGTTGCCGGCCTCGGTGATCGCGTCAGTGAGATCCGGGATGCAATTCAGCCGGGACGACGGATCGCGACGCTGCGGCGCTCGGCGGGTCTCGGAGTGCCGATCGCGCTGATGACGCCACCCGTCTGACGAACCAAGCTAAATTTGACGGGAACGTGGTGGGCGTAGCTCAGTTGGTAGAGCTCCTGGTTGTGGTCCAGGTGGTCGCGGGTTCAAGTCCCGTCGCTCACCCCTCGTGAAAGCCCCGCGTGACGCGGGGTTTTCGCTTTTCGGGGCTCGGGGCTCGGGCGCCCACTGGAGGCTCCGAGGTAGCAATGAGGTAGCAAGTCGGCGCAACTCTTCCCACCGGACGGGACGAGCGGTATTGGCTAGCGAGAACGAGCGAGTCAGTCCTAGAATTCGTTTTGGGGAGGAGGCGCAGCGTCGAAGAGAGCTGGGATCACAGGGGCGGACGCGGTCGCGGTGGCCTATCCCTGCGTCTCTCCGGCAGCAGATACGGCCGCATCGACAGCTAGCCGCTTTCGTCCATTGCGGAACGTTTCGGTTTGCATGGGGAGGAGGCGTCCGCGACCGCTGCGCGCTTGCTCCCGCTTTCACGCGAAGGGAGAAGCGAGCTGACCCCGCCGGGCCGATCCGCCGACTCCCAGAGGCCGCACTGCCGTACCGACAAGCCTAAGATCCGGCTTGGAGCCCAACCACAGGCCAGCCACGAAGTCCGGCGGCCTCGCTTTGCGAGAGTTTCGCGCCGCTCGCAGCCGATCAGCCGAGCTTGTGGTTCTTTGAGCGAGCCTCGACGCAGTGAGCGACGCCCGCTTCCTCGCTCGTCCCAACCTTTGCGTAGTAGGTGCCTTCCCTGTCGGGGGCGCCGACGACGAACTTGCCCTTCGCGTCGGTCTTGTCGTTGCCCATCTTCGGGTCCTTGCCGGGTTTCTTGCGAAATACGGTCACCGTCTCTTCGGTGGCGCATATTCCACGGGGCGAGAGCACTCCGCGGAATGCTCCGCGTTTGTAATTGAGGGTGAGCGAGCGTTCGATATTCGGGCAGCCATCCGCGGTGGCAGCCGAACTGCTCGGGCAAGCGTCGGCGGAATCGGAAGTTCCGTCACCGTCTGAGTCGGGTGGCGACGGGCAGCCGTTGTTGGCGAGCGCCCCAGCGACCAGCGGGCATGCGTCGACCGCATCCGTGGCGCCGTCGTTGTCGTCGTCGTCGTCGCATGCATCGCCCTTACCGTCACTATCGGTGTCGAGCTGGTTCGCGTTGGCCGCGGACAGGCAGTTATCGTTTGCGTCGGGGACGCCGTCGCCATCTGCGTCTGGCGGAAATGGCGGCGGATTCGATGCTAGGGACACATCGTCGAGCTTGAAACCGCGGGTATTGCCGGAGGGAGTGGACAGGGTCAACGTATGGATGCCTCCGTCGGCGAACGCCGAGACGCTGGCAGTGAACTGCACATAGCCTGCAAGGACGTTGGGACTCTGGCTGAATACCGGTGTTCCGTCGATTTGCGCAATGAAGGTCGAGGTCCCCGGCGCGTTGCTGTCGTTGTCGAGATAGAAGCTGAGGGTCGCCGGAGGAGACCCGATCGCCACTTGCTGGCTGATGGTGGCGACAGTGGTGGTTGGGAAGTACACGTACCAGGAACCGGTTCGAGCGGTGAGAGGAGGACATCCGGACGGGTCGTCGTGGCCCTTACACGCTTTTGCCGGGGCGTTCACCGTCCACGGAGAATCGGGGGCGCCAGGCTCGAAGGCCTCGAAGCTCCCGTCCTGGACGTTCTCCGCCGCCGACGCCGGCGTGGCTGTCGCCAGCACACCAAGCATCGCAGCGACCTCCGCAAACCTCCTGATTCCGAGCCCGCTCCTACCCATCGCGACAATCGTACCTTGAGCGCCATCGCCAGACAAGCCGCTACGGCATCGGAACACGCTTGATGTCGCGCACCGTCACCTTGATGCGACATCCCGACGAAGCACCGGTGAAGGAGAAGTCCTGGCACCGCTTTCGCAATGGGCGAAAAGCAGCAGTCACTCGCACCAAGTGCGAGCTTGCCGTAACCCATGCAAAGCGGGAGCCAGCTCCGGGGTAGCAACCGGGGTAGCAAAGCGAGCAAACTTCAGCGAACCTCAGGTGACCTCAACGCAGCTCACAGGCACGGAGGGACCTGAGCGGCGACCGTCCGGTGAAGTTGTGGTCCAGGTGGTCGCGGGTTCAAGTCCCGTCGCTCACCCCTCGTGAAAGCCCCGCAATTGATCGCCAGCAACTTTGCTCGGGGTTGGTACATCTGTGCGTCGACTGACCGTAGTGATCGGGGCTATCGGCGATAATGCGGCTTCACCACCAGGAGGAGGGAATGATGAGCAGGAGATTTGGGGTCTTGACGGCGGCGGGTGCCGTGGCGGCGATGCTGTTGATGCCAGCGGCGGCTTTGTCGTCGCACGTCGCGGGTGCGACCTACACCGGGACGATCGAAGGGGGCGGAACGGTCGAGGTTGATATCTCGGCCGACGGGTCGTCGGTGACCCGTTTTGCCGTGACCGACCTGCCGACGACTGCGACCCAGGGTGGGCAGTGCCCGGCGCTGACGACAACTGCATTCACGGGCAGCGTCCCGTCCATGGAGCTGAGCGCTGATCCACCTCGCCATTTCTTCAGCACAATGGCCGGCCCGACCGAGGGGATGGGCGGGCCGCTTGAGTTCGACGTTTACGACGATCGTCCCAACGAGATCAGCGGCCGGCTCGCCTACAGCGAGAACGGCTGCGGGAACGTGGATCCCAGAGGTGGCTTCCCCGGGCAGAACGTCAGCTGGAACGCGACGACGGGGGGCGGTTGCTTCAACTCTGAGGCCTACCTGACCGCGAAGGCGAACCTCGAATCGGCGACCACCAACGAGGCGGCCCTGGCCGCGAAGTTCAAGAAGCTGACCGAAAGGATGAAGCGGGCCCGGGCGAAGGGCAACGTGAAGGCCGCCAATCGCGCGAAGAAGGCGCGACGCAAGGTTGCGCCTCTGTGGAAGGAGGCTCGCGAAGTGAGGGCGGACGCAGAGTCCGTGTTTCGGTTCGCGTGCCCGTGACCTCATAGGTCGGCGGGGAGAGCGCTTCCACGACGGTGGCGCCTAGGCCCTTGGCGGAAACAGGGCATCAAATAGGGCATCAATCTGGAGACAAGAGGGCTCGACCTCACGCAAGTAGAAGCAACTGAGAACAACTAGAACCGGGCACGATCAAGCCGGACTAGGGATTTGTGGTCCAGGTGGTCGCGGGTTCAAGTCCCGTCGCTCACCCCTCGTGAAAGCCCCCGCTTCGGCGGGGTTTTCACGTTGTCGGGTCGCCTCTTCGCGAGTTGGTAAACAGCCCCGAGGTAGTGTGGAGGTAGCAAATAGGGCGTCGCCCGCCGGGCCATGCCCTAGTTACCTGCAAGCTGGAAGCCTAGGGCCTGTGCTGGCAGCCCTGTCCGGCCGGGGCGTTGCTCGTGAATTCGAGCGGTGGTCCGAGCTGGATTCCGTCGATAAACCATCGCAGCGAGTGAGCTCCCGGCCCGTCGCCGGGGCAGGAGACGACCGAGTCGTGCAGGTTCTGGCCGTAGGGCGCACTGAACGGGTACGTCTCGCAGCGCTGCTCGCCGGTGGGGTTGGTGACGCACAGCTCGTAGGAGGTGGCGTCGCCCTGGTTCGCGATCCCGCCACCCCAGATGCCGAGGTGCGGGGCGTACAGCACCGCCGTGCAGAAGGCCTGCGAGACCGCATCCACGCCGTCGTAGTCGCAGAAATGGTGAACGATCTGGTCCGCGAGAACGGTCAAGATGAGCTGACCGCTCCCGTCGGCCTCCACGGCTCCACTCTTCACGCTCGTGCGGGTGCCGTCGCAGCGATCTTCCATCACCCATCGGGTGTCTGGCTTCTGGGCCTCCACGGTGCCAAAGCTCCCACGCATGCGGAATCGGCCGTTGACCTCGGCGGCCAGTCGGCGCTGCACTGCCGCAGGGGCATCGGCACCGAGCACGCAAGCGTTGGGGCCACCGCCCGTCAGATCCAGCTCTGTGACCGCTCCGTCCCGCCGCTGCTGGTCGATTGCGAACCCGCCTCGCGAGAACACCCCGTCGCTGAGCGGCCTGCCCTTCGCGCCGGCGGCGCGGACGCGCACCTTCCCGGCCGTCGCATCGATCACCGCTCCCATCCTGACCAGCGTTGGCGAGCCCGGCAGGCGCTGGAAGCGGCTTTCGCCGCGCTCCTTGACCAGGACCTTCCCCGACACGGTGCTGATTAGCGCGGTCTGTCCCGGCTTCGGCGCGGGCGCGGCCAGCGCGGACCCCGGGCCTGCCCATGCCACAAGCAAGGCAACCGAAACGAGACGCAAGGCCATGGGCGCCCAGGCTAGCGGCCGGCGGCGCGCCTCCTCTATGGAATGCTGAGGCATCCCGCTCCCACCGGGCTGTCGACGGTGAAGCCGATCGGGGGGCCGAGCTGGACACCGGCGATCAGCCAACGCACCGAGTAGGCCCCGGCGCCGCGATCGGCCTGGCAGGACACGAACGAGTCGCGCAGCCCCGCACGCCCCTGGGGCTCGCTGAGCGGGTAGGTCGAGCAGCGCTCCTCCGCGGTCGGGTCCGTGAGGCAGAGGTCGTAGCTGGCGGCGTCGCCCTGATTCAGCAGTCCGGCGGCCCACAGCCCGATGTCGGGGGCGGAGTGGACAGACGTGCAGTACGTGCTCGAGACCGGGTCAAGCCCCTCGAAGTCGCAGTAGTACTGCACGACCTGGCCCGCCGATACGCGGAATTCGAGCTCGCCGCCTGTGTCCGTCTGCACCCTCCCACTGTTCACCGACACGCGGGTGCCGTCGCAGCGATCCTCCGTCAACCACGTCGTCCCACGTGTGCTGGCGCTGCCGTGGCCGCCCTGGCTGGTGAACTTGCCGTTGCCCTTGCCCCACAGCTTCCGACCCACCCCGGATGAGGCGCCGGCGGCGCTGGCTTGGGCTTCGCATGCGCCCGTTTGTCCCCCCGAGAGCCTCAGCTTCGTGAAGCCTCGCGCGCGGCGGCTCTTGCTCTGGGAGATGACGAAGCGTCCCGCCCAGAACTTTCCGTCGCTTACGTCGCCTTTGCCGGCGGCGGCGAGAACCCGCACGCGCCCATCCGTCGCGTCGATCACGCTGCCCATCCGTATCAGCGTCGGCGACTGCGGCAAACGATGGAAGCGCTGATCGCCTGGCTCCTTTATCAGCACCGTGCCGGATGCGGTGTTGAGGACCGCCGTACGCCCGAGCTCGGGCTGGGGGGCGGCCGTGGCGGGCTGCGTGCCGACTAGGGCCGCAGCGGCTACTGCCAGGAAGAATCGCGCCTGCACCGTTCCGCTCAGAACACGAGCGCGCCTGGTGAGTTGCGGCGCGCTGATCAAGCTCTGCCGGGTGGCTGCAGTCCAGCGAAGTCGGGCATCGGGATCGGTCGCCTCATCTGCGTCCACCATAGGAGGTTCTGGTCGCGGGTGAAATTCAATGCAACGGCTGGGGACGTCGAAGCTCCCCGTCGAGGTGCCCGGCGCGGGGGAGCTCGAGCTCTCCGGCAAGGGCGTTAAGCCGGTCAAGCAGGAGGTGGCCGGCGCGGCTGCGGTCAACCTGACGATCAAGCCCCGCCGACAAATCGCGAGGAAGCTCGATAACACGGGCAAGGCGGTCGTTAGCGTCGACGTCACCTTCACGCCGACGGGCGGCGAGGCAAACTCCGAGTCGGCGAAGGTGAATTTGAAGGAGAGGTGAGCCCGGCCGCCTGACTCAGCGTCCCTTGAACTCCGGGTGACGACGCTGCGCCGCAGCTGCGACCCCTTCCCGGAAGTCCTCGGTCCCGATCAGCCGACGCTGCTCGGTGGCCTCATGCTCCATTGCGCGACCGGCACGCTCGGCAAGGTCGGCGCGCATCGTCCGGCGGATCGAGTCCACGGCAAGCGGAGCCGAGGCCGCGATCTCGGTCGCCATAGCTCGCGCAGTGTCCCGTAGCTCCTCGTCTGCGACGAAGCGGTCGCAGAGTCCCAGCTCAAGCGCCTCCTCACCGCCCACGCGACGGCCGGTATAGAGCAGGTCTGTGGCCGCCTGGGCGCCGACGGCCGCAGGCAGCGTGATGCTGATTGCGAACCCCTGGTGGATGCCGAGGCGGGCGAAGTTGGCTGCAAACCGGGTGCTCGCCGAGGCGATCCGGAAGTCGGCCGAGAGCGCCAGGCCGAGGCCGCCGCCGATGGCCGCACCCTGGATGGCCGCGACCACGGGCGTTGTGGCTGCAAAGATCCGCGTCGCCTGCTCGTAGATCAGGTGCGCGTAGCCGAGATCGTCACCGCCGGCCAGGTTTGCGCCGGCACAGAAGTGCTTGCCCCCAGAGCAGAGCACGATCGCGCGGCAAGCGGGGTCCTCGTCGAGCCTTTCGTAGGCGTCCGCCAGCTGGGCGATCAGCGTCGCGTCGAAATAGTTCAGCGGCGGGCGCTCGAACTCGACGGTTGCGACGTGTCCGTCGAGCGAGACGTTGGGCTTCGTCATCGCGCGATCTTCGCAGTCCAAGCGCTCGTGCGGGCCTGAGGTGACCTGGACGTGAAGTTCACTCGCCCGCGGAGGGCGAGCGCCTGCGACGGTTGCCCGAGCCGAGCCGCTGCGGCTCACGGCAGCCGCAGCGATTCGACGGAGTCCGAGGGGGCGAAGCCCTCGGCATAGCCGCCGCCCGCGACCCAGAGACTGTCGCCGATCAGGGGGGCCTGGATCCCGTGGCGCGGGGTGGGCATCGGCGCGTCAGCGGACCAGCTGTCGCGGGCCGGGTCGTAGACCTCGACCTCGGGATGTGCGATCCCGCCGCCCTCGCCGCCGATCGCATAGATGAGACCCTCGTGGGCCGTCACGGCGAGCCCGCCCCGAGGAGTGGGGATTGCCGCGCGGTCCCTGATCCAGCGCCCCCTGGAGACGTCGTAAACCTCGGTCGCCGTCACCGGGCCGTCCCCGCCGCGACCACCGATCGCATAGAAGCGGTCGCCGACGAAGGCTGCACCAAGGTGCTCGCGGGCGCTCGGTGCGTCCGGCAGGGGTCTCCAGCGATTGCGTGCGGGGTCGTAGGCGTCGAAAAGGCCGGTCGCCTGGCCATCGGCCTGCCCGCCGGCTACGTAGATCTTGCCCTTGTACGCGGCGGCGCCGGACGCTCCACGCGCTCGTTCAGCGGGCATCGCTGCCTCGGGCTGAAAGCTCCCATCCCTCGGTCTGTAGGACCAGACCTGGCCAAGCGCGACGAACGGGAGCCCGCTGAGGCCGGCCAGGTAGTAGACGCGCCGCTTGATCGCCACAGCCTGCAGGTGATGGGCGCGCGCCGGAAGGGGCAGCAACTCCTGCCAGGTCCCAGTGTTGGGGTCGTAACGCCAGTGGTCGCGGCTGAGCAGCTCCAGCCCAATCGTGCCGATACCGCCGGCGACGTACAGCTTGCCGTCAAGCGCGGTCGAGGCCACCTCCTGGATCGGCGCCGGCGTCGGTCCGTGGACCGTCCAACTAGCCGAGGTGCCGGAGGCGAGTGAAATCCAGACGGCGATGACGAGAAATGCGAACCGCTTGATCGCCGAAATGTATGCCCGGCTTCCGGCTTTTGCGCAGTGCAGGGGTTCGCTCGACGCCGATCGCGTCTCTCCGGCAGACTTTTCACCTTGATCCGCATCGGCCCCTACACCTTCCGGGAAGCGACCTACGACTCTTCGAGCGACGTTCTCTACGCGACCCTGGCCGAGGGGCCCACGGCCCGCCGCGAGGTGACGCCCGAAGAGCACGTCTGCACCCTCGACGCGAGGGGAAGGCTGACAGGCATCGCTTTCATGGGCGCCCGTGACCAGTTCGAGCGCGAAGGCGCGGTGGTTGTGACGTTGCCCACGGGTGAGCGGGAGCGCGTCCAGGGCGCCGACCGGCTGCTTCGCTGACCTCAGTCTCAGGCCAGCAGATCGAGTACGGCGGTCTCAACCTTCTGGCGATTTCGCAAGCTGACCGGATCGAGGTCCTTCGCTGAACGGATCAGATTCGGGTCGATGGTGTCGCCCGACTCGAAGTGGTCGATGACCCGCGGGTCGATGTAGGAGGCGCGGCAGACGGCGGGTGTGTTGCCAAGGTAGCCGGCGACCTGCTTGACCGCCTTGCTCACGTCGCGCCGCTTCGCGGCCGCAGTTGACCCGTCAGTTTCGAAGCTGGCGAGGATGACCGCCGCCGCCACGGTCGCGTTCCAAGTGCGGAAGTCCTTGGCGCTGAAATCGCCCCCGGCGACCTGTTTGAGGTAGTCGTTGATGTCGGTCGAGCGAACATCGACCCAAGCTCGTTTCTCCCGGTAGGTGAGCAGCTCACCGGCTCCGGGGATCTCCTTGAGCTTCTTGAGGGTTGGCAGAACCTCCGGGTTGCGTATCTCGCGCCGGTAGGGCTGGGAGTTCTTGGCGACGAAGTCGAATACGGCCATGCCGTTTTCGAGGTGAAGGTGCTTGCGGCGGATCGTCGCCAGCCCGTAGGTCTCGTTCTCCTCGGCGTACTGCTCGCTGCCGACACGAAACATGCCGAGGTCGAGCAGGCGCACGCCGCAGCCGAGCACGCGGGCGCGGACCAGCCCGCGCAGTTTCAGGTCCTTGCGAACACGACGCCGCACGCGTGGCATCGCGGCCGCGAACTCGATCATCCGGTCGAACTTCTCGCGATCGCGATGGATGCGCCAGCGCTCGTGGTAGAGGTACTGCTTGCGGCCCGCGTCGTCGACTCCGGTCGCCTGAAGGTGCCCGTTCGGCTCGATGCAGATCCAGACGTCCTTCCAGGCGGGCGGGATGACGAGTTCGCTGATCCTGGTCAGCGCCTCTTCGTCGCTGACCGCATCACCGCCCTCGTCGACGTAGCTGAATCCGCGCCCGCGTCGAATCCTGCGGATTCCGGGTTCGGAGCAGTCGACGCGCTTCAGGCGGGGCATGGGGGGAGGATGACTACCCGGATGGCGCTACCTCACAAACCGCCCTGCCTCCCCGTTTAATGGAGGCATGCGAGTCAGCTCGGCGCCGCCACCGTTTCAGACGCTGCTCGACCGTCACGCCGCCGAGATCCTCGGGTTCCTGCGCGCGATGGTCGGCCCGGTCGATGCCGAGGACTGCTTCCAAGAGACCTTTCTGGCAGCCTTGCGCGCCTATCCACGCCTGCGCCGCCACGACGAGCTGCGCGCTTGGTTGTTCACGATCGCGCGCAACAAGGCGATGGACCATCACCGCGGGGTCGCGAGGCGACCCCTGCCCGTCGAGGAGGTACCTGATCAGCCGCACGCAGGAACGGTGGACGGGCGGCTTGAACGTGCTGAGGTTTGGCGGCTCGTGGCTGACCTGCCGCCCAAGCAGAAGGCCGCAGTTGCCCTTCGCTTCGCGGCTGACCTGCCCTACACCGAGCTGGCGGTGGCGATGGCTTGCAGCGAGGAAGCCGCGCGCCGCAGCGTCCACGAAGGACTGAAGAAATTGCGACTGAGCGCCGCTTCGCTGCGCGAGGGAGCCCGAGCGGTCAGGGAGGCACCATGACGATGCAGGAAAGAGTGCGGCTGCTGGCCGAGCGCGCCGCGGGGGAGGGTCTGCTTGACGTCGCCTACGCCCGCACTGATTCGCCCATCGGCGAGCTGCTGGTCGCATCGACACCGCGGGGCCTGGTCAGGGTCGCGCTGCCGGGCGAGCCCGCCGAGGTGGCTCTCGAACAGCTCGTGGCCGGCATCTCGCCGCGCGTGCTCGAGCACCCCGCCGCGCTCGACGAGGTACGGCGCGAACTCGAGGAGTACTTCGAGGGTCGCCGGCGCGAGTTCGGCCTCAAGCTCGACTGGCGGCTGTCGAACCCGGGGTTCCGGCGCAAGGTGCTGCGGGCGACGGCCCGCGTTCCCTACGGGGAGACCACGACCTATGGGGAGATGGCGCTCGCGGCCGGCAGCCCCGACGCCTACCGCGCGGCGGGAACCGCCCTCGGCCACAACCCGATCCCGCTCGTCGTGCCCTGCCATCGCGTGCTGCGCAGCGGCGGAGTTCTCGGCAACTACGGCGGCGGGCCCGAGATGAAGGCCTTCCTGCTGCGGCTCGAGGGTGCGATCGGGCCGCCTGAGTAGACGCTTGCGGCGGCAGGAGGGGCGCGGCTCGGTCCGAACAACCCTGCGTGATCGTTGATAGCGCCCACTACCTCGGCGGCAAGCGCCAGCACGAAGGCGCGCTCGACGTAGAGCAGGCCGCCGAGTTCGCCCGCAACTGCGTCGAGAACGATTTCGTCTGGATCGGGCTCAGCGATGCGACCCCGGAGGAATTGGCTTCTGTGCAGGAGGCGTTCGGGCTGCACGAGCTTGCGATAGAGGACGCTGCGAGCGATCACGAGCGTCCCAAGATCGAGGACTACGGCCACGACCTGTTCATCGTCCTGCGGACGGCGCGCTACGTGGACAGCAAGGAGGAGGTCGAGTTCGGCGAGATCCACCTGTTCGTCGGTCCCGGGTACGTCGTCACCGTCCGGCGCGGGGCGGCGAGTGAGCTGAGCAAGGCGCGCAAGCGCCTGGAAGCCCGCCCCGAGTTGCTGAACGAGGGCCCATCCTCGGCGATCTGGGCGGTGCTGGACAAGGTGGTGGACGACTACCAGCCGGTCGTCGAGGGCATCGACAACGACATCCAGGAGGTCGAGCAGCAGGTCTTCAGCGGAGAGGGCAACGTCACCCAGCGCATCTACTTCCTCAAGCGCGAGGTGATCGAGTTTCACCGCGCCGCCTATCCGCTGCTCTCGCCGCTCGAGCAACTCGAGCACGGTCGCTACAGGCAGATCGGTGAGGGGGTGAGGCGCTATTTGCGCGACGTTGCGGACCACGCGCGCCGCGTCGACGAGCAGGTGCATTCCCAGCGCGAGTTGCTGACCTCGGTGCTCGAAGCAAACCTGGCACTGCTAAGTGTCAAGCAGAACGAGGTCGTGCGTACGATCTCCGCCTGGGCGGCGATCATCGCCGTGCCGACGTTCATCGCCTCCGTTTACGGCATGAACTTCGAGTACATGCCCGAGCTCGACGAGCGCATTGGCTATCCGCTGGCGCTCGCGGTGATGCTCGTATCTGTGCTTCTCCTGCATCGATTCTTCAAGCGGATCGGATGGCTGGGAGGGGCAGTCCGCTAGCTACAGTCAGCCTGGATGTCGCTTCTGATCGACGTGCTCGGGCCGCTGCTGCTGGTCCTGACGGCGCTGGCCTACACCCGGCGCTGCGGCACCCTTGCGGGCCGCGGCCGGCCGGTCCCAGTCTGGCGCCAGCTCTGCTTCGCCGGCGGGCTGCTGCTCGCTGCCGTCGCCGACCTGCCGCCGGTGGCGAATGTCGCCCAGGAGCTGATCGTCGCCCACATGGCCCAGCACCTCGCGCTATCTGATCTGGCGGCGCTGTTGATCGTGCTCGGACTGACCGGCCCGCTGCTGCAGCCGCTGCTGGCGATCCGCTGGCTCGGCTGGTTGCGGGCGCTCGCCAACCCGCTGGTGGCCCTGCCGCTCTGGGCGCTCAGCCTCTACCTCTGGCACCTCAGCGTTCTCTATGAGGGCGTGCTGAGCAGCGCGCCCCTTCACCTGCTTCAGCACGCGGCCTTCCTCGGTCTCGGAATCGCGATGTGGATGCCGCTCGTTGGGCCGCTGCCGAAGCCGGGTTGGTTCGGCTACGGAGCGCAGCTCGGCTACGTGGTCGTCGTCCGCCTGGTAGGCGGCGTGCTGGCCAACGTGCTGGCCTGGACCGACACGCCGCTCTATGACGCCTACGCGCCCGGCCAGGCGCAGTGGGGGATCTCCGCGCTTTCCGACCAGGGCGCGGCAGGGATGCTGATGATGATCGAGAGCGGCTTCGTCACGCTCGGCCTCTTCGCCTGGATCTTCTTCCGCTGGGCCGACCAGGACACCGAGCGACAGCGGCTCGTCGATCTCGCACGTGAGCACGGCGTCGCTCTCGATGACGCCCGCGCCGCGCGCGCCGTACGGGCCGGTGAGTCGGCGCGACTCGAGGAACGACTGCTGTCCGAACCACTGCGAGAGCCGAAGCCGAGCTAGTGGGCAGCGGAAAAGTAGTGGCCTCCAACCGCTTCCTGTACGCGGTTGTGTTCGCCGTCGGCATGGCCAGCCTCGGTGCCGAGATCGCTGCCGTGCGGCTGATGGCCCCGTTCTTCGGGGCCTCCACGATCGTCTGGGCGAACACGATCGGGGTCGTCCTGGTTGCCCTCTCGATCGGCTACTGGCTGGGCGGTCGGCTGGGCGACGAGCGGCCACAGGTGCGCGAGCTCTGCGGCGCCGTGATCGTCGGGGCGATCCTGCTCGCCATCGTCCCGTTCGTCGCGGACCCCTTCTTCGAGGTCTCGATCGGGGCACTCGACGACGTTGAGGCCGGGGCATTCGTCGGTTCGCTTGCCGCCGTGCTGGTGCTCGTCGCGGTTCCGATAGTCGTGCTCGGTACGGTCTCGCCGTGGGCGATCCGGATCGCGGTTCCCGACGTCGACCACGCCGGCCGCATCGCCGGGCGCCTCTACGCGATCTCGACAGTCGGCTCGCTGGTCGGAACGCTGCTGGCTGCGCTGGTCCTGGTTCCGTTCGCGGGAACGCAGCGAACCTTTCTGATCTTTGCGGTCACGCTGGCACTGGTCGGCGCGATCGGTCGCGGCTGGCGCTACCTGGTCGTTCCGGTGGCGCTGGCGGCGGTGATCGCGATTCCGGTCGGGACGGTGAAAGCTACCGACGACGGCACCGTCATCTTCGAGACCGACAGCGAGCATCAGTACATCCGCGTGATCGAAGAGCCCGACGGTGAGCGCAAGCTCGAGCTCAACGAGGGGCAGGCGACCCACTCGGTCTACGACCCGGACAGCTTCCTGACCGGCCAGTACTGGGACGCCCTGCTGGTGCTTCCGTTCGCCGCGCTCGGCGAAGCTCCAGAGCGGATCGCGGTCCTCGGCAACGCGGCCGGTACGACCGCGAGGGGCTACGGCCACTACTTCCCGGCGGTCGCGATCGACGGGGTCGAGATCGACCCGGAGCTGAACGAGGTCGGCTACCGGTTCTTCGACATGGGCTCGGCGCCGAACCTGGCTGTCCACGCGGACGACGCCAGGCCGTGGTTGCGCCGTTCGGTGGGGAACTTCGACGTGATCATCGTCGACGCCTACCGGCAGCCCTACATCCCGTTTTACCTGGCCACGGAGGAGTTCTTCGAGCTGGCACACGAGCGCCTTGCGCCCGGCGGCGTGGTGCTCGTCAACGTCGGCCATCCCGAGGGCAGCGATGCGCTCGAGACCGTGCTCGGCTCGACGATGGCCGAGGTTTTTCCGACCGTGCTGCGCGATCCAGAGGAGCCGACGAACACGCTCCTGCTCGGAACCGATGCCCCGGCTTCAGCCGAGCGCCTGCTCGAGTCCGTGCGCATGCTGCCCCCGGAGCTGCAGTCGATCGCCGTGACCGAGGCCGGCCGCCTGGAACCGAGGCTGCCCGGCGACGAGGTCTACACAGACGACCGCGCCCCCGTGGAGTGGCTGATCGATCGCTCGATCCTGGGTTACGCGTCCGAGGAGGAGTGAGCGCCACAAATTTCCTAAAGGGGTCAGACCCCTTTAGGAGGCCTTCATGGACGGAACGGTCTCGGACGTCAGCGCGGTGCTAGCGCCCGCGCACTCCCGGCTTCCTTCCCAGCGCCGCCCTCGCCAGCGCCACCGTGAAGTCCGCGACGAACGCGATCCCGCGCCCGACGGGCCCGGTCAGCACCCAGACCGCGAGGCGCTCGTGTGGCTTCACGGCCGCTGAACCAGTTGTCGCCCGGGCTCGATGCCCCAGCGGCCCGCGACGGCCTCGAGCTCTTCGCTGAGGGGCCAGCGATCGGGGCGCTCGGGGCCGTCGTGCTCGGGGCTCGCCCCCTTCAGGGCCATGCAGCCGCTGTTGTCGCCGATCGTTCTGATTTCGGCCGCGTCCTCTGCCGTAAGCCGGGCTTCGGCCGGCAAGGCCGCCAGCTCGGAGCGCTTGTCCTCGATTGGCCTCGCGCCCGGCCCCGTCTCCTGGATCAGCGTTGGAACGACGCATTTCACTGCGGCGTGGGCGAGGTTCCACCGGCAGGCCAGCTGCAGCGGGGTGAGGCCTGCGCGCTCGGCCACCGGCGCCAGCCGTTCGATTCGCTGCAGCCCGGCCTCGATCCAGCCGGCGGGCCGGAAGCTGCGATGGTCAGAGCGCGGCAGCTCGGTATCGGGGAGCAGGTCGCCCCAGAACAGCCCGCCGTAGTCCACGACTCGTGTGATCACGTCGATCCCGCGTTTTGAAGCGGCATCGAGGCAGAGCTCCGCAGGCCATGGCTCGAGGGGGTTGAGGATCACCATCGCCCAGTCGATGCGGTCTCCGAAGCGCTCGAAGCAGGCCAGCAGATCGAGCGTGAAGCCGTTCGCGGGGCCGGGGGCGATCCCGATCAGGTCCGTCAGCCCGGCGTCGCGAAGGGACTGCATCCCGTCCCAAACGGTCTCGTTCTCGTAGCCGGTGCGATCGGGGTTGTGCAGCATCAGCAGGTCGAAGCGCTGGGCGCCGATCCGCTCCAGGCTGCGCTCCGTCGCCATCCGCAGATAGCTCGCGTAGTCCTCGGGGCCTCGCAGCCTCGGATCGGTGAAGCGGGGGAACCCTTTGGCGCCCTCGCGTTCGCCCTCGTAGAAGTCATGTCCCACGGCTCCGACCAGGCAGTAGTCGTCGCGGGGCACTCCATCCAGCGCCTCGCCGAGCAGGCTGTCGGCCTCGCCCGCCCCGTAGGCGTCGGCACTGAGCACCGTGTCGATGCCGTCGCCGGGACGCACGAGCGCCGTCAGGCGCCCGAGTTCGAGAACCTCGCCGAAATGCATGAACCGGCCACCGCTCCAGGTGCCGATCGCCTTCTCTCCCGGGGCCTTCATCTGGCGTTCAAAGTTAGTCGCTCGCGGAACCGGGACCGCGCCCGACTATCGTTGGCGCCGCCAATGAAGACGACCGTCACAGAGCTGCCCGAGTCACGAGCCCGCATCGAAGTCGAGGTCGAAGGCCCCGAGGTCGACGTCGGCGTGGAACGGGCTGCAGCCGAACTTGGCCGCGAGCTCAAGATTCCCGGCTTCCGCAAGGGCAAGGTTCCGGCGCAGGTCGTTTTACAGCGAATCGGCCGCGGGGCCGTCATCGAGCAGGCGTTGCGCGACTCCCTGCCGGAGTGGTACGAGCGCGCCGTGATCGAGTCGGGGGTCTCGCCGATCGGCGACCCCAAGCTCGACGTCTCCTCGATGCCCGAAGCCAGCGGCGGACCACTGCAGTTCTCGATCGAGGTCGGCGTTCGGCCGACAGCGCAGCTCGGCGATTACAGGGGCCTCGAGGTCGGCAGGGCGGAGACGGAGGTGCCCGAGGAGGCGATCGCGGAACAGCTGGAACGGCTGCGTGAGGGCTTTGCGTCACTCAACCCGGTCCAACGCGAGGCCGCCGACGGTGATCACCTCCTCGTCGACTACAAGGGCAGCATCGACGGTCAGCCCTTCGAGGGCGGCGAGGGACGCGACGAGCTGATCGAGCTGGGTGCCGGCCGCCTGATCGAGGACCTCGAGAAGGGCCTCGACGGCGCCAAGCCCGGAGAGACCCGCAACGTCGAAGTCACCTTTCCCGATGACTACCGAGCCGAGGAGCTCGCAGGCAAGGCCGCGAACTTCGAGGTCACCGTCAAGGAGGTTCGCGAAAAGGAGCTGCCAGACCTCGACGACGACTTCGCCGCCGACGCTTCCGAGTTCGACACGCTCGAGGAGCTGCGCTCAGACATCTCTTCGAAGCTGGGTGAGATCTTCGAGCAGCGGGCCGACGAGGCTTTCCGCGGTGAGGCGGTTGAGGCTGCTGTCAACGCCGCGAGCGTGGACGTTCCAGGCGCCCTGGTGGAGGCCCGGGCTGAAGAGATGATCGACCGCTTCATGCGCCAGCTGCAGGGGCGCGGGATCGACCCCGAAACGTTCATGCGCGTCCAGGAGAACGGCCGCGAGGGAATGATCGCCGAGGCCAAGGGCGACGCCGAGCGCTCGCTCAAGCGCGAGGCCGTGATCGTCGCGATCGCCGAGGCCGAGGACATCGAGGTCACCGAGGAGGAGATGCTCGAAGCGCTCAAGCCGGGACCAGGCCACGAGGACCACGGGCACGATCCACCCGAGGTGGCGCTGGCGAAGCTGCGCGAGAGCGGCCGCGAGACGCTGCTTGCAGAGGACCTGCGTCTGCGCAAGGCCGTCGACCTCGTTGCCGAGAGCGCCGTGCCGATACCGCTCGAGCAGGCCGAAGCCCGCGAGGCGATCTGGACGCCCGACAAGGAGCGCGAGGTCGCTGCCCAGGAGGGCGGGGGAGAGTCCCCGCCCGAGAAGCTCTGGACTCCCGGCTCCTGAAAAGGCCCGCCGAAGGCGATCGTTAGACTGCCCGATCCATGAGCCCCCTCGTCCCGATGGTCATCGAGCAGAGTTCTCGCGGCGAGCGCGCGATGGACATCTACTCGCGCCTGCTCAACGAGCGGATCATCTTCCTCGGCACGCCCGTCACCGAGGACATCGCAAACCTGATCGTCGCTCAGTTGATCCACCTCGAGTCAGAAGATCCCGACAAGGACATCTCGATGTACATCAACTCGCCCGGCGGGTCGGTGTACGCGGGTCTCGCGATCTACGACACGATGCAGTTCATCAAGCCCGACGTGCAGACGATCTGCGTCGGCGTTGCGATGAGCATGGGTGCGCTGCTGCTTTCCGGCGGCGCCCAGGGCAAGCGGATGGCGCTGCCGAACGCCAAGATCCTGATTCACCAGGTTTCCGGCGGCTTCTCCGGTCAGGCGACGGACATCGAGATCCACGCCAAGGAGATCATCGACATCCGGCGCCGGCTTGACGAGATCATCGCCAAGCACACAGGCCAGCCGCTCGAGAAGGTCGCCAAGGACACCGAGCGCGACTATTTCATGAGCGCCGAGGAGGCGGTCGAGTACAAGATCGTCGACCGGGTCCTCGAGCAGCGCTAGGCCGCGTGGCGCGAGTCATCGGGTTGAGCGTGGCTGCGGGGGCGGCGGTTCTGCTCTGCGTGCCCGCCGCAGCGCAAGCCGGGGGAGCGGGCAAGACCATTCAGGTGCGCCCCGGCAAGAACGCGATCACGAAGGCGCTCGCCAGGGCTCGCAACGGCGACACGCTGAAGATCCGGGGCGGCAGCTACCGCGAGTCGTTCAGTGTCACCAAGCGGGTGCGGATCATCGGCGCAAAGGGCAAGCGCCCGGTGATCGACGGTCGCTGCAAGGTGGGGATCGTCATCGACGTGCGCGTGAGCGGCGTCACCGTCGACCACGTTTCGGTCCGGGGCGCCGCCGAAGGCTTCGGCTTCCCCTCGATCGCCCTCAATTTCGCCGGCGTCGCCAGCGGCCGCGCGCACGACGTCCTCACCAAGGAGACCTGCGGTGACGGCAAGTACGGGATCAACGTCTTTGACAGCGAGCGAGTCAAGGTGATCGACAACGTCGCCAGTGGCTATCGCGACTCGGGCATCTACGTCGGTGAGATCTCGAGCACGGGCGGCGGCACGCTGCGGGTCAGCCGCAACCGCACCTTCGGCAACAACCGCGGCTTCATCATCGAGAACATCTCAGGCGGTGACGTCCTCCTCGACTCCAACATCGCCAACCGCAACGCGATTGCCGGAGTGGGGGCGCCGGCGGGCATCTTCCTGCACGCAGCGACGGCACCCGGCTTGACGAAAACACGTTCCGCGAGAACGGCAGCTACGGCATCCACCTCGATGCTGACTCAGACGGCAACGTGCTTACGGCAAACACCGTCACAGACAACCCCACGAACCTGTTCGACGAAGGTCGGGGCAACTGCGGCACAGGCAACCAGTTCGGGGACGCGGGAAACGTCCTTCCTCCCTGTTGAGCCGGCTGGTCACCTTTCGCGATCCAGGCGGCGTGATTCGCGTCGGCCTCCTCGGTGCAGACCGCGTCGCAGTGCTGCTGGCAGCCACCATGCTCGATTTCCTCGCGGGCGAGGGGCAGGAGCCGGCCGGTGCCGAGCACGAGTTGGCCGAGGTGACTCTGATCGCCCCCGTCCCCGACCCCCCGAGCGTTCGCGATTTCTACTCCTTCGAAGGTCACGTGTCCGCCGGCTGGCGGCGCCGCGGAGGGGAGATCCCGCCCGCCTGGTACGAGGCCCCGGCGTTCTACTTCTCCAACCCCGCCTCGGTTCGCGGGCCGGGCGAGCCGGTGAGGCGTCCCGCCGGTACCCAGATGCTCGACTTCGAGCTCGAACTGGCGGCGGTGATCGGCGTCGGAGGAGAGATCGCGGGATTCACGCTGATGAACGACTGGAGTGCCCGCGACACCCAGCGCCGCGAGATGGAGATCGGGCTGGGGCCGGCCAAGGGCAAGGACTTCGCACTTTCCATTGGCCCGTGGATTGCCACTCCCGACGAGCTCCCTTACGAGGATGGCCGCCTCAACATCGAGGCGGTCGCCGCCGTCAACGGGCGTGAGCTGACGCGGACGAATGCGGCCGAGATGCACTGGACCTGGCCCGAGCTCGTCGCCCATGCGGCGCGAGACACTCGCCTGCGACCGGGGGATGTGATCGGCTCAGGGGCGCTGAACCGAGGTTGCCTGCTGGAGCTGGGCCCAATCGACGGTGAGCGCTATCTCGAAGCCGGAGACGTGGTCACCCTCAGCGCCCCCGGGTTCGGGACGCTGGAAACCGAGATCCGCTAGCAAGGCCCAGCAAGGGGGCAGCAAGGGGTCTGACCCAAAAGGGACAGAGCGGCTCACTCCACCGGGCGCTCGAACAGGGTCGAGAGCACGACCTGGGTCTGGGTTCTGAGGATCCCGCGCGTGTCGCGCAGGCGCTCGAGCGCCTCTTCGAGGTGCTCGGTGTCACGGGCGTACAGGTGCAGGATCGCGCTGGCCTCGCCCGCGATCGTGTGCGCCGAGGCGACCTCCGGATGGCGGCCGGCGGCGGCGAGAATCTCAGCCCCGGACATCTGACCCTCGCAGAACAGCGAAACGATCGCGTGGGTGGTCCAGCCGAGGGCGACGTGGTCGAGCACCGCCGAGTAGCCGCGGATCACGCCGGCGCCCTCCAGCCGGTCGACCCGGCGCTTGACGGCCGGGGCGCTCAGTGAGACCCGCGAACCGATGTCCTGAAAGGAACGGCGGGCATTCTCACGCAGCAGCGCAACGATCTGCTGGTCTATGCGGTCAAGATTCACGTTTGGACCCTGCTAGACGCAATGAATGTGCATTGCATTCGCCTGCATAGCGGGGAATCATAAAGGGGAGAGCAGAGATGCGGCCCCCGAGCACAGCCACAGCCAGCACCGTCCCAGCGCCCGCGGCCGCTGCGCGCGCCGGCGCCGACTCGATGCCGCTGCACGGCATCGACCACATCGAGCTCTACGTCGGGAACGCCGCCCAGGCCGCCTACTTCTACGCAAACGCATTCGGCTTTCGCCCCGTCGCCTACGCCGGGCTCGAAACGGGCCTGCGTGACCACACGTCGCACGTTCTCGAGCAGGGCCGGGTACGGCTCGTGCTCACGGGATCGCTTCGCTCCGGCACCGAGATCGCCCGCCATCACGCCCGGCACGGGGACGGCGTGGCGTCGATCGCATTGTCCGTCCCCGACGTGGAGCACGCCTACGCGCAAGCCGTCCGGCGCGGCGCGCGCGGCGTCGAGGCGCCCAGCCAGCACTCAGATGAGCACGGGGTCGTGCGCCTGGCGAGCATTGCGGCCTACGGCGAGACGATGCACACCTTCGTTGACCGAACCGCCTACGACGGGCCCTTCATGCCTGGCTTCGCGCAGGCCGAACGGACGTTGCCGCCCAGCGAGGACCGGCTTGTGGCGATCGATCACGTGGTCGGGAACGTCGAACTCGGCCGCATGCAGGAGTGGGTGCGCTTCTACGAGGACGTCTTCGGCATGGACGAGCTCGTGCACTTCTCCGACGAGGCGATCTCGACGGAGTACTCGGCGCTGATGTCCAAGGTCGTGGCAAGCGGCGACGGGCGGATCAAGTTCCCGATCAACGAGCCCGCCGAGAGCCTGCGCCGCTCGCAGATCGACGAGTACCTCGAGTTTTACGAGGGTCCCGGAGCCCAGCACATCGCGCTGGCCACCCGCGACATCGTCGGCGCGGTCGCCGAGCTGCGCAGCCGCGGGGTCGAGTTCCTGCCGATCCCCGACGCCTACTACGCAGAGGTGCCCGCGCGGGTGCCCGAGGTCGCCTCGCAGCTCGCCGACCTGCGCCGCCACGGGATCCTCGTCGACCACGACGACGAGGGCTATCTGCTGCAGATCTTCACCAAGCCGCTCGGCGACCGGCCGACGATCTTCTTCGAGCTGATCGAGCGGCACGGCGCGACGGGTTTCGGGGCCGGCAACTTCAAGGCGCTGTTCGAAGCGATCGAGCGCGAGCAGGAGCGCAGGGGGAACCTGTGAATTCGCTGAGCGCGGGAGGCCGCTAGTGCGCTATGCCAGTCTCGGAAAGGTGCCCGCGAAGCGCCACGTTCAGTTCCGCGAGAACGGGACGCTGCTGACCGAGGAGGTGCTCGGATTCGAAGGCTTCAGCGGCAACGAATCGATCCTCTACCACCTCGTCTCACCCTGTCGGGTGAGGGAGATCGGGGGCTTCGAGCCAATCGCACGCGACGAGTGGGTCCCGGAGACCCATGTCCACCGGCTCACCGACACCAACCCGGTGCCGCCCGGAGGCGATTGGCTCGACTGCCGCCGGCTTCTGCAATGGAACTCCGATATCGAGGTCTCGATCTGCAAGCCAACCGCCGAGCGCGAGGGCTTCTACCGAAACGGCGAGGGTGACGAGATCCTCTTCATCCACCGCGGCACCGGCACGGTGGAAACGATGTTCGGCGACGTGCCCTACCGGCCACACGACTACGTCGTTATTCCGCGCGGGACCACCTACCGGGTGCGCATGGACGGGGCCTCGCCGGACGAGCAGGTGTGGCTCTGCTTCTTCACCCCGGGGGAGGTTGAGACGCCCAACCGCTACCGCAACCGCTACGGCCAGCTGCTGGAGCAGGCGCCGTTCTCACACCGCGACTTCCACCCGCCCCGCGAGCTGCGCACGCACCGCGAGCGAGGCGAGTTCGAGCTGACCGTGCGCGTCCGCGACGGCCACCAGTCCTATCTGCTCGACTATCACCCCTTCGACGTCGTCGGCTGGGACGGCTACGTCTATCCCTACACCTTCAACACCGACGACTTCGAACCGGTCACCGGCCGCATCCACATGCCGCCGCCGGTGCATCAGACCTTCCAGGGGCAGAACTTCGTGATCTGCTCGTTCTGCCCCCGCGAGCTCGACTACGACCCGCAGGCGATCGCGCTTCCCTACCACCATTCGAACGTGCAGTCGGAGGAGGCGATCTACTACGTCGACGGGCAGTTCGGGTCGCGCAAGGGCGTCGACGTGGGCATGATTACGCTGCATCCCAGCGGGCTGCCGCACGGTCCTCAGCCCGGCCTGGTGGAGGCGTCACTCGGCCTACGCAGGACCGAGGAGCTCGCGGTGATGTGGGACACCTTCAAGCCGCTGCGCCTGAGCAGACTCGCCCGCGAGCTCGACCGGCCCGAGTACGCGCTCTCCTGGTACGACCCGGAGCGGCGAGCCGCTGGTGACGGCGACGGGATAGGGGAGCCATGTTCGAGGAGGCCCAGCTGTACTCGCCGGTGACGACGACCGCGCAAGGCGACGTCACCGTTCACCTCTCCGACGAGCACCCGGGGGTGAACGACGCCTGCTACCGGGAGCGACGCAACGCGATCGCGGCGGCGGCGCTGGGGTGGAGCTCGTCCCAACCGGTCCCGCGGATCGACTACACGGACGCCGAGCAGCAGGTCTGGCGGACGGTCTGCCGTGAGTTGCGACCCAAGCACGAGCGCTACGCGTGCCGAGCTTTCCGCGACGCGGTGACGGCCTTGGACCTCCCGCGCGATCGCATTCCACAGCTCGACGAGGTCACTCGGAGGCTGGTCTCCGCTGACCGGATTCGAGTACGTCCCCGCGGCGGGGATCGTGCCGCTCGGAGAGTTCTACGGGTCACTCGCCGACGGCCGTTTCCACTCCACCCAGTACGTCCGCCACCACGATGCGCCGCTCTACACGCCGGAGCCCGACCTGATTCACGAAGTTGTCGGGCATGCCCACCTGCTCGCCGATCCTCAGTTCGCCGAGCTCAACCGGCTCGCCGGCCAGGCCGCCCGGCGCGCCGAGACCGAACGGGGCCTACAGCTCGTTGCCGACGTCTTCTGGTTCACGATCGAGTTCGGCGTCCTCTACGAGGAGGGCGAGCTGCGTGCCTATGGCGCGGGAATCCTCTCTTCGTACGGCGAGATCGAGGAGTTCCGCGGCATGGAGATCCGGCCGCTCGACTTTGCGGCGATGGCGACGACCGATTACGAAATCACCAAGTACCAGCCGATCCTCTTCGCGGCCGAGTCGACGGAGCATCTGGTCGACTCGGTCGGAGGGTTCTTCGCGACCTGCGACGACGACACGCCGCGCCGCCTGGCGATGGACCCTGTTGAGGGGTCCGCGGCCTCGCCGTCGTTTGCCGGGACGCGCTGTCCGTAGCAAGGTCGTCGACCGGGTTCTCGAGCAGCGCTGGGCGAATCTCAGGCGGCCGGGTAGCGGTTCGGAGATCTGTTGCGGTTCCCAGAGCGAGTCTCGGGTCGTCAGCCGACTCCTGCCCGTGCGGTGAAAAACGCCGGTGGTAGGGTGGACGCGTGCTTTCTCTTGGAGGGGAGGGCCTCCGGTCAGGTGTGATCGCCTTAGGTGTTGTGGTTGGCGCCGCTCTTGCCCTGGCTTGCTCGGAAAGGGCGAGCGCGAGGCCGACCGACGGTCCCAGCGATCCCGCCGGCCATGGGTACACGGTCGAAAGGACGAATGCGGCATGCGTTCGCATGAGGCGCCCACGATCCAAGCGTCAGCGGCTGTGCGTGCATTGGGTTTCCGGAACGACGGATGCGCCGCCGAAAAGCGACCGCGATCGAGACCACCGTCCTGACCAGGTGGAGCGGACGCTCAATGTGCTCCGCCGCGCGTGGAGGGTCGAAGTCGTCAGGCTGGGATTCCGCGCGCCGAGCGCAGACGCGGGGCGGAAGCGCGGAGGTGGTCCGAACTCGGGACTTGACTTCTATCTCGCCGATATCGCCTCACGTGGGTTCCTCGGCTATTGCGCCCGCGACCGAGGACGATCCTCGCGCTCGGTGTACTGCGTCCTTGACAACGATTTCGCCTGCGAGCCGGCAGCGATCGAGTCGTGTGGCGACGGTGCTCTACGTGTGACAGCGGCGCACGAGCTCTTCCATGCCGTCCAGAACGCATACCGATCCGCCGAAACGGAGCCATGGTTGGCGGAGGGGACCGCTGACTGGATCGAGAACGAGGTCTTCGACGATGTCAACTCCAACTACGATTACCTGCCCGAAAGCGCGCTTCACGAGCCGGGCGTTCCGCTGGATGGGCAGAGCGAACTCGGCGATGAAGCTATTGACTTCGACCACGGAGCCTGGGTTTTCTGGAAGTTTCTGAGCGAGTATTCGGGCGGCTCTGGCGCAATCCGGAAGGTCTGGGAGAAGATCGCCTCGAATCGTGGCCGCATGTCGGCGGTTGAGGCCGTCGAGTCGATCCTTCCGTCGGTGTCGCCAGATCCCGACCGCTGTCTCGTCGCCTGCGACCCAGTCGACTTCCGCAGCGTGTTTTCGGAGTTCGCGATCTGGTCCAGCGCGCACCCGACTCGGATCGGCGCCTGCGTTCAGGGCGACCCGTTCTCTTCCTTCGAGGACGGAGGGGACTACGCCACTCTGCTCGGTGGCGCTTCGCCGCCGGATGCCGAGTTCGCGCTCCCAGCATCGCACCCGGAGACCGGGTGGCGCACACTGGTCCTAGAGCATCTGTCGTCCGCATCTGTCGGCTTCGAGGCGCCAGAGGCAACAGGGCTTAGAATCATCGTCGATCTGCCCGACGCCCCGGTCCCCCCAGCCGCACAGGTCCTGGTGATGAGTGGCGTCGAGGGCGAGTGCATCCGTCCCATGCAGCTGAATTCTCTGGGCGAGGGATCGATCGACGTGCCAGGCGCAAGCCGACTGCAGCTGATGTTCCAGAACGGTGCGGCATCCGGGACACCGGAGCCGTACCGGTACCGAGCGGAGCTGCTGCCGTGATCATTGGCAACCGTCAGGTGCTTGGCTTCGCGCTTGCGAGCTTCGCGTTGTTGTTGCCGTCCGGCGCTCAAGCTGCTTCGCCGCCGACTCCGGAGTGCGCTGGCGTTGCGGCCACGGTCGTGTTGACGCCGGGCGATGATTTTTACGCCGCAAGCCCAGGCGTCGACGACGTGATCGTTGGCCTTGAGGGGGATGACACTGTCCTGGGATTGGACGGGGCCGACATCATCTGCGGCGGCGAGGGCGCAGATCTTCTGTTCGGAGATGGGGACACGAACCCGGGTTCCGAAAGCGATCTACTCCTAGGCGAAGGCGACAACGACACCTTGATCGGGGATCCGGGGCCGGATCTCCTCGACGGCGGCGCCGGCGGCGACGATCTATTCGGCGACGATCTATTCGAGGATGGCGGCGCGTCGGGTGCCGGTGACCATCTCACAGGCGGCCCGGGGGATGACTTCGTTGACGGCGGACCGGGTGGTGACTTGATCGTGGCGGACCAGGGCGACGACCTGATCGACGCAGGGGAGAATCTGGCGACGGGTCCCGATGTTCTGGACTACGATGCCGCGCCCGGAGCGGTGCAAGTCGACCTCGAGGTAGGCCTCGGCACCGGTTCGCTGGGTACGGACCTACTCGCGGGAGTGGAGGTGGTGACCGGCTCGCCCTTCAACGATGTTCTCCGGGGCGGTCCGGGGCCAGAGGTACTCCTCGGCGCCGGCGGCTCGGACGACGTGGCGGGTGGCGGCGGCGGCGACGAACTCTTCGGCGATGGCCGCGCGGCGCCTGATCCGGACTCCGACATCGTTCAAGGGGACGGGGGGGACGATCGCCTGTACGGAGACCCCGGCGACGACGTTATGGACGGAGGCGACGGAGCCATGGACATCGCGAGCTACCAGTTCGCACCAGGGGGAGTGATTGTGGACATGGCAACCGGCACGGTCGGCGGTTCCTTGGGAGCGGATCGGGTGGCCGGATTCGAGTTGGTGATCGGCTCGGCCCATGCCGACCGGTTATTCGGCAGCGAGGGGGCAGACAATCTGGTCGGGTTTGACGGTCCGGACTTCATCGACGGAGCGGCAGGCGATGACTCGATCATCGGAGATCTCCCGGAAACTCAGGCGTCGGGCGCTGACCTGTTGACCGGCGGGCCCGGCACCGACGTGATCATCGGCGGACCCCGGACGGACACCGTCACTTACGCAGCTGAGCCCGCCGGCGTCGAGGCGGACCTCGGCACCGGGCTGGTGAAGACGGGCGAGGGCTTGGACGAACTCCTCGAGATCGAAAATCTCCTGGGGACGAACTTCGACGATGTCCTGGTCGGGGACGCCGGCGCCAATTTGCTTGATGGGGCGGGGGGCGCCGATCGGCTACGTGGTGGACCAGGAGACGACGACTTGCAGGGGGGGGAGGGGGATACGGACTTCGTTGAGTATGTCGATGCTCAGTCCGCGGTCGTCGTCGACCTCGCCGCCGGTGTCGCATTCGGCGGGGGCGGCAACGACAGACTCAGCGGTACCGAATCGATCATCGGATCGGATTTCGACGACTCCCTGACCGGGGATGGGTTGCCCAATGCGCTCGACGGGCGTGGCGGCAGCGACGTGCTCGATGGCGGACCGGGGCCTGCGGATACCGCGCAGTTCCTGGGAGCGGACGGCGTCAGGGCGAGCCTCGCGGGTGGCACCGCGGTCGCGGGCGGTGAGACCGACACGCTGTCCCGGCTCGAGGGACTTACCGGATCCGATGGCGACGACGTGCTGGTGGGCGATTCGGGCCCGAACGTACTGATCGCGCTAACCGGAAACGACGCGCTGTGGGGCAGGGGGGGTGCGGACACTCTGTTTGGGGGTCTTGGCGACGACGCGGTCAACGGAGGGGCGGGCGACACCGACACGGCCGACTACAGAAGCGCGTTCGGCGCGACCTCGGGGGTCAGCATCGATCTGGCTGCCGGAATCGCTACCAGTGATTCGTTCATCGACCGACTCCGAGGAGTCGAAATTCTCAACGGCTCCGACCATCACGACGTGTTGCGCGGGAACGCAGCGGACAACATTTTTATCGCGGGGCCAGGCGATGACGATTTAGACGGTGCCAGCGGATTTGACCAGGTGCTGTATCTGGATGCGCTTTCGGTGAACGCCGACCTGTCGGCCCATTCAGGCAGTGCCGTATATCCGACCGGCTCGGCCATCGACACGCTCACTCGGATCGAGGGACTGATGGGGTCGGTCGGGCCCGATGAGCTTCGCGGGGACACAGAGATCAACCTGCTCGTTGGAAGTGCGGGCGACGATTTGGTTGACGGGGCCGGCGGCAATGACTATCTGGTCGGTGATGCCGGCGACGACCAGCTGCAGGGGGGGCACGGGAAGTATGACGCGGTCAGCTACGTCTCCGAGGCGACGGGTGTCGACGCGGACCTGAGTCGCGGGACGATCTCGGTCGGCGTCGAGCAGACCGACACGGTCACCGGGGCTGAGATGGTCGCAGGAAGCGAATCGGCCGACCTGCTGCGGGGTGGGCCGGCTCGCGACTTCTTCCTTCCCGGTGGGGGAGACGATCAGGTCTTCGCTCTTGCTGGCAACGACGCGATTGCTGCCAGCGAGGGCGACGACCTCCTCAACGGGGGTGCCGGAAGAAAAGACACTTGTCTCGAGGAGAGGCGAGTGGGTTGCGAGCTGCGGCGACCTCCGCTCGTCTTTCGCCGGGCGATCGATCTGCTCGAGTTCCTACTCGATCTCGACGGGCGTCGCAAGAAGGGGCACCAGAATCACGCCGCTGTTCAAGGCAGCAAGAAGTGATCCTGCTGACGGGGCGATGGTCGTGTCAAGCGCTCTCGGCACGGTAAGCGGCGAGCTCTTCGGGAGAGAGGACATTCAACAGGTCCTCTGCCAGCCCCAAGACCTCCTCGAACGGTATGCAGAGTCGGCAGCTGAAGACCCTGGCGCTTGCATCGAGTGCGCCCGTGACGACCAGGCCTCCGTCGAACGTGAATGCGGCTCCGTTCAGGCTCGCTCGGTTTCCTCGCAATACATCGAGCAGCACGCCCGAGTCGGCGTCCCAGATCCTCGCAGTCCGATCCGTGCTGGCTGTGACGAGGAGGTCACCATCCGGGCTGTGGTCGAGATCCTCGATGCTCGAGGTGTGTCCACGAAGTCTGGCGACCGGCTGTTCTGAACGCGCATCCCACACGGTCACGGTTCCGTCTTCGCCTCCGCCAAGTAGGCGGTTGCCGTCGGGACTGAATGCAACGGATCGAAATGCCTGACCGGCACCGCGCACAACCCGCACTCGCTCTTTGCGCTCGAGATCCCAGACCGTGATCGTCCCTCGCTGCGAAGCCACGGCCAGAAAGCGGCTGTCGGGGCTGAAGGCAAGTGCATTCAGTTCGGAGTCCGGTCTGTTGTCGGTTCGGCCGAGGTCGGCGACTCGCGTCCTCTGCTCGGCATTCCAGACCCGCGCGATGCCAGCCGCGCCGACTGCGGCTATGAGGGCGCCGTCGGGGCTGAACGCGGCGTCGTAGGCGGCGGCTCCCGGCAGGTCCCGCTGGTAGACATAGTCGCCGGACGCGACCTCCCAGACGCGGATAAGCGCCTTCGCCTGGTTCGGACGTGGATGGTCGCGCTCGTTGGCCGTGATCACGAATCTCCCGTCCGGGCTGAAGTTCGCAGCCCACGGCTTGACGAGGTAATTGCGGTAGCACGCCCTTTCGCTGGCGACTTGGATGGCGAGTACGGTGAGTGTTCTCGGCGAGACTCCCGGTCTCCAGACGCGGCTAGTGCAGTCGTCAGCGGCGGTGACGATCAGGTTTTCCATCGGAGCGGCGGCGACGTCCGTTAAGTGTGCGTCGGGGTGGTGCCGCCCGTACACCGCCAGCGACTCATCACCCTGCGCGGGCCAGAGCCTTGCCAGGTGATCCTCGCCGGCTGTGACGGCCCGACGGCCATCGGGGCTCAGTGCCACGGAGTTGAGGGGTTCTCCCGCGCCGCGCAGCGTGGTGTGTGGAGGGAGGACCCGGACCCGTCCTTGTGTCCCGCGGTTGGTCGCCTGCTCCCAGACCTTCGCAGTCCCGTCCAGCCCGGCGGCGGCGACCCAAGTGGGGGCGGCAGCGGCAACCGCGTAGACCTCATCGTTGCCCACACGGAAGGCTGCGGTTCGGTTCGCAAGGCCAGCGTCCCAGACGCGCACTGCACCATCTTGGCCACCTGCGACGATCGCATCGCCCGACGCGGTGAAGGCCACCGAGTTGATGTCCGTTGCCTCGTTGGGCTGGCCACCCGCTCCGAAAATCGCGCTCGAAACGACCGTCTCGGACCGAAGATCCCACAGCCGCAAGCTTCCGTCTGCGCCGCCGGTGACCACCTGCCTGCCATTCGGCGCGAATGCAACCGCGTACAGCTGGCTTGAGCTTCCTTTGAGACGGCTCACGAGCTTTCCGGTCGCGACCCTCCAGATCCGCGCCGTTCCGTCAGCCGTGGCCGCGGCAAGCAGGCGCCCGGATGCATCGAACGCGATCTTCACGATCGGTCCTCCGCCTGGGCCCAGTTCGCTCACCATCCGCGGCCTCTCTCGAAGCCTCCAAAGCTGGACGATTCCCTCCTCGTCGGCAACGGCGAGCCCGCCGTCCGTGGGGCTTAGCTGCGCGTCCAGCATGGCCGCCGAGCCCGGCGGATCCACGATCTCGATGGTCTCCATTGTGGCGGGGTCCCAGAGCCGGGCCGTGCCGTCGTCGCTGGAGGTCACCACCAGGGAGCCTTCTATGTTCCAGGCGGCGCTGTTGACAGGACCGTCGTGTCCGCGCAACACGCCGTCAGCTCGCGGGGTCTCGAGCGCCGCGCGAATTGCCTGCTCCGCCTCGGGGGTCTGGGCCGCGTGCGCCGCTTCGACGGCGAGCACCAGGCTCAAGTCCGGATTCGATGCTGCGGCAAGCAGCGACTTTGCGGCGAGCTCGCGCGATCGTGCGTCCTTCGCCTGGTCTTCCGCCCGGTTTCGCTGGATCAGCGCGACTGCCGCTAGTCCGAGCGCCACCACGAGAGCAGCGGTCAGAAGCCCCGTACGGATCCGCTGTGCCCGTCGAGCGGTCGCACGGCTTGCGAGCACGTGCTCCGTCTGCAAGCGGTTCGGTTGCGGGTCGGTTTGCTCGTCGGCTTCGGCCAATCGGCGCTCCGCCGCCTCGAGATCGCGACCTCGCAGCACGAACGCGCTATCGCGTCCACTGGTCTCCCACTCCCTCGCCTTGACGGTGAGCCGGGCATGCTCTCGGCGCCAGTCAAGGTCCGTAGTCAGAGCCGTGACCAACTCGCGCATGGGCCGGTCGAACTCCTTAGGCCGCTCAAAGTTGATCCAGTGGCGCGCGGAGATCGCCTCGGGAACGAGGTTCGCCGGCACGGGCCGAATCAACACCCCGACCAAGCGCTTGTTCAGTGCCTCAGCGTGCTGGAGCTCCTCGCGGCAGACGGCCGATGCTGCCGATTCAGGACTGATCAGAAAGACAAACGCGGTCGCGGCGTCGATCGCCTCTTCGATCTCCGAACGCCACTCGGCGCTTGGCGGGATCCCGCTGAGGTCCACCCAGCAATCAACATCAGCGTCCCGGAGAGCGGCGACCAGGCTATTGGCGAGCTCGGCATCTTTGCGCGCGTATGAAACGAATACGTGCCCCTGGTTTGCGTCGCTTCTCCCCGATGGCTCAGGCCTCGAATACCGTACCGTCGAGTCCGATGGTTTCGTGATTCGTTTGCTCCCCGTCTCGACTTCGACTATACGCTTTGCCGAGCGCGTCGTGGTGCACCTCTTGGAAGAGGGAGAGAAGCACGCGAGTCAGTGGATACGCCCGGCATCAAGACTGTTCGCTGACCTGCCCGATTGATCGCACGGTTCGGTAAACCTCATAGCCTGCCGCGGCCAGCACCTTCGGCAGTTCGCCTGCGAAGAGCCGGTCATAGTCCCGGATCTCCTCGGGAAGCTGTTCCCAGGGAACATCGATCCATGGATTGGTCTTCGCCACGAGGTCCTTCGCTCGGCCTGGGACCCAGTCACGCGCCTTTCGCTCGGTGTTCCAGCGTTCGTGCTCGGAAATCGCGATCTCTTCCACCTCGCTTTCGCTGAACTCGATCACCTCAGCGTTCCAGTCGACCAGGGGTCGAAGCCCGCAGCCGACTTGAGCCAGCTTGTCCTTGATTGCCCGCGCTTGCGCACGGTTCGCCGCCTTGAATGTCGTTGCGAGCTCCTCCCATCGAACCAAGGGGGCCTCGCCCACCGCACCCGAATCCACGGGAGCCTGTTCGAGGTACAGCTCGTGAAACGCACGAGCAATGGTTTCCACAAGGCCGTCCGTGACCATTGGGAGGGAGCAGGCTTGGTCGATGACGCTGAACAGGCTCACGTGCCTTGCGCTGGACTCAGCCTCCAGCAACTCTGCAAATCCTCGATGTTCGAGCATCATGCGGATCACCAAGGAGCCTCGGTCCCCGAGCAGTCGCGAGATGGCGAATCCGAGCCGGAGGCTTACCGTGTCGCTGGTCCCGCAAACGATGACCAGCGTCGCATCGCGCATCATCTGTCGGGCGCCGGCGGGGTTTGCGGCACTGAGATCCTCTTCATAATGGCGAAGGTCCGCCAGTTCAGCGATCGATGGGTGGCGCGCAACAAGCATTTGGAGCCAGCCTGCTGCGCCGGCCCAGGCGACTGTGAGCGAGATCGGGTCCGATTTGGCGCCGGCGAGTGAGCGCCACTGCCGCGCGGCCGTGATCACGAGCGCTTCGGCAAGCTCATCGTTGCCGACTACGACGATGTGTGGCGGACGGGACGCTCCCGAGCGGCGAATCAGGTCCGCATGCTGTCGCAGTAGCAAGCGCGCGGCGCGCTCGGGGATGCTGAACCATTCCACGGTCAGCCCAGCCCCCGAGGCCGGCAGCGAGGCGCTCGTCAACTCCGCGATCAGGTCGCCGTCGGCGACATGGCAGAACGCGTGGAGCGGATCAGCGCGCTTGGCGCACAAAGTCCTCGCGAGGCTCGCGATGTTGGCGTTGTCGGCATCGTCTGGGAGGACAGAGATCAGTGTCGAGGCGCGATGCACTCCCGCCGTGTGCAGCAGATCCACGTCGGTGGAGTCGCCGATGATGACGATCGCCCCCAAGCTACGCGCGACCGCGATGTTTGGATTCGCGTGATCAGATTCGATCGCCACAACTGACCCCGGGGGCGAAGCAGACAGAATCGAGCGCACCAGCCGGATGCCCCTTCGGCCGAGCCCGCAGACGACGACGTGATTTCTCCGCGCCCGGGCGCGAGCGAGATGCCACTGATCCTCGAGCAAAGCGGTAAGCACGGTCAGCGTTGCGAAAGCAGCGGCCGCTGGTGCCATGAAGCGGGCAGCCTGCAGCGTCGGTGGGACCGATCCCGATGGCTCTTCAAACGTGAAAGCAAGCAGCGCGAGCGTGCCGTAGATAGCGTCGAGCACCGTTGCGTCCGCCTGCACGTATCCAACGAATCCGAGCAGCAGCGCGAGCACTGCCAACACTGCCAGCACGCCGATGCGGTGCTGGCGCCATGACCGCCGCCAGGTGGTTCCCACCCTCATGTCCGGACCCTACCGCGCGTTCGCTGCTGCGGCGGCGGGTGATCGCGCAAGCCCTGCCCCGATGCAGGGACCGGGCGCCCGATGACGTAAGAAGGTGCGAGCCGACGCTTCGAGCGCTCTAAGCTTTGGGCCGCGGCCGCCGATACCAGTTCCAAGGGAGGAATGACGCCGTGGCACGCCCAACCGACTCGAACGAACAGCTTCTCTGCAGTTTCTGCGGCAAGTCGCAGCGCCAGGTCAAGAAGCTGATCGCCGGTCCCGGCGTCTACATCTGTGATGAATGCATTGATCTCTGCAACGAGATCATCGACGAGGAGCTGACCGCCCCGCCCAGCTTCGAGCTCGAGAGTCTTCCCAAGCCCCAGGAGATCCACGCTGTGCTGGAGGAGTACGTGGTCGGCCAGGACAGCGCCAAGCGGGCCCTCTCGGTGGCTGTCTACAACCACTACAAGCGCGTGCAGATGTCGCAGAACGGCGGCGACGAAGAGATCGAGCTGCAGAAGTCCAACATCATGCTGCTCGGCCCGACGGGTTGCGGCAAGACGCTGCTGGCCCAGACGCTGGCCAGGATCCTCAACGTCCCCTTCGCGATCGCCGACGCCACGGCCCTGACAGAGGCCGGCTACGTCGGCGAGGACGTCGAGAACATCCTCCTGAAGCTGATCCAAGCCGCCGACTTCGATGTCAAGAAGGCGGAGACCGGGATCATCTACATCGACGAGATCGACAAGATCGCCCGCAAGGCCGACAACCCCTCGATCACCCGCGACGTCTCCGGCGAGGGCGTCCAGCAGGCGTTGCTGAAGATCCTCGAGGGGACCAGCGCCTCGGTGCCTCCACAGGGCGGGCGCAAGCACCCCCACCAGGAGTTTCTGACGATCGACACCACCAACATCCTCTTCATCTGCGGCGGGTCGTTCGCGAACCTCGACAGGGTGATCGAGAAGCGTATCGGCCACAAGGGCGTCGGCTTTGGCGCCAACGTGGTCTCCAAGGCACAGAAGGACACAGGAGCGCTCTTTGAAAAGGTGCTGCCCGAGGACCTGATGGAGTACGGCCTGATCCCCGAGTTCATCGGGCGCCTGCCGGTGGTCGCCGCGATCCACCAGCTCACCCGTTCCGACCTGATCACGATCCTGACGGAGCCGAAGAACGCGCTGACCCGGCAGTTCCAGCGCTTCTTCGAGTTCGACGAGATCGAGCTGGTCTTCGCAGAGGACTCGCTCGGGGCGATCGCGGATCGTGCCCTCGAGCGCGAGACCGGCGCGCGCGGCCTGCGCTCGATCCTCGAGGAGACCCTGCTCGACGTCCAGTTCGAGCTGCCCTCGCGCCGCGACGTGCGCAAGTGCGTAGTCACCAAGGAGACGATCGAGCGCGGGGGCGAGCCGACGCTGGTTACCGAAGCCGTCATCGACGATTCTGAAGCGATCGAAGAGGCCGAATCGGCCTAGGGCCGGGCCCTGAGGTCCAGCCGATGCTTAACATCGCGCGTCCGTGAACGAGGACGAGCGCGCAAAGCTGGAAGCGACTACCCGCTACGACCCCGTGGAGGTCGAGCAGCGGATCTTCGCCGACTGGCTGGAGGGCGGGCACTTCCACGCGCCGGCTGAGGGCGCCGCCGGGGAGAACTTCTCGATCGCGATTCCGCCGCCGAACGTGACTGGCGCGCTACACATGGGCCACGCACTGAACGGCTCGATCCAGGACGTTCTGATCCGCAAGCGGCGAATGGAGGGGCGCAACACCCTTTGGCTGCTCGGCACCGACCACGCGTCGATCGCCGTCCACGCAGTGCTCGAGAAGGAGCTGCGCGCAGAGGGAACCTCCCGTCACGAGCTCGGCCGGGAGGCCTTTCTCGAGCGCGCCTGGGAATGGAAAGAGCAGTACGGATCGCAGATCGTCGAGCAGTTCAAGCGGCTGGGTGCTTCGTGTGACTACGACCGCGAGCGCTTCACGCTCGATGACGGCTACGTGAAAGCGGTCCACCGGGTCTTCAAGGCGCTCTACGACAAGGGCTACATCTACCGCGACAACTACATGGTCAACTGGGACGTCGGCTCGAACTCCGTGATCTCAGACCTCGAAGTCGAGAACCGGGAGGTCACCGACGTCATCTACGAGATCGACTACCCGATCGAAGACTGCGACGACGTCATCACCGTCGCGACCGTGAGGCCCGAAACGATGCTTGCGGACACGGCGATCGCCGTCAATCCGAACGATCAGCGCTATACCGCGCTGGTCGGGCGCCACGCGACCCTGCCGCTCGTCGGGCGCCGCCTGGAGATCATCGCCGACGACTACATCGATCCGGAATTCGGCACGGGAGCTTTGAAGGTGACGCCAGGCCACGACATCAACGACTTCGAGATCGGCCGGGCCCACGGACTGGAGGAGATAAGCGTCATCGGAGAGGACGGACGCCTCAACGAGGCCGCGCCGGAGCGCTTCCGCGGGCTTGCGGGCCAGGAAGCGATCGACGCCGTCGTCGCGGCGCTGCGCGAAGAGGGGCGACTGCGCTCCGAGGAGTCCTACACCCATTCAGTTCCGTTCTCACACCGCTCGGGGGAGCGCATCGAGCCGCTGATCTCGCTGCAGTGGTTCTGCCGGATGGACGAGCTGGCGGCGCCGGCGATCGACGTGGTCGAGCGCGACGAGGTCCGGATCCGGCCCGAGAACTGGAAGCGCGTCTACCTCGACTGGATGAACAACATCCGGCCCTGGTGCATCTCGCGCCAGCTCTGGTGGGGCCACCGGATCCCGGTCTGGTACTGCGACGCCTGCGAGGAGACGATCGTGGCCGAGAGCCCGCCCGAGCGTTGCGGCGCCTGCGACGGGCCGCTGCGCCAGGACGAGGACGTGCTCGACACCTGGTTCTCATCCGCCCTGTGGCCGTTTGCGACGCTCGGCTGGCCGGACCAGGACTCGCCCGAGTTGCGTGCCTTTTACCCAACCAATTTCCTGACCACGGCCCGCGACATCCTCTTCCTCTGGGTGGCGCGGATGGTGATGATGGGTCTTGAGTTCCCCGGCAAGATCCCCTTCGACGACGTCTACGTCCACTCCGTGATCCAGGCGCCGGACGGGCGACGAATGTCGAAATCGCTGGGCACGGGGATCGACCCGCTCGACGAAATCGCCAAGCACGGCGCCGACGCGCTGCGCTTCGGGCTGCTGGCGATGTCCTCGACGCAGGACGTGCGCTTCTCCGAGGCCAAGGTCCAGCAGGGCCGCGACCTCGCCAACAAGCTCTGGAACGCGTCGCGGCTCGTTCTCCTCAACGTCAAGCCGGTGGACCCGTCGGCCGCCTCGCCCCAGCTCGAGGATCGCTGGATTCTTTCTCGCCTGCAGCGCGCGGTTGACGACGTCAACGAGCGAATCGAGACCTTCGACTTCGCGCATGCTGCGCAAGTCCTCTACCGCTTCATCTGGTCCGAGTTCTGCGACTGGTATCTGGAGATCGTCAAACCGCGGCTCTACGACGGAAACGAGGACGCGTCGGCAACGCTCCTGCACGTCCTCGAGACCCTGCTTGCGCTGGCACACCCGGTGATGCCGTTCGTCAGCGAGGAGATCTACTCCTACCTCCGGGAGGCGGCTGACGGCGCCGGCTCCGCGCCGAAGCTGGTGACCCACCAGTTCCCGGAAGCGGACCCGGCGCTTGTTGATGAGGAGGCCGAGAGCGAGCTCGGCGCGGCGATCGAGCAGACCCAGAAGCTGCGTCGCTGGCGCGACCTCGCGGGGGTTCGCGCGGGTGCGGTGCTGTCGGGCTCCCTGCACGGCGGCTCGGTACCCCATGAGCTTGTCGGCCGCCTGGCCCGGTTCGAGTTCTCCGGAAGTGGCGAAACGGTCGCAAGCGTGGGCGGCGTCGCCGTCCTCGCCTCCGAGGAGATCGATGCCGAACAGGTGCAGGGCCGCCTCGAGGAGCGTCGCGAGCAGCTGCGCTCGGAGGTCAAGCGCTGCGAGGGCAAGCTCGCCAACGAGGGCTTCGTCGCCAAGGCTCCGGCGGAGGTCGTCGAGGAGGAGCGCCGCAAGCTCGACGCCTACAGGGCCGAACTCGAGGAGCTGGGCTGAGGACCTACGCGCAGGCCGAGGCCTACCTGTCCTCACGCGAGCGCTTCGGCTGGCGCTTCGGCCTGGAGCGGATGCGAAGCCTGGTCACGGTCCTGGGGATGCCCCAAAACCGCTTCGCATCGATCCACGTCGTCGGCAGCAACGGGAAGTCGTCGACGGCCCGCACGGCCGCGGCACTGCTCGAGGCGCAGGGAGTCGCCTCGGGCGCTTATCTGTCGCCGCACGTCGAGCGCTGGAACGAGCGGATTCTGATCCACGGCGACGAGATCTCCGACGAGGCCCTCGCAACCGCGGTCGGGCGTGTGGCCGAGGCGGTCGAAACCGTTGACCGCACGCTCGAGGAGGGAGACTCGGTCACCCAGTTCGAGGTCGTGACGGCCGCGGCGTTCGTGGCCTTTGCCGCGGCCGGGGTTGAGGTCGCGGTCATCGAGGCCGGCCTCGGTGGCCGGCTCGACGCGACCAACGTGATTCCGTCGAGCGTCGTTGCACTGCCGTCGATCTCTCTCGAGCACACGGATCTTCTCGGCACCACGGAGGAGCAGATCGCCGCCGAAAAGCTGGCGGTTCTTCGCGACCACTCCGCGCTCGTGATCGGCCCGGTGTCAGCCGAGGTGGAGGTGCTCGCGGCTGCGGCCGCAGCGCGGCGCACGGCCCGGCTCGAGCACGCGGGCGACAACGTGGCGGTCGCGGTCGCGGCCGTTCGCTGCCTTTCCCACGATCTCGACGAAGACCTGGTGAACGAGGTAGTCGGCGGCCTCAGGGTTCCGGGTGTTCTGGAGCGTGTGGACGGCGACCCCCCGATGCTGCTCGACGTCGCCCACAACCCCGGGGGGGCGCGCTGGCTCGCGGCGGCACTGAAATCGCGGGGCGCACGGCGTTCGGTCGTCGCCTGCGTGGCTCTGCTGGAGGACAAGGACGTGGTCGGCTTCGCCGAGGCCCTGGCGCCGGCCCTGATGGCGGTGGTCTGCACCGAGCTTCCCCCGGAACGGCTGAGGGGGGTGGGACGTCCCGGCGCGCGCAGCGCCTCAGCCAGTCGTCTGGTGGAAACTTTCACGCGTGCCGGCGTGGTCAAGGTCGAGGCCCAGTCGCAGCCCGAAGCGGCCATCGAACGGGCACGAGCGCTCGCACTGGACGCCGGGGGAGTGGCGCTTGTCAGCGGGACGCACTACCTTCTGCCCTACGCATGGACAGAGAGGCACGGTCAGAACTCCTCTCGATGATGGGGCTGGTCGCCGCGGTCGTGGCGATCGTGATCCTCGTCTTCTTCGCGCTCGGCTACCTGTTCGGCCGGCTTTTCCTCTGAATCCCTCGTCAGGCAGGCTTTTCAGCGAGGCAGGCGAAGTACACTCGCAACGCCCGCTACCCCCGCTCCTATGCCCCTAGCTCTATTCGGAATCGACGACGGCGGCCTCAACCTCGCCGTCAACCTGCTCGTCCTCTTCCTGATCGTGATCTGGGTTGCCCTGATCGCCTGGACCTACCTGGACGCGCGTCGCCGCATCGAGGACAAGTTCCTCGTCACCTGCGCGACGGTGGCCTCGATCTTCCCCTTCGTGGGCACGATCGTCTACACGATTCTGCGGCCACCCGAGTTCCTCGAGGATGCGCGTGAGCGCGAGCTCGAGATCCAGGCGACCCAGCTGCGTGTCCGGCAGCTGACCGAGAGCTCGTGCCCCAACTGCCAGCACCCGATCGACAAGACCTACCTGCGCTGTCCCGGCTGCCGGGCGCGGCTCAAGGATCCTTGTCCGTCCTGCGCGAAGCCGCTCGATCCGCGCTGGTCGGTCTGCCCCTACTGCGAGCTTCCGATCCAGCGCCGTCGCCGCGCGCCTTCAGACAAGCAGCGGCGCTCGAGCGCAGACAGTCGTCAGCGGGCCGAGGCACCGAGAGGCGAGGGCGCCGAGCCGCGCAAGCGCCGGGCCGCCACACCGTCCGCCAAGCGGACGGCGCCGGCGGACACTCCGGAGGCGTCCGCGGACGGCGAGAGCAAGGGCAGAGCCGGTAGACGCGCCCGCAAGGCGGCCGTCCAGGCAGGTGGAGACGCCGCCCCGCCCGCGCCTGATGCCTCTGAGGGATCTCCCTCCGGCCAGAGCGCCCGGACATCCGAGCGCCCGGCGCCCAGGTCGTAGTTTCGACGAGCCAGGTAGGCTGCCCGATCCATGTCGCGCACATTGATCCTGATCAAGCCCGATGCCTTCGAGCGCGGGCTCAGCGGAGAGGTCATCTCCCGCTTTGAGGCCAAGGGCCTGCACCCGGTTGCGATGAAGCTGATAACCGCCGACGAGGCGATCGCAAACGAGCACTACGCCGAGCACACGGAGAAGCCGTTCTTCGGTGAGCTGGTTTCGTTCATCACCGGCGGTCCGCTCGTGGCGATGGTGCTCGAGGGCGTTCGCGCGGTCGAAGCGGCTCGTCAGCTGATCGGTGCAACCGATCCCGTCGAGGCCGCAACCGGCTCGATTCGCGGTGACTTCGGTCTCGAGGTCACTTTCAATCTCGTTCACGGGTCCGACTCTGATGAGTCAGCCGAGCGCGAGATCGCGATCTGGTTCCCCGAGCCGGCCTAGCGCGCAATGCTGCTGGTTCTCGCCTCGGCGTCGCCCCGGCGCCGGGAGATCCTGATGTCGCTGCGGCTGGACTTCGAGGTCGTCGTGCCCGAGGTGGACGAGGTGGGGGAGGGAGACCCCGAGGCGGCTGTCACGGAGAACGCGCTGCTGAAGGCCCGGGCTGGTCGTGAGCTGCGGCCTAACGCGGATCTCGTGATCGGCTGCGACACCGATGTGGTGCTCGACGGTGAGATCCTGGGGAAGGCGGAGGACGAAGGGGCTGCACGCAAGCGCCTGGAGGCCCTGTCGGGCCGAACGCACGAGGTGCTCAGCGGTTTGGCGGTGCTGGCTCAAGAAGTCGGTGAGGGGCAAGCGGCAGGCACCGAGGGGGAGGGAGGCTGGGAGAGGGTTGGGATCGCTCGGTCTCTCGTTACGTTTCGCGCGCTTGACCCCGAAACGCTTGGGATGTACCTGGCCTCGGGTGAGTGGCGAGATCGTGCCGGGGCCTACGCGATCCAGGGGCTCGGCTCAATCCTGATCGAGCGCCTCGAGGGCGACCTCTCCAATGTCATCGGCCTCCCCGTCGGTGAGCTGCTGAGGCTGGCGCCCGAACTGAGGCCGCGCGCACTGGGTCAGAGTCTTCCGGGATTCAGCCCTACGTAGAAGGTCAACTCCGAAAGATTCATGACGGTCCCGTCGAACGTCCCTACGGGCAGTTGCTGCGCCGGCAATCCCGGTCGAACGCCAGTGCCGCCGCCAGAATGCCGGCTCGGGCAGGATCGTCTGCGGCCGTGGCGTTGCCGAGCGGATTTGAGATCTGGGCCGGATCCGCGACGCGGCTGTAGTACTCGCGGAAGATTCCGGTCGATTCGTAGTACTCCGTGTACTGGTCACGGTGGGTGACGATTCCGGCCCACGGCGGGATGCGGCCCGCGAGGCCGAAGTACTCGAGGACGAGGTGCTCCCGCCGCCACTTGCGAAGCAGCGAGCGGCCGTCCATCCTTCGCTGCGGGGCCTTGATGCCCGCCGCGTCGAGCAGGGTCGGGGCGAAGTCGATGTTCGCGGCCAGCCGGTGGTCGGTACGACCGGCGGCGATGTGGCCCGGCCAGCTGACAAGCAGCGGCACCTGCGACGACGGCGGATAGGGCAGGTCCTTGATGGTGAGCCCTCCGTGTTCACCCCACAGCAGGCCGTTGTCGGAGGTGAAGACGACGAGCGTGTTGCGCAGCTCGCCCGCTGACTCAAGCGCAGCTCGAAGGCTCGCCATCATGTCGTCGACGGACATCAGCATGCGCAGCTGGCCGGCGCGGACCTGCGGCCCCATGCCGGTCGCCCCCGGGTTGTTGGCGACCAGCCGGCGCAGGAACGGCGGCTTGTCGGAGAGATCGGTCTCGGCGGTGGCCGGGGTTGCGGGAAATGGCCCGACGGGCGCCTCGGCATACCGCTGTTCTGGAACGAGCGGTCCGTGGGGGGCCGACGGCGTCAGGTGCAGGAACCACGGCTGCCCGTCCTTTGCCTCCTGTCGGCGCACGAAGGCGCTCGCCTGGCGCCCGATGTAGCTGGTCGTGTACTCGCCCACCAGCCGAGTGGAGCCGTTGACGTCCCAGGTGCCGAGCCGGTGACCGCCGAAAACCGGCTCGCCGAACAGCAGGCGGTGGTACTCGTCAAAGAACGGCGGCGCCGCCGAGTTCGGCCAGCTGATCATGTAGCGCCCGATCAGGCTGGTGCGGTAGCCGGCCCGGCTGAGGTAGCGCTGCAGCGAGTAGCTGTGGTCCAGGCGAGGCCCCTCCGGGTCGTTGTAGGCGACTCCGTGGTTGTGGGCATAGCGGCCGCTGAGGATCGAGGCACGTGACGGGCAGCAGAGGGGCGTTGTCACGTAGGCAGGCGAGAAGCGCGTGCCACCCCGCCCGAGCCAGGCGCGCGTCGCGGGCATCACCCGCAGCGTTCCGGTCGCCCGCTGGTCGTCGGTTACGACGAGCACGATATTCGGCCTCGGCGACGAGGCGGCGGCGGCCGTCGCCGCCATAGCCCTGTCGGGCACGCTGAACGCTGCGAGCGCAGCCAGCGCGCCCGCCAGTACCCAAAGTCCCCGCCTGGCGTCTGAACCCATTGAGCATCGAGGATAATCCAGGCGGCAGCGGGCCCGGGCGGATCCTCGCAAATTGCGAAAATCCACGGTCGGAAATGCGAGCTTCTGTAGACTCGACGAGCGTCCAAGGCCGGCGGGGCCGGACGGCTTGCAAGCGCTCTCGGCTGCGTGCCGGACGCGCGCGATCGGTGCCACACTCCTTTCGCCTTCGAAAGTCTCCTGCATGGGTGTTTTCAGCTACCTGACCGGATTCGGCGGCCGCGACATGGCGGTTGACCTCGGCACGGCCAACACGCTCGTCTATGTGCGTGGTCGCGGCATCGTGCTTTCAGAGCCGTCCGTCGTCGCCGTCGACGCGCGCAGCGGTGAGGTTCATGCCGTCGGCCTCGAGGCGAAGCGAATGCTCGGGCGCACTCCGGGCACGATCAGCGCGATCCGGCCGCTCAAGGACGGAGTCATCGCCGACTTCGACGTCACCGAGCAGATGCTGCGTCACTTCATCCAGAAAGTGCATCAGAACCGCTTCGCCCACCCGCGCGTCGTCGTCTGCGTGCCATCCGGTGTCACCGGGGTGGAGAAGCGGGCTGTCGAAGAGGCCTGCCTTTCGGCCGGCGCGCGCCAGGCGTACCTGATCGAGGAGCCGATGGCCGCCGCGATCGGCGCCGGCCTACCGGTGTCCGAGCCGATGGGCTCGATGATCGTCGACATCGGCGGCGGGACCAGCGAAGTGGCGGTGATCTCGCTGGGCGGGATCGTCGTCTCCCAATCGATCCGTATCGGCGGCGACGAGATGGACGACGCGATCGTCAACCACTGCAAGCACCACCACAAGCTGTTGATCGGCTCGCAGACCGCCGAGGAGGTCAAGCTCGAACTGGGTTCGGCGGCGCCGCTCGCAGAGGAGATCACCACCGAGATTCGCGGCCGGGACATGGTCAGCGGCCTTCCGAAAACGATTTCGCTGAGCTCCGAGGAGGTGCGGGTTGCCCTCGAAGAGCCGCTGGCGCAGATCCTCAACGCCGTCAAGGACACGCTCGATCGCACTCCGCCGGAGCTTGCCGGCGACATCATGGACCGCGGCATCACGCTTGCCGGTGGGGGTGCGCTGCTGCAGGGCCTCGAGCAGCGCCTGCGCGACGAGTGCCAGATGCCGGCCCAAATCGCCGAGTCGCCATTGACCTGCGTCGCGGTCGGTTCCGGTCGCTCCCTCGAGGAGTTCGAGGCCATGCACCGAGCGAACAAGAACTCCGGCCGGCGCTTCGTCCACGCAGGTTAAGGACGGTCACGCATGTACCGCAAGCAGGTCCGTCGTCGCCGGGCCATCCTCGCCGTCCTGATCGTTTTCTCGCTGATCCTGCTTTCGGCGCATTTCAGCGAGGCCAACAGCGGCCCGCTGCACGCCATTCAGCGCGGCGTCGCGGCGGTCTTCAGCCCGGTCGAGGAGGGGGCGAGCCGGGCGCTGAAACCGATCCGCGACCTCATCAACTGGTTCGACGAGACCTTCGACGCCCGCGGGGAGAACGATGAGCTTCAGGCCGAGGTGATCGAGCTGCGCGAACAGCTGGTCGGCGCCGAGGACGCCATCGGCGAGAACCAGGAATTGCGCGAGCTTTTGGATCTGGGCAAGTCGGGCGTGCTGGCCGGCTACGAGCCGGTCACCGCCAGGGTGATCGGCCGCTCCCCGACGGTCTGGTACTCGACCGTCACTCTTGAGCACGGCGAAAGCTCGGGGGTCGAGGTGGACGATCCGGTGGTCACCGGCGAGGGCCTCGTCGGGCGTGTGACCCAGACGACCCAGGGGACGGCGCAGGTGCGGCTGATCTCCGATCACCGCAGCGCGGTGTCGGCCGAGGTGCAGCCGAGCGGCCCATTGGGGATCGTTCGCGCCGAGGTCGGGGACCCAGATGACCTGCTGCTCGACTTCATCGAGAACAACGATGAGATCCCCGTCAACGCGCGCCTGGTCACCTCAGGTTCGACGGCTTCTGAGCTCGAGTCGCTGTTTCCCCCAGGCATCCCGGTCGGCGAGGTGGTCGAGGCGGAGGCGGGCGAGCAGGAGATCTACCAGCGCGTGCATGTGCGCCCGTTCGCCGATCTCCAGGACTTCGAGTACGCCCAGATCCTCACCGGCGGGGGGGACGTGCCGTGATCCTGACCCCCAGGATCGTCCTGCGCCTCGCTGCGCTGATCGTGGTCGGCGCGATCCTGCAGGTCTCATTCTTCGGCGAGCTCTCGATTCTCGGCGCGACGCCCGACCTGATGCCGGTTCTCGCGGTCAGCCTGGGCCTGCTCGGGGGCGCGGTGACCGGGGCGGTCACCGGGTTCGCGGCCGGAATGCTGATCGACATCCTCCTGCTGCAGACGCTGGGGGTGTCTTCGGTGGTGCTTCTTACCTGCGGCTACCTCGCCGGTCGATTCCGCGAGCAGTTCGATATCACCAGCTCGCTGACTCCACCGTTGCTGGCCGGCGCTCTCAGCCTGTTCGCCGCGGCGATGTTCGGCGGTGTGCAGTTGATGCTGGGGGTGGAGGCGCCCGTTAGCCTCTTGGTCGTGCGTGACATCCTCGTCAAGGGGCTGCTCGGCTTCCTGCTTGCGATCCCCGTCTACCCTCTGGTCAGGCGTATCTTGGCACCAGCGCTCGTCGACGACCGGAGGGGACGAAACCGGCAGCTTCCACGCAGCTCGCCGCTGCGAACGGCCGCATGACCTTCTCCCGATCACGGCCCTAGCCCCAGCCCCAGCGCCCACCCATGTTCCTGCAAAGAGACGACAAGCCGCCTCCCATGACCTCGCAGTTCGCGCTGCGCGTGGCGATTCTGGGCGGCCTGGCGCTGGCCCTCTTCTCGATCATCTTCCTGAGGCTCTGGTATCTGCAGGTGCTCTCAGGCGACAAGTACACCGAGCAGGCCCAGAACAACCGCATCCGCGAGATCCGCATCCCGGCTCCGCGGGGCGAGATCCTCGACCGTAACGGCGAGGTGCTCGTCGACAACCGCACCGCGCTCTGGCTGCAGCTCGATCCCGACCAGCTCGCCAGCAGCCCCGCCGAGCGCACCGAGATGTACGAGCGCTTGGGCGAGATCATCGGCATGTCCGTCGAGCGGATCAAGAAGCAGATCAAGGAGCAGACGACAATCGCCCCCGCCGCGCCCGTCACGCTCAAGCAAGATGTCCGCTATGAGCTCATCTACTACCTGCAGGAACACCAGAACGAGTTTCCCGGCGTGACGATCGATCGAGTCTACGTTCGCAACTACCCTCAGGGCAACCTTGCCGCCCACCTCTTCGGCTACGTCCGTGAAGTCTCTGAGGAGCAGCTTGAAATCCCGAAGTACGAGGGTATGGCGCCCGGCGACACCGTCGGGCAGACGGGTCTCGAATACTCCTACGACCATCTGCTGCGTGGCCAGGACGGCGCCACGAGGGTGCAGGTCGACGCCTTCGGATCTCCAAAGGGGGAGCCCCTCTCAGACCGAGAGCCGGTCTCCGGCAACAACCTGATCCTGACCGTCGACGGCGACGTCCAGGCGGCCGGTGACGGCGCTATCGACGACTTCGGGCTCCCCGGCGCCTGGGTCGCGATGGATGTCAACAGCGGCGCGATTCTCGGCATGGGTTCGTATCCGAGCTTCGATCCTGGGATCTACACGCGACCGATCTCGCAACGGACCTACGAGTCGCTGACCTCGGAGGCAAACGACTCGCCGCAGACCAATCGTGCGATTCAGGGCCTCTACTCGACTGGATCGACGTTCAAGATGGTGACCGCCACGGCCGCACTCCAGGAGGGGCTGGTCGAGCCGGATGAAGTCATCTACGACGGCGGGGCGTTCGACCTCGGCGACGGCTTTGTGCGGGAGAACGCGGGCGGGGCGGTCTACGGCAGCATCACCATGCGCGACGCAATCAAGTTCTCCTCCGACGTCTTCTTCTACCACCTCGGGCAGCGCGCGGATGAAACCGGAGACGATCCGATTCAGCTGTGGGCCGAACGCTACGGGCTGGGAAGCGCGACGGGGATCGACCTGCCTTCGGAATACGGCGGCCTCGTTCCGACCCCGGAGTGGCGCAACGAGCTCTACGACTACGCTCAGTCTCCGGACTCGCCAGGCGGGGAGGACATCGTGCCCTTCGAGGAGACGGACCGGCCGTGGTCGGTCGGCGACACGGTCAACCTCTCGATCGGCCAGGGCGACCTCCAGGTGACGCCGATGCAGCTGGCGCTTGCCTACGCGACGCTGGCCAACGGCGGCACCGTCGTCCGGCCGCATGTGGCCATGAGCGTCGAGGATCCGACCGGGAGGGTCGTCCAGGAGATCAACCCCGAGCCGCGCCGCCAGATCGAACTGGATCCGGAGAACCGCCGCGTGATCATGGCGGGCCTGCATTCGGCGGCGATGGAGGAGGGCGGCACGTCATACGGGATCTTCGGCGGCTGGCCGGTCGACGTGGCCGGTAAGACCGGCACCTCTGAGACCGCCTCGGGGTTCGACCAGTCCTGGTACGTCGGCTTCGCTCCCTTCGACAACCCCCAGGTCGTCGTCGCCGCCACGGTCGAGGAGGGTGGGTTCGGCGCGGATACGGCGGCACCCGTTGTCGCCCAGGTCATGCAGACCTACCTCAACATTCCGGAGTCGAAGATCGAGGCTCCCGATACGACGGAGTCGTTCGAATGAGTGCCGCCTCGGCACGGGTGTTGCCGCGCTCGCGCGCTTCGCGGCGCGGGGAGAGTGCGGCTGACCGCCCGCGCCTAGCCGACCTCGATCCGCTGCTGCTGATCGGCGTGATCGGCCTCGCGGTGATGAGCGTACTGACGATCACGCTGAGCACACGCGGGGACGTGCCGGGCGACCCCTACTACTTCGCGATCCGCCAGACCTTCTACATGGCCATCGGGTTGGTGCTGATGCTCGCGATCGCCCGGGTCGACTATTCGCGCTTCCGCGATCTGCGGGTCGGCATCTACTCGGCGATGATCGCCAGCATCGTCCTGGTGCTGTTGCTGGGCACCGCATCACGCGGCTCGCGCCGCTGGATAGAACTTCCCTTCTTCACCTTCCAGCCGTCAGAGCTCGGCAAGTTGTTGCTGATGCTCGCGTTGGCGGCCTTCGTAATCGATCGAGCCATGCGCGTGTCCGAACGACAACGCACGGCACGGTTGCTCTTGCTCGGCTTGGTCCCAGCGGTCCTCGTCGTCTTGCAGCCGGACCTCGGCACCGGACTGGTGTACGGGGTGATCACGCTGGCGCTGCTTTTCATCGCCGGTGTTCACTGGACGCACTTCGCCGCGCTCGGCGCTCTTGCCGTCGCGGCAATCACGGTAGTCCTCGTGGTAATGCCCGCAGTCGGAGTCTCCGTGCTGCACGGCTACCAGGAGGAGAGGCTGACCTCGTTCCTCTCACCAAGTGAGGATCCGGGCGACGCCAGCTACCAGGTAAATCAGGCCCTCATCGCCGTTGGCTCCGGAGGCAAGACCGGACAAGGCGACCAAGCCACGCAAACGCGGAACGACTTCTTACCGGAGAGCCGCACCGACTTCATCTTTGCTGCGGTCGGTGAGCGCTTCGGATTCGTCGGCGCCGCGTTCTTACTATCCCTGTTCGCCCTACTCATCTGGAGGGCGCTGCGCATATTGACGCTTTCGAAGAACCTCTACGGCAGCATGATCGCCGGCGGAATCGCCGCGATGCTGATGTTCCAGGTCTTCGTCAACGTCGGCATGACTCTAGGAATCATGCCGATCACCGGGATCCCACTGCCGCTGATGAGCTACGGAGGTTCCTCCGTGCTGGTCACGCTGATGGCCGTCGGGATCCTGCAATCGATCTACGTGCAAGCGCGCCTCACCTCGAAGAGTAGGGCTCCAACCCAACTCTTCTGAGGTGATTTAACTGAGAAAGCAAATACTCGTTTCTGTCGACGCCGGCGAGACCCGCGTCGCCGTCCGTGAGTCGAAGGGCACGCCCCCTCGGCGCCAGCGCGGCGGCCAGGCATCCGACGGCCAGGCCGAGGCCAAGGAGCCAAAGCAGCCGAAATGGCACGTTGCGGAGCTCTATGTCGAGCGCCGCGGCCAGCGCTCGATCGTCGGCAACATCTACAAGGGTGTCGTCGACAACGTGCTGCCGGGAATGGAAGCCGCGTTCGTGGACATCGGTCTCGAGCGAAACGGCTTCCTGCACGTTGATGAAATCGTCTTGCCGGACGGCAGCCAGGCGCCCAAGCGCGGCCGCGGCAAGGGCAGGCGGATCGACGAGCTGATCAAGCCGCGCCAGGAGATCCTCGTCCAGGTGGTCAAGGATCCGCTGAAGACGAAGGGCGCGAGGCTGTCGATGCAGGTGTCCGTTGCGGGGCGCTACCTCGTCTACATGCCGTCGGGCGCCGGGATCGGTGTCAGTCGCCGGCTCGGTGACAAGGAGCGCGATCGGCAGCGCAAGCTGCTCGAGAAGGTCCACGACGACACCGGCGGCCTGATCGTGCGCACGGCTTCGCAGGGTGCGACGAAGGAGGACTTTGAGCGCGAGATCGTCTACCTGCACCGCCTCAACGAGGTGCTTCAGCGCCGCGCCGAGGACATCAAGGCGCCGGATCTCGTCTTCCAAGAGGCCGACCTCTCCGTGCGGGTCGTGCGCGACGTCCTGCGAACGGAGTTCGAAGAGGCGATCATCGACGACCCCAAGCAGCACCAGCGGGTCACCAGCTTCTTCCAGCGCACGGCGCCGGAGCTGGTCGAGGAGGTCAAGCTCTACGAGGAACGCAAGCCGCTGTTCGAGGCCTACGGAGTCGAGGAGGCGTTTGAGTCGGTCCTTTCCCGCCGGGTCGATCTTCCCTCGGGCGGCTACCTGATGATCGACTACGCCGAGGCGCTGACCGTCGTCGACATCAACACGGGCAGCTTCACCGGTCGCGGCAAGGGCCGGCTCGAGGACACGATCACCCGGGTCAACGTCGAGGCGGCCGAGGAGGTGGTGCGCCAGCTGCGGTTGCGCGACATCGGTGGGATCATCGTCATCGACTTCATCGACATGGCCAAGGCCCGCAACCGCGACCAGGTCCTGAAGACGCTGCGCAAGGCGCTCGATGAAGACCGCACCAAGACGTACGTCGTCGAGGTTTCACCGCTCGGACTGGTCGAGATGACGCGGCAAAACGTCACCGACGGGGCTCGTGAGATCCTCACCGAGGCCTGCCCGACGTGCCACGGCGAGGGTGTCGTTCTCTCCGCGGAGACGGTGTCGATCGATGTGATGAGGCGGCTTCACGACGTGGTCGAGGAACACAGCGACAGCGATGCCTACCTGATCCGGGTCAACCCCAGGGTTGCGCGGGAGTTGTTGCGAGCCGACAGCGGCCTGCTCGATTTCGAAGCCGGAACCGGTAAGCACTTCCATTTCGAGGGGGGCGACGCGCTTCCGATCTCGACCTTTGATGTGATCGAGTCGGGCACCCGCGAGCGGATCGAGGAGCGTGCCCTTCCCTTCCAGGTTGGCGAGGAGGTGCTGGTGTCGATCGAGGAGCCGCACATGTACAACCCCAACGACGCGATCGCGCGGCTGGACTCCTACATAGTCAGCATCGCCGGCGGAGGCGGCGAGATCGGCGAGCGCAAGATGGTGCGGATCGAGACCGTCGACCGGGCCACGGCGACAGCGGTGCTGCTGGGCGCCGACGGCGAACCGGTGGAGATCAGCGAGGAGCCCGAGCCGGTCGCAGCCGGCGGGAGCCGGCGCGGCGGGCGACGCGGGGGGAGGAGCCGGTCCACAACCAGTTGACGGGCACGTCCACTAGAATTCCCCCCACGACGGCGCCGTCTCCGCAGCCGCGGTGGGCGCCGTTTGCGATGTCATGAGCTACGCGATAGTCGAAACAGGCGGTAAGCAGTACCGCGTCGAGAAGGGCACAAAAGTGCTCGTCGACCGTCTGCGCTCCGACGAGGGCTCCAAGGTGCAGCTGCGTGCCGTCGCCCTCCTGGACGGCGCCGACGCGACGATCGTCGGCTCAGACCTCGAGAAGGTCAAGGTCGAGGCGAAGGTCGTCGAGCACCTGCGCGGCCCGAAGATCCGCGTCTTCAAATACAAGTCCAAGAAGGGCTATCGAAAGACGCAGGGGCACCGCTCGGAGCTGACCAGGCTCGAGGTCACCGAGATCAAGAAGCTTTCACGCAAGCCCGCGGCGAAGAAGGAAGGCGCGCCGAAGGCTGAGGCGGAGCCCAAGCAAGCCGAGGCCGACAAGGAAGAGGAGACGGGGACAGATGGCGCATAAGAAGGGACTCGGGTCCAGCCGAAACGGGCGAGATTCCAACCCGAAGATGCTCGGCGTCAAGGTTTTCGCCGGGCAGCAGGTCGGTGGCGGCGAGATCATCGTGCGCCAGCGAGGAACGCGCTTTCGTTGCGGCGACGGCACCGGGATGGGTCGTGACCACACCATCTTCGCCACCCGCACCGGGGTTGTCGAGTTCCGCGGAACTCGACAGGGCCGGATGGTCTCGGTCGTCCAGCAGTAGAACTTCAGGGTTCACTGCGACTTTTCAATAGCGTCCCCGCAGTGGAGAGCGGAGCTGGAACACCGGCCGATGACGCGACGCTCGTGGCAGCCCTGAAGGCGGGCGACGAACGTGAGTTCACGCGCATCGTCGACGAGTGGTCGCCGGCGCTGTTGCGGGTAGCGCTGCAGCATGTGCCGAGCCGGGCGATTGCGGAGGAGGTCGTCCAGGACACATGGATCGGGGTGCTGAACGGGATCGAGCGCTTCGAGGGACGCTCGGCGCTGCGCACGTGGGTCTTTCAGATCCTGCTGAACACGGCACGCAGCCGGGGGCATCGCGAGCGCCGGACCCTCCCATTCTCGGCGCTCAAGCGTCGTCAGGAGGAGGGTCGTGGTGAGTCCGCAGTGGACTCCGATCGCTTTCAGGGGCGCAAGGGGGAGGACCCCGGCGCCTGGGCGCGGCCGCCGGAGGAATGGGGTTCGCCTGAGGAGAAGCTGGCGACGGCAGACGCCAGGATGCGGATGCTCGATGCAATATCCGCTCTGCCGCCTCGCCAGCGTGACGTGATTGCTCTTCGCGACATCCAGGGCTGGCCGGCCGAGGACGTCTGTAACGCACTGGGCATCAGCGAGTCCAATCAGCGAGTGCTTCTACATCGGGCGCGCTCAAAGGTGAGGAGCGCACTAGAGAGCCTCTTCCAGGAGCAGGGGCGATGAGCGCAAAGCCACTTCCAGATATGTCCTGTAAAGAATTCGTCGAACTCGTAACCGACTACCTCGAGGGGCGAATGACTCCTGCGGAGCTCGAACGCTCGGCCAAGCACCTCGAAGCCTGCGACGGCTGCCACGCCTACGTCGGGCAGATGCGCGAGACCGTCAAAGCGCTGCGCGGGCTGATCCCGGGTGAGATCTCGCCACGGCACCCGCGAGGGAATCCTGGCGGCGTTTCGGGGGCCGGCCGCTTAGGGGACTGTGGTTGCGAGGGCAGGCACTCGCCGCGATGCGCGGCTGATCACAGGGGCCGTCGGCATCTCCGCGCTTGGGGACTTCCTGCTCTGGATCCCACTGACGTTGCATCTCGAGGAGACGACGGGCTCCGGGTTCGCGATCGCTGGGTTGTTCATCGCCCTCTGGGCACCGATCGTGGTGCTCGCGCCTCTCGCGGGGCTGCTGGCCGATCGCGTTGAGACCCGCGCGCTGCTGATCGCCGCCTCCTTGGCGCAGGCGCTGGTCGCCGCCGCCCTGGCGTTCGCCCTCGACTCGGTCGCGGCGATTTTGGTGCTGGCGACCTTGATGGGAATAGGATTTGCGATCGCGCAACCCGCCGAGTTCTCGCTGGTGCCGGTGGTCGCGGGTGAACGCAGCCTGACGGACCTCAACGGCTGGGTCGAAACCGCTCGTTACACGGGGATGACGTTGGGTCCGCTGGTCGGAGGTGTCCTTGCCGGGCTCGGGGGGATCGAAGCGGCGATGCTCGTCAACGCTGCGACGTTCCTGGTCGTCGCCGCGGCTGGGCTGCTCCTGACCGCGCGTCGCAGGCCGGAACCCGATGGGGAAGGAGACGGGTCGCCGGACCGTGCCCGCGATGGAGTCGTCTTCCTGTTCCGAGACCGTACGCTGGCGCTCGTCATGTCCGTGGTCTTCGTGTCGCTGCTGTTCATGACGGCATCGGCCACCGCCGAGGTCTTTTTCCTCAAACAGGATCTGGATGTCTCGGACGCCGTCTACGGGATGGTGTTCGCGTCATGGACGATCGGAATGGTCCTCGGCGCCCTGCTGGTTGCTCGCCGCATTCCACTGTCGGCGCTCGCCCTGGGCGCCTTGATCGCCGTCGGGGTTCAGGGTCTGGGGCTGGGGCTGCCGACCGTGTATCTGGCCGTTTGGTTTGCAGCCGCGATGTGGGTGATCGGCGGACTCGGTCACGGCACGAAGAACGTGCTCGCGCGCAGCCTGATCCAGGAGCGTGTGCCGGACCGGCTCCACGGTCGAGCCTTCGCCGCCTACAACGGCCTGCGCAACGGCGCCGAACTGATCGCGCTGGCAGCCGGCGGGGCGCTGGTGGCGGTCATCGGCGGCAGGTCCACCCTGGCGCTGGCGGGCGCGATTCCGGTCGTCGCCGCGCTCGTCGGGCTGGCGCTCTACCGGCGCCCCCGCGAGTCGGAGCCGGGGACACTGGCACCCGAGCCCACGGGTTGAGGCAGTGCGCCTGCCACCCTGAGAGCCGATGTTCCACGACCAGGCGAAGATCTATGTCGAGGCGGGAAGCGGCGGCAACGGCTGCGTCAGCTTCAGGCGGGAGGCCCACGTTCCGCGAGGCGGCCCCGACGGCGGTGACGGCGGTCGCGGCGGCGACGTCGTGCTGGTCTGCGATCCCTCGCGCCGCGATCTGGCCGCGGTGCGCCGCTCCCCGCATTTCCGTGCCGGGCGGGGCACCCACGGGCAGGGTGCCCGCAAGCAGGGAGCGAGAGGAGAGGACACTGAAATTTTGGTGCCGCCGGGGACCCAGGCGGAGTCGGTCGGCGGCGAGTACTTCGATCTGACTCTGCCGGGCCAGCGAGCGATCGTCGCCGGCGGAGGACTCGGCGGGCACGGGAACAAGCGCTTCGCCAGCTCGACGCGGCAGGCGCCACGGTTCGCCGAGCGAGGCATCAGCGGCGAATCGGGATGGATCGAGCTGCGGCTGAAGCTGCTCGCGGACGCGGGGTTCGTCGGCCTCCCAAACGCCGGCAAGTCCTCGTTGCTGGCACGCATGACGCGCGCGGCGCCCAAGGTGGCTGACTACCCGTTCACGACCCTGGAGCCCGTGCTCGGCACGCTCGAGACCGATGACCGCCAGCTCGTGCTGGCCGACATCCCCGGCCTGATCGAGGGAGCGGCCGAGGGTGTCGGGCTGGGCCACGAGTTTCTCGCCCACGTCGAGCGCTGCCGCCTGCTGCTGCACGTCGTCGCCGTTGACTCCGAGGATCCGCTCGGTGACTACCGCACAGTCCGGGCCGAACTCGAGGAATACGGCCACGGGCTCGCGGAGCTGCCCGAGATCCTGGTCCTGTCCAAGGTCGATCTGCTCGACGCAGATGGTTTGCGCCGCAGGGTTCGGGAAGTTGAGGGGCAAATTGACGATTCCTCGCCCGGGCTGGCGACGACCTCATCGGCTACGGGGGCGGGTCTCGATGAGCTCGCGGGCATGATCGTGCGCGCGGTGCCCCCGTCGTCTGCGGGGCCGGCGGCCGCGGCGACCGGCGCCGAGGCGGCGGAATTCGAGGCCGAGCACCGCGTTTACCGGCCGGAGGGCGAGGGCGGGTTCACGGTGGTGGCTGAGGAAGACGGAGCGTTTCGAGTCCAGGGACGTGGCATCGAGCTGCTTTTCGAGCGCCACGATCTCCGCAATCCGGAAGCGCTCGGCTACCTCGAGCAGCGGCTGGTGGAGATCGGCGTGATCGCGGCTCTGCGCAAGGCTGGGTTCGAGTCGGGCGATGACGTGCGGATCGGCGAGCACGAGCTCGAGCTGGACCCCGGTCCCTGAGCTGAGGCGGATCTCCCAGCCCCTCCGGCGGCCGTTCCTACACTCCGACCCATCACTGTCGTCGTCAAGCTCGGCTCCTCGATCGTCGCCGCCGAAAGCGGCGAGTTGCGCGTGGACGTGCTCGATTCGGTCTGTGGGCAGGTCGCCGACCTGCACGAGCGCGGCGAGGAGGTGGCGATGGTGTCCTCGGGCGCGATCGCGATCGGGATGAGGCTGATGGGCCTGCCGGCGAGGCCGCGGGCGATCGACGAGTTGCAGGCGGCCTCGGCAGTCGGTCAGGGAACGGTCTTCGCGGCCTACGAGGAGAGGCTCTCGGCCAGGGGCATTCACACGGCGCAGGTGCTGCTGACCTCGCTGGATTTCTCGGCCCGCACCAACTACCTGAACGCACGGGGGACCCTGCGACGGCTGCTCAGCTGGCACGTGGTACCCGTGGTCAACGAGAACGACACCACGGCAACCGACGAGATCACCTTCGGTGACAACGACTTTCTTTCAGCCCAGCTGGCGATTCTGCTGGAGGCGCGGCTGCTGGTCTTGCTGACCGACACTGCGGGCCTGCACAGCGCCGATCCCCGTGTCGACCCGCAGGCGAAGGTCATCGGGGAGGTGGCCGGTCCGGAGGATCTCGAGGGCATCCAGGTTGGGGACCGCACGTCGGCGTTCGGTCTCGGGGGGATGCGCAGCAAGGTTGCGGCGGCACAGATCGCCTCCTCCTCCGGGATCCCGGCGATCATCTGCGACGGCACGGTCGAGGGTACGCTCGCCGCGGCGATCGCCGGCGAGCACGTCGGTACGCGTTTTCGGGCTGGCACCGAGCGGGCGGCTGGGTTCAAGCTCTGGATTCGTCACGCCAAGCCCGCCCTTGGGCGGGTACGGGTGGATCCGGGTGCCGCGAAGGTTCTGCGCGAGCGGGGATCGAGCTTGTTGCCGGTCGGTGTCACCGGAGTCGAGGGCGACTTCACCGCCGGCGATGCCGTCGACGTCGTCTGTGACGGTGAACTGATCGGCAAGGGGCTGGCCAGCTATTCCTCGGCCGAGCTCGATCGCATCAAGGGGATGCAGTCCGCGCAGGTGCAGGAGCTGATGCCGCATGCCGCCGAGGAGGCGGTTCACCGCGATCACTTCGTTCTCGCCTGACCCTGGAGCCATCGTTCCAGCGAGCGCTGGTAGCGTCTTGATGAGTGGGTCACGCAGAGACTTGGACCGAACGGTGCCTCTGGGCTTGCGCCGGGGTTGCGGTGGCGGCATTGGTGATGGCCTGTGCGGGCGCGCTCGCCTACGCGCTGGTTCCGGAGCCTTCCTCGGACCTCGTGGCGGACGCCGGCGGCGCGCCGACACAGGAGCCCGAGATACCAGGCCTGCCTGGCGAGGTCGAGCCGGAAACGGACCCGGGCGACGAGTCGGTGCTCGAGACTCCCGAGGGCGACTCAGGCGGGGGTGGAGGCGGGAACGGGGGCCGAGGGCGCGGAGGTGGCGGGAATGCAGAATCCTCCGCTGACGCCACGACGAGCTCCGAGACTCCCCTGCCACCCGGTGTCGAGCTTCCTGAGGGGGTTGAGCTGCCCGAGGGCATCGAGCTCCCCGACCGGCCGAAATCCGACGCGGGTGGGGTTGCCGCTCCGTAGCGTCGTTGTGGCGGCCGGCACCGCGTGGCCTGGTCTACCGGCGGCTACTCTTTTCCCATGGCAATCGCAACCCGCACCGTCGCTGACGCTTGTCGTGCCGCCAAGGAGGCGGCCCGTGAGCTCGCGCGCGCCGACACCGCGAGAAAGGACGCGGCGCTCAGCGCCATCGCGGCCGGTCTCGAACGGTCCGACGCCGACCTGTTGGAGGCGAATGCAGCCGATCTTGAGGAGGGCCGCTCGCAGGGGCTGACCGCGGCCCTGCAGGACCGGCTCACCCTCACCGAGGGCCGGGTCGGCGAGATGGCCATCGGGGTGCGCGAGATCGTCGCGCTTCCGGATCCGGTCGGTGAGGTCGTTGCGGAGCGCACCCTGCGGACTGGTTTGGAGCTGCGCCAGGTTCGCTTCCCGCTCGGCGTCGTCGCCGTCGTCTATGAGGCGCGGCCGAACGTCACGATCGACACCGCGGCTCTTTGTCTGAAAAGCGGAAACGCGATCGTTCTGCGCGGTTCGAGCTACGCAGCCGGATCGAACCGGGCGCTGGCGGCGATCGTGCGCGAGGGGCTCGCCTCAGTGGGGCTCCCGGAGGATTGCGTGATCCTGCTCGACGGCGGCCGTGAGGAGCTGGCAGAGCTGGCCACCCAAGAAGGCGTGGTGGACCTGATCATCCCGCGGGGCGGCGAAGGTTTGAAGACGGCGCTCAAGGGCGTCGCAACGGTGCCGGTGCTCTACGCGGCTGCGGGCAACTGCCACGTCTACGTGCATTCGGACGCTGATCTGGAGATGGCGCGCCGCGTCGCCTTCAACGCAAAGGTGCAGCGGCCGGGCGTTTGCAACGCGGCGGAAACGCTGTTGGTCAACGCGGACGTCGCCGAGGCCTTCCTGCCGGGGATCCTTTCCGACCTGCAGGGCGCCGGGGTGCAGCTGATCGGCGACGAGCGCGTCCGGGCGGCGTCGGGCGAGATCGACGTCGCAGAGGCTGTGGCTGAGGATTGGGACACCGAATACCACGACCTCAAGCTGGCGGTTGGCGTGGTCGACTCGCTCGAGGAGGCGATCGAGCACATCAACCGGCACGGTACCGGGCATTCGGAGGCGATCCTGACGAGCTCACCGCAGGCGGGCGAGCGGTTCACCGATGACGTCGACGCGGCGGCGGTTTTCGTCAACGCCTCGACGCGCTTCACCGACGGCTTCGAGTTCGGGCTGGGTGCGGAGATCGGCAATTCGACTCAGAAGCTGCACGCGCGCGGGCCGATCGGCCTCCGGGAGCTGACAACCACCAAGTACGTGGTCCACGGCAACGGCCAGGTCAGGGAGTAGGCGTCGTCGCAGCTTCCGTCGGCGTTCTCGGCTCAGCCTTCAACCCGCCGCACGTCGGTCATCTCACGCTGGCCCAGGAAGCGATCTGGCAGCTGGGACTGGACGAGCTGTTGCTGATGCCGACGGGGATCGCGCCGCACAAGGAGATCGAGTCGGATCCGGGTGCCGAGGTCAGGCTCGAGATGGTCAAGCGCGCGGCTGCAGGCAATGAGTCGCTGACGGTTTCCGACCTCGAGACGGCGCGCGGTGAGCCGTCCTACATGTACAGGACACTTGAGCTCTTGAAAGATCAGCGCCCAGACGCAGAGCTGACCCTGGTGTTGGGTGCCGACGCTGCGGCTGGGCTGGAGTCGTGGCGCAGTCCGGAGCGCATCGTCGAGCTGGCGCGGCCGGCGGTCGCGGATCGGGTGGGAGTCGACCGCGCGGCGGTCGAGTCAGTGGTTTCGCGCCTGGGCGTCAACGGGGCGCGGTCGCAGGTCGCGTTCGTGGAGATGCCGCAGATCGGGATCTCGTCCAGTCTGGTGCGCGAGCGCGTTGGCCTGGGGCGGCCGATTCGTTATCTGGTTGCGGACACGGTTGCGGAGTTGATCGAGGAGCGCGGACTCTATGCAGCCTGAGGAACTGGCGCGCCGGCTCGCCGAGCTGGCTGATTCAAAAGGCGCGACCGGCCTGGTGGTGCTGGACATGCGCGAGCTGGTGTCCTACACCGACTTTCTCGTCATCGGGACGGCGCGAAACGAGCGTCAGGCGAGAGCGATCCTCGACGAGGTGCAGGTCAGGCTCAAACACGATCAGGCGCTGCTGCCGGGTCGGGTCGAAGGGCAAACGGAGGCGAGTTGGGTCTTGCTCGACTATCTCGACTGCATCCTGCACGTGTTCACGACCCAGGCACGGGATTACTACCGCCTTGATTCGCTGTGGGGCGAGGCGGAGCGGCTCGATCTGGGTGAGCTCGGGGTCGAGCGGGCGGCCGAAGCGGCCGCCGGCGGCGAGTAGGCGCTCGCTCGCCGTTGACGTCTGACCCGGCGCGTAGGGTCCGCAGATCGCAAAGGGCCGCTTCAAGAGGTCTTTGTTGGGCTATCGCGTGCGCGAAGTTGAAGAGGCGCTCGCGGAGCGCGACGCTGAGCTGACACAGAGCGGCGTCGTCGTCGCGGAGATGCGGGCGACGCTCACCGGGCGTGACCAACTGATCGGTTTGCGCGACCAGCGGATCGAGCAGCTCAACGGGGTCGCCCACCACCTCTCGCGGCTCGTGGTCGAGCGCGAGGCGGAGCTGCGGGAGCTGCGGGCGCAGCTCGCCGAACTTGGCAACAGCTACGACCCCGACGATCTGGAGGCGCTGCTGCAGGCTCGTGACGCGGAGGCGGCAGGCGCGCTCCAGAAGCTGCAGCGAGACGTCGCCGAGATCGGCGCGCAGGCACGCGGTCAGGCGACGCGGATCAGGATGCAGGCGCTGCGCCAGGCGGTTCGGCTTGCCGCACGCGGAGGTGCGGATGAGGGTGAGGCTGATGTCGATGTCCCGGTGGAGGCCCGGAGCGGGGAGGAGGCGAGCCCCGCAGCGCAGCCGCGCTTCGGGCTCGGCGAGCGGCCGGCGGCCGAGCCGTTGCCCGAAGAGACGGGCAGGACCCGGGAATTCGCGGCGATCGTGGCGATGAACGGTGATGCCGGCTCCAGCGGGGCGGTTGGGATGTTTGAGGGGCTCGTGCAGATGGAGATCGGGCCACTCGAGGATTTTTCGCAGCTGGTGCGGTTCGAGGATGCGATCAGGGAGATCGAGGCCGCGTCTGAGGTCTCCGTGAAGCGATTTTCGCGGGGGAGGGCGACGCTGGCGCTGCGACTGCAGGAGCCGGTCGAGCTGCTGCGCGAGCTCGAACGCCGCGCTCCATTTGGGATCACCGTTCGCGGCATCCGCGACGATCGGCTGATCGTCGATCTCAACGAAGCCGCCTGAGCGTCGCCAAGGCCTGAGGTCTGGCGCGACCCGTTTCCAGATTCCCTAACCTGATCGTGATGCGGGGAAGGTTTGCCATTGCAGTCGCGATCGCGGCGCTTGCCGGTTCAGCGGGGCTCCCGGGCGCTGCCCCGGCCCAGCCAGTGCCGAACATCAACTGGGTGACGCTGTTGCCGGCGTTGCGGAGCCCGTTGACGCCACAGCCGGGGCCCGTGCCACGCTGCAAGAAGCCCTCGATCAAATGCGTGAAAACGGTGATCCGCGACTTGCGCGAGCTGCGCAACAGCTTCGGCTGTGATCACCGCGCGGTTTTCGCGACGACCTACCTGACGCTGACCAAGGAGTTCCTGTCGCTGATGCGCGAGCAGCCGGACCTGGTCTCAGACCGGCGCTACCTGTTCTGGCAGGACGCGCTGTTCGCCAACATCTACTTCCGCACCCAGCGCAACTGGCTGCGGGGCCGCGATGTGCCGGAGGCCTGGCGGATCGCCAACCGGACGGCGTTGACGGGCCAGGTGACGGGCGCCCAGGACATGCTGCTCGGCATCAACGCGCACGTCCAGAACGACATGCCCTTCCTGATCGCGGCGCTCGGCTTGCGCACACCGGAGGGCGAGTCGCGAAAGCCCGACCACGACGCGGTCAATGAGACGCTAAACCGCGCCTACGAGGCGGTTGTCGCTGAGGTCACCAAGCGCTACGACCCGCTAGTCGCCGTCACCAACCCTCCGCTTCTTCCCGCAGACGACATCGCCGGCCTCGAGCTCGTCCGGCTCTGGCGCGAGCAGGTTTGGCGAAACGCGGAGCGGCTCGTCAACGCCGAGAGCGCGGTGCAGAGAGCCAGGGTCGCCCAGTCGATCGAGGACTACGCCGGCGACTGGGCGACGGGGATCGCGGCGATCAAGTCTCCGGGCTACGGGGCCGTGCGCGACCAGTACTGCGAAGATCAGCTGACGCCGTAGCCGGCCGTTCGGTCTGGTCCGCGGAGCACATCCGGGCGTTTCGCCGCCGAAGAACGGACAGCGAGCGTCGATACACTCGGAGGCTGATTTCCGACACGCTGGGGCTGTAGCTCAGTTGGAAGAGCGTTCGGCTGGCAGCCGAAAGGTCAGGGGTTCGAGTCCCCTCAGCTCCACTGGTTCGACCGACCTATCCACGCACTGGCGGCCGGTCGTTGTAGTCTCGCGGCTGAGTCGACGCGAACGAAGGAGGCCCCACATGGCAGTGATCGCCGTCTACAGGATCAAGGGCGACTCCGACGATCTGCTGCAGAAGTTCGATCAGGCAATCCCCGAGATCGAGAACGTCGCTCACGGCGTCCCCACGGTGCACGTCACAGCTCGCACCGACGAGGGAATCGTCATCTACGACGTCTGGGACACCGAGGGCGACATCGAGACGTTCACGTCGAATCCCGGCTTCCGCGACGCGATCGAGAAGGTCAACCTGCCGCAGCCGGAGGTCGCCGTCTACGAGGTCCACCGGGTCGGCTGGTCTCGCCGCCAGTAACGCAACCTCGCCTCGCCACGGCCGCGCCATAAGATTCCGCGCGCTCCCCAGCGAAAGGATCGATCCCTTGGCAACTCCGGCCGACGCGGTTTCGCACGCAGCCAGCACCGTCACCACGCTCTTCAACCCCCGCACCTACGACGCGGCCGAATTCGACGAGGCGACCCGACGCGTCCTGCTCGCCACGATCGACTACTTCGAGTCACGCGGCAAGCAGCGCCTCAAGGATGAGGACCGCGACCGCAGCTGGTACGCCGACTTCCTCGACTTCGTGCGTCGTGAGCGCGTCTTCGCGACCCTGCTGACGCCCGCCCGCAACGCCGGCGACGATCCCGACAAGCGCTGGGACACCGCCCGCATCTGCGCCTTCAACGAGATCATCGGCTTCTACGGGATCCCCCACTGGTACACCTGGCAGGTCTCGATCCTCGGCCTCGGCCCGATCTGGCAGTCGGACAACCCCGCCGCGCGTGAGCGCGCCGCCGAGTTGCTCGACGACGGCGCCATCTTCGCCTTCGGCCTCTCCGAGCGCGAGCACGGCGCCGACATCTACTCGACCGACATGGTCCTGACCCCCCAGCAGGACGGCAGCTTCCTCGCCAGCGGCGGCAAGTACTACATCGGCAACGGCAACCTCGCGGGCATGGTCTCGGTCTTCGGCCGCCGCGCCGACATGGACGTGCCCGAGGGCTACATCTTCTTCGCAGCCGAATCCGACCACCCCGCCTACAAGCTCGTCCGCAACGTCGTCAACTCGCAGATGTACGTCAGCCAGTTCGACCTCGACGAGTACCCCGTCAGCGACGCAGAGATCCTCCACACCGGCCCCGAGGCCTTCGACGCGGCGCTCAACACCGTCAACGTCGGCAAGTTCAACCTCGGCTTCTGCGCGATCGGCGTCTGCGAGCACGCCTTCTTCGAGACGGTCACGCATTCCGATTCGCGGATCCTCTTCGGGCAGCCCGTCACCGAGTTCCCCCAGATCCGCCGCATCCTCACAGATTCATATGCCCGCCTGATGGCGATGAAGCTGTTCGGCCGCCGCGCGACCGACTACTTCCGCACCGCGACCCTCGAAGACCGCCGCTACCTGCTCTTCAACCCGCTGACGAAGATGAAGGTGACAACCCAGGGCGAGCAGGTGATCCAGCTGCTCGCCGAAGTGATCTCCGCCAAGGGCTTCGAATCCGACACCTTCTTCGAGATGGCGATCCGCGACATCGGCGGGCTCCCCAAGCTCGAGGGCACCGTCCACGTCAACCAGGCGCTCGCTCTCAAGTTCATGGCCAACTACTTCTTCAACCCCGACGAGTTCGAGCCCGTCCCGCCGCGCGCCGATGCCGCCGATGACGAGTTCCTGTTCGCCCAGGGCCCGACCCGCGGCCTCTCCAAGATCCGCTTCCACGACTGGCAGCCGGTCTTCGACGCCTTCGCCGAAATCCCGAACGTCGCCCTCTTCCGCGAGCAGGCCGACGCGCTCAAGACCCTGCTCGAAACCGCGCCGCCCAGCCCCGAGCAGGCCGCCGACCTCGACTTCCTGCTCGCCCTGGCGGAGCTCTTCTCACTGATTCCCTACGGCCAGCTGATCCTCGAGGAGGCCGAGATCGCCGCCGTCGAGCCGTACCTGCTCAACCAGATCTTCGCAGTGCTGATTCGCGACTTCTCCAAGCACGCGATCGAGCTGCACGGCAAAGCGGCGTCCACCGACGCGCAGCAGGAGTGGGCACTCGGCGCCGTTCGCAAGCCGATCGCGGACGCCGACGGCTCGGATCACCTCTACGCAGAGATCCGCAGCCTCGCCGGCGCCTACGAGATGGCGCCGTAGCCGTAGCTGCGACGCTGGTCTTTGCTGGCGCCCCGGTTCAGGCGGACTTTTCGTAGACGAGCACGAGCACGCCGTCGCCCACGACCTTCGACTCCCTGAGCTTCAGGTTGCGCCGTTCGGGCGTCTCTTCGAACGCCCGCTTGCCGGTCCCGAGGATCACCGGGAAGACCATCAGGTTGACCTGGTCGACGAGGTCGCTCTCGATCAGCTCCTGGACCAGCCTGTGGCTTCCGGGGACCTGCAGCTCGCCGTCGAACTCCTCCTTGAGCGTGCGCACCTGGGCGGTCGCGTCACCGCTGTCGAGCACCGTCGTGTTGTTCCACTCCGCCTCCCCGAGCGTCGTCGAGACAACGAACTTCGGCATCGAGTTGAACTTGTCGGCGAACTCGCCCTCGCGCTCCGGCCAGGCGCCGGCAAAGCTCTCGTAGGTGCGCTTGCCGATCAAGAGCGCGTTGGCGCTGCGCGTCTCCTCCAGCTTGAAATCGTTGCCATCATCACCGCGGTCGTACTCGAACGACCAGCCGGGGTACTTGAAGTTCGGTTCGCCGCCCGGCGCCTCCATCACACCATCGAGGGAAACGAACTCGGTCACAACGATTCTCGCGGGCACTTCTTGCCTCCTTGGGGTAGCGGTCTTCCATCCAGTAGACCGACAGGGGCAGGCAAACTAATCGCCGGCGCGGGATTTAGAAGTCCGGCTCTTCCCAGGTGCGATCGCGGAGAGTCTGCTTGACCCGCTCGATGTAGCCGATCGCATCCGCCGTGTACCAGCGGCCCGAGAAGTGAACGCCGAGCGATCCCCAGAGGTCGCCGGCCTTGTACGGCCGTCCCTGCTCGACGTCGTTGAGCCAAGTCATCTTGCCGTCGAAGATCGCCCTGATCCAGGAGCCGAAATAGTCGGCGTTCATCGCCGTGTAGTCGCGGAAGATCGAGCAGTCGCCGTCGCAGTGAAATGGCCGGCGGTTCTGGAAAAGGCCGAAGGAATCCCCGTCGTCGCCGAGCGCCTCCATGTCCCAGTAGGACTCGACCACAGCGTCGGCTCGGACGACATCCTCGGGCAGCCCCCACTTGTGCGCCGTCCACTGGATGATCTCGTCGGTTGTGCCGCGAAAGCGCCCGTTGACGAGGCGTTTGTAGGGCGCATCAACCGCCTGGCGCCAGCTCGAGAGCTCCTGGGCGCTGGGTACCGCTGAGTTCTCAGGCCCGTTCTGCGGCCGCGGCTCGAACCCGTTTCGCCGCACCCGCTTGGCCGCGGCCTTGCTCGAAAGCGGTTTGAAACCGACCGGCTTCAGCTTGGCCTTGCCCTTGACCGCGGCCGCCGCTGCCGACCCAGGTGATCCACTCGCAACGCCGCCCGCGCCCAACCTGGCGACGGCGACCACGACCACCGCGAGCACGATGATCGCCGCTGATTTGGTGATCCGACTCCGACTCATACTGCACATAGTGACGCGAACGCAAGGATTCGGTTACAGCTCGCGCCTCGCGATCTGACGAGCCCGCGCCAGCGCCGGCCGCGAGCGCACCTCCATTCGCGCCCTCACCCGAGTCCTCGCGCCTGAAAAGCCGAGGTTGGCGACCGTGGCGAAACCGAGTTCATCCTCCCGCAGAGCGAGCAGCAGGTGTGCGATGCGATCCGCGCCGGGCAGCTCGCCCGCCTCAGCAATCCGTACGCACCAGCAATCAACCCTGTGCCCGCCCGGCCTCACCAGCAGCGCTCCCTGCTCACCCAGAAGCCAGACGCCCAGCTGACCAGTCTGGATCGCCAGCCCCGTCTCGAGCGCGAGATCTCGCGCCTCGTGGCCGAGCAGGTCGCCGAGCAGCCCCAGCGCAACCCTCTCGCTCTTCGGACTCGACGCGCCCGTCGAAGCCGCGCTGCGCGCGCTGCCGATCGGCACGACCTGCCGCCAGCCCCGGCGGGCGGACAGGCGAAAAATCAGCAGCGCGTGAGCCAAACAGATCGCAGCTACCGGGAAAAGCAGCGGCTCCAGCAGGATGAGAACGACGGCGGGCGAGACGAATGTGATCACGATCGCAGCCGTCCAGGCCGTCCACAACCACTCCTGCCGGCGCAGCCTACGACGGCTGACAGGAGGTCGCCACCAGAGCTCGGCCGCCTCCGGAATCCCCTCGCGCAGCGGGGCGCCGGCCGGCGGGGCCGGCGCCCAGGTCGGCTTCAAACGCGCGTCGCCGGCCAGAAGGAGCTCGCTCTAGCCGCCGGCGATCGGACGTCGAAGCACGACCAGCTCTGCGTCGAGCGGCAGTTCGCGCACCTGCTCGGCCGTTCCGTCGCCGTAGCTGACGGACGCGAGCAGCCCCTGATCAAGCTCGCGCCGGAAAGCCTGCACAGCCGCCTCACGAGCCGCGGCATCACCCTGCTCCCACTCGGCGACCGTCGAGTGACCGCTGCGGTCAAGCCTGATCAAACGTGCCATCGCAAAACTCCTTGCTGGTTGCCTTGTTGGCCTCGCTCGGGGTGATCCGAATATACGCCTCCACCGCAGGCCCGCAAGTCCTCTGTGACCAACGTCACGGTCCTAAACTGCGCCGCCGTGAGCCAGCGATACAACCCGAAAGAGATCGAGGCGCGCTGGCAGGCCATCTGGGCCGAGGAGAAGACCTGGGAGGTGCCGAATCCCGGCGATCCCGGCTTCGACGCCTCCAAGCCGAAGGCCTACGTGCTCGAGATGCTGCCCTACCCCTCGGGTGAGCCCCACGTCGGCCACCTCAAGTGCTACGCGGTCGGCGACGCGATCGCCCACTTCCGCCGCCGCCACGGCTTCGAGGTGATCCACCCGATGGGCTACGACGCCTTCGGCCTGCCCGCCGAGAACAACGCGATCAAGACCGGCGAGCCGCCCCGCGTCGCGACCTGGAGGTCGATCGAGACCTTCCGCGAGCAGTTCCGCTCCTGGGGGATCTCGATCGACTGGTCGCGCGAGCTCGCCACCCACGAGCCCGAGTACTACCGCTGGACCCAGTGGATCTTCCTGAAGCTCTTCGAGCGCGGCCTCGCCTACCGGACCGAGGCCCGAGTCCAGTGGTGCCCCAAGGACGCGACCGTGCTCGCCAACGAGCAGGTGGTCGACGGCCGCTGCGAGCGCTGCGGCACCGAGGTCGTCACCCGCAATCTCGAGCAGTGGTTCTTCCGGATCACCGACTACGCCGACCGCCTGCTCGACGACTTCGAGCTGCTCGAGAGCTGGCCCGAGCACGTGATCACGATGCAGCGCAACTGGATCGGCCGCTCCGAGGGCGCCGAGGTCGTCTTCCGATGCGACGAGCTCGACCTCGACTTCCCGGTCTTCACGACCCGCCCCGACACGCTCTTCGGCGCGACCTTCTTCGTGCTCGCGCCCGAGCACCCCGAGCTCGACCGCCTCGCCGCCGACAGCGAGAACGAAGCCGAGGTCCGCGCCTACGTCGAGCAGGCGCTGCGCAGATCCGGCGAGGAGCGCGGCGACGAGAACCGCGAGAAGACCGGCGTTCCCCTCGGCCGCACCGTCACCAACCCGGTCAACGGCGAGCAGATCCCGATGTTCGTCGCCGACTACGTGCTGATGGAGTACGGCACCGGCGCGATCATGGCCGTGCCCGCGCACGACGAGCGCGACTTCGACTTCGCCCAGGCGTTCGGTCTCGAGATCCGTCCCGTCGTCGAGCCCGCGGTCGGCAAGGCTCCCGAGGGCGAGCCCTTCATCGCGCACGGCGAAGCGAGGTGCTCGTCAACTCGGGCCAGTTCAACGGCCGGCCGGCCGCCGACGCCAAAGACGAGATCATCGACTGGCTCGAGAGCGACGGAAAGGGCAAGCCCGCGGTCAACTACCGCCTGCGCGACTGGCTGGTCTCACGCCAGCGCTACTGGGGCTGCCCGATCCCGATCGTCTACTGCGAAACCGACGGCATCGTCCCGGTGCCCGAGGACCAGCTTCCCGTCGAGCTGCCCGAGGTCGAGGACTACGCGCCGAAGGGCAAGAGCCCGCTCGCCGCGGCCGAGGACTGGGTCGCGACCGAGTGTCCGCGGTGCGGGGGGCCGGCGAAGCGCGAGACCGACACGATGGACACCTTCGTCGACTCCTCCTGGTACTTCCTGCGCTACCTCGATCCGGACAACGAAAACGAGGCGGTGGCCGCGAGGTCGCCGACCACTGGATGCCGGTCGACCAGTACATCGGCGGGGTCGAGCACGCGATCCTGCACCTGATGTACGCGCGCTTCTTCACGAAGGCACTGGCCGACATGGGCTACCTCGAGGCGCAGGAGCCGTTCGCCAACCTCTTCACCCAGGGGATGATCACCCGCGACGGAGCCAAGATGTCGAAGTCGAAGGGCAACACCGTCAGCCCGGCCGAGTTCGTCGAGCGCTACGGCGCCGACGCCGCTCGCACCTACATCTGCTTCATGGGCCCGCCCGAGCGCGGCGGCGACTGGATCGACGAGGGCGTCGAGGGCGTGCACCGCTTTCTCTCCCGTCTCTGGCGCCTCGCGAATCGAGGCCGCTCAGCGCACCGAGCCCGGCTCGGCGGTGGCGGATGAGGGGCCGGCTCGCGAGCTGCTTGCGAAGGCGCATTGGGCGATCGAGAAGGCGACCCGGGACTTCGAGCGCGGCTTCCAGTTCAACACCGTGATCGCCGCCGTGATGGAGCTCGTCAACGACGCCTACCGCCTCAAGGACGGGCTCTACGGCAGCGCCGAGGGTGACGCGGCCGTTCGCTTCGCGGCCGCAACCGCCGCCTCGCTGATCTTTCCCTTCGCGCCCCATCTCGGCGCCGAGATCTACGAGATGCTCGAGGGAAGCCGCGTCTGGGAGGAGCCCTGGCCGAAGCCCGATCCCGCGCTGCTCGAGCGCGACACCTACACGCTGGTCGTGCAGGTCAACGGCAAGCTGCGCGACCGGATCGAGGCCCCGAGCTCCGCCGGCGAGGCCGAGCTGCTCGACCTCGCAAAGGGCAGCGAGCGCATCAGGGAGCACATCGACGGCAAGGAGGTCGTCAAGGAGATCGTCGTGCCGGGCAAGCTCGTCAACCTGGTCGTCCGTTAGCGGCCTGAACCGGCTCTCAGGCGTGCTTGCGGCTGGTTGGGGCGATCCGGCAACCGGATTGCCGCTCCGTTCTGCTACAAAACCCCCGTGCTGGTCAGGCGGCAGTCCGAGGCGGCCGTACGCGAGTGGCATCGCCTCCGCTCACACATCCTGATGGACGCGGGCGAGCTTGGCTCGCGCCATATGTCCGTGACCTGGATCGAAGTCCCGGCCGGCGCCTCACAGAGCCTGCATTCGCACGAGGAGTCCGAACAGGTCTATGTCGTCGTTCTCGGCACCGGCAAGATGTCGGCGGCGGGGGATACCGAGGAACTCGGAGTCGGCGACCTTGCGCTGATTCCACCCGCCACGGACCATTCGATCGCGAACGAAGGGCCCGGTGAGCTGGCACTCCTCTCCGTCCAGTCGCCCGCCGTTTCCGTGGACGAACTCGAGGAGCGGCAGCTTGCCGCCAATGCCGCCGGCTTCGACGAGTACGGCGACGACTACGAGTAGCCGCGAAACCGTTCCTAAGTCGGCACATTCATCGCGACACGCGTGACCTTGCGCTCGTCACGATGGCCGCATGCCGTCGCTCAGCCGCTCCCAGCTGCTCGTCTATGGCGCGCTGGGCGTCGCCATTCTGCTCCTCGGCGTGCGCTGGATTCGGTCCGCGGACGCCGACGGGGCCCCGCCCGACGCCATCGCCTTCCACGGCGCGGAGGTGGCCGCCGGCTCTGACTCGGGGGCCGGGCCTGGAGACATCGTCGTGCACGTTGCCGGGGCGGTGAGGGAGCCCGGCGTCTATCGCTTTGCGGACGGAGCGCGCGTCGCCGACGCGGTGAAACGGGCGGGCGGGACGACGGCGGACGGGGCGCCGGACGCGGTCAACCTCGCGGCCGAGCTCGCCGACGGCCAGCAGGTCGTCGTCCCCGCCGGCGCGCCGGGCGGCTCGGTCGCGCTCGTGCCCGGTGGATCGTCAGGGCCGATCAGCCTCGGCAGCGCGACCGTCGAGCAGCTCGACACGATCGAAGGGATCGGACCGGTGACGGCGCAGAGCATCGTCGACTTTCGTGTCGAAAACGGTGGCGTGTCCTCAGTTGAAGATCTCGACCAGATCAGCGGAATCGGGCCGGCCACCATGGAGGCCCTGCGGGCGGCACTGCAGCCCTGACCGACCGGGACAAGTCACGCGTTCGATTTGCCGCCCTGGGCGGCGCCGCGGTGGGATTGGGCGTGTCGCCCTTCAGCGGGAGCGCGTCCCTCGAGCTGATGCTCGTCCTGATCGCCTGTGTTCTCGTCCTGGCCGCGCAGGGTCGCCCGCTTCTGCTGGCCCTCGCACTCGCCGCCACATTCGCGGGGCTCGGCTGCGCCGCGGGAGCTGCCCGCCTGCGGGCGATCGACGCCGGGGCTCTTGCGGGTCAACCAGGGGTGACGACCGAGATCCGCGGTTTTGTCACCTCGGTGCCTCGAATCGAGGGCGCCCTCGTGTCGATCCCCGTGCAGACGAGCGACGGACGAGTGCTGGTCCGGGTGCCCCCGCCGGCCCCGGACGTCCCGGTGGGCGCTGAGATCGCGGCTCGCGGGCACCTCGGCGTGCCGGAGTCGTGGATGCAGGCGCGACTCGAGGTTCGCGGCATCACCCGCGTCGTCGACGCCGGTGTCTTGACGCCGACGGGGAGGTCTCGCGGTGGACTTCCCGGAGTTCTGGATTCGATTCGCCTGCGTGCTGAAGCTGCGCTCGAGCGGGGCATGCCGGCGACGGAGGCGGCTCTCGCCCGTGGCTTCGTGCTCGGTCAGGACGACCTCATCCCGGGTCCGACCAAGGAGGAGTTCAAGCGCTCGGGATTGAGCCACCTGCTGGCCGTGAGCGGGCAGAACGTGATGCTCCTTTCCACGCTCGCGCTCGCGGCTCTCGCGTTGCTCGGGACTTCACTGCGGGCCCGCCTGTTCTGGGCACTTGCGCTGATCGCCGTCTACGTGCCGGTGGCGGGCGGTGGTCCCTCGATCCAGCGCGCCGGGACGATGGGCGCCGCGGCGATTGCCGCAACGCTTGCGTCGCGGCCGGGCTCCCGCCTCTACATCCTCCTGCTGGCGGTCGTCGCCACCCTGCTCCTCAACCCTCGGGCCAGCGCGGAGATCGGCTGGCAGCTGAGCTTTGCGGCTGTCGCCGGCATCGCCCTGTGGGCTCGCCCTCTCGCTCGCCTGGTGGCCCGCCCGCAGGGTGCGGGGGGCGGCCCCGAGCATCTGGGGTGGCGTCGTGCCCTTGCCGAGGGCTTCGCGATCACGACCGCCGCGACGCTCGCCACCGCGCCGTTGCTCGCGGTTCACTTCGAGACCTTCTCCATCGCCGCGCTGCCGGCGAATCTGTTGGCCTTGCCGGCGGTCGCTCCGGTGATGTGGATGGGCATGCTGACCGCGTTCGCGGGCCAGGTCCCGGTCTCGCTGCCGGTCGAGCCGCTGAATGCAGTCAACGCCGCTTTGATCGCCTTCATCGAGCAGGTCGCGGAGTGGCTCTCTGCGCCCGGTTGGGCGCAACTGCCGGCAAGCGGCGTGGATTGGCCGCTCGCGCTTGTGATCTACGCAGTGTTGCTGAGCGGCGGGGCGCTGGCCGTCCGCGTGGGGCGGCGCAGGGCGGGTCTGGGGGCGCGACGGCCCGCGCCCGGCGGGGTCCGCCCCCTGCTCGCCGGGTGTCTGTGCGCGGGCGTCGTCATCGCAGTCTGGGCGGGCGTGGGCAATAACGACGTCGCCGGAGGCGCGCGCACTGACACCGGGGCTCTCAGGGTGAGCCTGCTCGACGTGGGACAGGGCGATGCGATCCTGATCGAACCGCCCGCAGCCGATCCGATCCTGGTCGACGGCGGTCCATCCGGCGCCGGGCTGGGCGCACAGCTCTCAAGCCGTGGCGTGGACCGCCTCGCAGCGGTGGTGGCGACGCATGAGCAGAGCGACCACGTGGGCGGGCTTCACGAGGTCCTCGGTGGGCTGCCTGTGCGATCACTGCTGGTCGCAGACCCCGCTCCAGCGCTGGAATCCGTGGCTCGATCGGTCGGCGCATTGGTTCGGCGCCTGGAGGAGGGCGACCGCTTCTCGATCGGGCGGCTTCGGTTCGACGTTCTTTGGCCTCCCGCGCTCGAGTCGGTGGCCACGTCCACGGGCACGCCGCCGGATCCAAACCTTCGCTCGCTCGTCCTGCTCGTCCGATGGCGAACGTTTTCGATGCTTCTGACCGGAGACGCCGAGGCCGAGTCTACGGGCTTCACCGTGCCCTCCGTTGACGTGTTGAAGGTGGCGCACCACGGCAGCGCCGACACTGGGCTCTCCGGCTTGCTCAGCGAGGCCGCTCCGGGTCTCGCTGTGATCTCCGTCGGCGAGGACAATCCGTTCGGGCATCCCGCGCCGACGACGATCGATGCGCTCGGTGCCGCCTCCGTGCCGGTCCTGCGGACGGACGTCGACGGTGAAATCGAGATCACCGTGGACGCGGGGGCCTACCCGGCGGCGCGACCGGAGCGATGATTTCGGGCGCCTATGATCGACGGCGGTGACTGCACATGAACAGCCTGCGGGGAGAGGCGATGACATTTCGCGCTGGTTCGCCGCGGCGATTGCCGTCGTCTTCAGTTTCGCCTGCAGCCTGATGATCAGCCTGATGAACCGGGCTGGAGACTGGTCGCTGTGCGACCAGGTCACCCTCGACCCCGGCCGGGTTTGCTTCGAGGGATCCGCGGGAGCACATGCGCTCGTTCTCTTCTGCGGCTGGACCTCTGCCGGACTTGCCGCGCTCACCGCACTGCTCGCCTTCATGCGCGCGATCAGGGGCCGGGGCGCTGACGACGAACTGCTGATCGCCGGCCTGGCCTCCGTTTCACTGGGAGCGCTGTCTGTCCTCGTCGGCAGCATTTGATCCGGACCGTGCCCGTGGAAGACCGCCCGGAGCCATGCATAGACTCATTGCCCTCATGGCCGCCGCAGAAATCAAGCCCGCGTACCTGATTGCCGGTGGCGACGACGCCAAGATCACCACCGCGCTGGGTCGGCTGCGTGAGCGTGCCGAGCGCGAAGGCGGGGGGGCCGCGCTGGAGTCGTTCGACCCACCCGACGGCAAGGGTCCACCCGACGCGACGGCGCTGATCGGCGCCCTGGGCGCGATGTCGCTGCTCGGGTCGCGCCGCTACCTGCTCGTCGGCCACGTCGATCGCTGGACGAAGAGCCAGGCGCAAGAGGTTGGTGCGCGGCTCCCCGAAGCCGATCCCGACACGACCGTGGTGTTCGTTGCGCACGGCATTGCACCGAAGCCGCTGGTCGATGCCGTGCGCGCCTGCGGCGGGGAGTTGCTCACATACGAAGCGCCCAAGCCGCGGGAGCTGCCGGCCTGGCTGATCCAGGAGGCTCGCGGTCGCGGCCTGCAGCTCGACCGCGACGCGGCGCGACTGCTGGTGGAGCGGATGGGGGAGAGCACCGTCCGGCTGGCGACGGAGCTCGACCGCCTGGCGCTCTGGGCCGTGGCCGACGGGCGGGTCACTGCCGAAGACCTCGTCGCGATGATCGCGGACACATCGGAGGAGATGACATGGTCGCTTTCCGACGCGGTCGTCGAGCGCCGAGCCGGCGCTGCGATGGCGACGGCCGAGCGGCTCGGCGCCGAGGGGGCGAGCGTCGCGCAGCTCGTCTATGCGATAGCGGGCCGGTTGCGCAAAGCCGTTACGGCAGTTGAGCGGCTCGAGGCCGGCGTCCCGCCCAAGCAGATCGAGTCGAGCCTCGGGATGAACCCCTACGCGGCAAAGATGCTCGTTCGCAGCGTTCGCAACGCGACCGCCTCGGAGCTGCGGGCTGCGGTTTGCGTGACGGCCGACCTCGAGTGGTGGTCGCGCGGGGGCTCTGATTACGCGGACGAGACTGCGCTCGCCCTCAGCGTCAGGGCTGCGGCGGGTGGAGGGTAGTCGCGGAACTAGGCGCCGGCGCCGGCCTGCGCGCGGATGCGGGCGGCGCGGCTCTTCTTGCGGGCGCCGGTGTTGGCGTGCAGGGCGCCCTTCTGCACAGCCTTGTCGATGCGGGAGACGAGCAGCCTGTGCTGCTCATCGGCGTCTTCGTTTGCGGCGGCAGCCCGCTCGAGGCGGCGGAAATGGGTCTTCACGGAGCTGCGCAGGCGCAGGTTCTCCTGGCGCTCACGCTCGGTGCGCCGGATCCGCTTCTTCTGTGAGTCGATATTCGCCATCGAACGGTCGAGGACTATAGCGCCGGGCCGTGGCAAACCAGCCGGAAATCGAGGCGGAGGCGACCGTGACACCGGCGCCTGAGGAGGGTCCCAGGCGGGCTGGACGGCTGGCGCGGTCAACGGCGTTCTTCTCGATCGCGACGGCTGCCTCCCGGCTTGCAGGCGTCGTCAGAGAGGTCGTGGCGGCCAGCTACTTCGGCATCAAGGGGCCCATGTCGGCCTTCACGATCGCCTTCCAGCTGCCCAATCTTGTTCGAAGCCTGTTCGCCGACGCCGCTATCCAGGCCGCCTTCGTCCCGATCTTCACGGAGCAGCTGGAGCGGGGCAACAAGCAGGAAGCCTTCCGTCTCGCCTCGACGCTTTTCTATCTGATGGCGCTCGTGCTTTCGGCGGTGACGGCGCTGTTCATCCTGCTTGCGCCCGTGATCATGCCGCTGTTCGCGCCCGGCTACGACGGGGAGCAACTCGACCTCGTGGTCGCGCTCTCGCAGCTTCTCTTCCCGATCCTGATCGTGCTCGGCGTCACCGGGATCGCCGCGGGCATTCTCAACAGCTACGGGCGCTTCGCCGTCTTCGCGCTCTCGCCGCTGTTTTGGAATCTGGCGATCATCGCCGTGCTCGTCGGCTTCATCCCGGCCTTCCCGTCGCAGGACGAGATCTACGTCTACGCCGCCGGGATCCTGGTCGGGACGGTGGTTCAGTTCGCTGTCCAGGCGCTGGACACCCGCAACACGCCCTTCCGGCTGATGAAGGTCTTCGACTGGCGCTCGCCCGGGGTGCGGCGCGTGCTGATCCTGATGCTGCCGGTCACGATCAGCCTTGGCTTGATCAATTTCAACCTGCTGATCAACAGCTTTTTCGGCACGCTGATCGCCGACCCGGTCACCGCAGAGCGGGCGCCGGCCGGGATCGACAAGGCCTTCCGCATCTACATGCTTCCCCAGGGCGTGTTCTCGGTAGCCGTCGCTACCGTGCTCTTTCCGACCCTGGCTCGACTCGCCTCCCGCGCCGACTTCGGTCGCCTACGGGCGACGATGGCCAACGGAATGCGTCAGATCGCACTGCTGCTGATCCCGGCGACGGCGGCGATCCTGGTGCTCTCCGAGCCGATGATCCGGCTCGTCTACGAGCGTGGGGAGTTCGACGCCTCACAGACGGAGCTGGTTGCGACCGCGCTCTTCTGGTTCGCGTTCTCGCTGCCGTTCAACGGCGTCTTCCTGTTGCTGACACGCACCTTCTTCAGCCTCCAGCGACCCTGGGTGCCGAGCGCGATCGCCGCGCTCAACCTCGCCTTGACGGCGTTGCTCGCGCTCGCGCTCTACGGCGAGTTCGAGGTTGCCGGCATCGTCGCCGCCACGGCGGTCGCCACCGCGGTCAGCGTGGCCGCCCAGGCGATCGTGCTGCGCCGCCAGCTGGGCGGCCTCGAGCTGGGGCGCCTGCTCAACACCACCGTTCGGGTAACGGCCGCCTCCGCGGTTCTCGCCGCGGTCAGCTACTTCACCTGGGAGTTCCTCGACGACGCGCTCGGACGCGATCTTGGCGCCCAGCTGCTCGCGATGAGCGTCGCTCTCGGGGCGGGAGCCGCGGTCTACGGGGTGGCCATTACGGTGCTGCGCGTGCCCGAAGCGGCGCAGATCTGGTCGCTCTTCAGGCGTCGCCGCGACGCCTAGCCAGGCACGAACCGCAGCACCCCTTGCAATGTGACGTGGGTCACACGAGCGTCGCTGCCGCTGGGCCAAGGTGTTGATCTAGTCGTAACCGCCCGGACGGCGCTGCCGTCCAGATGCGTGCCCGAGGGCACTGCGGGCGGTTGACCTGGCGCCCCTCTTGGCGGCGCCGACGCCTCCACGCAAGACGAGGGGCGAAACCGGTGGCAGGCAGCTGCCCGCCGCTTGACGTATTCACGCAAGGAAGAGGTGACGTACGCATGGACCGCAAGACCCGAATCTGGACAGCCGCGATCGCCATCGGCGCCGGCGCCGCAATGGCCGTGCCGGCTCTGGCCGCGGAGGTCGACCCCGAGGACCCTCTGGGCGCCGAGCAGACGCCCTTGAACGCTGCCGCCCGGGCCGAGACGGCCTGGGAGCAGGTTCGCACCGCAATGACCGCGGCGGACTTTGGTCCCTACCACCCGATCGTCGGGCGGTCGGACTACGGCGACTCCCAGGCCATCTTCGGCGCCTCGCGCAGCGGACACACCCACGCAGGTCAGGACGTGTTCGCGCCGGCAGGGACGCCGCTCGTGGCTGTCTCCGAAGGTGCCGTCGTCGACGTCGGCACAGATGGCGCTCAGGGCAACCATCTGGCGATCTACGATCGCAAGCGCGATCGCACCTACGTCTACATGCACATGGAGTCCGCGCCGCTCGTCGAGGCTGACGAGCATGTGGAGGCTGGTCAGCGCGTCGGCGCAGTCGGCTGCACCGGTTCCTGCTGGGGCGACCACCTGCACTTCGAGATCCGCGACGGCCGCGATCCGATGGGGGACGCACACGACCCCCTGCCGGCGCTGAAGCAGTGGCCGCAGGCACCCAGCCCCGCTCACTAACCGCGTTATCGCACCCTCTGTCCCTCTGGGTCAGACCCCTCGGGGTCAGACCCCTCGGGTCAGGCCCCTCGCTACGAGGCCGCCCCCGGGCGGCCTCGTTTGTGCGTGGCGGGGCGTTCGGCCGTCCCGCCATACTCATTCGCTCAATGGAGCGCATTCGGAATTTCTCGATCATCGCCCACATCGACCACGGCAAGTCGACGCTGGCTGACCGCATCCTCGAGATCACCGGGGCCGTCGATCCGCGCAATCACATGCCGCAGCTGCTCGACTCGATGGACCTCGAGCGCGAGCGGGGGATCACCATCAAGGCGCAGGCCGTCCGGGTCGCCTTCTTGGCCAAGGACGGCCAGACGTACAACCTGCACCTGATCGACACGCCTGGCCACGTCGACTTCTCCTACGAGGTCTCGCGCTCGCTGGCCGCCTGCGAAGGGGCGGTGCTTGTCGTTGACGCCGCGCAGGGCGTCGAGGCCCAGACGGTTGCCAACACCTACGCCGCCGTCGAGGCCGGGCTCGAGATCGTTCCGGTACTCAACAAGGTCGATCTTCCGAGCGCCGACCCCGAGCGGGTGGCGAGAGAGGTCACCGACCTGATCGGAGGTGATCCGTCGGAGATCCTCAAGATCTCGGCCAAGACGGGTGACGGCGTGGCGGAGGTGCTGGAGGCGATCGTCGCCAAGGTCCCGCCGCCCGAGGGAGTGCCCGAGGCGCCTCCCCGGGCGCTGATCTTCGACTCCGAGTTCGATCAGTACCGAGGCGTCGTCGCCTACGTCCGCATGATCGACGGCTCCTTCTCCAAGGGTGAGCAGATCGACGCGATGCAGACCGGCACGCAGGCCGACATCGACGAGCTGGGCTTCTTCACCCCTGCGATGGTGGGTGCCAAAGGGATCAATGCAGGCGAGGTCGGCTACATCATCACGGGGATCAAGGATGTCGCCAAGCTTCGCGTCGGCGACACGCTGACGTCTCGCGCCCGGCCCGGCATCGATCCGCTCCCGGGTTACCGCGAGGTGCGCCCCGTCGTCTTCTGCGGCCTCTTCCCGATTGACACCGACCGCTACGACGACCTGCGCGACGCGCTCGACAAGCTCTCGCTGAACGACGCCGCGCTGTCGTACGAGCCGGAGACCTCACAGGCGCTCGGCTTCGGGTTCAGGTGCGGCTTCCTCGGGCTCCTGCACATGGACATCGTCCGCGAGCGGCTGGAGCGCGAGTACGACATCGACCTGCTGGCGACGACCCCGACCGTTCAGTACGAGGTGACGCTGACCAACGGCGAAGAGGTCGAAGTGCACAGTCCGGTGGAGCTGCCGGATCCCGGGATCATCGAGGAGATTCGCGAGCCCTTCATCCGCTCCTCGATCGTCTGTCCGTCTGATCAGATCGGGGCCGTCATGGAGCTCTGCCAGAGCCGCCGCGGCGACCACGTTGACATGCACTACCTCTCACCCGAGCGCGTCCAGATCCGCTACGACCTGCCGCTCGGCGACGTGGTGCTCGACTTCTACGACCAGCTCAAGTCGCGAACGGCTGGCTACGCGTCGCTTGACTACGAGCCGATCGGAACCCGCGCCTCCGAACTGGTCAAGCTGGACATCCTGCTCGCCGGCGAGCGCGTGGACGCGCTCTCGGTGATCGTCCACAAGGACAATGCCTTTCATATCGGCCAGGCGCTGGTCGAGCGACTGCGCAAGACGATCCCCCGGCAGCTCTTCGACGTTCCGGTCCAGGCCGCCGTCGGCTCACGCGTGCTGGCGCGCGAGACCGTCAAGGCGTTGCGCAAGGACGTCACGGCCAAGCTCTACGGTGGCGACGTCACCCGCAAGCGCAAGTTGCTCGAGAAGCAGAAGAAGGGCAAAAAGCGCATGAAGCAGGTGGGCAACGTCGAGGTGCCGAAGGAGGCGTTCCTGTCCGTGCTGGAGCTGGGCGGGGACTGAGGCGGGTCAGGCCTTGCCGGCCAAGTTGCCCGTCGGCCGCGGACGCCAACCCGAAGGGAGCCTCCCCGCTCCTTTCCACCCCCAATTTATATCAACTCGCAGGGCCTCATGAACCCCCGAGATGTGCTCTATAAACGCCCGGCCGAGGCGTCAAATCCAACGGAATGGAGGGCAGATGTCAGTGATCGCCGAACATGCGGTGGTGATCGCCGGAGGAGGCCCGGCAGGGCTGATGCTGGCGGGCGAGTTGGCCTTGGCGGGTGTCGACGTCGCGATTGTCGAGCGGCGCCCGAGCCAGGACCTCCCAGGCCAACGCGCGGGTGGCCTGCACTCACGCACCATCGAGATCCTCGATCAGCGCGGAATCGCCGACCGGTTCCTCGCGGAGGGACAGGTGGTCCAGGTTGGGCAGTTCTCCGGGGCCTCCTTCGACATCAGCGACTTTCCCACCCGGCATCCCTACTCGCTCGGGCTCTGGCAGAAGCACATCGAGCGCATCCTGGCCGGCTGGGTCGGCGAACTGCCGGTGAGCTTCTATCGCGGACGTGAGGTGACGGGTCTCGCCCAGGACGAAACCGGCGTCGACGTCGAGCTGGCAGAGGGCAAGTCGCTGCGGGCGCAGTATCTCGTCGGCTGCGACGGAGGACGCAGTCTGATCCGCAAGACGGCCGGCATCGAGTTCCCGGGGTGGGATCCGACGACAAGCAGCCTGATCGCCACCGTTGAGCTGGCCGAGCCGCCGCAGGAGTGGGGCATCCGCCACGACGCCGTCGGCATGCATGCCCTCGGCAGGGTGGACTACGAGATCCGCGACGGCGAGATCGTTTACGCGGACAGCGGCCCGGTGGGGGTGATGCTGACCGAGGCGCAGGTCGGGTCCGCGGAACCCACCCTGCAGGATCTCAGGGAGGCGCTGACCTCCGTCTACGGGACCGACTACGGGGTCCACAGTCCCACGATGATCTCCAGGTTCACCGATATGACCCGACAGGCAGCGACCTACCGCGACGGGCGGGTGCTGCTGGCCGGCGACGCCGCGCACGTGCACTCACCGGATGGCGCACAGGGCCTTCAGTACGCAGTGCATGATGCGGTGAACCTGGGCTGGAAGCTGGCCCAGGTGGCCAAGGGGACATCCCCGGAAACTCTCCTGGACACCTATCACGCCGAGCGTCACCCGGTCGCCGCCCGCCTGCTGCGCACCACGATGGCGCACGTCGCGCTGCGCCGCTCGGACGAACGCACGGAGGCCCTGCGCGACACCATCAGCGAGGTCCTGATGGCGGACGAGGCGCCGCGCAGGCGATTCGCCGCGATGATGTTCGGTCTGGACGTTCGCTACGACCTCGGCGAGGGACACCCGCTGCTCGGGCGTCGCATGCCTGATCTCGATCTCCTCACCGCCGACGGCCCGATGCGTGTTTTCACCCTGCTGCACGGCGCCCGGCCGCTGCTTCTGCACCTCGGCGAACCCGGCGGCTTCCAGATCACCCCCTGGGCCGATCGGGTCCAGCTGGTCGACGCCGAGTGCGGCGGACCGTGGCAGCTTCCGGTGCTCGGCGAGGTCACAGCCCCGGCCGCGGTGCTGGTTCGGCCCGACGGTCACGTGGCCTGGGTGGGTGAGGGGACGGACCTGGGACTTGCTGGGGCGCTGACCACCTGGTTCGGACCGCCTGCATAGATCCAGCCGGGGGCGCGCGGAGCGCTCCTAGAATCAATCTCATGCTCAGCGAGAGACAGCAGCGCATCCTCGGCATAGTCGTCGACGCTCACCTCGAAACCGGGCGTCCGGTCGGATCCAAGTTGATCGCCGAGCGCGCCGACGTCGAATGGGGGCCGTCGACCGTCCGGGCCGAGCTCTCGGCGCTGGAGCGCGACGGCTTCCTCGGTCATCCCCACACGTCGGCAGGCCGGGTGCCCACGGATGCCGGCTACCGCATATACGCCGACACGATCCTGGCGTCGGAGGCTCGCAAGCCGGCTTCCCAGACGGAGCCCCGGCTGGCACAGATTCGACGCGAGGTCGAAGAGGCGATGCGTGAGACGACCGCGGCGCTGTCGCACGCCACCGATCTGATGGCGTTGGCGACCGCTCCGCCGCCGACCAGCGCCCGAATTCATCGCGTTGAGGTGCTGCGCCTGCAGCCGAAGGTGGTGATGGTCGTGGTGATCACCTCGAGCGGCTCGGTCACCAAGCGCGTCTTCAGCTTCGAAAAGCCGGTTGATGTCGGCCTGGTCGAGTGGGCTTCGAGTTACCTCAACGAGCAGCTCTCCGGCCTGGGTCTGGGGGCGCGGACGGCGCTCAGCCGCCTCGGGGATCCGGACCTGGGTCGGACCGAGGCGACCTTCCTCGCGGAACTTCGCAGCGCTTTCACCGATCTGGAGTCCGAGGTGGAAGCAACCGTCTACCTGGATGGGACCGCGCGCCTGCTGTCGGCGGAGCACGTGGGCGACCTGCCCCGCGCCGACGAGCTGATGCGCACGCTGGAGCGCCGAGCGACGCTGCTGCAGATGCTCCGCTCCGCGCTCGACGAGCGCTCCGTGTTCCTCTGGATCGGCGGCGAGAACCCGGAACCGGAAATGCGCACGGTCAGCGTCGTCGGCGCCAACTACGGGCTCGGCTACAGGAACCTCGGAACCGTCGGCGTGGTCGGTCCCCTGCGCATGGACTACGCCACAGCGATCGCCTCGGTGCGCGATGCCGCCGGCGAGCTTTCTCGCTTCTTCGAATCCGTCTACGAGGGCTGAGCCGCTTGTCTGGGACTGACTATTACGAGGTGCTCGGGGTCGAGCGGGGCGCCAGCGCCGCCGAGATCAAGAAGCGCTTTCGCGTGCTCGCGCGCGAGCTGCACCCCGACGTCAACAGCCACGATCCTGAAGCGGAGAGCAAGTTCAAGGAGGCCGCCGAGGCCTACGAGGTGCTCTCCGATCCCGACCAGCGGCGCACCTACGATGCATTTGGGCACGACGGCCTGCGCAGCGGTGGCTTCTCACCGCATACGGCAGGCAACGTCGAGGACATCTTCGCCGCGTTCTTCGGTCGCTCAGATCCGCTCTTCGGCGACCTCTTCGGCGGCCGCCGAGGCCCGGCGGGGGGCGGCGACATCGCCGTCGAGGTTTCGGTCACCCTCGACGAGGTGCTTTCCGGCGCCTCCCGTGAGCTCGAGTTCGAGGCTGTCGGCGCCTGTGAGCACTGTCGCGGCAACGGCGCCGAGCCGGGCACCCCGATCGTCACCTGCCCGGATTGCGGGGGCGCCGGGCAGCTGCGCCAGGTCAGCAACACCGCCTTCGGACAGATGGTGCGAGCCGTCGCCTGCGAGCGATGCACCGGCACCGGCAAGGCGCCTGAGGAGCCGTGCGGCGTCTGCTCAGGCGTCGGCCGGACCCCGACGACCCGCCGCCTCGACGTCGACGTGCCCGCCGGGATCGAGACAGGGCAGCGGATCCGCATCACGGGATCCGGGCATGCCGGCCAGCCCGGCGGTCCGCCCGGCGATCTCTACGTGGTCGTCGGAGTGCAGGAGGACGAACGGTTTCAGCGCGAGGGCCAGGACCTGATCAGCGTCGTCGACCTGCCGGCAACGGACGCGATGCTCGGCGCCACCCTTGCGGTGCAGACACTGCAAGGCAGTCACGACGTCGAGGTCGCACCCGGCACTCAGCACGGCGAGCAGCTGCCGCTGCGCGGGCATGGCTTGCCCGGGATTCGCAATCCCCGCCGAGGCGACCAGTACGTCGTCTTCAGGGTGATCGTCCCGACCAACCTCGACGAGAACCAGGCGCAGCTGGCCCGCAGCCTGGGGGAGACCCTGACGCCGGACAATCTGGGGCCACAGCGCGAGGGACTCTTCAAGAAGGTCAAGCGCGCGCTGCGATGAAACGAGCGCTCCGGTGATCAGGCTCGCGGTCAGATGCAGCCCGGAGCACTCCGAGCGCGTGCTCGCAGAGCTGCTCGAGCTGGTGCCTGACGGAGTCGAGGAGGAGCGCGGTGACGGCTTCGTCGAGTTCGCGATCTACGGCGCGCCGGGTGAGCTCCCCGAGCTCCCTGACCTCGAGGCAGCGGCGGGGGGCGAGCTCGTCGAGATCGAGACCAAGGAGATTCCCGACGACTGGGCTGACAGCTGGCGCGATTTTCACCGGCCGGTTCTGGTGGGCGAGCGCCTGCTGGTGCGCCCCTCCTGGGAGACCGGCGCCGGAGGCGACCCTCCAACAGGCGGTCTGCTCGAGGTTGTGATCGATCCGGGCAGGGCATTCGGTACCGGGGCCCACCACACGACGCGGATGTGCCTGCAACTGCTGATTGAAGTGGCGGATGGCGGCGGCGCAGGAGGGCCGCTGGTCGATTGGGGAACCGGCTCCGGAGTGCTCGCGATCGCTGCAGCCAAGCTTGGGTTCGACCCGGTCAGCGGTTGCGACAGCGAGCTCGCCTCGCTTCAAGCAGCGGACGAGAACGCTTCGCTGAACGGTGTCGCCATCGAACTATCCCGCCTGAACCTGCGCGAGCAGCCGGCGCCGACCGCGGCGACGGTCGTCGCCAACCTGACCACGCCGATCCTGGTCGCGGTCGCCGAGCGTCTGCAGGAGGCGCCCGAGCGCCTCGTAAGTTCCGGAACCCTGCTCTCCGAAGCAGAGACGGTTGCCCGCGCGTTTGCCGCCCACGGCCTCGGCGAATCCGAGCGGCTGGAATCCGGGGGGTGGGCAGCGCAGCTGTTCGAACGCCGATGAGTGACCGCAGCCTGCCGATCGGCGTCTTCGACTCGGGCGTCGGTGGCCTCACCGTCCTGCACGAGCTGCTCGTCTCGCTGCCCGCGGAGGATTTCGTCTACCTCGGCGACAGTGTCCACTTCCCCTACGGGACCAAGACCCGCGACGAGCTTCGCGGCTACGTCGAGCGCAACACCAGGCTGCTTCTCGATCGCGGCGCAAAGCTGCTGGTGATCGCCTGCAACTCCGCCACCGCCGCCGGTCTCGACGTCGCCGTCGAGATCGCCGCGGTCAGCGGCGTCGAGGCGATCGGCGTGGTCGATCCCGCTGCCGAGGTGGCGGCGGCGATCTCGGACTCGGGTCGCATCGGGGTGATCGCGACGCCGGCGACCGTCGAGAGCGGCGCCTATCGGACTGCACTTGCCAGGCAGGGGCGGGCGCTGGAGGTCACGGAGGTCGCGGCCCCAGATCTCGCTCCGATCATCCAGAACGGCTTTCCATTCGACGAAGGCGTGGTCGACACGGTGCGCTCCTACTGCGCTCCCCTACAGCGAGCCGATGTCGACACCGTGGTTATGGGCAGTACGCACTACCCGCTCGTGGCACCGATGCTGCAGCGAATCCTCGGCCGTGACGTGCGCCTGGTCAGCGCCGGTCACGCCGTCGCGGCAGCCGCACAGCGCATCCTCGAAGCCGGTGACCTGCTGTCGGAGCGCAAGGGCGAAGGTGACTACCGCTTTCTCTGCAGCGGCGAGATCGAACCCTTCCGCGAGCTCGGCACGCGTTTCCTGCAGCTTCCGCTCGGCCGGATCGAGGGCATCGAGCAGCCCGGCGTCTAGTCTTGAACGAATGACGATCCTCGAGCAGATCCAGACTGACACCCGTGAGGCGATGAAGGCGCGCGAGAAGCAGCGCGTCGGCACGCTACGCGTTCTCGCCAGCGCCCTGCTGCAGGAACACAAGCTCGGCAAGGGAGACGAGCTCGCGGTGCTGCGCCGTGAGCACAAGCGCCGCCTGGAAGCCGCCGAGGCGTATCGAGGCGCAGGCAGCGAGGATCGAGCGGTCGAGGAGGAGTTTGAGGCGACGCTGATCGAGGCCTACCTACCGGAGCAGCTCGCCGACGACGTGCTCGAGAAGCTGGTTGCCGAAGCCGTCGAGGAATCGGGGGCGAGCGGTCCGGCTGATATGGGCAAGCTGATGGGCGTAGTGATGCCCAAGGTGGACGGACGAGCGGACGGCAAGCGTGTCAGCGCCACCGTGCGCGCGGCGCTAGGCCAGGGATAGGCGCTTGGCTCGCCGCCAGCTGACCCTCGACAACCAGGTGGCCGCGGAGCTCGCCGGTTCGGCCGACGCCGTTCTGCGCGAACTCGAGGAGCGCGTTGACTGCGAGCTCTACCTGCGCGGCAACGTCCTCACCCTCGAGGGCGGCGCCGGCGAAGTCAGCTCGGCTGAGACGATCGTCGACGAACTAGTCGGCTTGATCGAGCGCGGGCACGAGATCGCCCCGGACACAATCGATTCGGTGGCCGGCGCCCTGCACCAGGACGAGAGCCCCGCACGCGTGCTCGAGGACACGATCTGGCGCCACCGGGGAACCAAGGTCGCCCCGAAGACGGTCAACCAGAAGCGCTACGTCGACTCGATCCGAAACCACACGATCACCTTCGGCATCGGCCCCGCCGGCACCGGCAAGACCTTCCTGGCCGTCGCGATGGCAGTCGCCGCGCTCGAAGCCCGCGACGTCAGCCGCGTGATCCTGACCCGGCCGGCAGTCGAAGCGGGGGAGCGGCTCGGCTTTCTCCCCGGTGACATCCAGGCCAAGGTCGACCCATACCTGCGCCCGCTCTTCGACGCGCTCTACGACATGCTCGATCCCGACCGGGTCAACAACTACTTCGAGAAGGGGATCATCGAGGTGGCCCCGCTGGCATTCATGAGAGGGAGGACCATCAACGACGCCTTCGTGATCCTCGACGAGGCTCAGAACACGAGCCCGGAGCAGATGAAGATGTTCCTGACCCGGCTCGGATTCGGCTCGCGGATGGCGGTCACCGGTGACGTCACCCAGATCGACCTGCCCCGGGACCAGCGCTCCGGCCTGGTCGTGATCGGCGAGATCCTGGCCGACATCGATGACATCGCCTTCATCCGCTTCGGGAGTGAGGACGTCGTCCGGCACCGGCTCGTGCAACAGATCGTCGCTGCTTACGGCAGCTATTCCGAGCGCTCCGAACACAAGCGCGGCGAAAGCAGCTGAGCGCCTTGACCGATCTCGCTGACGTTCCGGCGAGCCTGCGCGCGGCGGCCGCGGCCGCGCTCGAGGCGGCTGGGATCGCCGACGGGCACCTGTCGGTCCAGCTCGTCGAGGAGGAGCGGATGCGCGCCCTCAACCGCGAGCACCGGGGAATCGACAGCCCCACGGACGTGCTGTCCTTCCCGATCGACGGGGCTGAGCAGATACCGGGACCACGCGAGCTGGGGGATGTCGTCATCTGCCCGGAGCACTCGGCGGACCTGGTCGAGGTCACGGTTCACGGGATCCTTCACCTCTGCGGGCACGACCACGAGCGGGACGGCGGCGAGATGCTGGCGCTTCAGGACTCCGTGCTGGCGGGACTTCGCGGATGAGCTCGAGCCGTTCGGGTTTCGTCGGCCTCGGCGGCCGGCCCAACGTCGGCAAGTCGACGCTCGCCAACGCGATCGTCGGTGCCAAGATCGCGATCGTTTCAGATCGGCCTCAGACGACCCGCCGGGCGATCCGCGGCATAGCCACAGACGTCGACGCCGGCTGGCAGATGGTGCTCGTCGATCTGCCCGGCGTGCAGCGGCCCCGCGACGTCCTCACCCGCCGCATGCAGCGCCGCGTCCAGCGCGAACTCGAAGACGCCGATGCCGTGCTGCTCGTCGTCAACGCTGAGCAGGGCGTCGGGCCGGGCGACCGCTTCATCGCTCGGCAGATGCTCTCAGCCGAGAGCGGCACGCCTGTGATCTGCGCCGTCAACAAGATCGACCGCGTGTCGCCGCCGGAGCTCGTCAAAGTGCTCTCTGACGCGGCCGAACTCGAGATCGTCGATGAGATCTTCCCCGTGTCCGCCAAGGCGGGAACCGGTTTGGGGGAGCTGATCGAGCGCCTAGCGGAGCTGCTGCCAGAGGGCCCGCTGCTCTACCCGCCCGGGAGCCGCAGCGACGAGGCCAGCGATATTCACGTCGCCGAGCTGATCCGCGAGCAGGTGCTGCGGCGAACCCGCGAGGAGATTCCCCACGCCGTTGAGGTCTCGGTGCAGGAGCTGGCCGAGCCGGAGGACGGGTTGACGCGGGTGCGCGCCCAGCTCTGGGTCGAGTCCGAGTCCCAGCGCGGAATCCTGATCGGCAAGGGCGGCAGGATGATCCGCGACATCGGCACAGCCGCCCGCAAGGAGCTCGAGCGCGAGCTCGGCACGCGCGTCTACCTGGACCTGCAGGTGCGGGTGCGAGAACGCTGGCGGCGCGACGAGGCCCTTCTGGACCGTCTCGGGATCGACTAGCTTCGGACGATGGAGAGCGAGCGCGTCAAGCGGGTGCTGCGGAGCTACGAGCGCGTGGGTCGTGGCGAAGTGGGGGCCATCCTGGAAGAAACGTCGGAGAACGTCGAATGGCGCAATCCCTCGTATGCCGTCGAGCCTGGGGTGCGCCGCGGGCGCGAGGAATTCGGCGAGGCCCTGCAGGGGCTGGTCTCAGCCTTCGAAGACACGGAGATGGTGCCCGAGGAGATCGTCGAGCACGGCGATCGGGTGGTGATCCGGCTGCGGGTTCGCGCCAAGGGTGTGACCAGCGGCGCGCCGATCGACGCGGCCTTCGGACACTTGATGACTTTCGAGGGCGACGAGCTCGCGGCGCTCGAGTGGTACACCTCGCCGCAGGAGGCGCTTGCCGTGGCCGGGCTCGATGCCTGGCCGAGTGGCTGGACTCCCCCTAGGGCGTTCGGTCCGCGCACCTAGACTCAGGGCATGTCAGAGGAAGCAACGATCCGCTTCGACGGCGAGGGCCTGGTGCCGTGCGTCGCCCAGGATTGGAACACGGGCGAGGTGCTGACGCTTGCCTACGCCAACGCCGAATCGCTGGCACGCACGCGCGAAACCGGAGAACTGCATTTCTATAGCCGCTCGCGGCAGGAGCTCTGGCACAAGGGCGCGACGTCGGGCAACACGATGCGCGTGCGTGAGCTGCGCTACGACTGCGATGCCGACGCGATAGTGGCGCTCGTTGAATCCGCCGGGCCGGCCTGCCACACGGGCGAGCGCAGCTGCTTTTACCGTGGGTTCGACGGCGCCCCCGCCGTTGCGGCTCACGAAGCGCTGCCGGTGCTCGAGCGCACCCTGACCGAGCGCCAGCGCGAGCGCCCTGAAGGGAGTTATACGGTCGAGCTGCTCGACGATCCGGTTCGCGTCGGCGAGAAGGTGATGGAGGAGGCTGAGGAGGTCAGCCGGGCGGTGCGGGAGGAGAGCGATGAGCGCGTCGCCTCCGAAGCCGCGGACGTGCTCTACCACCTGCTCGTGCTGCTGCGCTCCCGCGACGTCGCCCTCGAAACCGTGATGGAGGAACTCAATGCCCGGCGCAGGTGAGGGTCCGGCGCGCGTAACGCCGGTGATCGAGCGCTTCGTCGACGATTGCGAGACCCCGGTTTCGGCCTTTCTCAAGCTGCGCGACGGCGGTCCCTGCTTCCTGCTCGAGTCGGCCGAGCAGGGTCGTGTCGGCCGCTACTCGTTCCTCGGCTTCAGGCCGCGGATCGAGGTGCGCTGGTCCGACGGCACGCTTGTGACCACGGCCGGCGGTGAGCGGGCCGAGAGCGACGAGCCCGATCCGTACGCGGCGGCCGCCCGCCTCGTCGAGAGCTTCCGGCTGGCGGATGACGAGGCGCTGCCGCCGTTCCCCGGGGGGGCGGTTGGCCTCTGGGGTTACGACCTGGTCCGGACGGTGGAGGATCTCGGCGAACCCAATCCAGACACCCTCGGTCTACCCGACATGGCGCTGATGGTCTGCGAGGTACTGCTCGCCTTCGACCACCTCAGCCACGAGTTGACGATTCTCGCCTACGACTGGGGAGAGGAGGACGGGCGCGCGCGGGCGAAGGCGACGATCGCCGAAGTCCGCCAGGAACTACGGAAGCCGGTGCCGGTTGTCGGACCGCCGTCCCATGCCGGCAATGGGTCCGTTGAGTTCACCTCCAACCTGACGCGCGAGCAGTTCGAAGCCAACGTCAGCCGCATCATCGAATACGTGCACGCTGGCGACGCCTTCCAGGTGGTTCCCTCGCAGCGCTTCTCGGCGCCCGCTCCGGCCGAGGCGTTCTCGATCTACAGGGCTCTGCGAACTGTCAACCCCTCGCCATACATGTACTTCCTCGAGTTCGGCGACTTCCAGATCGCCGGCGCCTCTCCGGAGCCGCTCGTAAAGGTGACCGGCAGGCGGGTTGAGACGCGACCGATCGCCGGCACGTATCCGCGTGGCGCCGATGAGGAGGAGGACAGGCGCAACGCGGAGGCACTGCTCTCAGATCCCAAGGAGCGAGCAGAGCACATCATGCTCGTCGACCTCGGTCGCAACGACCTCGGCCGGGTCAGCGAGTACGGCACCGTCAAGGTCGACGTCCTGATGGCGGTGGAGACCTACTCGCACGTGTTTCACATCGTCAGCCAGGTGTCCGGGACGCTTCGCGACGGGGTCTCGGCGATGGACGCGCTGCGCAGCGTGCTGCCGGCGGGCACGCTATCCGGCGCCCCGAAGGTCAGGGCGATGGAGATCATTGACGAGCTCGAACCGCACAAGCGCGGCTCCTACGGTGGCGCGATCGGCTACCTCAGCTTCAACGGAGACCTGGACACGGCGATCCACATCCGCACCGTCGTCATCAAGGACGGGCACGTCCACGTCCAGGCTGGCGGCGGGACCGTGGCCGACGCCAAGCCCGATTACGAGTACCGCGAGTCCCTGCAGAAGGCGAAGGCGATCTTCAGCGCCGTCGAGCTGGCCGCCGCGCAGCCGGAGTGGCCGTGAGTGCGATGCGGGTCCTCGTGATCGACAACTACGACTCGTTCACCTACAACCTCGTCCAGTTCCTGGGCGAGCTGGGCGCCGAGGTCGACGTCGTTCGCAACGACAAGGCAGACGTGACGAAGCTGGTTGCATCGGCCCCCGACCGGGTCGTGATTTCGCCGGGGCCCTGTACGCCCACGGACGCGGGCATCTCGATCGAAGCCGCCAGGGCCTTCCCCGAGGCCGGGATCTCGACGCTCGGCGTCTGCCTCGGTCATCAGTCGATGGTCGAGGCCTTCGGCGGCAGTACCGTGCGAGGGGAACCCGTGCACGGCAAGGACGCCGCCGTCGAGCACGACGGCCACGGCATCTACAGTGGTTTGCCGCAGCCACTTGTGGCAGGCCGCTACCACTCGCTCGTCGCCGACCCCGACCTGCCGGATGAGCTCGTGCGGACAGCCAGCTTCGGCGATGTCGTTATGGGCGTTCGCCACCGTGACTTGCCGGCGGAGGGCGTTCAATTTCATCCGGAGTCGGTTTTGACACCCGACGGCAAGAAAATGCTGCAAACCTTCCTGTTGCGCGGCATCACCCATTCCGACTGACCGGCAAGCCCGAATGCCCAACGACATCATCAGCCGCGCCATCGACGCGCTCTGCGACGGAGAGCACCTGACCGCCGATCACGCCGGTGCGGTGCTCGACGAGATCATGGAGGGCCGTGCCGAAGGCGTGCAGACCGGCGCTTTCCTGATTGCCCTGCGCGCCAAGGGTGAGACGGTGCCCGAACTCGTCGGTCTGGCCCGGACGATGCGGCGCCTCGCCAGTGTCGGTATCCAGTCAGCGCGACGATCTCCTCGACACCGCCGGCACGGGCGGGGGTCCGTCGACCTTCAATATTTCGACGACCGCAGCACTCGTGGCGGCCGGAGCGGGTTGCGCGGTCGCCAAGCACGGCAACAGATCCAACACCAGCCGCTCGGGCTCGGCGGACCTGCTCGAGGCGCTTGGAGTCAATATCGAGCTGGAGCCCCGAAGCGGTCGGACGCTGCATCGACGAGGTTGGCTTCGGCTTCATGTTCGCCCCGCGCCATCACGCGGCCATGAAGCACGTCATCGGGGTGCGCAAGGAGCTGGCGGTGCGAACGATCTTCAACTTCCTGGGCCCGCTGACCAATCCAGCCGGCGCCTCGCGCCAGCTGATCGGGATTGCCGACCGCCGCTACCAGGAGACCGTGGCGGAGGCGCTCGGCGGGCTCGGTTGCGAGCGTGCGCTCGTCGTCAGCGCCGAGGACGGCCTCGACGAGGTCAGTCTCGCCGCGCGCACTCGGGTCATCGAGGTGCGCGGCTCCAGCACCGAGGAATGGTTCGTCGAGCCTGGCGAGCTCGGTCTCGGCGAGGCCGGGCTCGAGCAGATCGCGGGAGGCAGTCCCGAGGAGAACGCAGCCGTGACGAAGGCCGTCCTGGCGGGGGAGCCCGGTCCAGCCCAGGATGTCGTGCTGCTGAATGCGGGAGCCGCGATCATGGCCGCCGGTGCTGCGGACGACCTGGCCGCTGGCATCGAGCGCGCGGCCGCTGCCATCGATTCAGGGTCGGCGCGCGAGATCCTGGATAGGCTGGTGACCTTGACCGCTGAGCTCGCAGCCCAACAAGGGTGAGCACTCTCGACCGACTGGTGGACGCGGCTCGCGACGGCGTCGAGCGCAGGCGTGCCGAGATTCCGCTGAGCGAGCTCGAGGGCCAGCTGGCCGGCCGCGGTGAGGACCGTCCGTTCAGCGAGGCGCTGGTTCGCCCCGGGCTGTCGCTGATCGCCGAGTTCAAGCGGAGTTCGCCCTCATCGGGTGAGATCCGGCCGGGTGCGGGGGTGCCCGAGATCGTCGGCGCCTACGAGCGGGGTGGCGCGGCCGCGCTATCCGTACTGACAGACGAGAGGCATTTCGGTGGCTCGCTCGACGACCTGCGGGCCGCCCGCGAGGCCTGTGGCCTGCCGATACTGCGCAAGGACTTCACCGTCGATGCCTACCAGCTCTTCGAGGCGGCGGTGTGGGGCGCGGATGCCGTCCTGCTGATAGTCGCCGCCCTCGACGAGGACCGTCTGGCCGAGCTCCACGAAACCGCGCTTGCCCTGGATCTCGACTGCCTGGTCGAGGTTCACGACTCAGACGAGCTGGACCGCGCGCTGGCCCTCGACTGCGACGTGATCGGGATCAACAACCGCAATCTCAAGGACCTCTCCGTTGACATCACCCGCACGGCCGAGCTGATGACCGACGTGCCCACCGGCAAGACCGTCGTCGCCGAATCGGGCTTTTCGACCCGGGAGCAGCTCGAGGAGCTTGAGCGGATTGGAGCCGACGCTGTTCTGGTCGGCGAAGCCCTGATGCAGGCCGCCGACCCCGAGGCTGCCGTCCGCGATCTGACCCCCGGCGAAGACGCGACCCGGGAGCACGAACTCTAGGGCTGACGGCTGGCGTTCGGCAGGCCTTCGTGCTGGGCGCCCGGTCCGGGGTGAGCTGCGGTGGGTTTCACCGGCGGGCACCAAAGGACGGATGGGCCCTAGCAGGGGGTTGGGCTGTCGCCGTGGCGGCAATCGATACCCGCTTGCGTGTGAACGCCGGATCCTGCCCGCAGTCGCGTACGAACGCGATATCAGGCCGAAATCGGGGGGTCCCCCACGTTCCGTCGAATAGTTCGACGCATCATGTGGGACCCCACCTTTCGAGCCTGGCCGGCGCCTGACCCCCTCCACCCTCGATGCTGCCGTTCAAGACGCCACGCAGCCAGCGAGCGCACCGAGGCGCCAGCCACGAAGCCCGCCCGCGTTCCCAACTATTTAGAGCCCTTTGACCTTTGCTTGGGGGCGTCTTTAGCGACGCCCCCGAAGCTTCCCCAATGGCTGGCACTGGCGGCACGACGGGAGCGGACGTCAACGGAGGGCGCGTGAAGTCGCGTCTGCGGGCGATCCGTGTGCCGCTGTTGTCCGGCCTCGCCGGTGGCGTGGTCGTCGCAGCTTTCGGGGCAGTTGCGATCTCCGCGGGCTGGGTCGCGGCCGCTGAGCCGACCGGCGCGGATTCGCCGCTGGCATCCGCATCGACGCAGCCCGTCAGCGACGACGGCGGCCGGCCCACAGGCACTCCGGCCGAGATCTACGCGAGCACCGGCGAGGGCGTCGTTCACGTCGAGGCGGGCGGGAGCGCTCCGTCAAGTCCTCTCGAGCCGGGCGCCGGCGGCATCGCGACGGGCTCGGGATTCGTGATCGACACCGAGGGACACATCGTCACCAATGCACACGTTGTCGAGGGCGCCGACGAAGTCGAGGTCACATTCGGTGAGGACAGCGAACCCGTCAGCGCCGAGGTGATCGGCTCTGATCCCTCGACCGATCTCGCCCTGCTGCGTGCCGACGCACCGTCCTCTGAGCTGCACCCCCTGACGCTCGGCAGTTCTTCTGACATAGAGGTTGGCGCCCCGGTCGTGGCCATCGGCAATCCATTCGGTCTCGACCGGACCCTCACGAGCGGCATCGTCTCAGCCGTCCACCGCCAGATTCAGGCTCCCAACAGCTTCACGATCAGCGAGGCGATTCAGACCGACGCGCCGATCAACCCGGGGAATTCCGGCGGTCCGTTGATCGACGCGAGCGGCCACGTGATCGGCGTCAACTCCCAGATCGCAACCGGAGGCGGCAACGGCTCCGTGGGCATCGGCTTTGCGGTCCCGGTCGACACCGTGCGCGAGGTGGTCGAGCAGCTGCTCTCCAGTGGCGACGTCAGCCACGCTTACCTGGGCCTGACTGTCGCCGACGTCGACGCTGACCTGGCGGACGTGCTCAACCTCGATGTCACCAGCGGTGCCCTCGTCCAGGAGGTTGTTCCCGGCGGACCCGCCGCCGACGCGGGCATCGAGGAGGGTGAGGGCAGGGTCAGCGTCGCTGGATCTGATCTCGCGGCCGGCGGCGATGTGATCGTGGCCATCGGCGATCAGCCGGTCAGGTCGGGTGACGACGTTATCGCCGCCGTCGACGCTCACGAGCCCGGCGATCAGGTCGAACTCGATCTGGTTCGCGGAGACGAGCGCCTGACCGTCACGGCGATCCTGGGCGAACGGCCCGATGCGATTGACGCTCCTGCGCCGGCTGAAGGAAAGCGAGAGCGGCCACTTCCGGACATCCCCGAGATTCCCGGATTCCCCCCGGAGGCTCCGTAGGGACCCCTCAAGCTTCTCCCCAAAGCTCGCGGCCGCGACTCCTCCTTCGGCCTCGAGCACACGACGCAGACAGCCGCCGCCCCCCAACCTCCCCCGGGGGGCGGTGGCGCTTGCGGGGCTCCATGCCTGCTTCCCCGGCCGGTCTGCCAAGCTAGATCGATGCGGGTCAAGATCTGCGGAATCACCAATCTCGCCGACGCGGAGGCGGCTGCCGAGCGCGGTGCCTGGGCGATCGGTCTCAACCACTTTCGCGGGAGCCCGCGCTTCTGCCCTTCGGAAGCCGCCGTTGAGATCGCCGCCGCGATGAGACGCCGCTGTGAGGTCGCCGGGGTATTCGTCAACGCCCCGCTCGAAGAGGTCACGCGAGCCGTCGACGACGAGGGCCTGACGCTGGTGCAGCTGCACGGCGACGAGGGGCCGGCGTTCTGCCAGGAGGTGACGAGGCGCACGGGGGCTGCGGTCATCAAGGCCTTCCGCGTGCGCAGCCAGGACGAGGTGCGCGGGGCGGGCGCTTTCCGCGTCGCGTACCACCTGATGGACGCACACCATCCCGAGCGCCACGGAGGCACCGGGGAACGATTCGACTGGGGCCTGGTCGCCGGCCGCCGGTCGGAGATTCCGATGCTGCTGGCCGGGGGTCTCACGCCCGACAACGTGGCCGAAGCGATCGCCGTCGCGAGGCCCTGGGGTGTCGATGTGGCCAGCGGTGTCGAATCCGCGCCGGGCCGCAAGGACCCCGCGCTGCTCGCCGCCTTCTTCGAGGCGGTCAGCGTGTCCACCGCCGAGCCTGAACCGGCGCGATGAGCACGATTGAGACCCGCTTCGGCCCCTACGGGGGCCGCTACGTACCCGAAACCCTGATCCCGGCGCTGGATGAACTGACCGCCGCCTGGGAAGAGGCCCGTGCGGATGCCGGCTTCAACCGTGAGCTTTCCAGGCTGCTGCGCGATTTCGTCGGCCGTCCGACGCCGCTCTACCTCGCTGCTCGGCTCTCTGACTTGGTGGGCCGGCGCGTCTACCTCAAACGCGAGGATCTCGCACACACCGGCGCCCACAAGATCAACAACGCGGTCGGTCAGGCGCTGCTGACGAAACGCATGGGCAAAACGCGGGTGATCGCAGAAACCGGCGCGGGCCAGCACGGCGTGGCCGCCGCGACCGCATCTGCGTTGCTCGGCCTGCAGTGCGTCGTCTACATGGGCACCGAGGACATGCGACGGCAGGCTCCAAACGTCGAGCGCATGAAGCTGCTCGGCGCCGAGGTCTCGCCGGTCGAGTCCGGCGCGCGCACGCTCAAGGAGGCGGTCAGCGCCGCGATTCGCGACTGGGTCGCAACCTCGGCGGACTCCCACTACATCATCGGCTCGGCGGTCGGGCCCGCGCCTTTCCCCGCACTCGTCCGAGACCTCCAGCGCGTCATCGGCGAGGAGGCGCGCGAGCAGGTCCTGACCGCGGAAGATGAGCTGCCCAACCGGGTGATCGCCTGCGTCGGCGGCGGCTCGAACGCGATCGGGATGTTCACGCCCTTCATCGCCGACGATTCGGTTCAGTTGATCGGCGTCGAGGCGGCGGGGGAGGGGCTGGATCGTCGTCACGGTGCTTCGCTCGGTGCCGGTCGGACCGGCGTCCTACACGGCTCGCTCTCATCGATCCTGAGCGACCAGTCCGGGCAGATCCTCGAGGCGCACTCGATCTCCGCCGGGCTCGACTATCCCGGGGTCGGGCCTGAGCACGCCCAGCTTCGCGACAGCGGGCGGGCCCGTTACGAAGCAGTTACCGATACCGACGCTCTGCACGCCTTCCGCGACTTGACCCGGCTCGAGGGAATCATCCCGGCGCTGGAGTCATCCCACGCGATCGCCTGGCTGATGGCGAATTCCACGCTTGAAGGAGAACCGGCCGTCCCAGGACGCGCTGCGGGCGCGGCGGATGGTGCTGGTCTTGACCTCATCTGCCTGTCGGGCCGGGGCGACAAGGATTTGGCCGAGGCGACTCTGGGGTTGGCGTCGCTCGATGAGTAGCGGCGCGGAGCGCATCGGGGCGGCGTTCAGCGCTGCGCGAAGCGACGGCCGCGCGGCCCTGATGCCCTACATGATGGGCTGCTTTCCGACCCGGAATGCGGCCACTCAGATCGCCGCCGCCTACGTGGAGGGAGGTGCGGATCTGGTCGAGCTGGGCATCCCGTTTTCGGATCCGCTGGCGGACGGACCCGTCATCCACGACGCGGCGACGAAGGCGCTGGCGGCGGGAGCGACCCTCGAGGGGAGCCTTGACTCGGTCGGTGCCCTCGGTGACCGTCCGGCGGTCGCGATGTGTTACTCGAACATGATCCTCGCCCGAGGCGCGGCTGAGTTCGCGGCGCTGCTCGGAAGGGCGGGGGTTGCCGGGGTGATCGTCCCGGATCTGCCACTTGAGGAGGCCGAGGAGTTCCGGGGTGTCTTCGACTCGGCTGGGCTGGCACTGGTGCCGCTCGTGGCGCCGACGACTCCAGTCGAAAGGCGCAGGCGGATCGCCGAGACCGCCAGCGGGTTCGTTTATGCGGTTTCGGACGTCGGTGTAACTGGGGAGCGCCAGGCGATGCCCGAGCGCCTGATCGAGTTCGTATCCGCACTCAAGGACGAGTCGCCGGTGCCCGTGGCCGTGGGTTTCGGAATCGGTACCACGGAGCAGGCGGCGGCTGTCGGTGAGATCGCCGACGGAGTGATCATCGGCAGCCGGCTCGTGCGCGCGGCTGCCGAGCACGGGGCGGATGCACCCAGCTCGGTGCGGGAGTTTCTGACCGCGTGCCGCGCGCTGATGTAGATTCTGGGCCCCATGCAGCTTCTCGTCTTCACAGTTTTCGCGGCCGTCGCCTTCATGGTTGCCTGGTCCCTCGGTGTCAACCCGACCGACAGTGCGCTCATCTTCCTGGCGATCCTGTTCATGGGTGCCTGCCTGCGGGTCGTGCAGCCGCTGATCGAAAAGCTGAAGCCCTAGCCAGCCCCTCGGTCAGCCGAACAGAGCGCTGAACGCCTCGTAGTCGGCGAGCGGAACGGTGCGCAGGTCGGCGACGGCCTCAGCGAGCGGCACGAGCTCTACCGCGGTGCCCCGCAGTGCGACCATCTTTCCCCAGTGACCGTCGTTGACGGCGTCGATTGCCCCGAGTCCAAACCGGGTCGCCAGCACACGGTCGTGGGCGGTCGGAGTGCCGCCTCGCTGAACGTGGCCGAGCACCGTGGCGCGAGTCTCGAAGCCCGTTCGCGCTTCGATCTCATGTTCGAGCCAGTGCCCGACACCGCCCAGGCGCGGGTGCCCGAACTCGTCGAGCTCGTCTTCGCGGGTCGCCTCCCGACCGTCCTTGGCGAGGGCGCCCTCGGCGACGACGACGATCGAGAAGCCGCGGCCGCGTGCCTTGCGCCGGCGAAGCTGAGCGCAGACCTCGTCGATGTCGAACGGCTGCTCCGGAATCAAGATCACGTCGGCCCCGCCGGAAACTCCGGAGTGAAGGGCGATCCAGCCGGCGTGGCGTCCCATCACCTCGACGACGAGAATCCGGTGGTGGCTCTCGGCGGTGGTGTGGAGGCGGTCGATCGCCTCGCTTGCCACGTGCAGCGCCGTGTCGAACCCGAAGGTGACGTCGGTGCCGTTGAGATCGTTGTCGATCGTCTTGGGGACGCCGACGATGTTGATGCCGTCGCCGTGCAGGCGGTTGGCGGCGCCGAGGGTGTCCTCGCCGCCGATCGCGATCAGCCCGTCGAGGTTGAGGCCCTGGAGGTTCGTCGCCACCGTCGCGACACCGTCCTCGCGACCGTAGGGATTGGTCCTGGAGGTCCCCAGAATCGTTCCGCCCCGGTGCAGGATCCCGCGCGTGGATTCGATGGTCAGCTCCTCGTACTCGCTCTCGAGGACGCCGCGCCAGCCGTCCCGAAAACCGACGATCGCGTGCCCATATGAGTCGATCCCCTTGCGTACGATCGCGCGAATGACCGCGTTCAAACCCGGACAGTCTCCGCCTCCCGTGAGCACGCCGATTCGCATGGGCGGCGAATATAGAGCCACGATGGCTTTCGCCGACCGCTCCCTGCTCGCCTGCCTGGCGCTCTGCGGCGCGCTCGCAATCGCCGGTTGCGGTGGCGCCGATGACTCCGAACCCGTCGGCGACCCAGGGCTCGCGGTCTACGTCAGCGCGCCGCTGGGGGGCCCGGACGCCGACGCCGGCGGCTCGATCGTGGAGGGCGCCGAGCGTGCTCTGGCCGACGCGGGAGGCGAGGCGGGTGGCGTCGCGGTCCGTGCTGTCGCACTCGACTCGACCGGTGGCGTTCAGGGTGGGTCGGACCTGGACCCGGTGGTCGTTGCTGAAAATGCCCGTACGGCGACCCGCGACTCGACGACGATCGCCTACATCGGCGACTTTTCCTCGGCGGCGACGTCAACCTCGCTGCCGATCACCAATCAGGCGGGAATCCTCCAGGTCTCGCCGGCGAGCACGGCGCCCGACCTGGTAGAGGACCGGCCCGGGACCGCCGGGCTGACCTACCAGCCGAGCGATCGGCGTACGTTCGGTCGCGTCATCCCGGAGGGTGAGAAGAACCCGGGCCCCTACGGCGACTACGGCTACGAGGCGATGGCCTTGGTGCTCGACTCGATCGAGCGCGCCACCGACCCGCAGGACCGCGGCGCGGTGATCGAGGCCTTCTTCGCGACCACGGATCGTGACTCGGTGCTGGGCACGTATTCAATCGACGAGGAGGGGAACACCACGCTCGGGACCGACGGGTGACAGGTGCCGATCCCCTAGGGTGTCACGCGTTAAAACCCCGAAATGGAGGAATGCGTTGAATTGTCGTATCGCCGGGCTCCTTGCCCCAGTGCTGCTGATCGCCGTCTTCGCCGGTTGTGGTGGCGGCGGGTCTGATTCCCCCTCGGGCGCGGTCGAGGAGTACTTCCAGGCCGTCAAAGACCGCGACGGCGAGAAAGCCTGTGGGCTGCTGACCGAGAACGCGCTCGACAGCTCCGCGCTGCCCGGCGCGCCCACCGGAACCGAGGACTGCGCCGAGGGCGTCAACAACCTGCCTGAGGGTGAGCTCGACACGCTCGGCGACGTCACGGCGGAGACCACCGAGGAGGCCGACGACACGGCGTCTGTCGAGGTCACCGTCAAGGTCGGGGACATCGAGAGCCCGCCGCTGACCATCGACATGGTCAAGGTCGACGGCGAGTGGAAGCTCAACGGCCTGTCGATCGCCGACCTCGAAATCTGAGTTTGAGGTTCTGAGCGCCGCGCTCAGCCGAGCGCGGCGCGTATCGCGCCCTCGACTTCGCTGTGGCGAAACTTGAAGCCGAGGTCGAGGGCGCGCCGGGGAACGACGCGCTGGCTCGCGAGGGCAGACTCGGCCAGCTCGCCGCCGAGGCGCGCCTTCAGAGCCAGCTTCGGCACGGGCATCACTGCCGGGCGGCCGATGGCCCGGCCGAGCGCCTTGGAGAAGTCACGGTTCGAGACAGGTTCGGGGGCGCTCCCGTTGAGCGTGCCCTCGACGCGTTCGTTGTCGAGCGCCCAGAGCAAGAGGCCGACCACGTCGTCCAGCGCAATCCACGGCATGTACTGGCGGCCCCCCGCAAGCGGGCCGCCGACGCCGAGCTTGAACGGGGTCAGCAGCTCCTTCAGCAGTCCGCCTTCGCCTGAGAGCGCCAGGCCACAGCGGTTGATCACCAGGCGCATTCCCAGGTCAGCGGCCTCGCCGGCGGCGCCCTCCCAGTCGACGCAAAGCTGGGCGTCGAATGCCGAGCCCGGACCAGTCGATTCGTCGATGATGGCCTCTCCGCGATCACCGTAGTAGCCGACCGCAGACTGGCTGATCAGCGTTGACGGTCGCGACTGTGCGGCGGCCAGTCCCTGAATGAGGTTGCGGGTCGCATCGACGCGGCTGGAGCGGATCCGCGCCTTCGCCTCCGCCGTCCAGCGCTGGTTGATCGATTCGCCGGCCAGGTTGACGACGGCATCCGATTCGTCGATCGCGATCGCGGGCGGACGCTCGGACGCGGGATTCCAAGCGTGCCAGGTGACCTTCGGGTTCGTCGTCCTGGCTGCCTCGGGGTTACGGCTGAGTCCGACGACGTCGTCGCCGCGGACCAGCAAAGCGTCGCAGAGGGCGGATCCGATCAGGCCGCTGGCGCCGGTGACGAGGACGCGCATCGCCGTGTCCGGCTAGGCGCCCGAGCCGTCGCCGTTGGCGTCGACGCTCGGTTCGTCGACCGTCCCGAAGGTCCCGGTCTCCTCGGAGACGCGCGCGATCCCGGCTGCGCGTGCCTCGTCGACCACGGCCTTGGCGACGGCGGGGGCGACGTCGCGGTCAAAGACGCTGGGGATGATGTAGTCCTCGGCGAGGTCGTCCTCGGCGACGACTTCGGCGATCCCCTGGGCGGCGGCCAGCTTCATCTCCTCGGTGATCCGGGGCGCGCCCGCATCGAGGGCGCCGCGGAAGATCCCCGGGAAGCAGAGCACGTTGTTGATCTGGTTCGGGTAGTCCGAGCGGCCCGTGGCCATGATCCGTACGTGGGGCTCGGCCTCCTCGGGCATCACCTCGGGGGTGGGGTTGGCCATCGCGAAGACGATCGCGTCGTCAGCCATCTTGGCGATGTCATCTGCCGTCGACCAGGCCGGGGCCGGAGAGGCCGACGAAGAGGTCGACTCCCTCGATCACCTCGCCGGGTCCGCCGAGCAGATTGTTGGGGTTCGAGTTCTTGGAGTACCAGCGCTTGATGTCGGTCATCTGCTCGAAGTCGTCGCGCGTGGTCGAGAGCGCGCCCTTGCGGTCGCAGCCGATTATGTCGGTGATTCCGGAGGCGAGCATCATCTTGGTCACCGCGACCCCGGCGGCTCCGAGGCCAAGCATCAGCACCCGGATCGACTCGATCGGCTTGTCGACGATCTTGAGCGCGTTGAAGAGGGCAGCCATCGTCACTACCGCGGTGCCGTGCTGGTCGTCGTGGAAGACCGGGATGTCGAGCGTTTCCTTGAGGCGATCCTCGATTTCGAAGCAGCGGGGGGCCGAGATGTCCTCCAGGTTGATGCCGCCGAAGGTGGGCGCCATCAGCTGCACGGCATTGATGATCTCCTCGGGATCGTTGGTGTCGAGGCAGATCGGGAAGGCGTCAACCTGGGCGAACTCCTTGAAGAGCATCGCCTTGCCTTCCATCACCGGCATCGCGGCCTCGGGGCCGATGTCGCCGAGCCCGAGCACGGCGCTGCCGTCGGAGACAACGGCGACGGTGTTCTTCTTGATCGTGTACTCGAAGGCCTTGGAGCGGTCGTTTGCGATCTCGGTGCAGACACGGGCAACACCCGGCGTGTAGGCCATCGAGAGGTCGTCGCGCGTCTTCAGCGGATACTTGTTCGACTGCTCGATCTTGCCGCCGCGGTGCATCTGCATCGTGCGGTCGATGTACTCGAGCACCTTGGCGCCGCGGGTCGATCCGATCGCACGCAGGATCTGCTCCCAGTGAGCCTGGTCGCGCGCGTCGATCGTGAACTCGCGCACCCGCTTGCCTTCGCTTCCCGCCCCCGGAACGAGGTCAACGCCCTGCAGAGCCCCGCCGGCTTCGGCGATCGCCCCGGTGAGCTTGCCCAGCGGTTCCTGGCGCGCGTCGAGCTCGACGCGCACGGTCACGGAGAACTGGGCAGAGACGGTGGCCATGGGTGGGCGATTCTACGCAGGGGGGTGCGGGCGACACGCCGCGGGGGCGCGCAAGGCGGTTGGCGACTCATGGGTGAATTGCTGGGTGCCAGCACGGGGTGATCACGATCGGCCAACTCGATGCGGCGGGCTTGACTTCGCAGGCCGTCCGTCACCGAGTGGCCCGAGGCCGACTTCATTACCGCGGCGTCTACGCGGTCGGCCACCCCAGATTGAGCACCAAGGGAGAGTGGACGGCAGCGGTGCTGGCCTGCGGCCACGGGGCCGTGCTGAGCCACAGATCCGCAGCCGAGCTGCTCGACCTGCTCAAGCACCAGGCCGGCACCTCGCCAACCCTCCCGAACCGCGTCCCCCCGATGCGACGTCCCTTGTTCGAGGGCCCCATCCCGCAGCGTCCATATGATCGCCACGTGGTCAAAGCCCCAACTCGCGAGCTCTTCCTGATCGACGGCAACAGCCTTGCCTACCGCGCCTTCTTCGCCCTCCCGGAGGACATCGCGACGGCGGACGGGCGCCCCACCAACGCGATCTACGGCTTTGCCTCGATGATGGCCAAGATCCTCACGGATCATCACCCGGGCGCCGTGGTGGTCGCCTGGGACGCGGGGATGTCGGGACGCGACAAGACCTACACGGAGTACAAGGCCGGTCGCCGCTCCCGGCCGGACCTGCTTCGCGAGCAATGGCCGCATCTGGCGCCGTTGGTAGAGGCGTTCGGTTTCGTCAACACCAAGGTTGACGGCTATGAGGCGGACGATGTGCTCGGCACGCTCGCTCGGCGGGCCCAGAGCGAGGGAATTCCCGTGATGGTCGTCTCCGGTGACCGCGACGTCTACCAGGTGGTCGGCGACGGAGTGCGCGTGATGACGACCTCGCGCGGGATCACGGACACGAAGGTCTACGACCGCGAGGGGGTCATAGAGCGCTACGGAGTCCCCCCGGAACTGGTTCCCGACCTGATTGGGCTCAAGGGTGACACCTCCGACAACATTCCCGGCGTCCCTGGGATCGGCGACAAGACCGCGTCTGAGCTGCTGCAGCGGTTCGGCTCACTGGAGAAGGTGCTCGACAGCGTCGACGAGATCTCCGGTCCCAAGCGCAAGCAGAACCTGACCGAGCACGCCGACGACGCGCGTGCATCCAAGGCGCTGGCAACTCTGATCTACGACGTCGACGTCGACATCGACCTCACCGACGTGATGGCTCGCCCGCAGGACCGCAGCGGCCTGCGCGACAAGGCGCGGGAATTTGAGCTCCGTGTCATCGTCGAACGCCTCGAGGACGACTTCGACGAGGCCATCCCGGGGCGCGCCGTCGAGGAGACCCTGAGCGCGGACGCAATCGAGGGAACCCCGGCGGACCTGACGGGAGCAGAGATCGCGCTCGCTATCAGCGGGGCCCGCTGGGCGGCCACGGACGGCGCCAAGGTGGTCACCGGCGACGCCGCAGACCTGTCTGGGCTGGCGAAGGATCTCCGCGGTCGCCCGCTGATCGCACACGACGCCAAGTCCCTGGGGGGGCCGGCGGGGAGGGGGCTGCTGGCCGCTGCGCCGGACGGCCTGGAGCTCGCCTACGACACGATGATTGCCGCCTACCTGCTCGACCCCGCCCGGCGCGCCTACGACCTCGAAGAGCTGGCAGCCGACGCGGGACTGGCCGCGGCGCCTTCGGGCGCGGAGCCCGGACAGCTCTCGCTGGAAGCCGAGGAGGGGGAGGCCGCCGGCGATCCGGCGGTGGAGGCCAGGCTCGCTTTCGAGATCAGCGCTCGCCAGCGCGAGCGCCTCGATGACCTGGGGCTCGCGCCATTGCTCACCGAGGTGGAGATGCCACTGATATCGGTGCTGGCCGAGATGGAGCGGCTCGGAATCCGGGTCGACGCTGAGCGGCTGGCCTCGATCAACGACGGGGTCGCAGAGCGAATCGAGGTTCTTCAGGACGAGATCTGGGCTGATGCAGGCGGGGAGTTCACGATCGGCTCTCCGCAACAGCTCGCGAAGGTCTTCTTCGAGGACCTCGGGCTGACCAGGAAGCGCCGCGGGAAGACCGGCTTTTCGACCGACGCCAGGGTGCTCGCCCAGATCAGAGGCGAGCACCCGATCGTCGCCCGGGTCGAAAGCTGGCGCGAGCTGACCAAGCTCAAGAACACCTACCTGGACGCCCTGCCCGCCCTGATCGATCCCTCCGACTCGCGCATCCGCACGACCTTCAACCAGGTGGCGGCGGCCACCGGGCGCCTCTCGAGCACCAACCCGAACCTCCAGAACATCCCGATCCGATCCGAAGAGGGCGCCCCGATCCGCTCCTGCTTCGTCGCCGACCCCGGGTGGAAGCTGCTCTCGGCCGACTACAACCAGGTCGAACTGCGCGTCCTCGCGCACGTCGCCTCCGAACAGGTGCTGCGCGACATCTTCGCCTCCGGCGAGGACATTCACACCGCGACCGCGGCGGAGGTGCTGAACATCGAGAAAGCCGAGGTCGGGAAGTCCGAGCGCTCGAAGGCGAAGATGGTCAATTACGGCATCGCCTATGGCCTCACCGACTTCGGCCTCGCCGACCGCCTCCAGATCTCCCGCGACGAGGCCGGCACCTACATCAAGCGCTACTTCGATCGCTTTCCCGCGGTTGAGGGTTTCCGGGACGAAACGATCGCCAAGGCCACCGAGAGCGGCTTTGTGACGACGCTGATGGGGAGGCGACGCAACATCCCCGAACTGCGCTCTTCTCAGCGCCAGCGCCAGCTTCTGGGAGAGCGGCTTGCGGTCAACACGATCATCCAGGGCACCGCCGCGGACATCATCAAGGTCGCGATGGTCAATTGCGCCGCCGCGCTGCGCGACCGCGGCCTCGAGACCCGCCTCGTCCTGCAGATCCATGACGAGTTGCTCTTCGAGGTTCCCGAGGGGGAGCTCGACGCGGTCGAGGAGCTGGCTCGCGCCGAGATGATCGGAGCCTTCGATTTGGACCCGCCGCTCGCCGTCGACATCGGCGTCGGAGCCGACTGGCTGAGCGCCAAGTGACGCGGGCCGGCGTCAGCCGGTCGGCAACTCGATCTCCGTCGAGGTAACTAGAGTCGCCCCATGGACCGGGGAATCGCGGTGATCCTGATGTCCGCCATCGGCGGGCTGATCGCGCTGCAGCCGGCGATCAATGCCGGCCTGGGTCGGGCAACCGGCAACCTCGCCGCCGCGCTTGTCTCGTTCGGGGTCGGCACATTGCTGCTGGCCGGGATCGTGATTCTCGCCGGCCAGGCCTCTGGGGTCAGCGCAGCCGCCGACGTCCCGTGGTACTACCTGCTGGGCGGCTTTCTCGGTGCGGCCTACGTTTTCACGGCGCTTGTCACGGTCAGCTCGATTGGGGCCGGGGGAGTCGCGGCGGCGACCATCACCGGCCAGCTGACCGCCTCGGTGATCATCGACAGGCTCGGGATTCTGGGCCTTGAGGAGACCCCGCTGAGCGCGAGCAGACTGGCCGGAGTCGGCCTTCTGCTGGCCGGAACCTTCCTGATCGTCCGCTGACCGATTTGGGTGGATTCGACTTTCCTACCGTTTGGTATTGTTCCGTCGGGGATGGTTTGGCAGCGAGTCTGGATAGTCGCATCGCTGCTTGCAGCAACGCTGGGGGCTGTTGCGATCGCGCCCTTCTCCGCCGCCGCGGCTCCACCCACTGGCACTCCGAGTCCGATCGAGCCGGATGCGCTGGCGCCCGTGACCAAAGATCCCTGCAAGTTCGAGGGCAACGATCCCTACGAGAAGCGCAACTACCGGCTCGAGGGCTGGAAGGGCCCGGATTTCGAGCGCTACCCGGGCGCGTGTGAGCGGCTGCGCTTCGCCTACGGGCCGATCGTCGTCCAGCCGGGCAAGAACGATGTACTGGTAGAGCCGGTCACGATTCAGTCTCCCCGCCGCGACGGCTACATCACTCGCTTCGAACCAAACCTCGTGCTCGCCGACGGGACCGTCCCCGGGGTTGAGAAGGTCCATCTCCACCACGGCACCTGGCTTTCGGACAACGCCATTTATCAGGGCGGCACCGGCAACGGGTACTTCGGGCTGGGCCCCTTCATCGCCGCGGGCGAGGAAAAGACGATCGGGTCCGTGCCGAAGGGTTACGGGATGCCGGTCGACACCCTCGATCAGTGGTTCCTGCTCTACATGGTCCACTCGGCGATTCAGACCCCGATGGTCGCCTACATCACCTACGACGTCGACTTCATCCCCAAGAAGGAGGCTGAGGAGCTCGACATCAAGCCCGTCTACACCACCTGGCTCGATGTCAGGCCGAGTGCCTACCCCGTATTCAACGTCCAGCGGGAATTTGGCGGCAAGGACGGCAGGTGCACCTGGCCGGCGGAGCAGTGTGCAAATTTCGATCCCTACGGGCAGACGACAGTCGGGCAGGGCAGTCTCGGCAACGGCACCGGCACCGAGCTGACTCTGCCCGAGCGCGGTGAGCAGGCGGGGCCGATCAAGAATTTCACGGGAGGCACCCTGATCGGCATCGCCGGCCACCTCCATCCCGGCGGACTGACCGATACGGTGGATCTCATCCGCGACGGGAAGAGGCGGCGGATATTCACCAGTGAAGCGATCTACTGGGATCGGAAGAACCCGCGAAAACCCGGGGGCCCACCCACGTCCTGGGACCTGTCGATGACTGGGACCGCGCTGCCGTACTGGGCTGTCAGGGTGAAACCGGGTGACACCCTGACCATCAATGGCACCTCGGACACCAGGCACCAATCGACCTACGAGACGATGGGAATCGTGGTTGCGGGAATCGCGCCGCACGAACCGGATGGCAGCCCGACCGCGCCGGGCATCGACCCGTTCGAGGCTCCTCGCGATCGCTCAAGCGAGTGCCTCAATCTGCGCGACCGGATTTCCGGCCCGCCGTCGGAGCTGGCGAACTTCGGTCTCCAGGCAGCGCGGCCCGCCCTCTGCACCAAGGGGATACCCACCCATGGCCATCAGGCGGCGAATGGAGATTTTGGCGGCCCCTCGGGTAAGTGGAAAGCCAAGCGGGGCGGTCCGACAACCAACATCTCAATTGCCAACTTCCAGTACATGCCGGGCGATTTCTCGATGATCAACAGCAGCGGAGTGCCAACGGTCGAACTCGGTTCGGAGCTCTACTTCCTGAACCTCGAGGGCGCCGCCGTCTTGCACACGATCACGACATGCAAGTTCCCCTGCCTCGGCCCGACCGGTGCCGCATTTCCGATCCCCGACGGCGAGACCAGTTCCGGCCGGGCACTGGACCTTGACTCCTCAGAGGTCGGGTTTGGCCTGCCTGCAATCGGCCCGGCCAAACAGCGGCTCGACTGGAGCACACCAATCACCAAAGAGGCCGGCTACAAGCCTGGAGAAACGGTCACCTACTTCTGCCGCATCCACCCGTTCATGCGTGGGGCTTTCCAGGTCGCAAAGGACGGCGCGAGCTAGTAGCGCACCTGTGTCGCGCCGCGCCGAGTTGTCCGTTATCGTGGGCGTGTCGGACACATGCTGATGAATCATCGATTGATGTCATCGAGGCGGCGTCAGGCGGTGGCGCGGATCGGCGCCCCGCTGCTGGTCGCTGCGACGCTCAGCGCGCTCGGCCTGCTGCTCGCTGGTGGTGCCGGCGCGAGCCCGCCGCATGTCCCTGCTCCAGAACTCGGAACATTCGTCAACCCCGAGCCGCGCCCGTGCTCGCTCGAGGGCTCGGACGGCTACGAGCGTCGTTTCTACCGGATCGAGGGCTGGAAGGCTCCCGACTACACCCGATACCCCGGCGCTTGCGAACGGCTTCGCTTCTCCTATCCGGTTCTCGTCAAGCCCGGCCAAAACGACGTCCTCATAGAGCCGGTGCGGATCGAGAAGCCGATGCGCGACGGCTACGTCACCCGGATCGAGCCCAATCTGGTCGACATCAACGGAAAGGTTCCGCCAACCGAGGACGTACACCTCCACCACGGCACCTGGATCTCCGTGCCGAGCTACGGCGGCGGCCCGTTCTTCGCCGCCGGCGAGGAAAAGACCGTGGCTCCCTTCCCTCGTGGCTACGGAATGCCAGTGAAGGGGTCCGACGTCTGGCTGCTGCTCTACATGGTCCACTCGGCGGTTCAGACGCCGATGGTGCTCTGGATCACGTACGACATCGACTTCATCCCCAAGGCCGAGGGGGATGCACTGGGGCTCAAGCCCGCCTATCCGCAGTGGCTCGACGTGCGGCCCGCCGCCTACCCCGTGTTCAACACCCAGGCCGCCTACGGCGGAACGGACGGGCGCTGCACCTGGCCGGCGCAGCAGTGCGCCGACTTCGACCCCTGGGGCAGGCAGATCGTGGGCCAGGGCGAGCCGGGTAACGGCAAGGGGCGTGATCTCGAATTGCCGCCTGAAGGCGCGAGCCTCGGAGCGATCGACAACTTCACGGGCGGCACGCTGATCGGCATGGGCGGTCATCTGCACCCGGGCGGGATCCAGAACGAGGTCGATCTCGTCCGCAACGGCCGCGAGGCGCGCATCTACACGGGTCGTGCCGCGTACTGGAAGCGAAGAGCCACCTCAAAGCCGGGCGGTCCGCGGACCTCATGGGACTTCTCCATGCGGGTCTCGGGGCTGCCCTATTGGGGCGTTCACGTCGAGCCCGGCGACGTGCTGCGCAGCAACGTCACCTACGACACAACTCATCAATCGACCTACGAGAACATGGGGATTTCGGTCACCCTGCTCGTTCCCGACGGCGCCAACGGACGCCCCCAGGCGCCCGGCGTCGATCCGTTCAGGGCGCCCACGGACCGCTCGAGGAACTGTGAGTCCGGCGGATTGATGGCCGAGCGGCCGACTCTCTGTGACCAGGGGATGTTCCCGACCCACGGCCATCTGCCCGAAAACAGCAATCACAGCGGTCCCCAGGGGACCTGGGGCGCGCCTCCGGGCTCTCCCGCCGGTGGCGTCGCGATCGCGAACTTCCTCTACATGCCGGGCGACTTTTCGATGCTGGGAATGACGGGCGTGCCGCAGGTTGGCCTCGGAGAGACGCTGCAGTTCCTGAACCTCGAGGGTGTCCTCATCTACCACACGATCACCGCCTGCAAGTTCCCCTGCCTCGGCCGCACGGGGATCTCCTTCCCGCTCGCCGACGGAGAGACATCCAGCGGGCGGAGGGTTGATTTCGACTCCTCTGAGTTGGGAATCGGAATTCCTGCCATCGGCCCCGCCAAGCAGCAGCTCGACTGGGGGCTGCCGGTGACCCGGAAGGCAGGCTTCAGGCCGGGCGACACGGTCACATACTTCTGCCGGATTCATCCCTCGATGCGCGGGGCGTTCGAGGTCAAGGGCTAGGCCAGGGGGAGGCGGGGTGTCAGGGATGATCAACTGGAGTCGGAACGGCGCGGCGCTCACGTCGGGCCCCAACCGTCATTCCTGGCGCGATTTTCCCGAGGACCTGCCCGTTGACGTGCTGCCGTGCTCCAACGAAGAGTTCCTGCCGCCGCCGCCGAACCGCGCCCAGCTGACGATCCGGGCGCTCGCCGAACAGGAAACCGAGCGCATTCGCCGCAAGTTCAACATGAGCCGGCGCCAGTTCGTGCGCACCGCCGCGGCCTCCGCGATCGGCTTCTGGGCGATCGACATGGTGATGCCGGGACGCTTCGGCAACTACGGCTGGGCCGACAACACTGCGACGACCGACGCCTGCGACCTCGAGTGGGACGGCCGTAAGGGGATGGCGACGCTGCGAAACCTGCCCGGCGAGTTCATCTTCGACGTGCAGACTCATCACGTCGACCCCGACGGGCAGTGGCTGGTCTCGAGCCCCTGGTTCAGCGCCTTCTTCGCGGCGATCTGGCCGCAGGCGCGTGAGGGCGGCGATCAGATCCCCTGGGACAACCTTTCGCGCCACCACTACCTGAAGGAGCTCTACCTCGACTCGGCCACCACCTGCTCGGTGCTCTCGTGCGTGCCGACCTCGCCGGATACGTCCAACCCACTGCCGCTCTCCGAGGCTTCGCAGACCGTGCACATGGTCAACGAGCTGGCGCGCTCGAAGCGGGCGGTGATGCACGCCTTCGTGATGCCCAACCGCGGCCTCGGCATGGAGGATCCGCTGCGCAACAAGCCGTCGATGCTCGACGAGGAACTCAACCTGATGATGGAACGGGCGCTGCAGTACCGCTCGATCCTGCGCGGCTGGAAGACCTACTGCCCCTGGGGTGACCTCCCCAACGTCGCCGGCTGGACGCTCGACAGCGAGACCGGCATGGCCTTTCTGGAGCAGGTCCGCAACGTCAGCCGCAAGGTGCCGCAGGTGCCGCCGACCGTCGCCACGCACAAGGGCTTCGCGCTGCCGGGCTTCGACCAGCGCGCGGCGCAACCGAGAGATGTCGGCCCCGCCGCCCGGCAGTTCCCGGACGTCAACTTCATCGTCTACCACTCGGGGCACGACATCGGCGACGACCAGCTGCCCTATGCGGGTGACGCAAAGGCCCGCTCGGACTCGAACACGGTCGATGGCCTGATCAAGGCCCTGCGCGAGAACCACTGGGACGCCAGCCGCTTTCGCAAGAAGGGGGAGCGCTTCGGCAACGTGCCCAATGTCTACGCGGAGCTCGGCTCGGTCTGGCGAGACGTCATGTTCGACCCAGATCAGTCCGCCCATCTGCTCGGCAAGCTGATCACCCACGTCGGCCCCAAGCGGGTCGTCTGGGGCACCGACAGCCTCTGGTACGGCTCCCCCCAGGACGAGATCGTGGCGCTGCGGCGCTTCGAGTTCACCGCTCAGGGCAAGGAGCTCTACAGGCTCCCGTTCGGTCTGGAGGGAGACGTTGAGGACCCCACTCGCCGGGCGCCGAACCCGGCCCGCACGATTCGCAACGGGATTCTCGGGCGCAACGTCGCCCCGGCCTACCGAGTCAACCCCGACCGCCGCCGCAACGAGATCGATTGCGACGAGGTTCAGCGGATTCGCGAGGACGGCTACCTCAGCGGAGAGCCGGGCGACGAGCGCGAGTCGGCGCCGCTTGCAGCCAACCAGGCGGCGGGGCCGCGCACGCGGCGCGAGGTCTTGAAATCGATCAGCGAGGGGCCTTGGTCGCCCTGAAGCAGTGGGGCGCGCCGTTGGTTGCAGCCTGCGTGTGCGTCATGTTGGCGCCGGCCACGGCCGGCGCCGCCGGGGCAGGCTGCGCCGCGAAGGCGCCCGGGGGGGAGTGGCGCGCCTACGGCCACGACTACTCGAACAGCCGCTTCCAGCCGCTCGAGCGTGAGATTTCACCGGCCAACGCCGCCGATCTGAAGCCCGCCTGGGTCTACCGGGTCGACGAGGCCGGCGCCGACGGCGACATCGCCGGGACCCCGGTCATCTACGGCGGCTGCGGCTACGTCGGCACCGCGGGCGGCTGGGTGCTCGCCTTCAACGCCGAGAACGGCAAACCGGTCTGGAAGGCGCGGATCCCCGACGGCGGCTTCGTATACGGCTCGCTGGGCGTCACCAAGCGCCACGTCTACGTCGGCGTCAACCGATCGCGTCAGGGGCTGACCGGCTGCCCGGCCAACAAGCCCTGCCTCGGTCCTTTCATGATGGCGCTCGATCGCAAAACCGGTGAGCGCGCCTGGGTGAGCCGCCCGATCGACACCCAGAAGGGCTCCGAGTCCTATTCGAGCCCGGTGACCGTCGGCGGCGTTGTCATCATCGGCGTCTCGGGCGGGATCGCCGAGCTGACCGGGGACGAGTCGGTGCGCTACGAGTTCCAAGGCTCGCTGGTCATGCTCGACGCCGGCAGCGGGCGGATTCTGAAAAAGACGTGGACGATCCACGCCCCCACCCGCACCGAGGACGATTTTGCCGGGGCCGGCATCTGGGGGACGCCCGCGGTCGATCGCCGGGCAAAGGTCGCCTACGTCGGCACGGCCAATCCGTATGTCCCTGCGGCCGCGCATCCGCACGCCGGCGCGATCCTCAAGTTCGACGTCGACCGCTCGAGTCGCACCTTCGGCAAGATCGTCGGCTTCGGCGAGGGCACTCCAGAGGAATATCTCGACGCTTTCTCCGACCTGCCCTGCGTCGACTTCCCCGGGAACATCCCGCCCTATCCGACGGGGCTGGGTTCGTGTTTCGATCTCGACCTCGATTTCGGGGCTTCGCCGAACCTCTACCGCGACCCCTCCGGCCGCCTGCTGGTCGGCGCCGGGCAGAAGTCCGGCGTTTACCACACATTCGACGCCAGGACGATGGAGCCGGTCTGGAGTTCGGTGGTCGGGCCTCCCGGCTATTTCGGCGGGATCGTCGGCTCGACGGCCTATGACGGCGAAGCCTTCTACGGCCCGATCACGATCCCCGGATACCTCTGGTCGATCGACGCCGCCGGGGGCGCCCTGCGCTGGGTCGGGCCGATCCTCGACGCGCTGCACTGGGGCCCGCCGGTCTCCGTCGCAAACGGTGTCGCATACACCGTCGACTTCTTCGGCTTCCTCGATGCCTTCGACGCCGAGACCGGAGCTGTGCTCTCCAAGACGCCGCTCTCCGTCGACGGATCCGGTGACGGCTCATCCTCCTGGGCTGGTGTCGCGATCGCCCGCAACACCGTTTACGCGGCCGTCGGCACCGGCGGCGGTGGGACCGGCGCCGTAATCGCCTACCGCCTGCAATGATTCGCAAAGGAACGGAGGGAGAAGCGATGAGCGCAGGGCAACAACACAAACGGGTTCGAAGCGCCGCCTGGGCCGCAACGGCCGTACTGGCGGCGGCGATGGCGATCGGCACCTCGAGCGCCTCGGCGGCGACGATTGTCTCCGGGCCACAGGCCGCTGCGCTCAACTACCTGATGGGCAATGTGACGATCTCGCCCGGTGAGTCGGTATCGCTGCTCAATCTCGACTTGATCAGCCACGACGTCACCTCCGAGGGAGTCTTCCGGCCGAAGCCGAAACCGCGTCGGGGCCGCAAGCCGAAGCGTCCCCGGCCACAACTGCTCTTCCGCACGGAGCTGATTGGTTTCGGCCAGACGGCGACGGTCACCGGCACCGAGCGGCTCAAGGCGGGGATCAGCTACCCGTTCTTCTGCAGTCTGCACCCGTCAATGACGGGTTCGATCACCGTCCACTAGACGCGGAGCCGGCTGACGCCGGGGGCTGGCGGCCCGAGCCAACCCCGCATCAGGCTGCTTCGCTCAGGCGGTGGCTTTGAGCTCGACGCGGGGGGTTGCGGGCACGAGCGTGCGGGTCGCGTACGAGGGGTGGGCGACGTTCAGGTAGTGGCGGAACGACCAGCGCAGGAAGGCGTCGGTTCCCATCCCGCGCAGGGCCAGGGACAGCGCCTGCGGCTTGATCCTGGGGACCAGGCGCTGCACGCGAAGCATCGCCTCGAACTTCCAGCGGTGGGAGGCCGAGAACGATGCGAAGTTGCGCAGCGCGCTCTCGCGGTTCTGCTGTCCGCCGATCACTTTGCGCAGCTCCTCACCGCAGGCGATGCCGAAGTAAAAGGCGGTGCGGATTCCCTCGGCCGTCAACGGAAGGCAGTGACCGGCCGAGTCGCCGGCGAAGAAGACGGAGTCCTCCGCCGCCGGCCGCAGGCGGTGCGGGATCCAGTTGCCCTGATAGCGAATCGGATCGCGGTCGAGGTCCCGTGCCAGCCGCACCGTCGGTTCCTTGACGTGGTGGTAGGGGTCGAACGAGCCGACGCCGACCCGAACCTCATCCGAGGCGGGAAAGCTCCACGAGTAGCCGGCGGGCACGTAGCCGCGGTCGATCCAGATCTCGAGATCCTCGCCCGAGCCGCCGGGATGGACCTCGAGGCCGCGAGAGAGCGGGGCATCGGGGGGCTGGAAGCCGCCGGAATCCGGCGCGAGCAGGCGCCGCCAGCCGAGCGCGTCGACAAGTAGGTCCGCGCTGAGGTCGCCGCGGTCGGTGTGAACCGTGGTGCCGGTTCTGCCGTCCACCTTGGCGATTTCGAAATCGGCTCCCGCCTGGGTGAACAGCTCGGTGCAGAGCTCCGGGTAGTCGAACGTCGAGAACGTCCACGGCAAACGCATGCGAACGTCAGCGTGGGGAGTATGGAAGAGCAGGTCGCCGAAGGTCTGGCGGATCGAGCCCTCGAGGCCGAGCGCGTAAAGCCACTCGGTTGGCGCTCCGCAAGCCGACGTCTGGCGCTCGCCGATCTCGTAGCGGTCGATCAGCAGCACCCGGGCACCGGAGCCCGCCAGCTGGCGGGCGACGCTGAGGCCGGCGAAGCTGGCGCCGCAGATCAGCACATCGGCGTCGGTCTTCAGCGGAGTGCGCTCAGCCCCCCGAATCGTTCGTCTGACCGGCATCAGAAGACCTAGATCGCGCTTGGCCTTGACATCGAATGAATCTGCACCGCGCTCACAAGCCGAGAGTACTGAAAGAATGCCGCGCCAATGGAGTACGCGGCCCCGACAACCAGCCCGATTTCCCTCGACGTCCAGGGCTTTCTGCAGAAGGTCTTCTTCTGGATGTTCGCCGGCCTGCTCGTCACCGGGCTCAGCGCCGCGCTGATCGGCTCCAACGACCAGCTGCTCACCGATATCACCGACAACCCGCTGATCATCATCGGGATCGTCGTCGCTCAGCTCGGGCTCGTGATCACGATCTCGGCGGCGATCAACAAGCTCTCGCCGGGTGTTGCGCTGACGCTGTTCTTCGTCTACGCCGCGACTGTCGGCGTCACCTTCGCCTTCGTCTTCGAGCTTTACACCACCCAGTCGATCTTTACGACGTTCCTGATCACCGCCGGAATGTTCGGGGCGCTGGCCACCTGGGGCTACCTGACCAAGCGTGACCTCTCGGGCATGGGCTCGATCCTCTTCATGGCCCTGATCGGGCTGATCCTCGCCTCGATCGTCAACATTTTCCTCGCCAACGAGGCGATCTACTGGATCACCACCTACGCCGGCGTTGCGATTTTCTGCGGGCTGACTGCCTATGACATGCAGAAGATCAAGGGCATCGCTGCTGAGAACCCGGGCGGTGACGCTGAGGGGCGTGCCGCCGTACTTGGCGCACTCGCCCTCTACCTCGACTTCATCAACCTTTTTCTATTCCTGCTGCGGATTTTCGGCCGTTCCCGCTGAACCGCGGCGTCCTGCCTGATTTCTAATTTCATTCCGCCATACTGTTCGCCGTGCCTGCAACGGACACATTGACTGACCCTGCGGCGACTGAGGCGGTCCCGGCGGCGAACCCGGATTCCAACGGCTGGATGATCGAGGTCGACGGCGTTCTGGTTCCCGATTACGGCGCCACGATGAAGCATTTCGACGAGGGCGACGTCGTCAGCGGCGAGGTTGTGCGCATCGACAAGGACGAGGTCCTGGTCGACATCGGCTACAAGTCGGAGGGCGTCATCCCCTCGCACGAACTCTCGATTCGGCGCTCTGTCGATCCCTCCGAAGAGGTTTCCCTGGGCGAGGAGATCGACGCGCTCGTCCTCAAGAAGGAGGACGACGAGGGTCGCCTGATTCTCTCCAAGAAGCGGGCGCGCTTCGAGAAGGCCTGGAGGCGCATCGAGGCCGCGGCCGAGACGGGTGATCCGGTCGAGGGCTCCGTGATCGAGGTTGTCAAGGGCGGCCTCATTCTTGACCTCGGCGTGCGCGGCTTCCTGCCCGCTTCGCTGGTCGACATCCGCCGGGTCCACAATCTTGACGAGTTCATGGGCACCAGCCTCGACTGCAAGGTCATCGAACTGAATCGCAGTCGCAACAATGTCGTCCTGTCTCGGCGCGCGGTCCTGGAGGAGGAGCGCAAGGAGGTCCGCCAGCAGATCCTCGGACGCCTGCAGCCCGGCCAAGTCGTGGAGGGCAAGATCTCCAACATCGTCGATTTCGGCGCCTTCGTCGACCTCGAGGGCATCGACGGTTTGATTCACATCTCCGAACTGTCCTGGAGCCACGTCAACCACCCATCAGAGGTGCTCGAGATCGGCCAGTCGGTTCGCGTCAAGGTGCTGGACATCGATCGCGACCGCCAGCGCATCTCGCTTGGCCTCAAGCAGACGCAGGAGGATCCCTGGCAGCAGGTGCTCTCCGCACACGGGATCGGCGACGTGCTCAGCGGCAAGGTCACGAAGGTTGTCGCCTTCGGCTCGTTTGTCGAGCTGCTTCCAGGCGTCGAAGGCCTCGTCCACATCTCCGAGCTCGCCGAGCATCACGTTGAGAATCCCAGCGAGGTCGTCAACTCCGGCGACGAGGTGCAGGTGAAGATCCTCGAAATCGACGACGAGCGCCGCAGGATCTCGCTGAGCATGAAGCGGGTTTCCGGGGGAGGCCTGCCGCTGCGTGACTCCAAGCTTGCCGCCACCTCCGAGCCGACCGAGGAGGAATCCGCCCCAAGCGTGCCGCAGATCGATCTCTCCGAGGAGGTCTTCGCGCAGGTCGCACCCGCTGCCGCACCCGAGGAGGCCCCGGCCGCTGAGGAGGCCCCGGCCGCTGAGGAGGCCACGGCCGCACCCGCCGCCGAGGAAGCTGCCGCTGAGCCCGCCGTGGTCGAAGAGGTTCCGACTGAGCCCGCCGCGGTGGAGCCCGAACCCGAGCCGGCTGCCGAGGACTCGGCCCCCGCTGAAGTTGTCGCTGACGCCGCTGAGGCCGACGCTGAGGCGGATGATCCGCACGCCGAAGACCCGGACGCCTAGCGCCTCCACGTTTCGTTAGCGTGCGCCGACGCCGGTCCGCCGGGAGTCGCGGGGCCCGCCGGGCTTGCCACCGTCATCCCGCTCGGCCAGCCGCAATAAAGGCCGACTGCGGCCACTTCTAGACTCGTCAGCGTGGATGGCCCGCCGTTGATCGGTCTGACGGGTGGCGTCGCTGCGGGCAAGTCGGAGGCCCTGGCGGCGCTCGCACGGCTGGGCGCTGAGACAATTTCGACCGACTTGGCTACCCATGAGCTGCTCGCCTCGGATGAGGTCCGCGAACTCCTGGTCGAGCGTTGGGGTGACGACGTGGCCCCCAGCGGAGCCGTCGACCGGGAGCGCGTCGGCGCGATCGTCTTCGAGCGACCCGACGAGCTCAAGTGGCTCGAGTCGGTGCTGCATCCGCGTGTGGCTTTGCGGATTGCAAACTGGCGCCAGGAGCTGCCCACCGACGCTCCGCTCGCCGTGATTGAGGTTCCCCTGCTCTTCGAGACCGGGATGGAGCCGATGTTCGAGGCTGTCATCGCCCTTGTCGCCGACGACGACGAGCGCGAGCGCCGTATCGGCGATCGCGGTGTGGGTCTCGCCGCCGAGCGCAGCGGGCGTCAGCTCACTCAGGAGGAGAAGGCGAAGCGCTCCACCCACATCGTCCCCAACGACGGGACGATCGAAGAGCTCGAAGCACGGCTCGCCGCAGTTTTCGACGAGCTGCGACAGCCGCCGCGGGAAGGCTAGCCTGGCGCAGCCGACCAAGAAGCAAGTCACGGTGAGACGTCGGGCGACCGGGATAGTTGCGGTCCTCGTCGTGATCGCAGCCGGGCTTTTCGTGGCAAGCAAGGTCTTCGACGAGGAGATTCGTGAGATCACGCTGCCCCTCCGCTACGACGACATCATCCGCCAGCAGGCGGAGGAAAAGGGAGTCCCGGCTGACCTGATCGCCGCGGTCATCTACGCCGAATCGCGCTTCCGCGACCAGACCTCCGAAGCGGGCGCCCGCGGGCTCATGCAAATTACGCCTGACACCGCTGACACGATCGAGACCCTGAGCGGTGGAAACACCTTCGTCGACGAGGACCTGGCCGACCCCGACCTCAACATTCGCTACGGAACGTTTTATCTGAGCTATCTGCTCGACGAGTACGAGGGCAACGAGGTCGCCGCGCTCGCCGCCTACCACGCGGGGCCTGGCAACGCCGACGCCTGGGGGGGCGCCGGCCTCGACATCAAGGACATCGGCTTCGACGAAACTCAGGACTACGTGCACGAGGTTTTGACCAAGCGTGACGAATACCGTCACAATTACGCGGACGAGTTAGGCCTCTGAGAGCACGGGGTACTGCACGCCCATATAAAGAGATCTCTTATAGTCGAGGGGGCGGATTACTTTGCCGCTTATGTCACCAAACTAGATCAGGAGCCACATTGCCGACCAACATCAGCAGGAGACACGAGCAGGGGCGGCTGGTTGTCGTTGCCGGGGTCCTCACAGCGATTTTCGCGGTTGGCGCAGCCAGCGCGGCGGCAGCGCCGAGGGTGACCGAGTACCCGACGCAACCGAACGCCCGCACCTTCGACACCAACTCCGGAGGCTGGGCTCCGGAGGTCGAGATCAACGGTGTCTGCGTTCCCTCGCTCACCTGTCCCAATGTGAGTGCCAGTTTCGTGGCTGAAGGTGGCGCCGGTGGTGGTGGTGGGTTCCTGACCACCCAGATCAGCCCGCCCGACAGCCTCGCGGCCGCGCTGACCGAATCGACGGTCACGTTCCGTTCGCCACCCTTCCGCTACTCAGGAGCGCGCGGCGCGGAACCGGATCGGCTGACGTTCCGGATCACCCGACAGGCTGATGTCGCCAAGTTCCTTTCGCTGCTCGACGACTCTGCCGACTTCTCCGTCCAGATCGTCGACGTATCCGGCGACGTCAAGAGGGACGCGCTGACGCTGATTCCGAAGCAGACACTCGCTGATGCGCCGGCCTGGGCTCAGCTGCAGCCCGTGCAACTCGACCCCGAGGACCTGATCAGGGGCAGGCGTTACCGGATCGAGATCATCACGACTTACGTCACCGACGTAATTCTGTTCCCGGATGCGAACGCCGACTACGACAACGTCCGCCTGCGAGCGGTCTACAACCCGAAGACCGCCGACAACAAGCGGAATATCAGCATCACGGTGCTGCGGCGCTTCTTCAAGCAGGGCCCGCCGAAGTCGGTGGTCGTCAAGAACGGGAAGATGCTGGTTCGTGCTCGCTGTCCGCGTCAGGCTCCCACGTCTTGCCGGATTGCGGCGACCGGTTTGGTCAATAAGGGTGGAGCCCGGATCACCGAGACCCGTCGCAAGCTGGTCCGCCCCGGCGGCGCGAAGACGTTCCGCCTCAGGGTCAAGAGGCCTGAGGCGCTGGCAGCCGACCACGCGACTATTCGACTGCGGGTGCAGACCGGTAGCACGCGGGCGACGGTGTTCAAGCGCGTCAAGCTGCGGGTCAAGTAGGCCGCGACAGCATCGACTCAGATCTCGGGCTCCCGCAAGGGGGCCCGAGATCGTTGGGGGACTACTTCGTCGCCCGCCAAACCCAGAGCATGAACAACGGCTGGACCGGGAGCCGGGCCCAGAGCAGCGAGCGCGGGGTGCGATTGAGGTCCAGTCCTTTGATCTCCTCGGGATTCGTGGCCATGTAGACGTTCGCCGGGAACACGGCGACCAGCAACGCCAGCAGGCCCCAGCGTGCCAGCGATCGTGTCGCCGGCGCGATCACGAGTAGGCCACCGACCAGCTCGGCGACGCCGCTGATCTGGACGGCCAGCTTCGGATCCATCTTGATATACGGTGGCATCGTCGCCTCGTACTGGCGCGGGATCACGAAATGCATGATCCCCGCGAAGCTGAAGAAGCCGGCGAGGGCGCGTTGGGAGCGTGTCATCAGCCTGGAGTCAACCAGCTGGCAAAGATGGGCGTCGGCCGCCCAGCAGGTGCTCCGGCTATCTTGGAAGCGATGGCTGTCGAAACCGCCAAGCCCGCCGGATTCAAGCTCAATCCCGGCTACACGCCGGCGGCGGACCAGCCGGCGGCGATCGCCGGGCTGGCCGAAGGCCTGGGGGCAGGCGAGCGCTTTCAGACCCTGCTCGGCGCCACCGGCACGGGCAAGACGTTCACGATGGCGGCGACGATCGCGGCGGTGCAGCGCCCTGCGCTGGTGATCGCACACAACAAGACGCTCGCCGCGCAGCTCTGCAACGAGTTCCGCGAGTTCTTCCCACACAACTCCGTCGAGTACTTCGTCAGCTACTACGACTACTACCAGCCCGAGGCGTACGTGCCGGCACAGGACCTCTACATCGAGAAGGACTCGGCCGTCAACGACGAGATCGATCGCCTGCGCCACGCCGCGACCGCGGCGCTGTTCGCCCGCCGTGATGTGCTGATCGTCGCCTCTGTGTCCTGCATCTACGGAATCGGCTCACCCGACCTCTACCGCGAGCAGATGCAGCTCTTCAAGGTCGGCGAGTGGCTCGATCGAGAGGAGTTGCTGCGCAAGCTGATCGGGATGCAGTATCGCCGCAACGACACGGTCCTCGCCCGTGGAAACTTTCGCGTCAAGGGGGAGGTGCTCGAGATCTGGCCCGCCTACGCCGAGAGCGCTTACCGGATCACGACCTTCGGCGAAGAGATCGAGGGGATCCAGCACTTCGGGCCCCTGACGGGCGAGATCTTCGACGCCGACCTCGACCACGTCTCCGTCTGGCCCGCGACCCACTACGTGACCAAGCAGGAGGAGCTCGAACGAGCCGTCGAGGAGATCAAGACGGAGCTCACCCAGCGCGTCAACGAGCTCTGGGAGTCGGGCAAGGAGCTCGAGGCGCACCGGCTGCGCCAGCGCACCGAGTACGACATGGAGATGATGCGCGAGCTCGGCTTCACGCCCGGCGTCGAGAACTACTCCCGGATCATCGACAACAGGCCTCCGGGCAGCCCTCCGCACACGCTGATCGACTACTTTCCCGACGACTTCGTCGTCTTCGTCGACGAGTCCCACCAGACGATCCCGCAGATCGGCGGCATGTACGAGGGCGACCAGTCTCGCAAGCGCACGCTTGTTGAGCACGGGTTCCGCCTGCCATCGGCGATGGACAACCGCCCGCTCAAGTTCGCCGAGTTCATGGAGCGCGTCGACCAACTTGTGATGGTCTCGGCTACGCCGGGCGAGTTCGAGCGCACAACGGCGACGCGGATCGTCGAGCAGATCGTGCGGCCGACCGGGATCATCGATCCATATATCGACGTCAGGGAGACTCGCAACCAGATCGACGACCTGATGAACGAGGTCCGGATGCGGGCGGAGGTGAATGAACGCGTGCTGGTCACGACGCTGACGAAGAAGATGGCCGAGGACCTGACCGCCTACCTGCTCGAGCACGGCTTCAAGGTTCGCTACCTGCACTCGGAGGTCGACACCTTGGAGCGCATCCAGATCATCCGCGATCTTCGGCTGGGGGAATACGACGTGCTCGTCGGCGTCAATCTGCTTCGCGAGGGCCTCGACCTCCCCGAGGTCTCGTTGGTCGCGATCCTCGATGCCGACAAGGAGGGCTTCCTGCGCGGCGAGACCAGCCTGATCCAGACGATCGGCCGCGCCGCCCGCAACGTCGACGGCAAGGTGCTGATGTACGCAGACCGCGAGACGGATGCGATGCGCGCCGCGCTCGCCGAGACCGACCGCCGCCGCGAGATCCAGCTCGCCTACAACCGCGAGCACGGAATCACGCCTGAAACGATCGTCAAAGGCATCTCCGACATGAGCGAGTTCCTGGCGATGGATTCGCGGACGGCGCCAAAGAAGCGACGCAAGCTGACCACCTCCGAGGGAGAGGTGCAGACGCCGGAGCAGCTCGAGAAGATGATGGTCGAGCTCGAGGAGGAGATGCTGATGGCCGCCGAGGACCTGCGCTTCGAGGAGGCGGCGAGGATCCGCGACGAGCTCAAGGAGCTCCGCTACGACCTCGAGGCGCTGCGGGAATAGCTCAAGATCGAGCGCGCTCTAAGCTACGAACCATGAAGGCTGAAAAAATCGTCCGAGAGGTCAGCGACCGCGTCCGCAGCCTGCTGGCCGAGGCGGAGGACAAGGCCGCGGAGATCGTCGCGGCGGCCGAACAGGACGCCAGGCGGATTCGGGCCGAGGCCGAGGCCGACGCCCGCACGAAGCTGGACGAGGTCAAGGCGGCTATAGAGCGGCTCGAGGCAAAGCTCGGCAGTTCGACGAACGCCGAGGTCAATCCCGGCCCCGTGATCGTTCCCGAGCCGTCGCCGGCCCCCGTCCCGGAGCCGACTCCCGAACCGATCCCAGAGCCCACGCCGGAGCCGATCCCGGAGCCGACGCCGCCGCCGGGCGAGGCCGACCCACCCCAGATCAGGAGCGACAAGCCGACCACCGAAGAGCTGATCGCCAAGCTCAAGGCCGGCGCGAAGGGCTAAGCCTCAGGCGGCTTGAAGGTTCCCGGGGCGCCGCCCGCACGTGCCCCTGACGCGTAGGCGCCCATATCCTGGGACCAGAACTCGACGACGTTGCCGTCGGGGTCGGCCACGTAGATCGCCCGTCCCGGGCCGAGTTGGATCGGCCCCGTGACCTCGGCTCCGTTCGCCTCGATCCGAGCTTGCAGACGGTCGATCTCGCCGTCCTCGACGTGGAAGGCGAAGTGCACATGCGCGCCGCCGCGCCCGCCGGCGAGGCCGGTCTGCTCGGTCCAGAGGCCGAGCCGGGCGGTTTCCCCGACGAGGTACCAGTAGCGGCCCTCGCGACCTTCGCCGTGGAGCGTCTCCTCGAAACCGAGAATGTTGCGGTAGAACGCCCGCGCGGAATCGAGGTCGGCCACCTCCAGCACCAGCTCGGAGATTCCGCTGACCCGCGGGGCGTTGCCCGGGTCGGCTCGTGGCTCGTTCATCACCTCCTCAGTATCGCGCGCAGGTCGGGTAGGGTCGCAGCCGATGAGCTTCCTGCTCGACCCACCGCTGTTGGTCGCGTCCGGCGCGGTGATCGAACGCTCCGGGCTGGCCCCCGAGCGCGCCGAGGTGTTGAAGCGGGCGACCGTCGGCCTGTTCGTGGGGGTCTCGCTCGCCCTCTACGCGAACGCCCCGGGTATGCGGCCCCTTTGGGGCCCGTTCGGCTCTCGGTCGGGCAGGGAATTCATGCTGACCTCGGGCCTCGCCTCTGTGGACGAGTCTGAGGCCGGCCCTCTACGTCACGCGGCCGCGCTATCGCTGTTCGCGCTCTATCCCCTCTGGTTGCAACTCGGCGTCAAGTTCGCTCGGCGCTGACGCGCGCGCCGATGTCTGCCCTCTCCGACCTCTCGGCCGCGCTGCTCCCGCCGGAACTCGGCGGACCGCCGCCCGAACGCGTGGCTGCCGTGACTCGCCGGATGCTCGACGACCTCCCTGTTGCTGTTCGCGTCGCGGTCGCCGGTGGGCTTGTCGGTCTCGAGCTGGCGGCCCTTGCGCGGCTGCGCACGAGACTCGGAACGGCAGCCCCGGAGGACCGCGCTCGCCTGCTGGCCGAGGTCAGCGGGCTGGGGCCCAGCGGGGCCGCCTCCGTGGATGGGCTCAAGGCCCTGATCCTGCTTGCCTGGGGTGCGGAGACCTACGCGGATGAGATCGCGCAGACGGCCAATGCCCACGAACCCGTGCGTCCCGATGGAGTCCTCGATCTGGTTTCGGGGACGGAGTGGCCGGAGACCGCGCGTTGCGATGCGCTCGTGATCGGATCCGGAGCCGGCGGGGCGTTCGCGGCAAGGGAGCTCGCCCGGGCCGGGCACGATGTCGTCGTTCTCGAGGAGGGCGAGCACTGGGGCGTGGAGCGCATCCGCCGAACGCCGGCACTCGAGCGCTTTCGCTCGCTCTACCGGGACGGCGGCGCGACCTTCGCGCTCGGCCCCACGGCGATCGCGCTACCGCTGGGGCGCGCGGTCGGTGGCACCACGGTCGTCAACTCCGGCACCTGTTACCGCCCGCCGGCGCCGGTCGCAGCCGCCTGGGCGCGAGACCATGGCCTCGATCTCGCGCGCGCCGAGGAGCTGGCCCCCAGGCTTGCCGATGTGGAGCAAACCATAGGAGTGGGGCCGGTGCCGATGGACGTGATGGGCCGGAACGGCAGGCTTGTGCTCGCCGGTGCGGAGGCGCTCGGCTGGCAATCGGGGCCGCTACAGCGCAACGCCCCAGGCTGTCGCGGCGCCTGCCAGTGCTCGCTGGGCTGTCCCAACAACGCCAAGCAGGCCGTCCATCACAACGCGCTGCCTCAGGCCTGCGAATCCGGTGCGAGGGTCGTCGCCGGGCTGCGAGCCGAGCGCGTTTTGGTGCAGGACGGGCAGGCGGTCGGAGCTCTCGTGCGGCGAAGGGACGGGTCGACAGCCACGATCTCGGCGGGCAAGGTGGTTGTCGCCTGCGGCGCGATCGAGACCCCCACGCTGCTGCGGCGCAGCGGGCTCGGCGGCCACCCCCGCACCGGCCGCGGCCTCTCCATCCACCCGGCGCTCGGGGCGATCGGCAGCTTCGAGGAGCCCGTCGTCGCCTGGCACGGCGTGCTTCAGAGCGCGGGTATCGAGGAGCTGCATGAGCGTGAGGGGGTGCTCTTGGAGGCGACGTCGACGCCGCCGGGCATGGGGGCGATGGTGATGCCGGGGATCGGCGAGGAGCTCGTTCGGCGGCTGGCAAGCGCCGAGCACAGCGCCGCTTTGGGAGCGATGATCGCCGACGAGCCCGCCGGCCGCGTCGTCGGAGCGAAGCGCCCGTTGATTCTCTACCGGCTTACGAAGCGCGATCGTGGCCGCCTGCGCGTTGCCCTGGGTGCGATCGGCCGGGTCCTGCTTGCGGCTGGAGCGAAAAGCGTCGAACTCGGGGCGTCGTCTGCGGCTGTGCGGCGGCCCGAGGACCTCGACAGGGCGGTGGCCGAATTGGACGTCTCACGCCTGCGCCTGGCCGCCTTCCATCCGACCGGGACCGTCGCCGCCGGCTCCGATCCGTCGCGGCACCCGGCCGGGCCCGACGGGACCTTGCGGTCGGCGCGTTCGCTCTGGGTTGCTGACGGCTCGATCCTGCCGAGCTGCCCCGGCGTCAATCCCCAGATTTCGATCATGGCGCTGGCGATCGGCGTCGGGAACGCCGCGGCGAGCGCCTGATCCCGACTGACCCCCTCCGTACACTTGTTCGTATGGGCTCGGCCGAAAGCATCGTCATCTCGGGGGCCCGTGCGCACAACCTCAAGGGCATCGACCTGGAGCTGCCGCGAGAGGCGCTGATCGTCGTCACCGGGCTCTCGGGGTCGGGCAAGTCGAGCCTCGCCTTCGACACGATCTACGCCGAGGGCCAGCGCCGCTACGTGGAATCACTGTCTTCCTACGCGCGCCAGTTCCTCGGCCAGATGGAGAAGCCGGACGTCGATTCAATTGAAGGCCTCTCGCCCGCGATCTCGATCGACCAGAAGACGACCTCGCGCAATCCGCGCTCGACGGTCGGCACGGTCACTGAGATATACGACTACCTGCGCCTGCTCTGGGCACGGATCGGCAGACCCCACTGCCACAAATGCGGCGAGCCGATCGCCGGTCAGTCGATCGAGCAGATCACCGACCACGTGATGACGCTCGAGGATGGCGCGCGCTTCATGGTCCTGGCACCCGTCGTGCGCGGTCGCAAGGGCGAGTACGGGCGCATGCTCGAGGAGATGCGCGGACAGGGCTACGCGCGGGCCGTGATCGACGGGGAGTTGCGCCGGCTCGACGAGGAAATCGAGCTCGACAAGAAGTTCAAGCACGACATCTCGATCGTCGTCGACCGGCTGGTGATGAAGGAGGGGCTGCGCAAGCGGCTCGCGGAATCGATCGAGGCCGCCGTACAACTCGCCGACGGGCTGATCGAAGTGGAACTGCTCGACGCCGCCGCTGACAGCGGCGTCGCCGAAGGACCGGGTGCCCAGGTGCTGAAGGGGCCGTCCGCCGGCAAGCGAGGTGAGGTCCTGGTCTTCTCCGAGCGCTTCGCCTGCCTGCACTGCGGCACCTCGATGCCGGAGCTCGAGCCACGGATCTTCTCGTTCAACTCGCCCCACGGCGCCTGCGAGCGCTGCCACGGCCTCGGCTTTCAACGCATCGTCGATCCCGAGCTGGTGGTCCCGGATCCGACGATGTCGATCTCCGAGGGCGCGCTGCTGCCGTTCACGCGCTCGGCTTCGCGCTACTACGTGCGGCTGCTCGAAGCGGTCGCCGAAAGCCGCGGCATCGACCCGGAAGTTCCCTGGCAGGACCTCGCCGAGGCCGACCAAAAAGTGCTGCTGGACGGCACCGGCGGCGAGAAACACACCGTCTCCTACCGCAACCGCTTCGGTCGCGCGCGGCGCTACACAGTCAGCTTCGACGGCATTCTCGGCGGGCTCGAGCGCCGCTACCAGAACACCGAGTCCGAGCACACCCGTGAGCGCATCGAGCAGTGCATGTCGATGCGTCCCTGCCCCGCCTGCGCCGGCGCGCGGCTGCGCCCGGAGAGCCTTGCGGTCACCGTCGGTGGGCTCGGCATCCACGAGTACACGCGCTTCTCCGCCCAGGCCGCGCTGGAGTGGATCCGCGAGCTCGAGCTGACCGAGACAGAGCGGGCGATCGCCCGCCTGATCGTGCGCGAGATCGAAGAGCGGCTGGCGTTCCTCGACAGCGTCGGCATCGGCTACCTCTCGCTGGACCGGGCGGCGGCGTCCCTCTCCGGGGGGGAGGCGCAGCGGATTCGGCTCGCGACCCAGATCGGGTCGAGCCTGGTCGGGGTGCTCTACATCCTCGACGAGCCTTCGATCGGGCTTCACCAGCGCGACAACGAGAAGCTGATCGGCACGCTCGAACGCCTGCGGGACATCGGCAACACGGTGATCGTCGTCGAGCACGACGAGGGCACGATGCGGGCTGCCGACCACATCGTCGACCTAGGGCCGGGTGCCGGCGAGCACGGGGGTCAGATCGTGGCCGAGGGACCACCGGCCCAGATCCTGGCCGAGCCGGCTTCGCTGACCGGCCAGTACCTCTCAGGGATCCGCTCGATCGCCGTGCCGGAGCAGCGCAATACGCCGCGCGGGGAGCTCGTCGTCCGCGGGGCGCGCCAGCACAACCTCAAAGACGTCACGGTTTCGATCCCGCTCGGCGTGCTCTGCTGCGTCACCGGAGTCTCGGGTTCAGGTAAGTCGACGCTCGTCAACGAGATCCTCCATAGGGCTGTGGCCAATCGCCTGCACCGGGCGCGGATGCGGCCGGGGGAGCACGACCGGATCGACGGCCTCGACCAGATCGACAAGATCATCTCGATCGACCAGTCGCCGATCGGTCGTACGCCGCGTTCGAATCCCGCGACCTACACGGGGATCTTCGACCACATCCGCCAGCTCTATTCGCAGACGCGCGACGCTCGTGCTCGCGGCTACAAGCCGGGCCGCTTCTCCTTTAACGTCAAGGGGGGTCGCTGTGAGGTCTGCAAGGGCGACGGGCAGATCAAGATCGAGATGCACTTCCTGCCCGACGTCTACGTGCCCTGCGAGCAGTGCAGCGGGCGGCGCTACAACCGCGAGACGCTCGAGGTGCGCTTCAAGGGCAAGAACATTGCCGATGTGCTCGAGATGTCCGTCGGCGAGGCGGTCGAGTTCTTCGCCCAGATCCCCAAGATCGCCCGCCGGCTGCGCACGCTTCACGACGTCGGCTTGGACTACATTCGCCTCGGGCAGCCCGCGACGACCCTCTCCGGGGGCGAGGCCCAGCGCGTGAAGCTCGCCTCAGAGCTCTCCAAGGTGGCCACCGGAGACACCCTCTACATGCTCGATGAGCCGACAACGGGGCTGCATTTCGCGGACGTCCAGCGCCTGCTCGAGGTGCTGCACCGGCTGGTCGATGCCGGAAACACCGTGCTGGTGATCGAGCACAACCTCGACGTGATCAAGTCGGCCGACCGGCTCATCGACCTCGGGCCGGAGGGCGGCGATGCCGGCGGCGAGGTGATGGCCACCGGTACTCCCGAAGAGGTGGCCGGCATCCCAGGCTCGTACACGGGACGCTTTCTTGCCGAGCTGGTTGAGCCGGCGACACCGAAGGCCAGCCGCCGCAAACCAAAGAAGCAGGCGGTCGCCGCCTGATGTGCGTCCGCGACGCTCAGGTTGCGGCCTGGACGGCACGCGAGCGGCTGCGACGCTCCTCTGAGAAGGTTTCAGGGTGGCGAATCAAAGCGGCTGGCGGATCTGGTGGGTCAAGCGGCGCTGGTACGAGCGCAACCGGCGCTTTCGGCGACGCTGGCGAATCAACGGGCACATGGCCCGGGCCGGCGCCTTCATCCGCCATCCGGTAGAGGGTGAGGTCCTGGAGGCGCTCGACGAGGGGCGCCTGAGCGTGGGGGAGGGGACGCTGCTGGAGCCCGGCTGCTGGCTGACGCTCGGCCCCGAGGCGAGCATCTCGATCGGCGAGGGCTGCTTTCTCAACCGCGAGACGATGCTCGCCGCCGTCGAGCGGATCGAGATCGGGGACAACGTGATGCTCGCGAACCACTGCTTCGTCGGCGACGGCGATCATCGCTACGACGATCCCGACCTGCCGATCACCTGGCAGGGATTCACGCCGCGCGGACCCGTCAAGATCGGTTCGAACGTCTGGTTCGGGGTCAACTGCGTCGTCACCGGTGGGGTGACGATCGGCGACAGAGCCGTGATCGGGTCCAACTCGGTCGTGACCAAGAACATTCCGGCCGGCGTGATTGCCGCGGGCGCTCCCGCGAAGGTCATCCGCGAGATCGAGTTCAAGCCGTCAACGGGCAAGTCCGGCGATCAGGACTAGATTTCCGCAGCGTGATCGGGCCAGCGCCATAACGACACGAGCCGGGCAGTTACCCGGCTCGTGCCTTGTGCGGACCCGCCGCCCGGCTAGTGAGGGGGCTACGTACCTTGGCGGCTGGGTTTGATCAGACGCCCCGGGGGTGCGGGCCGTGTCCGATGTGCAGCTCCTCCATGAGCCGCGGTAGCAGCATCAGCGCGGATACGCCGATGACGATGTAGACGATGTCCAGCAGCGTGCCGGTTCCGAAAACCTCGGAGAGCACGTTGGTGCCGCCGTCAGTGAGCCCGATGACGCCCCAGTTGAGGGCACCGAGCGCGACGAAGACCATCGCCAGCGGCTCGAATCGCTTCAGCATCTCCAACATTCACCACCACCTCGCCTTTCCTGGCAAGCCCTGCGGGTAACCCGCAGAGATAGTGACAATTTGCACTAAGAGTACCCCGACGCTGACCGGTGGTTACTTCGTGCCAGCAGGCGCTCTGTCCCGAGGGGTCAGACCCCAAGGGACAGAGCGGAGCTACCAGTCCCAGGCTGCGCTCGAGGGCATCGATTCCTGATCGAGGAAGCGACGGAACTCGTCCAGCTCGGCCGGCTCTATGGCGTAGCTGTGCTCTGGACCCGGGAAGTGACGGTCCCGCACGTCCTTGGCGTAGGCGCGCACGCCGTCGACCATCGCCTCGCGTACCTGCGCGTAGCGTTTGACGAACTTCGCTGTCGGCCCGCCGTAGATGCCGAGCAGGTCGTGGAAGACCAGCACCTGGCCGTCGGTGCTGTGCCCGGCACCGATTCCGATTACCGGGATCTCCAGCTTCGGCATCAGCGCGTGTGTCACCGCGTCGGGAATCGCCTCGAAGACGAGCGCAAAGCAGCCGACCGCCTGTAGGGCCAGGGCCTCCTCGGCGATCTGGGTGGCGCTGGCTGCGGTCTTGCCCTGCGCCTTGTAGCCGCCCAGCTGGCTGACGGTCTGCGGGGTCAGGCCGACGTGTCCCATCACGGGAATCCCGGCGCGAACGATTGCCCGCGCCCGGTCGACGGAGGCACCGCCTCGCTCGAGCTTCACGGCGTTGCAGCCCGCCTCCTTGACGAAGCGCTGCGCGTTCTCGATCGCCTGTTCGTTGGAGCGCTCGTACGAGCCGAAGGGCATGTCGCCGATCAGCAGCGGCGTCTTCAGGCCACGGCGCACAGCGGCGGCAAGCATCAGCATCTCGTCCATGCCGACCGGGACGGTGGAGTCGTGGCCGAGCACCGTCATCGCCGCCGAATCGCCGACCAGGACGACATCGACCCCCGCCTCCTCGACGACCTGAGCCGAGGGGTGGTCATACGCCGTGACCATCACGATCCGTTCGCCGTTGGCCTTCATCTCGGCCAGCTGCGGCACGGTCACCGGCCGTCCATCGGGCTGTCGCGGGGCGCTGCTCATGAGGAGACCTCTCTCAGCAGGACCTCGGGATGGCTGTCGATCGCGACCGCGCTGTTCTCACCATCGACGTGGACGACCAGCGGTGCATAGGTCTCGAGGTCGTGTTCGTCGTAGTTGCCGTAGGAGGCGATGATCACCTTGTCGCCGATCGAGCAGAGGTGCGCAGCTGCACCGTTGATCTGGATCTGGCCGGGCTCGCCCTCGATCGCGTAGGTGACGATGCGGGCGCCGTTGGCGACGTTCCAGATGTGGACCTGCTCGTTGGGCAGCAGGTCGGCTGCTCGCATCAGCTCGACGTCGATCGAGACGCTGCCGATGTAGTCGACGTCGCAGGCAGTCACTGCGGCGCGATGGATCTTCGATTTCAACATCTGTCGTTGCATCAGCTGTTGCTCCCTTCAATCACGATGTTGTCGATAAGGCGTGTTTCTCCAACCCTGGCGGCGACGGCCACGAGGACCGCCCGGCCGTTCAGGCTTGACGCCGGAGCAAGGCTCTCGGCGTCACGGGCTTCCAGGTACTCAGGCTGAATCCCTGAGCCGCGGAGCTGCTCGCCGGCGGCGGCGAGAGCCTCCTGCAGGGAAATGTCGTTGCTCGCGACCAGCTGCTGCACGGTCTCGAGCGAGCGATACAGCGCCGGCGCAAGCGCGCGTTGATCCGCGTCGAGGTAGCGGTTGCGGGAGCTCATCGCCAGCCCGTCGGGTTCGCGGACCGTCGGCAGAACTGCGATCTGCACACCGAAGTCGAGGTCCCGCGCCATCGCCCGGATCACGGCCGCCTGCTGGGCATCCTTCTGGCCGAAATACGCGACGGCGGGGCCGACGCTGTTGAAGAGCTTGGCCACAACCGTGGTCACGCCGCGGAAGTGCTCGGGGCCGCGCCGGGTTCGGTCGCCGCAGAGCACGCCGGTCAGCGACTCGTCGACCTCGACGGTCGTGGCGAAGCCCTTGGGGTAGACCTCCTCGACGTCCGGCGCGTAGACGAGGTCGACGCCGGCGTCGGCGGCGAGCGAGGTGTCGCGAGCCTCGTCGCGGGGATAGCGCGAGAGGTCCTCGCCCTCGCCGAACTGGGCCGGGTTGACGAACAGGCTCATGACGACCAGGTCGCAGTCCTCTCGCGCCGCACGCAGCAGCGAGACGTGGCCTTCGTGCAGGTAGCCCATCGTCGGCACGAGGCCGATGCGGGCGCCCTGGCGCCGCGGCTCTGCCAGCTCCTGATTGAGCTCAGCCTTCGTCCGCGCAACCTTCATTCGTCTTCCTTCGCGGGCGGATCGGACTCGAGGAGCGCACGCGTGCGGTCGGCGAGGGTCTCGTAGAGCGGCAGCAGGTGGGGCGCGCGCGCGGCGATTGCCTCGGTGTGGCGGGCGACCGTGGCCTCGTCGCCGCGGGCGATCGGCCCCGTCAGCGCGGCAGCGCCGGCCTCCGACCAGTTGGCGGCGCTGCGCAGAACCAGCGGAGCGAGCAGCTCACGGGGTTCCGCGACTCCGGCCGCGGCCATCAGTTCGACGGCCGACTCTTCGAGCGCGACCAGGAAGTTCGAGGCGATCGCGGCGGCCGCGTGGTAGGCGGTGCGACCGGCATCCTCCAGCTCGAACGGCTTCATCCCGAGCCGCAGCGCCAGTGAACTCGCATAGGCGAGCGCGGCGGGAGAACTGCCGCTGACGGCGCAAGCGGCTCCGGTCAGCTCAGACGCCTGGTCCGGAAGCGTCTGCAGCGGATGCAGGCCAAAGGCCTCGGCGCCCATGTCCCGGGCGGCGTCGAGCCCGGAAAGCGGCACCGCGCCGCTGACGTGTCCGACCAGCTGCAGCGATGAACACCCGGCCAGACCAGCGGCGCATGTCTCGATCGCGGTGTCGGGAACGCAGAGCAGCGCCGCGTCGGCCTCCGCGAGCGTCTCGTCGAGTTGATCGCGGTCGGCGGTCCGCGGTTCGAGCCCGGCCCGTTCGGCGGCGAGGGCGATCGAGCCACCGGCCCGGCCGCGCCCGATCACGGCCAGGCGAAGCTCGTCGAGCTTGTACTCGCGGATGGGATCGTCGTGGGGTGGAGGGATTTTCCGTTCCAGTTCTCGCATCGAGATACCAGTCGGCGCGGGGATGCGGCGGTGAAGTCGGTTGCCGGCTGAGGCCGGCTGGTCCACGCCTGAACTCGTCAGGTCGCGGCCGTTGTGAATTATAGGTCCGGAGGCGGCCGGGGTTACGCGGCTCTCGCCTCTCGATTCAAGATCGAATCCGCACTAAGCGTCTATACGATCAGTCCCATGCCGATCTATGAGTTCCGCTGCGGGCATTGCGCAGAACAGTTCGAGGGGCTCTTTGCGGTTGGCACCGAGAGCGCGAATTGTCCCGCGTGCGGCAAGACGGGCGCGCCGCGCGTCTACTCGCAGTTCGGCGCGATCCCGAAATACACGAACACGCCGGCCACAAACCGCCGGCTCGAGGACAAGCGCGGCACCAATCGTGACGGCGCCCGAACGCGCTGGAAGGAGTCGATGCGCAAGCGCCGCCAGGGCAGGGAGCCGAAGTGAGCGCCGGCGCCGAGGTTCGCCGCGAGCAGCTCGTCGAGGTCTACAAGGAGGCCCAGGACTGCCAGAAGTGCGGCCTCGCGCAGACCCGCAACACGGTCGTGTTCGGCTCGGGTGATGCTGACGCCGACCTGATGTTCGTGGGCGAGGCTCCCGGGGCGCAGGAGGACCAGCAGGGACTACCGTTTGTCGGGCGGGCGGGGGGACTGCTGAACGAGCTGCTGGGAGAGATCGAACTGACGCGTGATGACGTGTTCATCGCGAACGTGCTTCAGTGCCGGCCTCCCGGTAACCGGGACCCGCAGCCGGAGGAGATCCAGTCCTGCCGACCGTTTCTCGAGCACAAGCTCGCGCTGATCAAGCCCAAGGTCGTCGCCACGCTCGGCAACTTCGCGACGAAACTGATCACGCAGAACCAGACGGGCATCACCCGGGTGCGCGGAACGCCGCAGATCCACGTGCTCGGAGGCCGCGACGTCTACGTGATGCCGCTGCTTCATCCCGCCGCCGCGCTTCGTAACCCGTCGCAGGTGGACGTCCTGCGCCAGGACTTCGCCGCGCTGCGGGTGCTGATTGACGGCCCCTCCCTGGGCGAGGACGGGCCTGCGCCCAGCGATGAGCCCGAGCCGGATGAGGCGGAGGCCGCAGATCAACTCGGCCTCTTCGGCTGACCGTGCCGGGTTCTGACGAGCCGCAACCGTGGCCGCTCGCTGAGCGCACCGACTCCGCCGAACGCACGGAGGCGATCGGCGCCCGCATCGCCGCCGTCCTGGTGCCCGGCGACCTCGTGCTCGTCAGCGGCGAGCTCGGCGCAGGCAAGACGACGTTCATCCGCGGCGCCTGCCGAGCGCTAGGAGTGACCGAGCCCATCACCTCGCCGACGTTCACGATCGGCCAGCGCTACTTGGGCGGGCGGCTGCCGATCTCACACCTGGACCTCTTCAGGCTGGCGCCGTCCGCAGCGGGCGCCGCGATTGACATCGAGGAGCCGGGCCTGCTGGAGGACTACATCGATCCCGCGGGCGTCGCCTTCGCCGAGTGGCCGGACACCGCGCTCGCGCTGCTCGTCGAGGGCCGGGATATCCGGCGGGTTATTCGCGTCTCGATTCGTCATGCCGGGAACGACGCCCGCGAAGTGGAGGTTGAAAGGAGCGGATCCGTAGGCGGATTTGACATGTGACTATTAAGTCACGTATACTCCGCGCCATGGATCTGGTTTTCAAAGCACTCGCGGATTCGACGCGGCGCGGTCTGCTCGATCAACTCTTCCAAGAGGACGGGCAGACCCTGACCGCGCTCGAGACCCGGTTGCCGATGACGCGCTTCGGCGTGATGAAGCACCTGAAGGTGCTCGAGGAGGCTGGTCTCGTGGTCACGCGCAGGCGTGGCCGGGAGAAGCTGCACTTCCTCAACCCGGTCCCGATCCGGCTCATCCACGACCGCTGGGTGAGCAAGTTCGCGGAGCCCTGGGCCGCCGGCCTGAGTGGCCTCAAGCAAGACCTCGAGAAGGAGGAACGATGAGCGAGATGGACGACAGGTATGCAGTGATTGACGGTGTCGGCGTCTTCAAGGTGTTCGAGATCTACATCAAGACGACGCCGGAGCGCCTCTGGGAGGCGATCACCGATCCCGAGATGCGCGCGAAGTACAGCTTCGGCGTGCGCACGGAGTCCGACTGGACGCCGGGATCGTCCTATAAGGGTGGAGTCCCCGGCGTGGTCGAGATCGCCGAAGGCCAGAACCTGGAGGTGGATCCTCCGAAGCGCCTGGTTCAGACGATGACAGCGCTCTGGAGCGACGAGGTCAAGTCCGAGGGCGCCTCGCGCGTGACCTGGGAGATCGAGCCGGTCGGCGATTCATGCCTGCTGACGGTCACCCACGATCAGCTTCCCGAAGGCGCCAACTCGGAGCTGTTCGGCGGCTGGATGATGATTCTCTCCGGCCTCAAGACCCTGCTGGAAACGGGTGAAACGCTCGACACTCCAGGGTCGCTTCGCTACGCCGGTGCGGCGGACGCCGCCTGACAGGGGCGCGCTGCCGCGGCAGGCCTGGCGCCCCGCCCGTCTGGGACGGGACGGGGCGCCGGCTTGCGCAGCTTTGCGCTACGGCGTGGCTTCGTCCACGGCGTCCTGAGCCGCGTCGCTTGCTTCCTCAGCGGCCTCGGTGGCTGCGTCGGTGGCCTCGTTGACGGCGTCCTGTGCGGCCTCGGTGGCCGCTTCAGCGTCACCGCTGTTGGCCGCATCCGCAGCCTCGGCGGCGGACTCGGTCGCGGCCTCGGTTGCGGCGTCGATCGCCTCGTTCGCGGAGTCCGTTGCGCTCTCCACGGCCTCGTTGATCTCGTCCGCGGCCTCTTCCGCGTCGCTGTCTCCGCAGCCGGTCCAGGCTGCGCCTGTTGCGGCGATTGCGACGACCCCGACGGCGGTCAGTGCACGACGACGCCAGCTAACGCTGGTTTGATTCACCTGCATGTGGTCCCTCCAATCATCGATTGAACCCAGTACCCGAACCCTTTCCGGGCGTCGGAACCCTATCCGACCCTTCGGAGGATCTCGATGACCAGGGTGCTCGGCTTCGACACATCCACCGGCGATGCCGCGGTCGCGATCACCGACGCAGGGCGGGTTGTGTGCGAACTGGTTCTCGCCGGGCCGGCCGACGGCCCCCCCGACCATGCTGCGGTGCTGCTCGCGGAGATCGAGCGCCAGGTCACGGAGGCAGGAGGATGGGAGGCGATCGATCGAATCGCCGTCGGTGTCGGCCCGGGGTCGTACACGGGGCTGCGCATCGGCATCGCAACCGCTCGTGGTCTCGCGCAGGCGCTGGCCAAGCCCCTGGCCGGTGTCGACTCACTCGCCGCTCTCGCGCTCGGCATGGCCGAGCACCCCGGCGCCGATGGGCGGGAGTTGCTCCCTTTGATCGATGCGCGGCGGGGTGAGCTCTTCGCCGCGCTGGCGGGATCTGATCGCGAGATCCGCTGGTCATCACATGTCTCGTCTCCGTGCGACCTGGTCGAAAGGCTGGCAGCCGCCGGATCGCATCCGTTGGCGGCGGGCTCTGGAGCGCTACGATTTCGGGGTGAGTTGGAGGCGGCCGGCGTCGAGGTTCTGGCGGCTGGGGAGGCCCCCCATCGCCTCGCCGCGCGTCATATCTGCGAGCTTTCCGGTGATGCGATCCTCACGGCACGTGAGGTCGTGCCTCAGTATCTGAGAGTTCCTGACGCGGAGCGTTGGATTGAGCGAGACCATGGCAAAACAGAGACTTGAGTCCGGACACCCGGACAGTCGTGAACTGTCGATCAGGCGCCTGACGTACAGCGACCTTCCCAGCGTGCTCGCGATCGAGCGTCGCTCGTTCACAACTCCGTGGTCGCTCGCCATGTTCGTACTGGAGCTTTCCAAGCCGAACGGAATCTGCCTCGCGGCGGTCAGCGGTGATGGCCTCTCCGGTTACCTGGTCTGCTCCCGCTACGCAGACGTCTGGCACCTCATGAACGTCGCGGTCGGACCGGAGAACCGCCGCCGCCGGGTGGCGACCGCGCTGATCGAGGAGCTCCTCGGGCAGGCGGGAAGTGATGGCCGCTTCACGTTGGAGGTGCGGCAGTCAAACCGGGTCGCAATCGAGATGTATGAACGTTTCGGATTCCGAGCCGGGGGAATGCGCCGCCGCTATTACCACGACAACGGCGAAGACGCCCTGATCATGTGGCTGACCCCGACTGCAGTCGGGGCCTAGCAACAGACTGCGTCCGGCAAAGTTGATCCTCGCGATCGAGACCTCCTGCGACGACACCTGCGCGGCGGTCGTTGACGGCGCCTCGGTGCTCTCGAACGTCGTCTCCTCGCAGGCGGCTTTCCATCAGCGCTACGGCGGAGTCGTTCCCGAGGTCGCCTCGCGGCACCATCTCGTGCTGCTCGACGGCGTCGTCGCCGCCGGACTCGAGGAGGCGGGCGTCGGCCTCGAGGACCTCGACGGGCTCGCGGTCACTCGGGCGCCGGGGCTGATCGGGGCGCTGCTGGTCGGGCTCAGCGGCGCAAAGGCGATTGCGGCAGCGCGCCGCCTTCCGCTGACCGGCGTCAACCACCTCCACGGGCACGTCGCCTCTGCATTCCTGGAGCCGGATCCGCTCGAACCGCCTTTTCTCTGCCTGATCGCCAGCGGTGGGCACACTTTGCTGGCGGCGGTTCAAGACACCAGCGGGTTCGAAGTCCTCGGCCAGACCCTCGACGACGCAGCCGGCGAGGCGCTCGACAAAGCGGCGCGCCAGCTCGGCCTGCCCTACCCGGGCGGGCCCGCGATCGAAGGGCTTGCTCGTGACGGTGACCCGGCAGCGATCGCATTCCCGGTTGCGATGACGCGACAGCCGGGCCTGGACTTCAGCTTCAGCGGCCTCAAGACGGCCCTCGTCTACCGGGTGCGTGAACTCGGCCATGCGGCCGAGGCCGAGGCCGCCAACCTGGCGGCCGGCTTCCAATCTGCAGTCGTCGAGCAGCTCTGCTCGCGACTGGACCGCGCGCTTCGCGAGGGCAACTGGCGGTCTGTCGCGCTCGGGGGTGGCGTCGCCGCGAACTCGTTGCTTCGCGAGCGGGCGGAGGTCGTTTGCGCCAAGCACGGAGCCACGCTCAAGCTCGTCGCGCCGGCGCTCTGCACCGACAACGCCGCGATGATCGGCGCCGCGGCGGCCCATCTGCCCGCGACCCCCTACCCGGACTATCTCGGCTGGGACGCGCGGCTTTGACTGCGCTACCGCAGCTGCGGTTCTACACGCGCCCGGACTGCCATCTGTGCGACGAGGCTCGCGCGGCGTTGATCGAGCTTCGACGTGAGGGCCTCGCCTTCGACCTTGATGAGATCGATATCCAATCCGACGATCGGCTTCACGCGACCTATCTCGAACGCATCCCGGTCATCGAGATCGAGGGGGAGGTCGTGTCGGAGCTTTGGCTCGATCGAGGTGCGGTGCGCGCGAGGGTAGATACTGTCTTGGCGATGCATTCTCAGCGGCCGAGAGCAGGCGACCAATGAACGACGAACCCATTTCCGGCGCCGATGTCGGCGATGACGGCGCTCTGGGTGAAGGCGCCGAACGGCTCTCGCTTGGCGTGGCCGCGCGCCTTTCGCGCTATCTCCAGGTTCTCATCCAGGCTCGCAAGATGGGCAAGGAGACGATTTCCTCACAGGAGTTGGCCGAGTACACCCACATCAACTCGACCCAGATCCGTCGCGACCTCTCGGGTTTCGGGAAGTTCGGTAAGCGCGGGGTGGGCTACAGGATCGATTCGCTCGTCCGTGAGATCCGCAAGATTCTGCGCACTTCCGGACAGCACAACATCGCCCTGTTCGGCGCCGGCAACCTCGGTCAGGCGATCGCCGGTTCGGACATCTTTGCCGACCACGGCTTTCGGGTGGCTGCCGTCTTCGACACCGATGAAGAACGGGTCGGCTCGACCGTAGGCAACGCCCTCGAGGTCCGGGAATTCGGTGAGCTGGAGCGGGTCGTCGCCGAGGACGACATCGTCGTCGGCGTGCTTGCGGTTCCGGCGGCCGCGGCGCAGGAGGTGGCTGACAGGCTCGTCGAGGCCGACGTGAAGATCATTTTCAACTACTCCGAGCAGCTGCTGGATGTGCCTCCGGAGGTGACGGTCCATACCTCGAGCCCCGCGGTCGACCTGCTCTACGCGCTCTACTTCTACTTGGCCTAGTGGCCGGCGCCGACCACTAGCCACCGAGGAGACCAGGGATGACCGTCGACCCCTCGCTCGACATGGAGCATGCACGTGAGACCTTCGAGGCTTCCCAGGACTTCACCGTCGGGCTCGAGGAGGAATTCGCGCTCGTCCATCCTGAAACCCTTGAGCTCGAGCACCGCTTCGAAGAGTTGAAGAGGGCCTGCGACGAAGTCCCGGAGCTGGCCGAGTCAGCGGCCGGCGAGCTGATCGACACCGAGATCGAGATTCGTTCCGGGCGGGGGGAGACCTTCGCGGAAGCGATGGCGCTCCAGGAAGGCAGGCGCTCGAGGCTGTTTGCGCTCGCGAAAACGAAGGGGGTGGCTCTGGCTGCGATGGGCACCCACCCCTGGGCGAACTACCTCGACCAGCAGATCATCGATACGCCGCACTACCGCCAGCTCAAGGACGACCTCGGATACGTGGCTCAGCGCAACAACACCTGGAGCATGCACGTGCACGTCGGGGTGCGTGGCGCCGACCGCGCGATCGCGGTCTGCGACCGGGTACGGGAACTGCTGCCGACGTTGCTTGCGGTTTCAGCCAACTCCCCGTTTCTCGACTGTCGCGACACGCGCCTGCACACGGTGCGGACCGAGATCTTCACGCGGGTGTTCCCGCGCTGCGGAATCCACGACCCCTTCGGCAGCTGGGACGAGTATGCGAACTTCGTCGATCTGCTGCGCGAGACGAACTCGGTGGTCGAGTCGACCCAGCTCTGGTGGAGCGTGCGGCCGCACCACGCGTTCGGAACGGTCGAGGTGCGGATCTGCGACGCCCAGACCCGTGGGGACGAATCGTTCGCGCTCGCGGGCCTGCTGGCAGCCTGCGTCGCCCAGGCCGCACTCGACCACGACGAGGGACTTGCACCCGCCCCCGCCCGGCAGAGGCTGTTGGAGGAAAACCTCTGGCGCGCGATCCGCTACGGGCTGGACGGCAAGATGATCGACCTCGATCGCCTGGTTGAGATCGAGACCAGGGCTGCAGCCGAGGGCTTGCTGGAATGGAGCGCGCCGGCCCGCGGGGCGCTGGGCATCGAAGCAGCAATTCCCGAATTCAACGGCGCCCAGCGAGCCCGGCGGGCGCTTGCCGAGGGAGCCTCGATAGAGGAGATCTACCGGGATGCCGTCGCGCAGACCCGCATCACCTACTCGGCCGGCGAGGCCGGGGTCTGATTAGCTTCCGCCCTGATGGCCGACGATCTTGGAAACTCAGGCGCCGAGCTTCCCCCGCAACCGAGCGAGGAGGAACTGCGCGCGCAGATGGAGGAAGAACTCAAGCGTGTCCGCGTCGAGGACCTGCTGCTGCAGAGCGTCGCCAGCCTGATCAATTTGACCGCACGCCGCATCGCCAAGCCCGACGAGCGTGATCTCGCCCAGGCGAGGGCGGGTATCGATGCCGTCACCGCATTGGTCGACAAGCTGCCTGCCGAGGTTCAGGGCCAGATTCGCAACGCGCTGTCGGAGTTGCAGGTGCTTTACGCACGCGAGGCGGGGGAAGGGTCGGCGGCTGGCGAGCCGGCCGCCGCGGCCCCGGAGACCGCCTCCGGCGAGCCGCAAACACCGCCGGAGCCGCGTCCCAGCGAGCCGTCGACGACGCCTCAGGGCACCAAGGTTCCGCCGAAGCTGTGGACGCCCGGGCGCCCCCAGTAGCGCGTTTTCCGCGAACCGACTAGCTAGACTCCCCGCGCCTTGCGGCCGGAACCCCTGTTGGCCGCATTTTTCAAGCCTTGCCCACAACCGAGCGTTGGGGCCGACTTCGGAGGATTAACACTTGACGGACTTCTTGACCGATTGGGGCGTAGTTTTTGCGCTCGCCTGTGGTGGTGCCGGTGTCCTTTACGGGGCTGTCATCACGCAGCGACTGCTCGCGCTCTCGCCCGGAAACGAGCGGATGCAGGAGATCTCCGCTGCCATTCAGGAGGGCGCCAAGGCGTATCTGAACAAGCAGTACACGATCATCGCGGCGGTTGCCGTGGTGATCGCGATCCTGCTCTGCATCGTCCAGGACGTGACCACGGGAATCGGCTTCGTGATCGGCGGTGTGCTCTCCGGCGCGGCCGGATTCATCGGCATGAACGTCTCGGTTCGCTCGAACGCCCGAGTCGCCGAGGCTGCCCGCGGCGGTATCCCGCCCGCGCTTGACGCGGCCTTCAAGGGTGGTTCGGTCACCGGCATGCTCGTCGTCGGGTTGGCGCTGCTCGGCGTCGCCGGCTACTTCGGGATCCTGATCCTCACCGACCACACGGACAAGGAGGCCGTCGACGCTCTGATCGGCCTCGGCTTCGGTGGTTCGCTGATCTCCGTCTTCGCCCGGCTGGGCGGCGGCATCTTCACCAAGGCCGCTGACGTCGGCGCCGACCTCGTCGGCAAGGTCGAGGCGGGAATCCCCGAGGACGATCCTCGCAACCCGGCCGTGATTGCCGACAACGTCGGCGACAACGTCGGCGACTGCGCCGGCATGGCCGCAGACCTCTTCGAGACCTACGCGGTGACCGCGGTCGCCGTGATGCTGCTCGGACTTCTCAGCTTTGACGGGATCGCCGCTCGCGAAGTCGCGATCTTCCCGCTGGCGATGGGCGGGGTCGCGATCCTCGCCTCGATCATTGGCGCGCTATCCGTTCGCAGCCGCTCCGGCAATGTCGAGCGGGCGCTGTACCAGGGACTGATCGTCTCCGGTCTGCTTTCAGCCATCGCCTTCTATCCGATCATCGATTGGCTGATGAGCGAACCGCTTCGGATCGCCGTCGCCGACGCCAGCAGCGCCCTCGCCGGCGCCAGCGCCACAGACCTCTGGTTCTGCGCGCTGATCGGGATCGGCGTCACCGCCGGCCTGTTCGTGATCACCGACTACTACACATCGACCCGCTTCCGTCCGGTCAAGGCGATCGCCGAGGCATCGCAGACCGGTCACGCGACGAACATCATCCAGGGCCTCGCCCAGGGTTTCCAGTCGACCGCCGCTCCGGCGCTGGTGCTGGCGCTGGCCATTCTCGGCGCCAACGAGCTCGCGGGGATCTACGGAATCGCGGTCGCAGTGATGGCTCAGCTCTCGCTGACCGGGCTGATCGTCGCGCTTGACGCATTCGGGCCGATCACCGATAACGCCGGCGGCATCGCTGAGATGGCGGAGCTGCCCGAGGACGTCCGCAATGTCACGGACCCGCTCGACGCGGTCGGCAACACGACCAAGGCCGTCACCAAGGGATACGCGATCGGCTCCGCCGTGCTCGCGGCGCTGGTTCTGTTCGCGGCCTTCAAGGACGAGTTGGAGCTCGAGGGCGGCGGCCTGATCAGCTTCGACATCGCCGACCCGGCAGTGCTGATCGGCCTGATCATCGGCGGCATGATGGTCTACCTGTTCTCCGCCCTGGCAATCGAAGCGGTCGGCCGCACCGGCGGCCAGGTGGTCGAAGAGGTGAGGCGACAGTTCAGGGAGAAGCCGGGGATCATGGAAGGCACCGAGAAGCCCGACTACGGCCAGACGGTCGCCATCGTCACCAAGGCGGCTCAGCGCGAGATGATCATCCCCTCGATGATCCCGATCGTCGTTCCGCTGATCGTCGGCCTGATCAGCGCCAAGGCGCTTGGTGGGCTGCTGATGGGCGTGATCGTCGTCGGTCTCTTCGCCGCGGTCGCGATGACCGCCGGCGGTGGCGCCTGGGACAACGCCAAGAAGCTGATCGAGGACGGCGCCTATGGCGGCAAGGGCTCCGAGGCACACGCGGCCTCGGTCACCGGTGACACGGTCGGCGACCCCTACAAGGACACCGCCGGCCCGGCGATCAACCCGATGATCAAGGTGGCGAACATCGTCGCCCTGTTGATCATCCCGATCATCTCGCTGTAGCTGAAGGGGTCAGACCCCCAATCGGACACCTCTCGCTCAAGCCGTCGCTTAGAGGGGTCGGTTAGGCTCGCGCGCCGATGAATTCCGGCGCCGGGCCGACCGAGCCAGTCAACGTTCGCGATTTCGAGCGCCTCGCTGAGGCGTTGCTGGAAGCCGGACCGCACGGGTACTTTGCGGGCGGGGCAGGGGACGAGCGGACGCTGCGAGACAACGTGGCGGCGTTTGCGCGCACGCAACTGCTGCCGCGGATGCTCGTGGACGTGAGCGAGGTGTCGACGGCCACGACCGTGCTCGGCACCGAGGTCTCGATGCCTGTGCTGGTCGCCCCGGTGGCCTTTCAGCGCATGGCTCATGCCGACGGGGAGCCGGGCATGGCGAGAGCCGCGGCGAGGGCTGGGACGATCATGTGCCTTTCCTCGCTGGCGACCGCGAGGCCGGCTGAGGTCGCCGAGGCGGCACCGGGCGGCCACCGCTGGTTTCAGCTCTACTGCTTTCGCGATCGCGCAGTCACGCACGCCATGGCGCAGGAGGCGGTCGATTCCGGCTACGAGGCGATCGCGCTGACCGTCGACGCACCCCGCGCCGGTCGTCGTGAGCGCGACCTCCGAGCCGGGTTCACGTTGCCGCCTGAGATCCGCGCACCCGGGGTCGAGGCCGCGGCCGGGGGGAAGTCGGGCCTCAGCGTCGAGGAGGTGTTCGCGCTGATCGATCCCAGCCTGACCTGGCGCGATCTCGAGGTTCTGAGCAGCGAGATCGAGTTGCCGATTCTCCTCAAGGGCGTGCTGAGCGCGCAGGACGCGCGCCTTGCGGCGGATCACGGCGCCACCGGCGTGGTCGTGTCCAACCATGGCGGGCGACAGCTCGACGGCGTCCCGGCCAGTCTCGACGCCCTGCCGCGCGTCGTCGATGAGGTCGGAGGCGAGCTCGAGGTGCTGATGGACGGAGGCGTGCGGCGGGGCACCGACGTGCTCGCGGCGCTGGCTCTCGGTGCACGGGCGGTGCTGGTCGGCCGGCCCGCCCTTTGGGGCCTCACCGTCGGCGGGGAGGCCGGCGCGCTGCGCGTGCTCGAGCTGCTGCGGGCCGAGCTCGAGCTGGCTCTTTGCCTCTGTGGCTGCCCGGATCCGGCTGCCGTCACCCGGGAGCACCTCTTCGAGGCGCATCGGTGAGCAGCGGCGGTTTAGTCCCGCAGTCCTATATTCGGCCCTGATGGCGGAGCGGCACCCAAGGGAAGCGGCGCTCCACAGGGTCCACGGCCCAGGGGCGCTGTTCGGAGCGGCATACGGCAACGTCGGCTCGTCGATCTATTACGCGCTCGGTGTCGTCGCCCTCTACGCGCTCGGGCTGACCCCGGTCACGTTCATGATCGCGGGGCTGATCTTCGTCTTCACCGCCGCCTCCTACACCGAGGCGACCGTGATGTATCCGGAGGCAGGCGGCTCCTCGAGCTTCGCCCGCCACGCCTTCAACGAGACGGTCAGCTTCTTCGCGGCCTGGGGTCAGATGTTGACCTACATCGTCACGATCGCGATCTCGGCCTTCTTCGTGCCTCATTACCTGGCTGTCTTCTGGGAGCCGCTGGGCCATGGGCCCGGGGACGTGATTGCGGGTGTGGTGCTGGTTGCGGCTCTGGCTGCTCTCAACGTCAAGGGCACAGAGGAGTCGGCGCGGCTCAACTTGGTTTTGGCGATCGCCGACCTGCTCACCCAGATCGTGCTGGTCGGGATGGGCTTGGTGCTCGTCTTCGACCCCGACCTGCTGGTCCAGCAGATCGACCTTGGAGTGGCGCCAACCTGGGGAGATTTCGCCCTCGGGATCGCGGTCGGCATGGTCGCCTACACGGGCATCGAGACGATCTCGAACATGGCGGAAGAGGCGAGGGATTCAGCCCGCACTATCCCGCAAGGCGTCGGCTCGACGGTCCTCGCTGTGGTCGTCCTCTACGCCTTGCTTCCGGCGATCGCGCTGTCGGCGATGCCTGTGACGCAGGACGCGAACGGGGAGTACACGACCGAGCTTGGCACAGAGTTCGCAGACGATCCGGTGCTGGGGATCGTCGAGAACCTCGGCCTCTCTGCGGGGCTGACCGACGTTGCAGAGGTCTACGTGGGCCTGCTTGCGGCGGTGATCCTGCTGATCGCCACGAACGCCGGCTTGATCGGCGTCTCGCGGTTGACGTACTCGATGGGCCAGCATCGGCAGCTGCCAGAGCGATTGCGGCAGATCCATCCACGCTTCAAGACTCCGTACGTGGCGATCCTGATCTTCTCGGGCTTTGCCGCGTTGACGATGCTGCCGGGGGAAACAACCTTTCTGGCGACGCTCTACTCGTTCGGCGCGACGCTCTCGTTCACGATCGCCCACGTCGCGGTCATCCGTCTGCGCCAGAAGGAGCCCGACGAGCCGGGGTTACCGCGCGAAGCGCAGCGGCGAAAATGGCGCTCGCCCGGGAACATCACCATCGCCGGGGTCTCGGTCCCGCTGACGGCGATTGTCGGCGGGCTGGGGACCTTCGGCGCCTTCGTGGTAGCGGTGGCGCTCGACCCCGTGACCCTGGCGGCAGGCGGTGGCTGGATGGCGGTCGGGCTCTGCGTGTATGTGGCCTACCGGCGCCACCAGGAACTGCCGCTGGGTGACACGGTCAGGGTTGCATCCCTCGAGCCCCTGGGCGTCGAGGAGGTCGAGTACAAGAGTGTCCTGGTCGCATTCGAGGACGACCCCTTCCGCGAAGAGACAATCGCGACGGCGGCCCGCTTGGGAGCCAGGCGCCTGCGCGGGATCCACGTGCTCTCGTTGCTCAACGTGGCGGCTGATCTGCCGCTCAACTCGCGCGAGGTTGACGAAGGGCCCGCTCAGAGCAAGATCGAGCGCGCCAAGCTCGTCGCCGGCCAGCGCGTCACAGGCCATGTCCTGCGGGTGCGCCCCGGACAGGCCGGGAACGCGATGGCGCAGGAGGCAGAGGACATTCAGGCGGCCGCGATCGTGGTGCAGCTCAACTACCGAAACGGCGCTCCGCTCTACAGCAAGACGCTGCAGACTTTGCTCAGGCGCCGACCCTGCAGAGTGATCGTGGTGGCCCAGCCGGAGCCCGTCAAGGCGCTGCCCCCGGAACAGACGGGAGCGATCTGATGGGCGGCAGCGAGGGCTACACGCTGGCGACTCGCGCCTTTTCGCTGATCATCGTCGTCTTCGGGATCGTCATCATCGTCCGCACGCTGATCGCAGGCGGCGGGCCGCTTTCCTTCGGCCTGCTGATCGGGCTCGTCTTCACGCTGATGGGTGCGGGGCGGTTCTATCTGGCGACGAGGGGGAGTTCGTGAACGCCCACGGCGTCGATCCAAGTCCGCGGGACGAGCAGTCAAAGGGCCGCCGAAGGGTGCTGACGCTCCGGCGGCGGCGGCCGAATCCGGCCAGCCCGCTTGGGGTCGCGCCCGCCGGCCGTCTGACCCGGCGCTACCTGGGCATCCCCTGGGTCTTCGCCGTCGTCTACTCGACGATCGGCCTGTCCATCTATTTCTCGCTGGGACTCGTGGCCGAGCGCGGTCTGGGGCTGACGCCCCTGATCTTCCTCGCCGCCGGATTGCTGTTCGTGTTGACCACCTTCACCTACGTCGAGGGCTCGGCGATGTACAGGGAGCGCGGCGGCTCCGCGAGCCTCGCGCGGCACGCGTTCAACGAGTTCGTCAGCTTCATCGCGGGCTGGGCGATCATGATCGACTACGTGATCGTGATCGCGCTGGCGGCGATCTCCGTTCCCCACTACCTGACGCCGATTTCGGAGTCGCTCGGGGAGCGGGGCTGGGAGGTCGGAATCGCCGGCGCTGTCATCGCTCTGGTCGCCGTCATCAACATCACCGGGGCCACCGGCCGCAAGCGACAGCCCCTGCTGACGCTTGTCGCCCTCGGCGGTTCCCTGCTGATGGGAGCGGTGATCATCGTCGGCGCGATCACATCGTTCGATCCCGGGGCACTGACAGAGGAACTCGACCTCTTCGCCTCCCCGACCGGCGAGGACATCATCTACGCGCTGATCCTGGCGACTGTCGCCTATGCGGGGATAGAGGCGGCGTCGAACCTGGCGCCCGAGCTCGACTGGGAGCCGGAGGATCTCAAGCATCTGGTGACCTCGAGCGCGGTGATCGTTCCGCTTCTGTACACCGGAATGGCTGTGATCGCACTGATGGCGGTACCGGTCGTGGCTGGGCCCGGCGGGCCTGCGACTGCGCTCGGCAGCGACTTCCTGGAGGAGCCGGTGCTCGGCGTCGTCATGTCCTTCGAGCCGGCCTGGGTGGCCAGCGTGATGGAGGTCGCCGTGCTGGCGGTCGCGCCGATCGCGCTGATCTGGGCTGCCAGCACCTCGATGCTGGGGCTCTCGCGGCATGCGTACGTGCTGGCCACCTATCGGCAGATTCCGAGCTGGCTGGGCAAGCTGAATGTCGCCTGGTCGACGCCGCACGTTGCAATCTGCGCCGCGGCGGTGATCGCCTTCATCCTCGTAATCCCGGGCGACGTGGTCTTCCTCGGCGGCGTCTTTGCCTTCGGCGCATTTCTCGCCTTCACGATCGCCCACTTCTCGCTGATCCGGCTGCGCATGATCGAGCCGGACAGGGATCGGCCCTACCGGGCACCGCTCAACGTCAGCATGGGCAACTGGGACCTGCCGGTCCCCACGTTGATCGCCGGTGTGCTGACCGCGCTCGGGTGGGTCAGCATCGTCGTCTTCCACGATGGTGCGCGGTACCTGGGCGGCGGCTGGATGCTGTTCGGAATCGTCGCCTACTACGTCTATCGCAGGCTCGTGGAGGGAACCTCGCTGACGGCACGAGTGATGGTGCCCGAGCGGGCGCTGATGAAGGAGGCGCCCGAGTTCGAGTACGAGCGGATCCTGGTGCCTGTCTTCGGGACCCCACTCGACGCGGAGATCGTCAGCACGGCGGGGCTGCTCGCCGATGCGGCAGATGAGCCGGGGCACGAGCCGCCAAAAATGGATGTGATCTACGTGCTCGAGGTGCCCCTGACCAAGCCGCTCGACGCGGTGCCACCGCCGGCTCAGGTCGCCGAGGCCGAAGCCGTGCTCGCCAGGGCCGCGGACATCGCGAACGAGTACGAGTCTGTGGAGGTGGGCACCTCGATGGTGCGGGCCCGCAACATCGGGGCGGGGATCGTCGGCGAAGCACGGTTGCGGGGCGCCGAGGCGATCGTGATGGGGGCGGAGCCGCCGACTCGAGTACGCGGGGGGGCGCTGCTGGGTGGATTGGGGGGTTCCCGTCCCGAGGAGGTGGGGCCTGTCACCGAGTACGTGCTGCGCAAGGCGCCGTGTCCGGTTCTGCTGACGGCGCCCCCTGAGGATTAGGCGCAGGCCCGGCCACTCGCCTGCTGGGCCGCCGGAATAAGATCCGGGCAATGTTCCTCTTGATCGTCGGCGCGGGACGGGTCGGATCCTCGCTTGCGCGCAACATGTTGCGCGCCGGGCACGAGGTCTCGTGCCTGGATGAGGATCCCGAGTCCCATGCGCGGCTCGAAGTAGGCATCGAAGGGTCGTGGGAGGACTCGGGTGGGCAGTTCACGGTGGGCACCGCGCTCGAGATCGACGCTCTGATCGCCGCGGGGGCGGAGCGGGCCGACGTTTTCGTGGCCGCCACCGACGGCGACAACACCAACATCGTCATCGCTCAGATCGCAAAACGGCGATTCAACATCCCCAAGGTGATCGCGCGCGTGCTGGATCCCTACCGGGCCGAGTGGTACGCGCAGCAGGGGCTGCACACGATCTGTCCGACGAGAGTGGCGATCGAGATGCTGGAGCTGGAAATCCTCGGCGACAAAACCGGCGGCGGCTGAGCCCGGATGCCAGAGCGCATGTATGTGATCGTCGTCGGCGCCGGCAAGGTCGGCTGGAACCTCGCGCGGGAGCTGCTCGACAAGGGGCACGAGGTGACCCTGATCGATGCCGACCGTGACCGCTACCTGACGGTCGAGCAGGAGCTCGAGCACAACGTCATGTACGGCGACGCCACGGAACTCTGGGTCTTGGAGCGGGCTGGGATCCAGAGGGCCGACATGGTCATTGCGGTCACCGGCGACGACGAAGACAACATGCTGATCTGCCAGGTCGCCAAAGAGAAGTACATGGTTGAGCGGATCATCGCCCGCGTCAACAACCCCCGCAACCGCCAGCACTTCGAGCTGCTCGGGGTGAAGCCCTACGTCTCGGCGACGGACCTGATCCTGAGGCTGCTCGAGCACGAGGTGCCGGAATACGGGCTCGTGCATCTGCTCGACCTGCCGGAGGAGCGACTCGAGATCATCGAGATGCTGCTGGCTCCGAACTCGAAGGTCGGCGGGCATCGGGTCGCCGACCTTCAGATGCCGGAGGGCAGCCTGCTGATCTCGGTGCTGCGCGAGGGCCGCGGTTTCGTGCCCGGGCCGGACACGGTGCTGGAACCCGGCGACGAGGTGCTCGCGGTCCTCGATCCCGGGCTCGAAGAGGAGTTGAAGACCTACTTCGGCCCCGACGGCGACGGCTAGACCGGTTGTGGCTGACCGCGAGGCCGACTTTCTGCTGATCGGCGCCGGCATGGCGTCCGCGTACTGCGCTTCGGAATTGCGGGCCCAGGGGGCCGAGGGAAGCGTGCTGCTGGTCGGGCGCGAGCCCGAGCCGCCCTATGAGCGGCCGCCGCTTTCGAAGGAGTACCTGCGCGGCGAGGCGGGACGCAGCGACGCTTACGTCCATCCACGCGAGTGGTATGAGGCGAACGGAATCGACCTGCTGACGGGCACGAACGTGATGTCGCTGAACACGGAGGCCCGGACTGCGAAGCTGCAGGGCGGGGTGGAGGTGGCGTTCGGCAAGGCCCTGATCGCCACCGGCGCCAACGTCAACATCCTGCGCGTCGAGGGCGCCGAACTCGAGGGCATCCACTACCTGCGGGCGTTCGGTAATTCGGAGGCGATCCGCGAAGAGGCCAAGTCTGCTGAGCGCGTGGTGCTGATCGGCGGCAGCTACATCGGCTGCGAGGTTGCCGCATCGCTGACGGCGATGGGCGTCCAGTGCGCGATCGTGATGCTCGAGGACGTGGTTCTGTCCCGGGTCTTCGGGGACGAGGTGGGGCGCTACTTCCACGCCAAGCTCGAGCAGCACGGGGTCGAGGTGCACCACGGCCAGGAGCTGGAGGCCTACGTCGGCGACGGCCGCGTCAAGGGTGTCCTCACAAAGAGCGGTCTCGAGATCGACGCCGACGTCGTCGTGGTCGGCGCCGGGGTCAAGCCGGACACGATGCTGGCCAAGCGCGCTGGTCTGGAGGTGGAGGACGGCATCGTCTGCGACGCCAAGCTGCAGACGTCAGTCGAGGGCATATTCGCCGCCGGGGACGTCTGCTCGTACGAAAGTGTCATCCACGGCCGCCGCCTGCGGGTCGAGCACTGGGACGTGGCCCTGCAGCAGGGCCGCCACGCGGCCAGGGGGATGCTCGGAGGCGAGGAGCCCTACCGCGAGCTGCCCTACTTCTACAGCGACCTCGCCGACTGGGCCAGCCTCGAGTACGTGGGCCCGGCGTCCGAGTGGGACGAGATTGTCTGGCGTGGCAGCGCCGACGAGGATGAGTTCAGCGTCTGGTATCTGAGTGGCGGCAAGCCGGTGGCGTGCCTGTCGGTGGGGCGATCCGAGGACCTGGTGCACGCCAGGCGGCTGATTGAGGACGGGGTCGATCTGTCGTCCAGGCGCGACGAGCTGGCCGATCCAAGCAGCGAATTGGAGTCGGCTTCGGCTGATTGACCTCGCTATGTTTTGGGCCGAGGGTTCGGTTCGGACCTAGTCATTTGCGGGCTAGTGAAATGGCATCACGCCTGCCTCTGGAGCAGGTATTCGGGGTTCGAGTCCCTGGCCCGCAGTTTCTAAATCCGCCGCTCACGCTAGTTTCTTGCCTATGCGACTGAAGATCACGCTTGCAGCCCTGGCAATCGCGGCCGCGACAGCTCTCGCAGCCTGCGGTGACGACGAGGAGCCGGCGACGACGACGCCCATCGACACGGGTGCCACGGGTGCCACGGGCCTTGCCGGACCGGTCACTCCCGAGGAGTTGCTCGACGAGGGCGATGACGTCTGCGCCGAGGCCTACACGGCACTCGCCAGTCTGCCGCCCAACGCTCCCGGCAGTCAGCAGGGCGGGATCGTCGACGGCCTGCTCGAGAGCCTCGAGTCTCTGGGCGATCCGGGGCCCGAAAACCGCGACGACCTTGACGCTTTCTACGACTCGCTCGACGAGGCCGCGGACGCTTTCAACAAGGACCGAACCAGTGAAGCCGAGACGGCGCTTTCCGAGGCTCGCGCCGCCGCTTCCGACTACGGCTTCGACGAGTGCGGCAAGCGTGGCGACTCGATCATTTCCCAGCCCAACGTCCCCGGCGCCGACCCCGGAGTGGATAGCGGAGGCGTCGGCGATGACACCTCTGAGCCCGCCGCTCCCGAGGCAACCGAACCGGTCACGCCTGAACCGGCGCCTGAGCCCGTGGCGCCTGACTCCGATGCCGGCGGCACAGGAACCGAGCCACCCGCCGACAGCGGCGGCGACGACACGGGCGGAACCTCCGGCGGCGTCAGCCCCTGAGCCGCAAGAGCCAAGCAGTTCTAGGACGCAGGCGAATTGACGCCGGGAGCGCACTGAAGGTGCGTGACCAAGGCATTTCGCGGAGGACGCCGAAATGCGCTGGCTCTTGCTGCTCAGGCTGCGTGTTCGGACCAGGCGCCGTAAAGGCGGGCATAGGCTCCGCCGGCTGCGATCAATTCGTCGTGTGTGCCCGACTCGGCAATCTCGCCACCATCCAGCACCACGATCCGGCCTGCGCGCCTGATCGTCGAGAGCCGGTGCGCGATCACGATTGCCGTTCGTCCCCTCAGCAGTCGCTCCAACCCCGCCTCGATCGTCCTCTCGGTTCGCACGTCGACGTTGGAAGTCGCCTCGTCCAGGATCAGGATGCGCGGGTCTGCAACCAGCGCCCGGGCAAAGGCGACGAGCTGCCGCTGTCCGGCCGATAGCTGGACGCCGCGCTCGCCGATCTCCGTGTCGTAGCCGTTCGGGAGCATCTCGACGAAGCGGTCGGCTCCGACAGTGGCCGCCGCCTCCCGGATCTCCTCATCGCTTGCTTCGGGCCTCCCGAAAGCGATGTTCTCGCGGACCGTGCCCGAGAACAGAAAACCCTCCTGCGGCACGATGCCGAGTTGCGCCCGCACCCCGCGGGCCTTGAGGTCGCGCAGATCATGCCCGTCGATCAGCACCCGTCCCTGCTGTGGGTCATAGAACCGAGCAACCAGCTTCGCCAGCGTCGACTTGCCGGCCCCGGTCGCCCCTACGAGTGCCACGGTCTGTCCGGGCGGCACTCGCAGGTCGACCCCTCGCATCGCCCAGCCGTCGTGCGCCTCGAGATCCTCGTCGTTGTCGATCCCGTCGCCTGCCTCTGCTGTGTCCAGGGCGCGCGCGTCATGCGCGCGCCCATGCTTGGCGTCGAGCGCGTAGGAGAACCAGACGTCCTCGAGCAAGATCTCACCGCGGATCCGTCCCGGGTTGAGGGCTCCGGGCCGGTCGACCATGTCGGGCTTCGTGTCGAGCAGTTCGAAGATCTTGTCGAGGGCGGCCATCCCCTGCTGGTAGGTCGTATAGAGCTGCGAAATCTGCTGGATCGGATCGAAGAACTGCTGTAGGTAGCCGACGAAGGCGATGATGATCCCGATCTCGATCTCACCCTCGATCACCCGGTATCCGCCGTAGAGCAGGATCACGGCGGTCCCGATCGCCGAGAGCAACTCGACCGCCGGGAAGTAGGTCGCGTTCAGGTAAACCGTCTTCATGTTGACGGCCCGGTTCTCCTCGTTGAGAGCCGACATGCGGTCGACGTGCCGCCGCTCCTGCGCAAAGCTGCGGACGACCCGCACCCCGCTGAGCGTCTCCTGGAGGTGCGCCGTGATGTTGGCGATTTTCACGCGTGTCGCCTTGTAGGCGCTCGCGGCGATCACCCTGAAGATGACGCTGCCGATTGCGAGCAACGGAAAGGTGATGAAGGTGACGAGCGCCAGCGGCACGTCGAGCGCCAGCAGGATGATGACGACGCCGACCAGCGTCAGCGTGCTCGAAAACAGCGTCACGACGCCGTCGGTGACCAGTGTGTCGAGCGCCGAGACGTCGTTCGTCAGCCGCGAGATCAGAACGCCCGGCCGGTTCCGCGTGAAGAAGCCGATCGACATTCCCTGCAGGTGGGCGAAGATCCGCTGGCGCAAATCCTGGAGCACGCGCTGACCGACCCAGCCGACGAGGTACGTCTGCGCGTAGGTTGCTCCCCAGTAGACGAGCGCCGAGAGCCCAAAGACGCCGACGATCACGAGCAGCGCCGATTCGTCGCCGGCCCTGATGCCGTCGTCGACCGCGCGTCCGGCGAGATACGGGGGAGCCAGCCCAGCGGCGGTCGCCGTCAGCAGCGCCACTCCCATCACTGCCACCCGGGCGCGATATGGACGCAGCAGACCGATCAGCCAGCGCAGCTTGCGCCCGCGCCCATCCTCACCGCGAATCAGTCGCCACAGCGCGGCGGCGAGCAGCCAGATCGAGCGCAGTCGCCCGTCGGAGGCGGTTTCCGTTCCCTCTCCGGTCTGCAGTCGCGCCTGCTCTTCGTCTGACGCAGGCGGACCGTCGCTGCCTTGGGGCTGGCTCACAGCCGCGCCACCTCCTCGCGTTGCTCGAGGTCGCGCTGCAGGAAGACCGAGTCTTCGAGTCCGTGCTCGGCGATCTCGCGGTATAGCGAACAGCGCTCCAGGAGCTCCTCGTGGGTCCCGCGGTCGACCACCCGGCCGCCATCGAGCACGACGACCTCGTTCGCGAGCGAGATCGTCGACAACCTGTGCGCCACCACAAATGTGGTCCTGCCCGCCATCGCCTCGCGCAGCCCCTCGCGGATCCGTGCTTCGGTCCGGGCATCGACCGACGAGGTCGCGTCGTCGAGGATGAGGATGCGCGGGTCGGCCAGTAGTGCCCGTGCAATCGCGACCCGCTGGCGCTGGCCTCCCGAGAGCGTCAGGCCGCGTTCGCCGACGAGCGTTTCGTAGCCCTCCGGCAGCCGCACGATGAAGTCATGTGCCTGCGCGCGCCGCGCGGCCAGCTCGATCTGCTCCTGGGTCGCAGCCGGATTCGCGTAGGAGATGTTCTCGGCGATGCTCGCGGAGAACAGGAAGCTCTCATCGGCGACGAAGGCGATCTGGGAGCGCAGCGATGCAAGGTCGACCTCGCGCACGTCGGCGCCGTCCACCAGCACGCTTCCTTGGGCCGGGTCGTAGAGCCGGGCGAGCATCGCGACGAGGGTTGTCTTGCCCGAACCCGTCGGCCCGACAAGCGCGACCGTGCTGCCCGCCGGAACGGCAAGATCGACGTCGCTGAGCGCAGCGGTTTCGCCGTCGTAGGAAAGGCTGACGCCGCGCAGTTCGACGGACCCTGGCCCTGCGGGCAGCGGTGGTGCTCCCGGCGGGCTCGCGATTCGCGGTTCGCGGTCGAGAATCTCGAACAGGCGGTTGCCTGAGGCGATCGCCCGCTGGGCCATGCCAAGCGCCATCCCGAGCATCCGCATCGGTCCCGTCAAAATCAGCACGTAGGTGTAGAACGCGGTGAACTCACCAAGCGTCAGGCTCCCGGCGATCACCTCGTGACCGCCGATCAGCAGCACGACCGCCAGCCCCAGGTTGGGGAGGAACCCGAGGAGCGGGCTGTAGAAGGCGCGCAAGCGGGTGGAGTACACGTTCTGATCGAAGACGCGTCCAACCGAGCGGCGGAAGCGCTCGAGCATGTGCTTCTCGCGTGCGAATGCCTTCACGACCCTGATGCCGGAAACACCCTCTTCGGCGTCTGCGGTCAGCTCCGCGATCCGCTGCTGAACCTCCTGCAGCGCCGGCCGGCTGAGCCGGTTGAAGCGCATCGCGCTGATCACGACGAACGGAACCGGCAGCAGTGCCAGCAGCGCCAGCCACGGCTTGATGGCGATCATCACCGCACTTGCGAGCAGGATCGTGAGCGCGTTCTGGGTGAGGAAGATCAGCCCGTAGCCAAGGAAGAACCGAATTCCCTGCAGGTCGACCGTCGCCCGCGACATCAGCTGACCGGTCTGCTGGCCGTCGAAGAAGCCGAGCTCGAGCGTCTGCAGGTGGCTGTAGAAGCGCTCGCGCAGATCGAACTCGACTGCCACTGAGACCTTGCCGGCGACAACCCGGCGGATCACGGTAAGCGCCAGCCGCAGGAGCCCGGCGCCGATCATGGCGAGCGCCAGCGGCAGCAGGTCCGAGCGCTCGCCGCTGTCGATTGCATCGACGGCTTCGCCTACGAGCCACGGGATCAGCACGGTCATCCCCATCGCAGCCCAGGCAAAGACCAGTGAGGCGATCACCGTTCGGCGGTAGGGGCGCAGGAAGCCGAGCAAGCGCCGGAAGGTCGTCATCAGCCCAAAACTATACAAACTGAAGTAGGGGAAACGGCGATACTGAACCGATGCGCGGCCTGTCGATCAAGGCTGGAGTGGCGGTGCTTGCGCCGGCGCTCGCCCTCGTCACCGCGATGGCCCTGGCGCAGGGAGATTCCCCGGTCCCTCGCGCCGCCGCCTGGGCAACCCTGAGCCCGAGCCCGCTGGCTCGAACCGAGGTCGGTGCGGCTCGTATCGGTGACCAGATTTACGTCGTCGGCGGATTCGTTCCCGAAGGCGGCAGCACCGGGGCCATGGCCCGCTACGACATCTCGACCGACAGCTGGACCAGACGTGAGCCGCTGCCGGTCGCGATCAACCACCCGGGGATGACCGCCCTCGACGGACGCCTCTACCTCCTCGGTGGCAGCACCGCCCGCGGGCCGTCCAACCGCTTCTTCAGCTATTCGCCGCGGCGCGATCGCTGGCGATCGCTGCCGAGCGCACCGACCGCCCGGTCCGTCACTTTCGCTGGTCGCGTTCGAGGGGGCGATCTACGCCATCGGCGGGGTCACCGGAGTCGGCAGCACCGGGCGTGTCGAGGTCTTCAACCGACGGCGAGCCGGCTGGCGCCGCGCGGCTTCGATGCCGACTCCCAGGAACCACATCGCCTCGGCCACCCTGGGTGGGCGCATCTTCGTGACCGGGGGCCGCAGCGGGCAGAATCTCGATGCGGTCGAGAGCTACGACCCTGCTCGCGACCGCTGGCGGGTTGAGCCGTCGCTTGGCGTGCCTCGCAGCGGTCACGCCGCAGCCGTGGCTGCGGGACGACTGATCGTCTTCGGCGGCGAACAGCTTGATGAAGGTGACGAGACGATTGCCCCAGTTGAATCGCTGCGTCCGGGCAAGGGGTGGGCGAGTGGGCTCCCCCCAATGCGAACGCCGCGCCATGGGCTCGCCGGCGCGGCGTTCGGAGGGCGGATCTACGCCCTCGAGGGAGGACCGCTGCCCGGGCTCGCGTTCTCGGATGCGCTGGAGGTGTTGCGCGTCCGCTGAGCCCGGGCGAGCGACCTCGCCTGGTTTGGGGGGAAGTGCTACTCGACGGTGAACGTGATGGTCTCCTCAACACCCGACTCTGAGTGGTCGTTGTTGGCGAGGTAGACGGTCAGTGTGTGCTCGCCGGCGGGCAGGCCGGTGTAGGTGATCGTCGGCTCGACTGAGGGCGAGTACTGGCCATCGACACCGAGCTGCTCGGCGAGTTCGCCGTTGGCGCCGGAGTACTTGGCGTTGTCGAACTCACCGTCGTCGAGGGCGAAGTGCAGGTGGCCCTCGCCGTCAACGGGCGGCTTGCCCACTGCATCGGCGTTGAGCTCGAAGCCGCTGATGTCAACCTCGGCGGTGACTTCGTCACCTCCGGTTGCACCATCGGTCGGCGTCACGAACGAGACGGTCGCCTCTTCGCTGCCGCTGTCAGCGGCTGTTTCCTCGGTCGCGGCGCTCGTTGAGGTGTCGCTGTCGTCATCACCACAGGCTGCAAAGCCAACGGCAACTAGGGCGACAAGCGGCACCAGGAGGATCTTGGGGAGAGTCATGTAAGGCTCCTTTCGGGGGCATTCATTTCTAGCGTTCGATCCCATTACGCCGGAAACGGCTGGCCGGATCACTCCGGAACCGTCGACTCGTCGCCCTGGGCGTGGAGTGTGTGTCCCGCTAGGGAACGACGGCGGCCGCCGCCGTGTTGTAGATCTTCTGTGCCGTGCCGCCGAGGTACGGTCCGTAGAGCAGGTCCGAACGCTGGTCGTAGCCGAAGCTCGAGACTGAGTTGAGAGTGGTTCCGTTGACGATCCAGCCGCCGCCGCTCGCCCCCGGGCCCATGTCACAGCCGATTCCGAACGGCAGCTGGCCGCCGCCCGCCGGGTGAGGGTCGTCCTGTACGTAGGTCGAGGTGCAGGTCCACATCACCTGGCCGCGCTGGCGGTTGAATGGGTAGCCGAAGGCTTGGTAGGCCTGCTTGCGTGGCTGGTTGAAGGCGATTCCGCGGGCGCCGACCGCCGTCTGCAGCGCGACCCCGTCGAGCGGTGACATGACCACGGCGGAGAAGTCGAAGTTGAAGTTGCCACGCTGGGCCCACTGCTTGGTGACGATGATCTCGTCGAACACGAATGTCCCGAACGGCCGGTTCTTGCGGTGATAGGAGGGAATGAAGACGAGCTTTCGCGCCAGGCCGGCGCGCGCATCGGCCACGCAGTGACCCGCCGTGAAGATGACGCTGAGGTTCGGTGAGTCCACGACCGTGCCCGAGCACTCGTAGCCGCCGACGCCGGGGATTCGCCCGTAGATCTTGCCGTTTGTCGTATTCGGCGCCACCAGCGGATCCGGGACCGGGCCCGCGTCGAAGACGGAGCGCCTGAACGGCTTCGGCACTACTCCGGGGCGAGCGCCGGCCGCTGCCGCTCCCGGCGCCGCGGGAGGAACGTAGCTGGGCGCCCCGGCTTCGTCGCTGGGAGTTTCGGACAAATCACGGGGCGACGCCGAAAGGTCGAGTGGCTCCGCGCGGCGGATTCGCTCCGGCGTCCAGTAATCGAGGATCCGCTGCTTGCCGGCCTCGCCGGACTGCCGTTCGTAGACGATGATCCCGTCGCCGGCCATCGCCGGCGCCGCTGGGCCGAATGCGGCGACGGCGACGATCGCGTTGAGCGCAAGTACGACCTTTGTGCGCAGGCGCAGTCGACGCCGCTTCCCAGTACCTGTGGACCCCATGTCGCTATGCATACTGACGGGTAAACGCCGGTCGGGTGCCGGAGTTGCGTTCAGCTGGAACGCCGGAGGGACTCGAATCATCGTCCCAGTGAGTCGGAGCGGCAGCACAGCCGTTACGGAATCGCGGAATTCCGGCTTGCCAGGCGATCCGACATGATGCCGCGAGATGAAGGTGACGATGATGCTCGCCGATGCCGCTCAGGCAGTCGGCGGCAAGCTCTACATCCTCGGCGGCGGCTGGTCGGTGATCCCGACCGGGCTCGCCTCCGCGATCGGTCTCTACCTGCAGGTTCCCTGGGACCAGGCCAGCGTGCCCCACACGCTGCGTCTCGAACTGCTCGACCTCGACGGGCATCCGGTCCTCAACGAGGAGGCCGTGCCGATTTCGATCGAGGCACAATTCGAAACGGGGCGCCCTGCCGGCGTCAAGCCCGGCACTCCCCTCGACTTCACGATGGCGGTCAACGTGCCCGCACTGCCTCTGGAGCCGGAAAACCGCTACGAGTGGCGACTCTCGATCGACGGCCACGCCGATGACGCCTGGCGCCTGCCGTTCAGCACGCGCTCGCCGGTTGCGCCGCCGATGCCCCCCGGCATGCCCCCCGGCTGAATTCGCCGGCGCATTTCGGCGTCGAGCGGGCAGTAACCTTGCCCCGCATGTTGAAGCGGGGTGGCGCATCCAGGGTCGGGATTACGGTGGTGCTGGCGGCCGCTGCCGTGACGGTCGGCGTGGCGCCGGCAAATGCGGCGGTCGGCCCGTGTCCGGCCGACGACATCACGGTCACCGCCGACAACATCGTCTCCGCCGAGGAGTCGCTTTTCTGCCTGGTCAACTCCTACAGGGATCAGGAGGGGCGCAGCACGCTGGAGCCCGACCCGTCACTTGCCAACGCTGCGCGCGTTCACAGTCGGGAGATGGCCGCCCGCGACTACTTCTCCCACGACAGCCCGACCGGCCTCGACCCCTTCGAGCGTGCCGCTGCGGCCGGCTATCCGGCGGACGCCGGACTCGGCGAGAATCTGGCATTCGCCCAGCCCGCCACGCCACGGACGCTCTTCGACGCTTGGCAGAAAAGCGAGGAGCACGACGCCACGATGCTCGACCGCTCCTGGCTGACCTCGGGAATCGGTCTGGGCGTCACCAGGAAGGGCGGCGCCTTCGCCACGCAACTGTTCGGCGACGCAAGGCCGGGAGAATCGACCGCCCCGGGCCCGGAGAGCCCCAATTGCACGAAGGCGCTTGCGACCCGAGACCGCGCCCGGGAGGCCATCATCAAGCAGCGGCAGCGCGTTGCAGCCGCCGGCACGCCGGAGGCGAAGCAGCGGGCGCGGACGCGCCTCAAGAAGCTGCTGTCCAGGCTGCGCACAGCAGCCGCCCGCGTGAATCTCGCCTGCGGCGTCTGAGCGTCCCGGCGACCGGGAGCTGACTGATGGCGATCGCAATCGCATCCACCCTTTCAATCCACGTCGGCGGCAGGCCGCTGTTCGATGACGTCTCCTTCAAACTCGAGGCCGGCGACCGAATGACCCTGGCCGGCCGCAACGGGGCCGGCAAGTCGACGCTGTTGCGAATCCTGGCCGGCGAGCTGAGCCCGGACGCGGGTGAGCTGACCCTGCGCAAGGGCACCAGGATCGCGTTACACGACCAGCGTCCCGCCGCGTGCGTCCGCGGCCTCACTGGCCGACTACGCGATCTCCGGTCGCGGCGAGATGTTCGAGGCCGAGGCGGAACTCGCCAGGGTCGAGGGGGTGATGGCCTCCGGTGACTCCGGTCCCGAGACGCTGCGCGCCTACGCCGACGCACAGGCGCTGCTCGAGGCCGGCGGCGGCTATCGCTGGCGAGATCAGGTGCAGGCGGTGCTGAACGGCCTCGGCTTCGACGAGGAGACGTCCCGGCGATCCCTCTCGACGTTTTCCGGCGGGGAGCTGACGCGTGCCTCGCTCGCCCGAACGCTGGCGACGAAGACCGGATCTGCTGCTGCTCGACGAACCGACCAACCACCTCGACATCCCCACGCTCGAGTGGCTCGAGGGGTATCTGGTCGATGTCGACGCCGCCGTCGTTCTGGTCGCCCACGACCGCTGGTTTCTCGAGGCCGTCGGCACTTCCGTGCTCGAGCTCGAGGCGGGCCGCGGGCGGTTCTTCTCCGGCCCATGGCATGCCTGGCGACAGGAGCAGGCCGCCCGTGAGCTCGCGCTCGGCCGGGCGATCGACCGCCAGCAGGCCGAGATCGCCCGAATGGAGCGCTTCGTTGAACGCTTTCGCGCCAAGGCGACCAAGGCGCGCCAGGCTCAGTCCAAGCTCAAGCAGATCGAGAAGATCAAGGCGAGTGCGGCCGCCCACGATCCGCGAGACAAGCGGCAGCTGCGCTTCTCGTTCGATCCACCCGAACGCGCGGGGAGAGTTGTGGTCACTCTCAAGGACGCCACGATCGAGGTTCCAGGCCGCACCCTGCTCGCCTCCGCGAACATGGAGCTCGAGCGCGGCGAGCACGCCGTCCTGGTCGGCCCGAACGGCTCAGGCAAGACCAGCCTGATCGAGACGATTGCCGGCGAGCGCGAGCTGGGGGCGGGAACGCTTCGGCACGGCCACAACGTTCAGATCGGCTACCTCTCCCAGCACGCCGAGTCTGCCGCGGGCGATGGGTCCGTCCTGGATGCGGTCCAGCGAGCCACCGGCCTCAGCGGGCAGAAGGCGCGTAGCCTTCTGGGCGGCTTCCTCTTCTCCGGCGCCGAGGCCGAAAAGGCACTCGACGACATCTCCGGCGGCGAGCAGCGCCGCCTCTCGCTGGCGATCCTGGTCACCTCCGGCGCCAACGTCCTGATCCTCGACGAGCCGACCAACCACCTCGACCTCGAGAGCCGCGAGGCGCTCGAGGACGCGCTGCTCGAGTTCGAGGGCGCGGTGCTGCTGATCTCACACGACCGCGCCCTGCTCGAGGCCGTCGGCACGCGCACGTTTGTCTGCGACGACGGCGAGCTGACCAGCTATCCGGGTCCTTGGGCGGATTACCAGCGCGATCGCGACGAGGCGGCCCCGTCGAACGCTGCGGCGAAGCGGGCCGCCAAGACCAGCAAGAAGGAGCAGGCCAAGGCCGGCGGGCCGTCCAAGAACGCGGTCCGCAAGGTCGGGGATCTCGAGAAGCAGATCGAGCGCGCCGAGACTGACCTAGCCAAGCTCGAAGACGAGCTTGCCGACCCGGCGGTCTGGGCAAGCCCCGGAAAGGCCCAACGGGCAACGGCCCGTCACGAGCAGGCAAAGCGGGAGATCGCCAAGCTCTACGAGAGCTGGGAGGCCGCTCAGCAGTAGCCGCTGCCGCCGGAGCGCTGCGCCGGCGACGTACGATCCAGTGATGGGCACGTTCAAGACCCTGATCGGCGCCTGGCGCTCGCGCAAAGCGCTGCAGGCCTCGGGTCCACCTGGGATGGGCCCCGGTGCGGCACCGGGATCGCTGGACATCGAAGCGCTCCAGGCGATGGCGGCGAACCGGGGTAACGCAGCGGATCCGGCCGCGCACATGCGCGCGCTGGCAGATGCCGGGCTGGTGATGAAGCCGTCCCTCGATCCCTCCGATCCCAGGTTGCAGCCGATCGACGGCATGACGTTCGAGGCCTACGTCGAGCTCGTCGCGGGCAACGTCGCCGGCGCTTCCGACGGCGATCTCGAGGCGGCCGGAGCGGCACTCGGAATGGCCCCAGGTGCGACGACCCCGGCCTTCGAGAACTGGAGCAACAAGGTAGTCGGCGACCAGGAACTCGGCGTCCACTACACCGCGGCGCTGCAGTCAAGGCTTGCGAAAGGTGATGGTTGACGAAGAGCCACGCCGGCGCCAACCTCTGAATTCACCCCCCGATCGTCCCCGTCAGGATCACCGATGACGCGCCGGTCGACAGGAAGCCCCCGGGTTGGTGCGCTGAGCCCCTACCGCCATGAACGCGGCCCCGTGGTACGCGCTGGCAAGACCACCGGCGAGATCTGTCGGTCCGATCCGTGAGGCACTTGACTCCAGCTGATCGCCTCGGTTATTGTTGCCGCCGATAACTCGGCCACCGGGGCCGTTCTCCCGGCGAGTCAGCGTGTGGGGAGAGTTGGGGTGAACCTTGAAGCGTAATTCGTGGGTCCTGTCGCCTGAGTCATATCTGTCCCTTGCGGGATCAAGGCGAGCACGATTCCTCGCTGGCGCCTGCGGCGTGCTATTCGCTCCCTTGATCTCGAGTGCTCCAGCGTTCGGGGCCACAGCCGACTTCATCGCCCCGGGGACAAGCCCCGAGGCGGTCGGGGCCGATCCGTTCTCGGTCGCGGCCGGCGACTTCAACGGTGACGGCAAGCCCGACCTCGCGATCGCGAACGCAGGCCCGGACACCGTCTCGATCCTGCTCGGCGACGGCAGCGGCGACTTCGCCCCGCAGACGACCGAGGCGGCGGGGACGAATCCGGTCGCGGTCGCGGTCGGCGACTTCAACGGCGACGGCAAACCCGACCTCGCGGTTGCGAACCAGGTCTCAGACGACATTTCGATCCTGCTCGGTGACGGCGGCGGTGACTTCGCCGCCCAGACGACCGAGGCGGCGGGAGACGTTCCGTCCTCGATCGCGGTCGGCGACTTCAACGGAGACGGCAGGCCCGACCTCGCGATCGCGAACGCAGGCTCGAGCAACGTCTCGATCCTGCTCGGCGATGGCAACGGCGACTTCGCCGCGCAGACGACCGAGGCGGTGGGGACGGGTCCGTTTGCGGTCGCGGCCGGCGACTTCGATGGCGACGCCAACCCCGACCTCGCGGTCGCGAACTTCAACTCGGACAACGTCTCGGTCCTGCTCGGCGATGGCAACGGCGACTTCGCCGCGCAGACGACCGAGGCGGTGGGGTCGCGTCCGCGCTCGGTCGCAGTCGGCGACTTCAACGGCGACGACAATCCAGACCTCGCGGTCGCGAACTTCGATGCGATAAACCAGGAGGACGTCTCGATCCTGCTCGGTGACGGCAGCGGCGACTTCGCCGCGCAGACGATCGAGGCCGCGGGGGTGACTCCGATTTCGGTCGCGGTCGGAGACTTCGACCGCGACGGAAACCCCGACCTCGCGGTCGCGAACGCCGACTCGGACGACGTCTCGATCCTGCTCGGCGATGGCAACGGCGACTTCGCCGCGCAGACGATCGAGGCCGCGGGGACGAATCCGGTTTCGGTCGCGGTCGGCGACTTCAACCGCGACGGCTGGCCCGACCTCGCGGTCGCGAATTTCGGCTCGGCAAACGTCACGATCCTGCTGAACCAGCCGGCTCCCCCCAGCACCGACTTCGTCGCCCCGGGGACAAGCCCCGAGGCGGTCGGGGCCGATCCGTTCTCGGTCGCGGCCGGCGACTTCAACGGCGACGGCAAGCCCGACCTCGCGGTCGCGAACTTCAACTCGAACGACGTCTCGATCCTGCTCGGCGAGGGCGGCGGTGACTTCGCCGCGCAGACCACCGAGGCGGCGGGAACGCGTCCGATCTCGGTCGCGGTCGGCGACTTCAACCGCGACGGCAAGCCCGACCTCGCTGTCGCGAACTTCGATTCGAACAACGTCTCGATCCTGCTCGGCGACGGCGGCGGTGACTTCGCCGCGCAGACGACCGAGGCGGCGGGGAGCGGTCCGTCCTCGGTCACGGCTGGCGACTTCAACCGCGACGGCAAGCCCGACCTCGCGGTCGCGAACTCAGGCTCGAACAACGTCTCGATCCTGCTCGGCGACGGCAGCGGTGACTTCGCCGCCCAGACGACCGAGGCGGCGGGGAGCAGTCCGTCCTCGGTCGCGGCTGGCGACTTCAACCGCGACGGCAAGCCCGACCTCGCGGTCGCGAACTCAGGCTCGAACAACGTCTCGATCCTGCTCGGCGACGGCAGCGGTGACTTCGCCGCTCAGACGACCGCGGCGACGGGGTCGCTTCCGCGCTCGGTCACGGCTGGCGACTTCAACCGCGACGGCAAGCCCGACCTCGCGGTCGCGAACTTCAACTCGAACACCGTTTCGATCCTGCTCGGCGACGGCAGCGGTGACTTCGCCGCGCAGACGACCGAGGCGGCGGGGTCGCTTCCGCGCTCGGTCGCTGTCGGCGACTTCGACGGCGACGGCAAGCCCGACCTCGCGGCCTCGAACGCAGGCTCGCACAAGGTCTCGATCCTGCTCGGCGACGGCAACGGTGGCTTCGCCGAGCCGACGACCGAGGCGGCGGGCACGTTTCCGCTTGCCGTCGCGACGGGCGACTTCAACGACGACGGCAGGCCCGACCTCGCGGTCGCGAACAACGACTCGAACAACGTCTCAATCCTGCTGAACCAGACCCTGGCGAGCCCCTCCAGCGCCGATTTCGCCTCCCCGGTGACGAACCCCGAGGGGGCGGGGTCGCATCCGTTCTCGGTCGCGGCCGGCGACTTCAACCGCGACGGCAAGCCCGATCTCGCGGTCGCGAACTCAGGCTCGAGCAATGTCTCGATCCTGCTCGGCAACGGCGGCGGTGACTTCGCCGCGCAGACGACCGAGGCGGCGGGGTCGGTTCCGTTCTCGGTCGCGGTCGGCGACTTCAACGGCGACGCCAAGCCCGACCTCGCGGTCGCGAACTTCAACTCGAACAACGTCTCGATCCTGATCGGCGACGGCAGCGGTGACTTCGCCGCGCAGACGACCGAGGCGGCGGGGTCGCATCCGTTTTCGGTCGCGGTCGGCGACTTCAACGGCGACGCCAATTCCGACCTCGCGGTCGCGAACTTCAGCTCGAACAACGTCTCGATCTTGCTCGGCAACGGCGGCGGTGACTTCGCCGCGCAGACGACTGAGGCGGCGGGGAGCGGCCCGTCCTCGGTCGCGGTCGGCGACTTCAACGGGGACGGCAATCCCGACCTCGCGGTCGCGAACTTGGGCTCGAACAACGTCTCGATCCTGCTCGGCAACGGCGGCGGTGACTTCGCCGCGCAGACGACCGAGGCTACGGGGTCGTTTCCGCGCTCGGTCGCGGTCGGCAACTTCAACGGCGACGGCAAGCCCGACCTCGCGGTCGCGAACTCAGACTCGAACAACGTCTCGATCCTGCTCGGCGACGGTGGCGGTGACTTCGCCGCGCAGACGACCGAGGCGACGGGGTCGCTTCCGCGCTCGGTCGCGGTCGGCGACTTCAACGGCGACGGCAAGCCCGACCTCGCGGTCGCGAACACAGACTCGAACAACGTCTCGATCCTGATCGGCAACGGCAACGGCAACTTCGCCGCGCAGACGACCGAGGCGGCGGGGAGCGATCCGCTCTCGGTCGCGGCCGGCGACTTCAACCGCGACGGCATACCTGACCTCGCGGTTGCGAATGACGGCTCGGACAACGTTTCGATCCTGCTCGTGCGCCGCGACCGCGACGCCGACGGTGTCTTCGAGGATGGTGAAGACGCATGCCCAGCCGGTGCCACCGGCCCAGGCAATGACCCCGATGGCGACGGCTGCAAGAACGGAGCCCCGGACCACGATCCCGACGACGACAACGACGGCATCCTCGACGGCCCCGACGCCTGCTCGCCGGGTGAGGTCGGCTGGACCTCGAGCGCCGCGACCGACCGAGACTCGGACGGGTGTCGCGACTCCTCCGAGGACCATGACGACGACAACGACGGCATCCTCGACGGCCCCGACCAGTGCCCGAGAGGCGCTACCGGCCAGGGCAATGACCACGACGGCGACGGCTGCAAGAACGGCGGTCCGGACAACGATCCCGACGACGACAACGACGGCGTCCTGGACGGCCTCGACGAGTGCCCGACCGGCGCCACCGGCCCGGGTGGCGACCACGACGGCGACGGCTGTAAGGACCTGGCTCCCGACAACGATCCCGACGACGACAACGACGGAGTTCTCGACGGCCTCGACGAGTGCCCTACCGGCGTTACCGGCCAGGGTGGCGACCACGACGGCGACGGCTGTAAGGCGGCCGAAGACTCAGACGACGATGCTGATGGCGTCGCCGACAGCTCCGACCAGTGTCCCGATGGCGCGACCGGGCCCGGCGACGATCTGGATGGCGACGGCTGCAAGTCCTCTGAGGACTCAGATTTCGACAACGACGGCGTACCGAATGCGGGGGATGCGTGCCCGAGCGGCGCCACGGGCCCGGGGGAGGACCTCGATGCTGACGGCTGCAAAACGACCGAGGACCCCGATGACGACGGAGACCAGATCATCGACGACACCGACGCCTGCGATCTGATCGCAGGCCCGGCACCTTCGGGATGTCCGGCGGCGACGCGGACCCTGAAGCTGAGGCTCGCAAGAAGCGGAAAGCTCAGTGGCAAATTGAAGTCGTCGGACCCGAGCTGCCTTGATTCTGTCAGGGTCGTCGTCCGCCGAGCGGCTCCCGGCCGCGATCCGAAGCTGGGATCGGCGACCACGAAGCCGAGGGGTGCCTTCTCTATCCGCGCGGTCCCGGCCACCGGCAAGTACTACGCGACAGTTGCCGCCAGTGTTGTGCCCGATGTCGCTGCCTGCGGGGCGGTGCGCTCCAAGCGGGTTTCGGTCGGCTGAGGGGCGCAACGGTTAATCGCTGACGCTCTCCACATCCACCGGCCCTTCGACCGCGAACTTCCATGCCGGAGGAGGGACTCGAACCCCCGACACGCGGATTATGATGCCCGGCGATCGAGGGGATCTGGCTTTGCCAAGCGGTTCTGAGGTTCCCTCAGATGCACCCAGTCACGCACGAAGTTCTGAGTTGGGTGCACAGTTGGGTGCACGGCGGCGGAAACGGAAGCGACGGCGGTGAGTCGCTGATTGAGGCCTTAGAACAATATCGTTCTAGTATGTTGCTGTAGTGTCGACGCGGGCTCGCGGCACTCCAATCTGAAGAGCTACGCGTGCGCAGGACGATCCGCATTCTGTTCGCCTTCAACCGTCGTCAGCAACCGGCTTTTCGATGATCTTCAGTAGCCCCCAGAACCAAGACCGACAGCCAAACCACGAGCCCACACAGCGGGGAGTAGTCCAATGACAAGCACAAAGAGCTTCCGTGAGCAGCGGAAGGCAATCCTCAAGGACCCGGCACGCCGGGCCAGCGTGGAGCGTCAGAAGGCGCTCATGCTCGGCGCGGCACGTCTGTTCGAACTGAGGAAGGAGCGAGGACTCTCCCAGACCGATCTGGCTGAGCGGCTCGGGGTAACCCAGAAGCGAATCTCAGCGATCGAACGGGCCGAGGACCTGAACCTTTCGACGCTCGAACGCTACGTCACTGCTCTCGGGGGGCGCCTACATGCCAGCATCGAATTCGACGATGAGACAGTCACATTGACGCCCGCCGATTCGCCACCTCAGAGGAGACGCCGCAAGAAGGTGGCGGCCTAGTTCATTACGCGTGAAGAAGCTTGACTTGGAGGTTGGTGACCTCGTTGAGGTCGGCGAGCGCCGCTACGACGTCGTCTCCGACAAGGCTGGTGGCGTTGCGCTTGAGCCGGTGATTACGAAGACGGTTGAACGTCTGCACGCCGAGCGCGACGGCAGGCCGCCCTCGCTGACGAGTTCGATCAGCACTTCGGACATCTGCACCCAGACGGCGAGGGGTAGACGTTTGGGGTGAGAGGGTCGTCCCGGGCGCATTGTCGCGGTGCGAATCAACGCTGCTTCGACAAGCGCGTGAGCTCCTCTCTACCATGATGTATCAGTTCGCCTGACCCGGATGGTCAGATCGAGCGAGGTGATCCGTCCGGCAACTTCGGGCCGGCCGACCTGGGAGAGACATTTTGAGGATCGCGGGGATTGGCTCACTCCAACGAGGCGTCGGGGGTGCGCTGACCGTCTGCGCTGTTGTGCTCGCAGGGGGCGTCGCCACAGCTGAGGCCGCTCCGGCACTCCAGAAGACCTTCACGCCCGCCAACGTCAGCGTCGGCGAAACGACGACGCTCAACTTCGCGATCAACAACCCGGACGCGACCACGCAGGCATGGTCGTTCACCGACCAGCTCGCCGATGCTCTGCATGTCGCGCAGTCCACGCCGGTTTCGAATACCTGTACGGGGAGCACGGTCAGCGCGCCGCTCGACGGCCAGCAGGTGACGATCAGCGGGTCGCTTGGCGCAGGCGCGTCATGCGCGGTTGGGATCAAGGTCCAGGTGACCGAGACCGGCACGCACGTCAACTCCTCGGGCAACATCACGCAGCGCACCAACATCACCGGCCCGGGGCTCCCCGCGCAGGTCCAGTGCTCTGATCCCGCGGCTCCCCCGGTTGACGACATCATCGGGGTCTTCGTCGACTGCGAGTTCTCCGACGAGCCGCCGCCGAGCAACTTCACGATCCAGGAGGACTGGCATTCGGTTCCGAATACGGTGGCGTATCAGACGCCGGTGGTCGGGGATCTGTTCGGGACCGGCGATCCGGTCGTGGTCGCAGGAGGCGGTCGGTCGGCAACAGGAGGCAATCCGGTGAGCAGCCGGGTCGCGCGCGATATCCACATCTACGACGGTGACGACGGCAGCGTGCTGTACACGATCACGACGCCGCGCTACACATGGTCGAGCTTTGCTGCTGTGGCGATTGCGGACGTGAACTCGGACGGTCGCGGTGAGATCATCTTCCGCGCGGCTTCGCACAGCCAGACACAGGCAGATGCCGACGCGGTCGGCGTCGCCAGCCCCTCCCAAGTGGACGGCCGCCTGATCGCCTACGAGTACAACCCGGTCACCGACGACTGGGACGTGATGTGGATCTCGGACCAGCGCTATGACCACGGCCCCAACAGCACGCAGGTGCAGGCACGCGGTGGCGCGTCTGTCAGTCTCGCGGACTTCAACGCCGACGGGACCCCCGAGGTCTATGTCGGGAACCAGATCTTCAACGCCGTCACCGGTGTTCGCCTTGCTTCGGGTGCCGCCAGCCAGCCTTCCGGCTGCCAGGTCGGGGTCAGTTGCCTCCTTGCGCAGACCGTCGCGTTCGACCGGGACGGCGACGGAGACCTCGAGCTTGCGGCCGGTTACGTGATCTACGACGTCCAGATCAACGACACGACAGCCGAGGCCCCCAACAGCATGACCGTGGCCGAGACGGCCGACCTGCCGAGTCTCGTAAACCGGGATGGCTTCACGGCGGTCGCCGACCTGGATCTCGACGGCAGTCCCGAGGTCGTCGTCACCATCGCCGGTAACAACACGGTCATCTACGCATGGGATTCGCAGACCGGAGCGCTCAAGGACCAGAAGCTGGGCACACAGCTCGCCGGCGGCACCGGCGCAGGCCCACCAATGATCGGAGACATCGATGGCGACGGGCGCCCGGAGATCGTCATGGTCACGGTCAACCGCGTCCGGGCCCTGAAGTACATCCCGGGCGTTGGATTCCAGCAGGCATGGATCATCGCCACGGTTGACAGCTCAGGCGGCACGTCGATGTCGATGTTCGACTTCAACAACGACGGCAAGCAGGAGATCGTTTACCGCGACGAGCAGAACATCCGCATCATGGATGGCGGCCCCAGCCCGGCAAACGCAAACCGAAACCTCGCGACGTTCTCGTGCGGGTCCGGCACCTCCGTCGATATGCCGGTGATCGCCGATATAACCGGGAGCGGCGAGGCCCGGATCGTGGTCACATGTGAGGCTCCCGGTGGGTCGGAAGTCCGAGCCTACGAGTCCGCGAGCTTCGACTGGGCGAACACCCGGCCGGTGTGGAACCAGCAGGCCTACTTCGTCACCCACATCAACGACGACCTCACAGTCCCCTCCGGGCAGTTCCCGAACTGGACGGTCTTCAGCGATCCACAGCAGCGCTGCTCGGACGGAGCCAATCGCCCCCTTAACAGCTTCCAGGTCCAGACCACAGATCTCGACGACGACACCGGTTGCCCCGTAGCGTGCGTCGCAGCCTCGCTCGAAGTCGACAAGGCCTCGAACCCCGCGTCCGGCACGATCGTCGAGCCGGGTGACACGATCGACTACACGATCACGATCGAAAATACGGTCAACGACCCGGTTCCGGACGTCGACGTCAGCGACGACCTCTCGGACATTCTCGACGACGCGACGATCACCTCCGGACCAACGGTGAATCCCGGCGCGGCCGGGACGGCGCAGATAACAGGCAACACACTGAACTTCCTGGGCACGATCCCCGGCAACGGCACGGTGACCATCACCTACGAGGCGACGGTCAACGCTCCGGGTCAGCTAGGCAATGGCAACCTGGGCAACGCCGTCGTGGGGGAGCTATCGAACTGCGACGGCGCCTCGGCCACGCTGCGATGTACAACCGAACACCCGGTCGCGGCCCTGCGCCTGCAAAAGGCGGCGGGCGTCGCGCTTGCGAGCGTCGGTGACGTCGTCAACTACACCTTCACGCTGACCAACACCGGCTCGCTGCCACTCACCGGCGTCGGTGTCAACGACCCCCTGCCCGGAATGAGTACTCCGGTTTGCGCACAGGCAAACCTGGCCCCGGGCGCCAACACCACCTGCTCGGCGTCGCGAACGGTGACGAACGCAGACGCCGCCGCCGGGCAGATCGAGAACACTGCAACTGCGAACGCGGGCTACGCCGGCGGCGGCCAGGTCACCTCAAACCAGGCCTCGGCGACGGTCCAGGTGAACGCCCGCTCGGAGCTCTCGATCACGAAGACAGCGCCCCTGGTCGCGTTCGTAGGTGACACGTTCGAGTACGTGATCACGGTCAAAAACACCGGCCCTAACGACTCGAACCCCACCACCGTCACCGACGTCTTGCCGTCGGGCGTCAGCTTCCAGTTCGCTCCCGGGGCCTGCACGGTCAGCCCAGGCCCGGCCCCACAAACCGTTGTCTGCAACATCGGAAACGTGGCCTCCGGCGCCACCGAGGTTGTGACCATGTTCGTGAAAGTTGAGCCGGCTGCTCAGGGCAGTTTGCTTCACAACGTCGCCACGGTCGACGGCCCGAACCAGGACACGAACCCGGCCGACGACACCGATGACGCCGACACGGTCGTCCCGCCGGCTGCGGATCTGAAGATCACCAAGGACGCGACGCCCGCGGTGCAGAACGTCGGGAGTAACGTGTCCTATCTCCTCACGGTGACAAATGACGGGCCGACTTCGTCGCCGACCACGACCGTGACCGACGACCTGCCGCCCGGGTTCAGCTTGGTCTCGGCGACTCCGAGCCAGGGCATGTGCGGCAACGCCGACCCGGTCGTCTGCCAGCTGGGGTTCATGAGCAATGGCGCGACCGAGACGATCACGATCGTGGCTCAGGTGGGCGCACCCGATGGCCGCGTGGCCATCAACACGGCGTCGGTCACCGGGGCGATCTTCGACCCGAACCTCGACAACAACACCGATGACGCCCAGACGCAGATCCCGCCGCTTTCCGATCTCGAGATCGAAAAGACGGCGACGGAGACCTCGGTCCATCCCGGGGAGACGATCCAATACACGCTGGCGGTAAGCAATGGCGGTCCCACCGACTCGAATCCGACGATCGTGACCGACGACCTGCCGGCTTCCCTGACCGGCCCCGTGCAGGCGACGTCCAGCCAAGGCCCCGGCTGCACCGTCAGCCCCGGTGGGCAGATCTCCTGCAACCTCGGCAACCTTCCCGCCAACGGCCCGGCGGCGACGATCACGGTCGTTGCCACGGTCGCGAACAACGCCTCAGGCGAGATCGTGAACACCGCAGAGGTGGACGGGCCGAACCCGGATCCCGACCCGACCAACAACAGCTCGACCGAGCGCACTCCGATTGAGCCGGACGCCGATCTTGAGATTGTCAAGACGGATGGTCCCGACCCTGTCGACGTCGGCGAAGACCTGACCTACACCCTCGACGTCCGCAACCTCGGCCCGAGCCCCGCGACCGAGGTCGAAGTCACCGACGACCTGCCGCCCGGCTTGACGCTGGTGTCGGCCACCTCGGACCAGGGCGCCTGCTCGACCACAGACCCGGTGACATGCGACGTCGGAGACCTCGCTGTCGGCGGGACCGCCCAGATCACGATCGTCGCCCGTGTCGGTGCGTCGCTCGGCGGCACGCAAATCACGAACACCGCATCGGTCGACGGGGCGGAGGACGACACATTCCTGCCGAACAACTCGGATCCCGCAACGACCACGATTCCGGTGGCGGCTGACCTGAGGATCACCAAGGAAGCTGATCCCTCTCCGATCGAAGCCGGCGAGGACGTCACCTACACCCTCACCGTGACCAATGACGGACCGAACACGGCGACCGCCGTCACCGTCGACGACGATTTGCCGAACTCCCTGACGCTCGTCTCGGCGACGCCCAGCCAGGGGAACTGCAACAACTCCGATCCGGTCCAGTGTGCCCTGGGGACCCTGCTCAACGGAGCGTCCGCAACCGTCGAGATCGTCGCAACCGTCGGCACCGGCCAGACGGGCAATGTGATTTCGAACACAGCGACGGTGGAGGCGGCCGAGCACGATCCCGATCCCGACGACAACTCCGCGACCGAGCCGACCGAGGTGCTCCCGGAGGCCGATCTCGCGATCGACAAGCGGGTCGTCGAGCCGGCACCCTACCTGGCCGGCGAGAACACCACCTACCTGCTGACCGTGACGAACAACGGCCCGAACCTCGCGGAGGAGGTGGACGTCACAGACGACCTGCCCGCAGGCCTGACGCTCGTCTCGGCGACTCCGTCCAAGGGCGACTGCCTCGCCGGTGATCCGCTCACCTGCGGCCTCGGCAACCTGGCGGCGGGCGAGTCGACCGAGATCCGGGTCGTGGTCACGATCGGGGCTGACCGTTCGGCAGAGCAGATCGTCAACGCCGCCAGCGTCGACTCGGACACGCTCGATCAGGTGCTGCCGAACAACGAGGATGCCGCGACCATCGCCGTCGAGCCCGAGGCTGACCTTTCGGTCTCGAAGACGACGAGCGCGTCCACTGCCGTGAGCGGCGAGAACATCACCTGGACCATCACGGTTCACAACGCCGGTCCCGAGCCCGCGACACAAGCCGAGCTCAGCGACGACCTGCCGGCCGAGCTGACTCTTGTCTCCGCCTCCCCGAGCCAGGGCGCCTGCAACGCGGCGGATCCGCTGGTCTGCCAACTGGGCGTGATCCCGGTCGGAGCGACGGTCACTGTCGAGGTGGTGACGCAGATCAACGAGCTCGCCGCTGACGCCCCGATCACGAACTCGGCCTTCGTCGAGTCCGCCGAGCACGATCCGAGCACGCCCAACAACTCCAACGCAGCGGTGCTCTCCGCGCGCGCCGCTCCTCCCGCAACCGAGCGCAGGATCCACTACAGCCTGCGCTTCCGCTACGTCGACAAGCACGACGAGGCCTTCGTCGTGGCACGGGTCTTCTGCCACTCGCCCGGTTGCGATCTGGACGGCCGTGGGCGCATCCGCATCCTGCCGTACGCGCGCGCTGCCGACGGGCGCACCAAGCTGCAGAAGTTCGAGCTCGGTGAGGCGAAGGAAAGCTATGAATACACCCGCGGCCGGGTGTCGGCGGGAACCCTGGCTTTCCCGGTGAAGCCGGCCGATGCCCGCAAGGTGCAGGCGGCGCTCGCGGCGGGAGCGCGAGGCAAGATCCGCGCCGACGTCACGGTATTCGGCTCCAACTCCATCTACCCCCAGGCGACCAAGAGGCGATTCCGCGACATCAAGCTGTTTGCGGTGCTGCAGGGCACCGGCTGAGCGACGGCTTCAGTGGTCGGGGCCAACCTGGGCCGATTCGAATCTCATTGGACACCCAGGTTTCGATAGTTGCTCTCCTGGCGATTCTTGCCGCATGCACATGCAAAGCTGCGCGGAATTTGAACGTCGTGCCTGTGGAATCTGTCGGGCGGCAAGGTGAAACGATTTCCCTCCGGTCATAACCGCGAAGCTGCGACGAGGGTGGCGGGCCTACCGGCTAGACGAGGTCGGGGTCTACATGGGGCACGCCGACCTATCGATGACCATGCGATACGTCCATCACGTGCCCGGCAACGATGCCGCCCAGCGGCTGTCGGCTGTCATCGACGCCGCGCTCGGTGCCCCCTCGGTGCCCGAGGCGTCACCGCCAACGCCACCAGCCAGCAAAAAGCGCTTGGACGCAGGCGCTTCGGCATGCCGGAGGAGGGACTCGAACCCCCGACACGCGGATTATGATGCCCGGCGATCGAGGGGACTTGGCTTTCCCAAGCGGTTCTGAGATTCCGCCAGGTGCTCCCAGTTACGCACGAAGTTCTGAGTTGGGTGCACCGTTGGGTGCACGACGGCGGAAACGGAAGAAGCGGCGCAAAGGTCAATGATTCACACCGATGGCCCGCGTATCGCGTTACCGTTTTTGACGTGGGTGTCGTCGTCAAGAAACTCGACGTGAAGGTCGGCGACCTCGTCGAGATCGGTGAGCGCCGCTACGACGTCGTATCCGACAAGGCCGGCGGCGTGGCGCTTGAGCGGGTGATCACGAAGACGCTCGATCGCCTGCACGCCGAGCGCAAAGGCCGGCCGCTCTCGACCGACGAGTTCGATCAGCACTTCGGGCAGCGGCCCACTGACGGCGAGGGGTAGGCGTGATCCCCAACGGGTGTTCCAGCTCCTGGGCGACAACACCAGTAGTCACATGACTGCTACAGTAGTCACTAAGAATATGGACGTCTCCCGACCATACGGCGTGATCTCCCACCCGCTCGACGGTTCGGTCCTGAAGGTTCTGGTCGGAACGACCCGGCCGTTGACCGGGCGCCAAGTGGCCCGGCTGGCAAGCGAGGGCAGTCAGCAAGGAGTTGGGAAGGCGCTCAATCGGCTGGTCGACGCGGGAGTGGTCGAACGAGAGGAGGCCGGGAGCTCGGCGCTCTACCGACTCAACCGCGACCATCTGGCGACCCCGGGGATCGAGCTGCTAACGAACCTGCGGCAGGAGCTCTTGGAGCGGCTGAAGCACAGCGTCCACGGGTGGGCAATCGGGCCGGTGCACGTGTCGATGTTCGGCTCGGCGGCCCGAGGCGACGGCGACGTTGCAAGCGACATTGATCTACTCATCGTCCGTCCCAGGGACGTGGATGCCGAAGACACGCACTGGCGCGACCAACTCGATGGACTGGCAGGCGACGTGAGGCGGTGGACGGGCAATCACGCCGGCATCGTCGAAGTCTCCGAAGCTGATCTGCCTGAGCTGCGACGCCGTCGCCCGGCGGTCCTCAGCCAGGTCGATGCCGACGCCATCACTTTGGGCGGCTCGGATATTGCGGCGATCCTGGGAGCGCAGGGGTGACGCCCCGCCAGAGCGGGCGCACGCAGCCGTGTTCGTGGGCAGAAGCCCGTAGCCGGCTCAGCCATGCCCGTAAGTTCCTCGAGGTAGCGGAACTCGCCGCGAGCGAGGAGGGAGGGGATCCTGACTACGCGAGCGTGTCGGCTTCGCTGGCAGTGTTGGCTGGCATCGCCTCATCTGACGCTGCCTGCTGCAAGGCGCTGGGAGCGCGCTCCCGCTCTCAGGACCATCACGACGCCGAGGCATTGCTGCGTCAAGTCAGCCCCGGCGGAGCAGCGGCGTCCAAGCAGCTTCGCGAATTGATCACCCTCAAGGACTCCGCCCATTACGGGTTCTTCGACGTCAGTGGCCGCGAGCTGAAACGCGCTTTGCGAAGGGCGGCGGCCCTGCTCGAGTTCGCGGACGACGTTCTCGGTCGATAGGCAAAGCTGCCGTCCACAGTTACACCGGGTTAGCCCCCGACTACACCGTTGGGTGCACGGCGGCGGAAACGCTACGCCGGGTCAGCGTGGAGCGTCAGAAGGCGCTCATGCTCGGCGCGGCACGTCTGTTCGAGCTGAGGAAGGAGCGAGGGCTCTCCCAGACCGATGTGGCTGAGCGGCTCGGGGTCACGCAGAAGCGAATCTCAGCGATCGAACGGGCCGAGGACCTGAACCTCTCGACGCTCGAACGCTACGTCGCTGCTCTCGGGGGGCGCCTACGTGCCGACATCGAGTTCCACGACGAGACAGTCACACTGACTCCGGCCGATTCGCCTCCTCGGGGGAGGAGTCGTCGCAAGAAGGTAGTCGCCTAGGGTTACTTCACTTGCCAGTCGCGGGCGTATTTCAGGCCACTGAGCGCGCCGAAGTCGAAGCGTGACGCTGGGTTGAGCCTCTTTCGCAGCGCTTCAGGAGCCTCGGATCCACGTCGAGCTCCTGTCCAAGCGCCCCGAGCATTGCCCGGGGACAGCTACTTGGACGTAGCTACTTAAATCTTGACATACTTGGCCGGAGCCGCTGGGGAAGCGGGCCGATTTGAGGGGAAACTCAACACGATGAATGACGTCCGCCGCTGGGCCCCGTTCGGCCGCCGGATCGCGGCGCTCGCGGTCGTTGGCGCGGCGATGGCGCTGCTCCCAACCGCCGCCTCCGCCGCGACCTGGCAGGGAACGGACCACATCTCGCAGGGGCAGACGGGCGGCAACGGATCACTCAACGCTGCCCTCACCGGCGCCTCGGAGGACGGCTCGCGGGTCTTCGTCAGCACGAGCGAGCAGCTCGCGGCAACCGACACCGACGCCGCCCAGGACATCTACATGCGCGAGGGCGCGACGACGACGCACATCTCCCAGGGGCAGATCAACGGCAACGGACCGAACAGCGTCACCTTCGCCCGCGCCTCCCAGAACGGCTCGCGGGTCTTCTTCGTCACCGTCGAGCAGCTCGCGGCCACCGACACCGACGGCGCCCCCGACGTCTACATGCGCGAGGGCGCGACGACGACGCAGATCTCCCAGGGGCAGATCAACGGCAATGGAGCGCTTCTAACCACCTTCGCCAGCGCCTCCCAGGACGGCTCGCGGGTCTTCTTCAGCACGAACGAGCAGCTCGCGGCAACCGACACCGACGCCGCCCAGGACCTCTACATGCGCGAGGGCGCGACGACGACGCAGATCTCCCAGGGGCAGATCAACGGGAACGGGGCGGCCGCGGCCAGCTTCGGCGGCGCCTCCCAGGACGGCTCGCGGGTCTTCTTCTTGACGGGCGAGCAGCTCGCGGCGACCGACACCGACGCGTCCACCGACCTCTACATGCGCGAGGGCGCTACGACGACGCAGATCTCCCAGGGGCAGATCAACGGCAACGGAGCGTTCAGCGCCAGCTTCTTAGGCGCCTCCCAGAACGGCTCGCGGGTCTTCTTCTTCACGGGCGAGCAGCTCGCGGCGACCGACACCGACAGCCAGCCGGACATCTACATGCGCGAGGGCTCGACGACGACGCAGATCACCCAGGGGCAGATCGGTGGCAACGGAGCGTTCGGCCCCGGCTTCAGCGGCGCCTCCCAGGACGGCTCGCGGGTCTTCTTCCCGACGAGCGAGCAGCTCGCGGCGACCGACACCGACGCCGCCCAGGACCTCTACATGCGCGAGGGCGCGACGACGACGCAGATCTCCCAGGGGCAGATCAACGGGAACGGGGCGGTCGCCGCCAGCTTCGGCGGCGCCTCCCAGAACGGCTCGCGGGTCTTCTTCGTGACGAACGAGCAGCTCGCGGCGACCGACACCGACAGCGTCAGCGACCTCTACATGCGCGAGGGCTCGACGACGACGCAGATCACCCAGGGGCAGATCGGTGGCAACGGAGCGTTCGGCGCCGGCTTCGCCGGTGCCTCCCAGGACGGCTCGCGGGTCTTCTTCTTCACGGCCGAACAGCTCGCGGCGACCGACACCGACGCTGTCCATGACATCTACGTGCGGGAGGGCGCGACGACGACCCAGGTGACGCAGGGGGCGGTCAACGGCAACGGAGCCATCCCCATCAGCCTTGTGTTGAGCGCCAGCTCTAACGCGGACGGCTCACGTTTCCTGTTCTTGACATCCGAGCAGCTTGCGCTCAGCGACACGGACGTCCAGACCGACGTCTACCAGGCCCGGATCGGCTCGGCGCCCCCGGCGTCGCCGACGCTGTCGACTTCAGCGTCGGCCAACGTGACGCTCGGCGGCCAGGATCCAGACACGGCGACGATCGAGGGCGGCCAGAATCCACCGGCCAGATCACTTTCAAGGTCTACGGCCCCGACAACGCGACCTGCTCGGGCGCAGCGGTTTTCACAGACACCAAGCCGATCACTGGCAACGGAACGTACGTGTCGGCCGGTTTCACCGCTAGTGCCGCCGGAACCTACCGCTGGATCGCTTCTTACTCCGGCGACGCCGGCGAACGGAGCGGTCTCGGGCGCGTGCAACGACGCCGGCGAGACCGTCGTCGGTGGGGAAGCAGGCACCTGCGCTGGCCAGCCGCAGCATCGGCCGACATCACGGTCGGCGGCCAGGTTCCGACACGGCGACGATCGCGGGCGGATTCAACCCGACCGGGACGATCACGTTCAAGGCCTACGGCAACGACGCCGACTGCTCCGGCTCGGCCGCCTTCACAGACATCAAGACCGTCACGTCGGGCAACGGCAACTACGACTCCGCCGACTTCACTCCGAGCGCCGCCGGCACCTATCGCTGGACGGCCTCCTATTCCGGCGACGCCAACAACAACGCCGTTTCGAGCGCTTGCAACGCGCCCGGCGAGTCGGTCGTCGGTCTCAAAGCAGAGACCGACGATCTCGAGACCGGCTCGGCCGACATCCACGATCAGCGGCCAGCTCCACGACACGGCGACGATCGCCGGCGGCTTCAACCCGACCGGCGCGCGTCACGTTCAAGCCTCTACGGCCCAGACGACGCCAGCTGCTCGGGGGCGGTGGTCGTTCACCGAGCTCCGTCGGCGTCGGGCCGGCAACGGCGACTACGACTCCGCCGACTTCACCCCGACAGCCGTCGGCACCTACCGCTGGATTGCCTCCTACTCGGGTGACTCAAACAACCACGCGGTCGCCGGCGCCTGCAACGACCCCGGCGAGAACCCGGTCGTCGCCAAGCGCACCCTGACGTTGACGACGACCGCCTCCGCCGACGTCACGCTCGGCGGCCAGATCTCAGACACGGCGACGATCGCCGCCGGCCACAGCCCCGAGCGGGACGATCACCTTCAAGGCCTACGGCCCGAACGACGCAACCTGCTCGGGCACCGCGGTGTTCACCGACACCGACCACGGTCGGCGCGGGCAACGGCGCCTATCCCTCGGCGAGCTTCACCCCGGCCGTCACCGGCACCTTCCGCTGGATCGCCTCCTATTCCGGCGATTCCAACAACCACGCCGCCACGGGCGTCTGCAACGACGCCGGCGAGAGCGTCGAGGTCGGCAAAGCCGAAGCCCGGCGTTCGCGACCACCGCCTCGGCCGACGTCCAGATCGGCGGCCAGATCCGCGACACGGCGACGATCTCGGGCGAGAACCCGACGGGCACGATCACCTTCAAGCGCCTACGGCCCCGACGACGCCGACTGCTCGGGAGCGGCGGCGTTCACCGACACCGTCAACGTGACCGGCAACGCCAGCCATGACCTCGGCCAACTTCACGCCGGCACCGCCGGCACCTACCGCTGGATCGCCTCCTACTCCGGCGACGCCAACAACGCCGCGGTCTCGGGCAAGTGCAACGACAGCGGCGAGTCGGTTGTGGTTTCGGCGCCAGACCCCGACGCTACAGACCCAGGCCTCGCCGACGTCGTCCTCGGCGGCCAGGTCCACGACACGGCGACGATCGCCGGGCGCCGCGCCCACGGGCACGATTACCTTCAATGTCTACGGCCCCGAACGACGCGAACTGCACCGGGACCGTTGCCTTCACCGACACCGTTGACGTCGACGACGGAAATGGCAGCTACGACGTCAGGCCAACTTCACGCCGATCGCGCCTGGCACCTACCGCTGGACCGCCGACTACTCGGGCGACATCAACAACATCGCGACCACGAGCCCCTGCAACTCCGCAGGCGAGTCGGTGAAGGTCGCCAAGGAGACTCCGACGCTCGACCACGAATGCCTCGGCCGACGTCACGATCGGCGGCCAGATCTCAGCGATACGGCGACGATCTCGGGCGGGCAGAGACCCAAGCGGCCACGATCACCTTCACCGCGTACGGACCGGACGACGCCAACCTGCGGGGGCACGGCCGCCTTCACCGACACCAGCCGGTCACTCAGGCAACGCCAGCTACAGCTCCGGCGACTACACGCCGACCGCCGTCGGGCTCTACCGCTGGATCGCGTCTTACTCCGGCGACGCCAACAACAGCGCCGTCGCCGGCGCCTGCAACGACCCCGGCGAGATCGGTCGCGTCTCCAAGCAGAAGCCGACGTTGGCCACCAACGCCTCGGCCGACATCACGATCGGCGGCCAGCTCAGCGACACGGCGACGCTCGCCGCGGCAGCAACCCCACGGGCACCATCACCTTCAACGTCTACGGCCCGGACGACGCCGACTGCTCGGGCGCCGTGGTCTTCACAGACACCGCCAGAACGGTCAGCGCCGGCAACGGCGCCTACATCTCGCCGACTTCACCCCGACCGCCGTCGGCACCTACCGCTGGCGCGCCTCCTACTCCGGCGACGGCCAAAACCAGCGCGGTCTCGGCCCCTGCAACGACGCCGGCGAGACCGCCGTCGTCGCCAAGGCGAAGCCGACGCTCGCGACCAGCGCCTCGGCGAACGTCACGGTCGGCGGCCAGATCTCCGACACCGCGACGCTCGCCGCAGGACATCAACCCCGACGGGACGATCACCTTCCGCGCCTACGGCCCGAACGACGACCAACTGCTCCGGCTCGGCGGCCTTCACCGACACCGTCAACGTCACCGCGGCAACGGCGCCTACGACCTCCGCCGACTTCACGCCGGCCACCGCCGGCACCTACCGCTGGATCGCCACCTATAGCGGTGATGCCAAACAACCAGCAGGCCGCGGGCAACTGCAACGACACCGGCGAGTCGGTCGCCGTCGCAAAGGCCAGCCCGACGCTCACCACCACCGGCTTCCGCCGACGTCGCGGTCGGCGGCCAGGTTCACGACACCGCGACGCTCGCCTCCGGTCAGGGCCCCACGGGTCACGATCACCTTCAACCTCTACGGCCCGAACGACGCGCTCTGCTCGGGCACGCCGGTCACCGACACCAAGAACGTCGGCTGCCGGCAACGGCAGCTACGCCTCGGCCGACTTCACCCCGACCGAGCCCGGCACCTATCGCTGGACCGCCACCTACTCCGGCGACGCGAACAACAACGCTGGCCACCAGGCGCCTGCAACGCCCCGGGCGAGTCCGTGACCGTGACGAAGGCGAGCCCGACGCTCACCACCGCAGCCTCGGCCAACGTCACGATCGGCGGCGAGATCCGCGACACGGCGACGATCGCCTGCCGGCTATTCCCCCGGCGGCACGATCACCTTCAACCTTTACGGCCCCGACGACGCCAACTGCTCGGGCACCGCCGCATTCACCGACACCGCCAACGTCACCGGCAACGGCGCCTATGAGTCGACGCCGTTCAGCCCGACCACCGCCGGCACCTACCGCTGGAGCGCCGACTACGCCGGCGATAACAACAACAACGCTGCGACGAGCGCCTGCAACGCCCCCGGCGAGTCGGTCGTGGTCGCGAAGGCGAGCCCGACGCTGGCTACCAGCGCCTCAGCCGACGTCACGATCGGCGGCCAGGTCTCAGACACGGCGACGATCGCCTCCGGCTACAGCCCCGGCGGCCAGATCACCTTCAAGGCCTATGGCCCGAACGACGCCGACTGCTCCGGCGTCGCCGCCTTCACCGACACCGAGCCGGTGACGGGCAACGGCGCCTATGTCTCGGCCGACTTCACCCCGACCCAGCCTGGCACCTACCGCTGGACGGCGGACTACTCCGGCGACGCCAACAACAACACCGCGTCGAGCGCCTGCAACGCGCCGGGGGAGTCCGTCAACGTCGCCAAGCGCACCCCGACGCTGAGCACCTCTGCCTCGGCGAACATCACGATCGGCTCCGGCCAGATCCGCGACACGGCGACGATCGCCGGCGGGGCGAACCCCGGCGGCACGATCACGTTCAAGGCCTACGGCCCCGACAACGCGAACTGCTCGGGCGCGGCGGCGTTCACCGACACGAAGAACGTCACCGGCAACGGCAACTACGACTCGGCCGACTTCACCCCGACCACAGCCGGCACCTACCGCTGGACCGCGGACTACTCGGGCGACGCCATCAACAACTCGGCCACGAGCGCCTGCAACGCCGCCGGCGAGTCGGTCGTCGTCGCCAAGGCGAGCCCGACGCTGCAGACGAATGCCTCAGGCGCGATCACGATCGGCGGCCAGGTCCATGACACCGCGACGCTCGCCGCCGGCCACAGCCCCGCCGGTCAGGTCACCTTCAAGGCCTACGGACCCGACGACGCCAACTGCTCCGGGCCGGCGGCGTTCACCGACACCAAGAACGTCGGCTCGGGCAACGGCGCCTATGACTCCGCCGACTTCACCCCGGCCCAAGCCGGCGCATACCGCTGGACGGCGGACTACTCCGGCGACGCCAACAACAACGCCGCCTCAAGCGCCTGCAACGCCCCCGGCGAGTCGGTCGCCGTCGCCAAGCAAAGCCCGACGCTGACCACGCAGGCGTCGGCGAACACCACGATCGGCAACCAGATCCGCGACACGGCGACGCTCGCCGCCGGCCACAGCCCGGGCGGCACGATCACGTTCAAGGCCTACGGCCCGGGCGACGCCAACTGCTCGGGACCGACCGCTTTCACGGACACGAAGAACGTCTCAAGCGGCAACGGCGCCTATGACTCCGCCGACTTCACCCCGACCCAGGTCGGTGCCTATCGCTGGACGGCCGACTACTCCGGCGACGCGAACAACAACCCCGCCGCTAGCGCCTGCAACGCCCCCGGCGAGTCGGTCACCGTCGCCAAGCGCAGCCCGACGCTCACCACCACCGCGTCGCAGAACGTCACGATCGCCGGCCAGATCCGCGACACGGCGACGCTCGCGGGCGCTCACAACCCGAGCGGGACGATCAGCTTCCGCGCCTACGGTCCCGATGACGCGAACTGCTCCGGGACGCCGGCGTTCACCGACACGAAGAACGTCACCGCCAACGGCGCCTATGCATCCGCAGCCTTCACCCCGACCGCTCCGGGCACCTACCGCTGGAGCGCGACCTATTCCGGCGATGCCTCCAACGAGCCGGCGGCGAGCGTCTGCAACGCCCCGAGCGAGTCCGTGAGCGTCGCTAAGGCGAGCCCGACGATTCAGACGCAGTCCTCCGCCGACATCGTCCTTGGTGGCGAGGTCCGCGACACGGCGACGCTCGCCGCCGGCCACAACCCGAGCGGCCAGATCACGTTCCGTCTGTTCGGCCCCGACGACGCCAGTTGCTCCGGCGGCGCGGTGTTCACCGACAGCGTCGCAGTGACCGCGAACGGCAGCTATGACTCCGCCGCCTTCACGCCCACGGCCCCCGGCACCTACCGCTGGGTCGCCGACTATTCCGGCGACGCCGCCAACAACCCCGCCGCGAGCGCCTGCAACGCTCCAGGCGAGTCGGTCGTCGTCAGCGCCCCGGGAGGCGATGACACGACGCCGCCCCAAACAAGCTTCCGCCACGTTCCGACCAAGCCCGACCCGAAGATCTCCTTCTACACCTTCGTCTCCTCCGAGCCGGGCTCGACCTTCATGTGCTCGCTGAATCGCGAGAAGTTCAAGCCCTGCAAATCGCCGGTCGTCCTGCGCGATCTCAAGTTCGGCCGCTACAGCTTCCGCGTCTTCGCGATCGACCCCGCCGGCAACCGCGACCCGACTGCGGCCCGCGACCGCTTCCGGGTGGACGACCCGGACAAGGGGCCACGGGGGGATCGGAACTTCTAGCAAGCTAGCCGCCGCTCAAGTGAGCCAGAGCAGCAAAGGTGCCGGAGGAGGGACTCGAACCCCCGACACGCGGATTATGATTCCGCTGCTCTAACCAGCTGAGCTACTCCGGCGGGGGCTGGAATCGTAGCGTCGGGTTGCTGTGCGTCCGGCCCTCGTCCGAACGCAGGATGGGTGGCCCATCCCACCCACGATCCTGCGTTTTGGGCGACGGGCGTTGCCAAATGGCGCGATGCGACAGCGATCGGTGTTATCGTCGTCCTGCGACCCCGGTCCGCTCGGGGGGCGAGGCATGATCGAACGCAGCAGAAACGGGAGTTCCGCCGGTCTCGGGGGCCGGGCAAAGAGCGCGATCGCCGCGGCGGTCGCGGCTGCCTCGCTTGCCGCCGGCTTCGCTGCTGGGGGCGCCTACGCCGCGAACGGGAACGGCGGCGGTGGGGGTGGTGGAGGCCACCACAACCACGGGGGCAACAAGCCGCCTCAGGCGAACAAGCCGCCCGCTCAGCCGGCGCTTCCTCAAGAACCCTTCAACCCGCTGCAGCCGGTCTTCGAGAAGGCCGATCACATCATCCCCAAGGCTCCCGGAACCAAGGAGACGATCCGCCTTTGGTACGGGCCCTACGCGATGCCCAGCGGCTGGGACATGAATCGCGTCGACCTCGAGTTGCCGGTCGCTCCGGGGATGATCCTCTCTGTCGATCCGAGCCTACACATGGCGCTCGACGGGTCGGAGCCCTCGCATCAGGTTGCGCACATCCACCACGCTCACTGGTTCAGCCTCAACCCCGGCACCAAGAACAGCAACTACCTGCCCGGGATCGCCGACTGGATGTTCGGCAACGGCGACGAAGAGACGAAGGCCAACTATCAGCAGCGAAGCGCTGCCGAGCCCGGCGGCCCGATCTACGGCAACTATTTGGACGCCTCGGAGCCCCAGCCGATGATCTACATGCTGCACAACAAGACCTCGGGCCCGATGCTTGCCTGGATCCGCCTCAACGTCACCTTCATCCACGGCACGATGCAGCAGCTGAATGATCTCGAAGGGCGTGAATACCACGACATCACCGGGGTCCTTTTCGGGCGCACTTTTGACGTCCCCCGCAATCGCAAGAGCCGCGATGGCACCTACGAGACCGCCGAGGACGACAAGCGCGGCGTGATCGAGTGGACGGCGACGATGGACGGGACGATGATCGGCACCGGCAGCCACGTCCATCCGGGCGGCCTCGGGATGACGGTCGAGAACTACGGCAGCCCCGAGGACCCCTGTCCAGACGACGGCCAGGGCTACGGCGGCACGCTGCTGCTGGATTCAGACGTGATCTGGCGCCATGGCGTGCGCTACACCGAGGACTACCAGACCGAGGTCACCAACCCGGCCTGGCGAGCACCGATTCACGAAGGTGACCGGATTCGGATCAGCTCCTACTATGCCAACAAGAAAACCGCCTGGTACACGGCGATGGCGCACGAGGGCCTCTACGTCGACGAGGGTCAGCCACCGGAGGGTCGCTGCAAGCCCTACTTGGTCGGCAAGGCCGCGAAGCAGGAGGGGGTCTCGATCACCGACGGCGTCCGCAACCGCCCGTGGGGCGGCCACTCCCACGACAAGATCTGCGGCCAACGCTACGGCGAGTTGCCCTGCGAGCGCCCGGCCAAGCCGTACTCGCCGGGCGTGCGCACCAATGACGTGGCGATCGCAAACTTCCAGTACCTGCCCGGTGACCTCGCGGCCTCCGGCCAGCAGGGTCAGCCCGTCCAGGTTCCGCAGGGCGAGTCCTTACGCTTTTTCAACGTCGACCAGGTGCTGAACATCAGGCACTCAGTGACGACCTGCCCGTGGCCGTGCAACGGCCCGTACACGGCCAACTACCCACACGCCGACGGCGTCTGGGATTCCGGCACGCTCGGCTACGACCTGGTCGACGGGGGCAGCCCGGACCCGGCTGCGGCGACCCCGCCGGACCTGCCGGTCGGAAAGTACTCCTACTTCTGCCGCATCCACCCGTTCATGCGCGGCGCCTTCGAAGTCACCAAGAACTGACGACCATCTGCGTAGGGTTCGGGCGGTGACGCTGCTTGGGGTTCCCAACTTCGCGGAGGGTCGCGACGGCGCCCGAATCGCGAAGCTGCAGGCCGCACTCGCGTCGCGGGTGGATGTGCTTGACGTCCACTCCGATCGTGTGCACGACCGCACCGTTTTCACGCTCGCGGGAACGGGCGCACGAGTCGGGGAAGCCCTGCTTGACGCCGCGGCGACGGCGCTGGACGAGCTCGACCTGCGCGCCTACGGCGGTGCGCATCCCTGCATCGGCGTCCTCGACGTTTGTCCGTTCGTCTGGCTGGACGAGGCCGACCGGGTTCAGGCCGAAGCGCTGGCGCGGGAGACGGCGGCGCGAATTGCCGGCGATCTCGCTATCCCCGTTTTCCTTTACGGCTCGCTGGCCTCGACCGAGGAGCGCCGCGAGCGTGCCTACTTCAGGAGTGGCGGCACCGCCGAGCTGGCGCGTCGCATGAGCGGGGGAGACCTGGTCCCGGACTTCGGCCCCGAGCTGCCCCACCCGAGCGCCGGGGCGACGCTCGTCACCGCGCGAGCGCCGCTCGCCGCCTTCAACCTCGAGCTCGGCGGGGGGGTGCTCGAGTCCGCGCGTGAAATCGCGGCCGAACTGCGCCAGGCCGGCGGTGGGCTTGCCGGAGTTCGAGCCATCGCGATCGAGCTTGCCCCCGGACGGCTGCAGGTCTCGACCAACGTCCACGACCCCGTCGGAGTGCCCCTCGTCGAGGTGATCGCCGCTACCGATCGCCTCGCTCGTCATCGCGGCTGCTGGGTGTCGGCCACGGAGATCGTCGGCCTCCTGCCTGCCGCGGCGATGGTGGGCTTCCCGGAGAATCTGCTGCCGCGCGGATTCGACCCCGACGCGCGGGTGATCGAACGGCGGTTGGCGAGCCTGGGTCCAGCGACACCCGGTAGGGGCTTGGCGTAAGCCGCCGGCCTGAGACTCGGAAGGCCTTGTTGCTGGTCGCCCGGTCCGTGGCGATCTGCGGTAAGTCCTAACGGCGGGCACCGAGGGCGGAGGGCCTGGCGGTGGTCGGGCTGTTGCGCGACGACTGCGGCGTTCAAACGCAGTTCAGTTCCAGCGTCCGGAACCAGACTGCAGTTGAACGCGAAGTCAGGCACTCGGACCTCGGCGTCAGCCCCGCTCGCTCGCGCCTCGGCAAATCCGCGCCACGCCAGCGCGCATCGCCGACCCACATCGACCCACTAGATTTACGCCCGTGCCGGGAGCCCAGAAGAAGCGCCGCCGCAAGCGCCGCGGAACACAGGGCGGCTCTGTCGACCGCCGGGCCGCCCGCGGGCGGCCTCGTAGTCGCCAGGAGGCGAAGGCCCGTGCACGCCAGCGTTCGCGTGCCCCCCAACGCGGCACCTCGGGCCAGCGCGCGCCGACCTGGCGCGGCGCGATCAACCGAGCCCTGATCGCGGCGGGTCTCTTTTTCGCCCTGCTCCTGCTGCTCTTCAACCGTCCGCTCGGCGAAGCCGCGGGGCTCTCGATCTTCATGATCGCCGTCTACATCCCGATGGGCTACTACCTCGACCGCTTCTTCTGGCGCATTCGCGCGCGCCGCGAGGCCAAGGAGCGCGAGAAGCAAAAATCCGAGAAGGCCGGCAAGTAGGGCGTTCGTGGCATCGGCAGGGGCAGGGGCCAGACCATCCTCGGAGGGACTCGGTCGCGGATCGTTTCTGCTCGCCGATCTCGGCGCGATCGCGATCATCGTCGGCTCGTTCGGCAGCTGGGCCAAGCAGGGCTCGGTCTCCCTATCGGGTTTCGGTTCGCTCAGCCAGCAGGAGCTAGGTCTGTACCCGGAGCTGGACGGCGTCTTTGCGCCAGGGTGGTTGACCGTTGCGATGGGAATCCTGATTCTGGCCGCGTTGCTGCTTTACGTCGGCCGGCCCGAGCTTCGCTGGCCGGCGCTCGTCGCCGACCTCGCGGCCACGGTCGCCCTCGCGGTGGCGATCATCGCCATCATCGACATCTCCGGAGCCGAGAACGACCTCGGCTCGGCCAAGCCCGGCTGGGGTGTGATCGCGGTCGCCGCAGGGGGTCTGTTGACGTCGATGGGTGCGACGGCGCTCTACTTCTTCGCAGCCCCGAGGCAGGCCCTCGGCCGTTAGCAGCAGGTCTTCCAGGACCCACTACGCTCCCGCCATGGACGTTCGCAGCTTCACGGTCGGCCCGGTAGCCGAGAACTGCTACCTCTTTCGCGCGGAGGAATCTGACCGCGCCCTGATCGTCGATCCCGGCGAGGAGGCCGACCGCATCCTCGCGGCCGTGGAGGGGCTCGGTGTCACGGTTGAGGCGATCCTGCTGACGCATACCCACTTCGATCACGTCGGCGCCGTGGCGCCTGTTGCGGCTGCTACCGGCGCCCCGGTCTACTGCCCCGAGATCGAGGTCCCGGTCCTGGCGGACATCATGGCCTTCGTGCCCTGGCCCGGATTCGGCCCGTACGAGAGTTACGACGCCGACGAGACGATCAGCGGCGGTGAGAAGCTCGAACTCGCCGGCCTTGAGATCGACGTGCTCTTCACTCCCGGCCACAGCCCGGGCCACGTCACGTTCTCGATTCCGGACCACCGCGTTCTGTTCTCGGGTGACGTCCTCTTCCAGGGATCGGTCGGTCGCACGGACCTTCCGGGCGGGGATTGGGGGACGCTGCTGGAGAGCATTCGCACTCTCGTCGACGGCTTCCCGGCGGAGACAGTCGTCTATCCGGGTCACATGGGCATCACGACGCTCGGCGCCGAGAAGGCGACCAACCCGTTTCTGGCGGAACTGACCCGCTGATGCGCGCTGATGCACTGATGGCAGGCACGTTTCAGGCCCCGCGCGGCACCTTCGACGTGCTGCCGTCCTCTTCGCGGGCGCGCGCGGCTGTTTATACGGCCGCCGCGGATCGCCTGGCCGGAGCGGGTTACGGGCGCATCGAGACGCCGGCCCTCGAGGAGACGGAGCTATTCGCGCGCGGGGTCGGCGAGGTGACCGACATCGTCGGCAAGGAGATGTTCAGCTTCACCGACCAGGGCGGGAGGGAGCTGACGATGCGCCCTGAGGGCACGGCGCCGATCTGCCGCGCCTACATCGAGCACGGAATGCAGACGCTCGCTCAGCCCGTGAAGCTCTGGTACTGGAGTCCGTTCTTTCGCCATGAGCGACCGCAGGCGGGGCGCTACCGCCAGTTCTGGCAGGTCGGCGCCGAGGCGATCGGCTCGGACTCGCCGCTCGTCGACGCCGAGCTGGTGATGCTGCTGGACGATCTGCTCAAGGGCCTCGGAGTCGAAGGGGTGCAGCTGCGGCTCTCGAGCCTCGGTTCGCCTGCGACGCGTGCCGAATACCGCGAGGAGCTCAAGGCCCACCTGCGAGCCAATGAGTCAGAGCTCTCCGAGGACGTGCGCGCCCGCATCGACGCCAATCCGCTGCGTGCCTTTGACTCCGACCATCAGGGCACTCGAGCGGTGATGGCGCAGGCGCCGCGAATGCTCGACCGGCTCTCTGAGGAGGACGCACAGCACTTTGCCGAGGTTCGCTCCCTGCTCGACAGCTCTGGGGTTGAATACACGCTCGACGGCTCGCTCGTGCGCGGCCTCGACTACTACACACGCACCGTCTTCGAGTTCACCTGTGAGCGGCTCGGCGCCCAGTCCGGGCTCGGCGGCGGCGGCCGCTACGACGGCCTCGTCGAGCAACTCGGTGGCCCGGCCACACCCGCCGCCGGCTGGGCCGCGGGGATCGAGCGCATCCTGCTCGCCCTCGACATGCCGCCGCAGGCAGAGGGGGTCGATGTCTTTGTCGTCGCCGAAGGGGAGGCCAGGCCGCGGGCGCTGGCATTGGCGATGGAGTTGCGCCGAGCGGGCGTCTCAGTCGATCTCGACCTCGCCGAGCGCAGCTTCAAGGGACAGATGAAGCAGGCCGACCGGCTCTCGGCGAAGAGAGCGGTGATCCTTGGAGACGAGGGCACGATTCAGCTTCGCGACATGGGCAGCGGCGAGCAGCGCGAGGTCTCAGCCGACGCCATCGCCCGGGAACTGATGGGGTGAGCGCGTGAGCGAGCCCCGCCGGCTTCCCGCCCTGCGCCCCAACGGCTTTCGTGAGTCGTGGTGCGGCGCCGTGCTCGCGGACAAGGTGGGGGAGACGACGCGGGTCGCCGGCTGGGTGCACCGCTCCCGCGATCACGGCGGGCTCGTCTTCATCGACCTGCGCGATCGCACCGGGATCGTCCAGCTCGTTGTCAACCCCGCGAATGGCGCGGACACCTTCGAGCTTGCCGAGCGCCTGCGTTCAGAGCACGTCGTCAGCGCCGCGGGAGAGATCGTTCGCCGTACCCCGGAGACGGTCAATCCCGACCTGCCGACCGGCGAGGTGGAGATCATGGTCTCCGACCTCGAGCTGCTGGCTGAGTCCGAGACGCCGCCCTTCCAGATCGAGGGTTACTCCGGCGAGGCGGGCGAGGAGCTGCGCCTTCATCACCGCTATCTCGACCTGCGCCGCACCCCGGTCCGCGAGGGGATTGAGTTGCGTGCAGCCGTGGTCGGATCGATCCGCGAGTTCCTCGACGGCGAGGGATTCACCGACGTGGAGACGCCCGTGCTGACCCGATCGACTCCGGAGGGCGCCCGGGACTTCCTCGTCCCGAGCCGACTGCAGCCGGGTTCGTTCTACGCCCTCCCGCAGTCGCCTCAGCTCTTCAAGCAGCTGTTGATGGTCGGCGGCATCGAGCGCTACTACCAGATCGCCCGCTGTTTTCGCGACGAGGATTTCCGCGCCGATCGCCAGCCCGACTTCACGCAGCTCGATCTCGAGATGTCCTTCGTCGGCTTCGAGGACGTGATCGAGCTCAACGAGCGGCTGCTCGCTCATGTGTTTAGCGCTCGCGGGGTCAAGATCGAACTGCCGCTGCCGCGCCTCGCCTACGACGACGCAATCGCCCGCTACGGCACCGACCGTCCCGACACCCGCTTCGGGCTCGAGATCGTCGACCTCACCGAGACCCTTCGCGAGACCGAGTTCAAGGTCTTCAGCGGCACGATCGCGAGCGGCGGTGTCGTTCGCGGCATCAACGCCGGAGCACGGGAGCTTCCGCGCTCCGAGCTCGACGGGCTGATCACGCGTGCCCAGGAGCTCGGTGCCAAGGGCTTGGTCTGGGCGTTCCGGGACGGCGAGGGATGGCGCTCACCGACCGCCAAGTTCCTGAGCCAGGCTGAGCTGGGATCGCTGAACGAGGCGCTGGGAGCCGAGCAGGGCGACCTCTTGTTGCTGGTGGCGGATAAGCCCGACGTCGCCGCCTCGGTGCTCGGCAATCTGCGCCTCGACATGGCTCGGCGCTTCGAGCTGGTTCCCACCTGGCAGCAGGAACTCGACCCGAGCGGACTGCTCTGGATCGTCGATTGGCCGCTGCTCGGGTGGAACTCCGACGAGGAGCGCTGGGACGCGCTCCATCATCCCTTCACGGCTCCGGCCGGCGATTTCGATCCCGCCGCCCCCGGGTCGGCGCGCGCCCAGGCCTACGACATCGTCTGGAACGGGCAGGAGATCGGTGGCGGCTCGATTCGTATCAGCTCGCCGCTCGTTCAGAGCGCGGTTTTCGCGGCCCTCGGCATCAATGCAGAGGAGGCCGAGGCCCGGTTCGGCTTCCTGCTGGAGGCGCTGCGCTACGGCGCGCCTCCGCACGGTGGCATCGCCTACGGCGTCGACAGGCTGGTTCAGCGCCTGCACCTGGCCGAGTCGATCCGCGACGTGATCGCCTTCCCGAAGACCGCCTCGGGCAGCGACCCGCTGACAGGCGCCCCCGCTCCCGTCGACGATCGCCAGCTAAAGGACCTGGGTCTACGCCGCTCAAGCTTCAGCGCATAACAGCCGAACTGGTTGTTGATGAACGAATTGCGCTCAGAGGGCGGTAGTCTTTCGATGGGCTCGAGCCCGTTCGATAGCCGTTCAAATAGTGAACCAATGCATTCGACTTGGGAGTCGATTTCGGTTGGGACCGTGGTCTCGCCGATAGACACCCACCTGTTCTCACAGGTTCTCAAGTCGGGCGGCACCGGCGGGTTGGAGCTCACTTTTCTTCGCGGGGTCCTTCGATGAGAAGGGCCATCAACGAGAACCCGCTCGTTCAGATCGGTCTGCTCGCAGTCTTGGCGCTGGCCGTTGGAATGCTGCTGCTGACCCGGATGGGCGGGGGCGGGTCCGATTCGACCGACACCTCCATTGCGGCGCCGGCGGGGGCCACCGCATCCAGTGCCACCGCGCCCACGCTGCCGGCCCCCACCGCGGCGGCGCCGGCCGCGCCCTCCTCGACCCCGGCCACTCCAGCCGGCCCCGCCACCGCGCAGTCCGCGGCTGCCCCCGGATTTGTCGCTGGACCCGGCCTGCCCAAGCCCGTCGTCGACGCCTATGACGCGGGCGACACCGTGGTGCTGATGATCTATCGGCTCAAGGGCATCGACGATCCCTTCGTATTCCAGTCCAAGCGGCTGATCGAGGCGCTGCCGCCGAGTTCAGGGATCGAGGCGTCGGTGTTCCTCGTCCCGGCGCAGAAGATCGCCCGCTACTCGAGGATCACCGAGGGCGTCAACGTCGACCGCGTGCCGGCGATCGTCGTGATCAAGCCGAAGGACCTGACCGACGGTGTCCCGGCGGCGAGCGTCAGCTACGGCGTGCGAGGCCCCGCAAGTGTTGTGCAGATCGTCAAGGACGCGGTCTACGCCGGCCGCGAACTTCCGTACTACCCAACCAAGTAAACCTAAAGGGACCTAAAGGGGTCAGACCCCTTTAGGAAAGGCTCAGGGACCTAAGGGGGTCAGACCCCTTTAGGAAAGGCTCAGGCCTGTAGCCTCGGCAAGGTGAATCCCGACCTGTTCGAGGCCTACGCCGGCGACCGCTCTCGGTTCGGCGGTCCGCCGCCCGGATCGCACTCCGGCGCCGCCGGTGGCGCCGCCTGTGGCGACCTCGTTCGCATCAGCCTCTGCTGCGAGGGCGGGGTCGTCGCCAAGGTCACGATCGCCGCCGAGGGTTGTCTCGCTGCTCATGCCTGCGCGGCGGCGGCGGCCGAACTCGCGGAGGGTCGAACGATCCTTGATCTTGCGCGGGTCGGTTCGGCGGACATCGTTTCCGAGCTGGGCGGGTTGTCACCGCAGGCCCACCACGCAGCGGGACTTGCGGCCGACGCGCTGCACCGTGCCGTCACCGCGCTGATTGCTTCAGAGGGGGCACTTGTCCCGGCTGAAGGGTCTGGTGGGTTGGTTCTCGTGGCCATGAGCGGCGGAGTGGACAGCGCGGTGGCCGCTCTCCTGGAGCGCGATGCGGGCAACGAGGTGGTCGCCGTGACGCTGAAGCTCTGGGCCGACCAGCACAACGACGGCGCCAAGAGTTGCTGCTCGCCGGAGGCCGTGCTGGGCGCCCGCGGCCTCGCCCACTCGCTGGGCCTGCCGCACCTGACTATGGACCTGGAAGACGACTTCCGGACCGAGATCGTCGACGAGTTCCTCAGCGGCTACGCATCCGGGCGCACGCCGAACCCGTGCGTGCGCTGCAACGGGCGCCTGCGCCTCGACGCGATGCTCGACCTGGCCGAGCGAATCGGCGCCGCCGGCCTCGCCACCGGTCACTACGCGCGCATCGTCGATGACGGCAGCGGCCCGCTTTTGGCTCGCGCGAGCGACGACAACAAGGACCAGACCTACATGCTCACCGCCCTGCGCCCCGGCTCACTTGCGCGCATGCGCTTCCCGCTGGGAGAGCTGACCAAGCCCGAGGTGCGCGAAATCGCGGCGGCCGCCGGGCTGCCGGTCGCGAACCGGGCGGAGAGTCAGGATCTCTGCTTCCTGGCCGGCGAGGGGCGCCGCGGTTTTCTCGCCCGGCACGGCGGGCTCCGCGACCGCGAGGGGCCGATCAGCGACCGCTCCGGCCGCGTTATCGGCCGCCATCGCGGTCATCACAACTTCACCGTCGGGCAGCGCCGCGGCATCGGCATCGCCGCCTCCGAGCCGCTCTACGTGCTCGAGACCGACTCCGAGTCCAACCGCGTCGTCGTCGGGACGCGGGAGCAGCTGGCGGTGCACACCGTCGAGCTCCGTCAGGCCACGCTGCTGCGCGGGGCCGGCGAGGTCGATTCGGTCAAACTTCGCTATCGCTCCAAGCAGCTGCGCTGCGCGGTCGAGCCGCACGAGGCCGCGCCCGGATTTCACGAACTTCTGACGATTCGACTCGAGGAGCCGGCCTCGGGTGTTGCCCCGGGCCAGGTGGCAAGCCTGATGCGCGGCGATCAGGTGGTCGGCCACGCGACGATCTCTCGCGGCGTTTGAAGCGTAAGCGGGACGCTTCGTACCTAGACTGGCGCACGTGAAGTCCAGCGAAATCCGCGAGACCTTTCTGTCGTTCTTCGAGCGCAACGACCACCTGCGCATCCCGTCGGCACCCCTGGTTCCCTCCGCGCACGACCCGTCTGTGCTGTTGACGACCGCCGGCATGCAGCCGTTGAAGCCCTACTTCCAGGGCCGCGAACAGCCGCCGGCCCCTCGGCTGACGTCCTGCCAGCGTTGCTTTCGCACGACCGACATCGAGCAGGTCGGGCTGACCGCCCGCCATCTCACCTTCTTCGAGATGCTCGGCAACTTCTCGATCGGCGACTACTTCAAGCGCGAGGCGATCGAATTCGGGTGGCGCCTCTCACTCGACGGCTTCGGGTTCGACCCAGAGCAGATCTGGGTGACCGTGTTCGCCGGCGACGAGGAACTCGGACTCGGGCCAGATACGGAGTCGATCGAGATCTGGCGGGGGCTCGGTGTAGAAGATGAGCGGATCGTGAGGCTGCCCCGCTCGGAGAACTTCTGGCAGGCGGGACCGACCGGCCCCTGCGGCCCCTGCTCGGAGATGTACGTCGACCGTGGCGAGTCGTTCGGCGGACCCGACGACCTTCCCGGCGACGACACCGAGCGGTTCCTCGAGTACTGGAACCACGTCTTCATGGCGAACGAGCTGCGCGAGGACGGGTCGGTCGGGGAGCTGCCAAAACGAAGCATCGACACCGGCCTCGGGCTCGAGCGGATGGCTGCGATCAAGCAGGAGGTCGGCTCCGTCTATGAGACCGACGCCTTCGCGCCGTTGATCGGCCTCGCCGAGGAGATGTCCGGCCGGGCCTACGCCGACGACGCGGCGACGACAAGGGCGATGCGCGTGATCGCAGACCACTCACGAGGGATGACCCAGTTGATCGCCGACGGCGTCGTCCCCTCCAACGAGGACCGCGGCTACATCCTGCGCCGGATCATGCGGCGCGCCATCCAGCAGGGCCGCGTGCTCGGCCTGGAGGCGCCGTACCTCGCCCGCTTTGCCGAGCGTGCGATCGAGACGATGGGGGAGGCCTATCCGGCGCTGGTCGACGCCAGAGCAGCGATCGAGCGCTGGGTCAACGACGAGGAGCGCAGCTTCTCGCAGACGCTCGAGCGCGGAACCGAGCTGCTCGAGGCGCTGATCGCGAGCGCCAAGGAGGCGGGCAGCGAGGAGATCGCCGCCGAGGACACCTTCCAGCTCCACGACACCTTCGGCTTCCCCTATGACCTCACCAAGGAGCTGCTCGCCGACGCCGGCCTCTCGGTTGACGACGCCGGCTTCGAGACGCTGATGAACGAGCAGCGCCAGCGTGCCCGCAGCAGCGCTCAGGGCGGCGGCGACGACAGCGGCGATCGTGCCAGGAACTTCGCAAGCGGTGCACCAGAAAGCCGCTTCGTCGGCTACGAGACGCTCAAGGCATCCACTGCGGTCGCGGCTGTGGAGTTGCTCGAGAACGGAGGCGAGGGACCAGCAGAGGCGCTCGTCAAACTCGAGGAGAGTCCGTTCTACGCGGAGGGCGGCGGCCAGGTTGCGGACTCCGGCGTGCTGCGTTTCGAGGGCGGTCAGGCCGGCGTCGTCCACGTGCTTCGCATCGGTGAGGACCAGGCGCTCAAGGTCCGCCTGGACGGCTCCCTGCCAAAACCCGGTGATCGCGTCGAAGCGGAGGTCGAGCGCCACGTGCGCCACGCGACGATGCGCAACCACACTGCCACGCACCTGCTCCACGCCGCCCTGCGCTCGCGCCTCGGCACGCACGTACGCCAGGCCGGTTCCGCCGTGCGCCCGGACAAGCTGCGCTTCGACTTCACCCACGGAGAGTCGCTCTCGCCTGAGGACGTTGCCGCCATCGAGGCCGACGTCAACGACCGCATCAAAGCCAGCCTGCCCGTGCGAGCGCTGCAGATGTCGCGCGCAGACGCCGAGGCGCTGGGTGCGATGGCGCTCTTCGGCGAGAAGTACGGCGACTGGGTCCGCGTCGTCGAGGTCGTCGATGTCTCACGCGAGCTATGCGGTGGCACCCACGTCGCCAACACGGCCGAGATCGGTCTCTTCTCGATCGTCTCGGAGGGCTCCAGCGCCGCAAATGTCCGCCGGGTGGAGGCGATTACCGGCCCCGCGGCGATCGACCTCGATCGCGAGCGTGCGCAGCAGCTTCGCGAGATCGGCACGCTGCTGGGTTCGCCGCAGGACCCGCTCGCCGCGGCTCGACGCTCGGCCGAGCGCCTCTTGGAGCTCGAAGCCGACGCGCGCGAGGCCGGCAAGGCGCGCAGCGGCGCCCGTGCCGATGAACTCGTCGCCGGGGCCGAGTCGGTCAACGGCGTCCACGTCGTGGTCGCAGAAGGCGAGGGCGCAGACCAGCGCGGTCTGCTGGAGCTGGCCGACCGGGTTCGCAGCAAGCTCGGAGAGGCCGTCGTAGTGCTGGGGGGTAGCGCTGACGGCAAGGTCGGAATCGTCGCCGTGCTGGCCGATTCACTCGCCACCCGAGGGTTGAGCGCCGCCGAGATCGTGCGCGAGGCGGCTGCCGTCGCCGGCGGAGGCGGCGGCGGCCGCGCCACTGCGGCGCAGGCCGGCGGGCGCGATCCCGCCAAGCTCGGCGAGGCGCTCGAGGTGGCGAAGCAGGCAATCGAAGCCAAGCTCGCGTAGGTTCATGCGCGTGCTTGCCCTCGACTACGGAACTGCGCGCTGCGGCGTGGCGATCTCAGACCCGAGCGGAACGCTGGCCCGGCCCCTGCCCGTGATCGAGCCTCCCGACCCCCGCGAGGTCGCGAATGTCGCCTCCGAGCACGACGCCGAGCGGATTGTGGTCGGTCTGCCGCTGACCCTCTCGGGTGAGGAGGGCTTGCAGGCCGAAATCACGAGGGCCTTCTGCGACGAGCTCTCCGTGCTCGTGGATGTGCCCGTGGAAACCTGGGACGAGCGCTTCACGACGACGATGGCGACCCGCAGCGCGCAGGGCGGCGCCGGCGCCGCCGAGGACTCACTCGCCGCGGCCCACCTGCTCGAGGGTTTCCTGCAGGCCAGGAGCGGAGGTAGCGATGGCTGACTGGCCGCCGCCCGACGACCCGTTCGCCTCCGACGACCCTGCCGCGCAGGAGCGCGAGCGCCGACGCCAGGAGCGCGAGGCCAAGCGCCGCGCGAAGGCCGATCGTGACGCTCAAAAGCAGGCTCAGCGCGAACAACGGGCCGCGGAGAAGGCGGCCAAGCGTGAGCAGGCAGCCGCACGGGCAGAGGCCGAACGGCAGGCCGAGGAATCGCCGCCTCCTGTTCCCCCCGTTCCTCCCACTCCACTGCCCATCTCGGATTCCGACCAGATGACCGACCCCGGGCATCACCGACCCGGGGTCTGACCCCAAAGCGACCGAGCCGGTCGCGAGGCCTGACCCCAAGGGGTCTGACCCCACAGGGTCCACGGTGTCTGACCCCACAGGGTCAACCGACTCAGAGCCGATCACGGACTCCGAACCGATCACGGACTCCTTTTTTGACTCCGAGCCGGAGTTCGACTTCGAGGACGAGGCCGACCCGCCCCCTCGGGAGCGGCTGCCCAGCGCTCCGCTGGCACTTCAGGACGAGCCGTGGGTGCAACCGCAGCACCCGACCGAGTCAGGCGAGGAACGCTTCGCACACGAGATCGCCGGACGATGGCGCCTCCGAGCATGCTTTCTTGGGGCGGCTCGTGCGCCGGCCACTGTTCTGGGCGGCACTGGTCGTGCTCGTCCTGCTGGCCTGGTTCGCCAACTCGCTCTTCCAGCCGTTCGCCGGCGACCCCGGCGAGAAGGTTGTCATCAAGGTGCCGAGGGGGGCGACCGTGAGCGAGATCGCAGACCTGCTCGACGAGAAGGGCGTCGTCGCAAGCGCGACCTTCTTCGAGATCCGCGCCACTCTCGCGGGCCATCGCAACGATCTGCTGGCGGGCACCTACAGCCTCAATGAGAACATGCAGTACGCCGGACGCGATCGACGCGTTGATGATCCCGGCGCCGGCCAGGACGCGTGCGATCACGATCCAGGAGGGCCTCACTCGCGAGCAGATCGCAGACCTCGTTCGCGACGAGGGTCTCGAGGGCTCCTACGTCAAAGCCACGGAGGGGCCCGAGCCGATCGACCCTCGCGATTACGGCGCCGAGTCGGGCACCAACCTCGAGGGGTTCCTGTTTCCGAGCACCTATGAGCTCAAGCCCAACGCGACCGCCGAGGATCTCGTCGAAAAGCAGATCGAGGCCTTCAAGGACAACCTCGAGCAGGTGGACATGAGTTACGCGCAGTCCAAGAACCTGACTCCGTACGACGTCCTCATCATCGCCTCGATGATCGACAAGGAGATCGCCGTCGCCGAGGAGCGCGAGCTCGCCTCGGCGGTGATCTACAACCGTCTCGAGGACGGCGAGACTCTCGGTATCGACGCGACGATCCGATACGCGGTCCAGAACTACGACAAGCCGCTGCTCGAGTCCGAGCTCGCGGTCGAGTCGCCGTACAACACGCGGACCAACGCCGGCCTGCCACCGACTCCCATCGACAACCCGGGGCTGGCTTCGATCGAGGCCGCCGCCAATCCGGCGGACGTCGATTACCGCTACTACGTCGTCAAGCCCGGCACCTGCGGAGAGCACGTCTTCGTCGAGACGGCCGAGGAGTTCGACGCCGCGGTGACCGAGTACAACGACGCCCGCGAGGCGGCTGGAGGCCGCTCGCCGGTCGAGTGCTGAGCGAGCACCCTCGCAAGCGGTTGGCCGTTTTGGGTCAGCCGATCTCTCATTCGCTTTCACCGGCGATCCACGGCGCGGCGCTGAAGAAGCTGGGGATGGAGGCGGACTGGTCCTATGAGGCGATCGAAGTCGCCGCCGAAGATCTGGCCGGCCTGATCCGCTCGATGCCCGGCGACGGGTTCGTGGGGGCCAACGTGACCGTTCCACACAAGGTCGCCGCCCTGGCCTGCGCCGACCTCGCCTCGCCGACGGCGGAAAAGATCGGCGCGGCAAACACGCTGAATTTCACCGACGACGGAATCTGCGCCGAGAACACCGATTCCCAGGGCCTGCTCGGCGCGATTTCGGAGCCCGTGGAGGGCAGATCCGCACTCGTCCTCGGTGCCGGCGGCGCTGCTCGGGCTGCTGTCTGGGGCTTGCACGAGGCCAGGGCGGAGGTCTCGATCTGGAACCGAACTGCGGCGACCGCCCAGCAACTGGCCGCGTCGCTGGGCGGGTCTGTCGTGGAGCCCGGATCCGACGGCAGCCTCGACCTCGGTCGTTATGACCTGCTCGTCAACACCACGTCGGTCGGCTTACAGTCCGTCGAAGTGGGGGATGGGGTCCTAAAGGCCCTGCATCTCGATGCCGATGCCTTTGGGGAGCACCTGACCGTGATTGACCTCGTCTACACAAACTCCGAAACCGAGCTCCTGCGAGTGGCGCGCGAGCGAGGAGCCGTCACAGTCGACGGCCGCGAGGTCTTGGTTCACCAGGCGGCCGCTTCGTTTGACATCTGGACCGGGATCGACCCCCCGATTTCGGTGATGCGCGAAGCCGCCGGCCTGAACTGAGGGGATCCCTTCCACGGCCGGGCCCAAGAACCGGCGATGACCATCGATAGACCCAACCACCTGCGGCCAGTCACGGGCACCGAGGCTGCTGCCGCCGCGCGCGGCGGCTGAACCAGCGCCGGGCTTCCCGTCGGGTCTGACGCCGCCGACCAACCGCGGCCGCATCCGCGCCTTCACGACCGACGTCATCGTCGAGTTCGGTTTTGCGACGCAGGAGCGTACGGATGAGGCGATCCACCAGTCGCGAAATGCGGGCATCCCACCTGAGCAGCTGCTACAGCGCGAGGGGGCCATCAGCGGGGAGCAGCTCTCCCGCGCGATCGCCGAGCGCTACGGCCTCGACCACATCGAGCTGGGTGCGTTCAAGGTCGACATGGCGGCCGCCGGCCTGATCTCCGTAGGCGCCGCACGCCGCTACAGGGCGGTGCCTGTGGGGTACGTCGACGAACGCACGCTGCTGATCGCGATGGCGGATCCGTCCAACGTGCTCGCCCTCGACGACATCCAGATGCTGACCGGCCTCGGCTGTCGGGTCGCGGTCACCGACCCGGAGGACGTCGAGTCGCTGATCGGGCGCCTGAGCACCCTTCAGCACGCCGTCACCGAGGCCGCCGACGAAGACCAGGAGGATGCGGATGCCGAGGGCGGTGACGTCACCGATCTGCGCGAGTCGGCTCAGGACGCGCCGGTGATCAAGCTGGTCCACTCCGTGCTCGGCCAGGCCGTCAGCGAAGGCGCCTCCGACGTTCACTTCGAGCCTGACGAGGGCGACATGCGCGTGCGCTTTCGCGTCGACGGGGTCCTCTACGAGGCCGCGCGAGTGCCGAAGCGGATGGTTTCCGGCGTCGTCTCGCGGATCAAGATCATGAGCGAGCTGGATATCGCCGAGAAGCGCCTGCCTCAGGATGGACGCGTCTCGCTCAGCGTCGACGAGCACCCCGTTGACCTGCGAGTGACCACGCTGCCGACGCAGCGCGGCGAGGGCGTTGCGATCCGCGTGCTCGACAAGGACGAGGCTCTTCGTCCCCTGGCCGACCTGGGCATGGGCCCCGTCGCCGAGGATGCCTTCGTGGCCGCCTTCAGCAAACCGTATGGAGCGGTGCTGGTGACCGGTCCGACCGGCGGCGGCAAGTCGACGACGCTCTACGCAGCCCTCAACGAGCTGAACCGCGTCGAGAAGAACATCGTCACGATCGAGGACCCGATCGAGTACCGGCTGCCGGGAATCAGCCAGATCAACGTCAACCGCCGCGCCGGCCTCGACTTCGCAACCGGGCTGCGCTCGATGCTGCGAGCCGACCCCGACATCATCATGGTCGGCGAGATCCGCGACTCCGACACCGCCAGGATCGCGATCGAGGCGGCGCTGACCGGCCACATGGTGCTGAGCACGCTGCACACCAACGACGCGCCTGGGGCGATCATCCGGCTTCAGAAGATGGGCATCGAGTCGTTCCTGACCGCGTCGGCGGTCGACTGCGTCGTCGCCCAGCGCCTCGCCCGCCGCCTTTGCTCGAACTGTAAGCGCCGCGCCCTGATTCCCTCGGTCGCTCTGGAGGAAGCCGGTTTCCGAGTCGGTGCCGATCTCGAGGCCTACGAGCCGGTCGGCTGCGGTCGCTGCAACGGCAGCGGCTACAAGGGCCGCCGCGGCGTCTTCTCGGTGATGACGATGAACGACGAGATGCGCGACTTGGCGATCTCCGGTGCACCCGAGTCCCAGCTCGCCGAGGCGGCGCGGCGTAACGGCATGCTGACGCTTCGAGATGACGGCCTGGAGAAGGTCAAGGCGGGGGTTACGAGCATCGAAGAAGTGGCGAGGGTCTGCGTCTAGGGGCGGGCGCCTGGGGGCCATTAGCGCTTGCGGGGCGGACCGATGGACGGCTCGATCTCGCCCGCGCCGCTGATCTGGACCCAGCGCTGGCCTCGCTCGCCGCTACATCGGAGTGGCGCGCGCGGTTTCGGCTGGGCTCGAGCCGGACCAAGGAGGTCCACGCTTTCGCCAAGGCGAGCTCGAACGCTCAGTCGGTACGTCATCTGGCCGGTATGGCCGCGCTTGCCATGCCTACGAGGTGGCCATGGTCGGGTACCCTGGGAGCGACACGGCGGCTCTGCCTGACGACTCCCACGCATCTGCGCGAGTTTCGCCGGAGGTCTGGCAGGCGGCTGAGAAGATCGTCTACTCGACGCACGGCTGCGAGGAGACAACGAGCGCCAGGACACCGGCGTCGCAGCGGGCGATTCGACGCTCTGCCGCAGGTCGCGACGAGCTCACAGTCAGCAGGCATCGAGCATGACCTGTCGATCAGTCGGGCCCAGGACTGGCCGCCTCGGCGATCAGGGCGGGACTGGTTGACGAGTTCCACCTGTTCGTGGCGCCGCTGGTCGTCGGCGGCGGCAAGGCATGGCTGCCCGATGACTCGCCGTCGAGCTCGAGTTGCTTGATCCAGCGCCGCTTCGGCGGACGGCATGGTCTATCTGCAAGCACGCCGCACCTGCGCTGACGCCGCCGTCGCGACGATGCGGCGTCTACCTGTTGATCGGTCCAAATCCGCTCAAGTGGACGCTTGTATGAGCCGATGGGCCCTTTGAGATGGAGCTCGATTTCGCTGATGTCCTTACACGGATGGTTGAGGAGCGGGCCTCGGATGTGCACATCACTCCGGGGTTCGCACCAGCGATCCGCGTGCGCGGACGCATCACTCCGCTCGAGGAGTATCCGCAGCTCACCCAGCAACAGACACGCGAGGTCGTCTACTCCCTGCTCAACTCAGACCAGCGCAAGCGCTTCGAGAACAACCTCCAGCTCGACTTCGCCTACTCGATCCCCGATGTCGCTCGTTTCCGCGTCAACTGCTTTTTCCAGCGCGGCTCGGTCAGCGCCGCCTTTCGCCTGATTCCGCAGGAGATCCAGAGCACCGAGGCGCTCGGACTGCCCAAGGTGCTCGAGGATTTCACCAAGCGCCCCCGCGGATTCGTGCTGATCACCGGCCCCACCGGTTCGGGCAAGACGACGACCCTGGCTGCGCTGATCGACCAGATCAACCGCGAACGCGAGGAGCACATCCTCACGATCGAGGACCCGATCGAGTACCTGCACGCTCACAAGAGTTGCATCGTCAACCAGCGCGAGATCGGATCCGACGCGATCGATTTCTCCTCGGCGCTGACGTCGGCGCTGCGCGAGGACCCGGACGTGATCCTCGTCGGCGAGATGCGCGACCTCGAGACGATCTCGACCGCGATCACCGCGGCGGAGACCGGGCACCTGGTCTTCGCGACGCTTCACACTCAGTCGACCTCCTCGACGATCGACCGCATCATCGACGTCTTCCCCTCGGCCCAGCAGCAGCAGGTTCGCATGCAGCTGTCGGTCGCCCTCGAGGGAATCGTCACCCAGCAGCTGCTGCCCAGCGCGGACGGTTCAGGACGCGTCGTCGGCACCGAGATCCTCGTTCCGACTCCCGCCGTCCGCAACCTGATCCGCGAAGGCAAGACCCACCAGATCTACTCGGTCCTGCAGACCTCCGCCGCTGCCGGCATGCAGACGATGGATGCCCATCTGGCACAGCTCGTGCACCAAGGGCAAGATCACCCGCGCGCTCGCCCAAGCCCGCGCCTCGGTCCCCGAGGAGCTCAAGCGCCTGATCGGCGACGCCCCCGTGACCGGTGCGCCCCAGCCAGTGCGCCAGGTGGCGTAGGTGTCTGAAACGAGGGTGGGATGAGCGCCTACGCATTCAAAGCGGTTGACCTCGCCGGCTTACCGTCGCGCGGCGAAATGGAGGCACCCTCAAAGGCACAGGTCTCAGAGGAGCTGCGCCGGCGCGGGTTGATTGTGCTGGAGGTCGCCGAGCAGCGCGACCCGCTCAAGCTGGAGGACTTCTTCAAGCGCTTCAAGACGGCGAAGATGCGCGAGCTGTCCGTCTTCTCGCGCCAGTTCGCGACGCTGATCGCCTCAGGCATGCCGATGCTTCGCTCGCTCTACACGCTGGAGGAGCAGACCGAGGACGAGATGATCTCGAAGGCCGTCGCCGGCGTCCGCCAGGACGTCGAGGCGGGAGCCTCGCTGGCGCAAGCGATGGAATCCCATCCGCAGGTCTTCGACTCCCTCTATCGCTCGATGGTCCGTTCTGGCGAGAGCTCCGGCCGCCTCGAGGACGCCCTCGATCGCATCGCCTACCAAATGGAGAAGCTCGACGCGCTTCGCCGCCAGGTCAAGTCGGCGGTCATGTATCCGGCGCTCGTCTTCGGCTTCGCCATGGTCGTGATGGTCGTCGTCGTCGCCTTCATCGTCCCCGTCTTCGTCGGCATCTTCGAGGAGATCGCCGCCGAAACGCCTGGGCAGAGTGCCGACCTCCCGCTCCCCACGAAGATCACCAAGGGGATGTCGGACATGCTCACTGGGCACTGGTACATCGTGCTCGCCGCCAGCGTGGTTGGCTCGATCCTGTTCCTGCGATGGAAGCGCTCCGACCTCGGACGGCGCCAGTGGGACCGCGTCAAGCTCAGGATTCCCTTCAAGATCGGTGACGTCGTTCAGAAGATCGCACTGGCCCGCTGGTCTCGCACCTTCTCGGGCGTCGTCGAGTCGGGCGTCCCGATCCTGCAGTCGATCAAGATCACGGGCAAGACCTCTGGATCGGCGGTGGTAGAGGAGGCGATGGATGAGGTCTACGAATCCGTCAAGCGCGGCGGCACGATCGCGGCCCCGCTTGAACGCAATCCGATCTTCCCCTCGATGGTCGCCCAGATGGTCTCGGTCGGCGAGGAGACCGGCCAGCTCGACCACATGCTCGGCAAGATCGCCGACTTCTACGAGGCGGAGGTCGACGCCAAGATCAAGGCACTGACCTCGCTGCTTGAGCCGGTGATGATCATTTTCATCGGTGGCGTCGTCGGCTTCATCGTGATCTCGATGTACCTGCCGATCTTCTCGCTCTACGACAAGATCGCCTAGGGGGGGCTACGCCGCAGGGCCGCCTGAGCGCGTCCAGCGGCCGTGCGGCAAGGTCACTCCCCGGCTGTGGCCCGTTGCGACCTAAGGTGCCGGGTTGTGAGCACTCCAGCGAACACGGCCTGGAAGTTCGGTGCCCGGACTCCCTTACGCGCGTTTCTGACCACCGAAAGCGGCAGCGCCGCGTTCCTGCTCGCAGCCACGATTGCGGCGCTCACCTGGGTCAACATCGACGCGGCGTCATACGACGACCTCTGGAGCACGCAGCTCTCGATCCAGCTTGGGGGCAACGGGATCTCACTCGACCTGCGCCACTGGGTCAACAGCGGGCTGATGACGTTCTTCTTCTTCGTGATCGGGCTCGAGGCGCGAAGGGAATTCGACCTCGGAGAGCTGCGGGAGCGCCGCAGGTTCCTGCTGCCGGCGCTGGCTGGGATCGGGGGCATGGCGATCGCGGTCGCGATCTACCTGGCAATCAACTCCGGCGAGTCTTCGGCCGCAGGGTGGGGGGTCGCGATGTCAACCGACACCGCCTTCGCCCTGGGGTTCCTGGCGCTGTTTGGGAGGCGCGTACCGGACCGCCTGCGCGCATTCATCCTCACCGTGGTCGTCGTCGACGACCTGCTCGCGCTTGTGGTCATCGCGACGGTCTACACCGAGTCCGTCACCAGCTCCGCGTTGATCGTTGCGGCTGTGCTGTTCGCCGTCGTGCTGGCCGCCAGGGCCCTGGGACTCAAGCGGGGCCCGGTCTACTTCGTCCTCGGCGTCGCCATCTGGATCGCCCTGCTCGAGTCGGGGGTCGAGCCCGTGATCGTAGGCTTGGCGATGGGTTTGCTGGCCTGGGCTTATCCGGCCAAGCGATCCGATCTGGAACGCACGGTTGAGCTCTTCCGGGCTTTCCGGGAACAACCGACGCCGGAGTTCGAACGCGAATTGCGAGCCGGGTTGCGGTCGGCGATCTCGCCGAATGACCGCCTCGCACAGCTCTACCACCCCTGGTCGAGCTATCTGATCGTGCCACTGTTCGCCTTTGCCAACGCGGGCATCAAGATCGACGCAGGCTTTCTCGAACGAGCCCTGAAATCACCGATCACCCTTGGGATCGTGGCCGGATACGTGATTGGCAAGCCGCTCGGGATCGTGGGGATGTCGTGGCTGGCCACCCGGGCCAGCGGGCGCAGCCTGCATCCACCCGTCGGCTGGGCGGCGGTCGCCGGCGGCGGCACGATCGCGGGGATCGGGTTCACGGTCTCGCTGCTGGTCGCAACGCTCGCTTTCTCCGGTGCGGACCTCGAGGAGGCGAAGTTCGGGATCCTCGCGGCAGCGTCGTGCGCGGCGCTCGTCACCTGGGCGCTGTTCACCATCGTCAGCCTGATGCCCGAGCGACTTCGCGACCGCGCTGTGCACGGCAACCCGGATCTCCTCACAGACCTCGCCGTCGAGGTGGATCCCGACCGCGACCACATTCGCGGGCCACGCGAGGCCGCCGTCACCCTGCTCGAGTACGGCGACCTCGAGTGTCCCTACTGCGGACGGGCGGAGGACACGATCCGCGAGCTGCTCGGTGACTTCACCGACTTGCGCTACGTCTGGCGGCACCTGCCGCTGACCGAGGTCCATCCGCACGCCGAGCTGGCCGCGGAGGCGTCAGAGGCTGCGCATGAACAGGGCGAGTTCTGGGAGATGCACGACCTGCTCTTCGAGCGCCAGGACGCGCTCGTCTTCGATGACCTCGTCCGCCACGCCGGAGAGCTCGGGCTCAATGCCGCCTGGTTCACCGAGTATCTCGACGAGCGCCGCGGTGCGGTCCGGGTGGCAGAGGACATTGAAAGCGCTGAGCTCAGCGAGGTCTCGGGTACGCCGACGTTCTTCATCAACGGCCATCGTCACTACGGCCCCTACGACATCGAAACACTGTCCGACGCCGTCCGCGCCGCCGGAGCCAGGGAGAAGGCCGGCCGGAGCGGAGGCTCGATCAGACCTTGATCGTGACGACGTCGCCGTCGCGGATGACGTAGTCGCGGCCCTCGATGCGCAGCAGGCCGCGGTCCCTGGCCGGGCTATACCCGCCGGACTCGACCAGCTGTTCCCAGCCGATCACCTCGGCCTTGATGAACGCATCCTGGATATCGGTGTGGATCGTCCCGGCGGCCTCCCAGGCGCTCGCTCCGCGGCGCAGGCTGCGGGCCATCGCCTCCTTGTCGGTGCCGGCGGTGAAGAAGGTCAGCCGTCCGAGCAACTCGTAGGCGGTGCGGACGAGTCGCTCCAAGCCCGATTCATGCAGCCCGAGCTCCTCGCGCATCTCGACCGCCTCCTCGGCCGAGAGCTCACTCAGCTCCCCCTCGATGCGAGCGCTGACCGCGACCACGGCGGCGCCGACGGTGTCTGCGTGCTCAGCCAGTGGGGCGGGCGCGTCGGATCCGTCCTCGTCGACGTTGGCGACGTAGAGGACCGGTTTGGAAGTCAGGGCCTGCAGCAGTCGCGGCCCGTCCGGGGCGGCGTCCGGCACCGTCACGGTCCGGGCGGGCTTCCCCTCTGACAGCGCCGCCTGGACACCCTCGAGCCAGCCCTGCTCCGCGACGGCGGCCGGATCGAGACTTCGCGCCTGCTTGGTAACCCGCTCCAGGCGCCGCTCGGTCTGCTCGAGGTCGGCCAGCATCAGCTCGGTTTCGATCGCCTCGACGTCGCCGAGCGGGTCGATGCGGCCCTCGGGGTGCGGCACGTCGTCGCTGCTGTGGCAGCGCACCACCTGGCAGATCACGTCTGTCTCGCGAATCGCGGCGAGAAACTGGTTGCCGAGGCCTTCGCCCTCGGCTGCACCCCGTACCAGTCCGGCGATGTCGTGGAACTCGATCGCCAGCGGCACCTGTTCGGAGCTTCGCACCGTCTCCGCGATGGCTTCGAGGCGCGAATCGGGCACCGCGGCGACCGCGACGTTCGGCTCGATCGTCGTGAATGGGTAATTGCCAACCTGCGCCCCGCCGTTGGTGAGGGCGTTGAAAAGCGTCGACTTGCCCGCGTTGGGCAGGCCGACGAAGCCGATCTTCACTGCGTTGTCGCCCCCAGCGTTCCATCGCTGTTGAGCGTGGCGTTGGCGGCCTGAAGCGCCTCACTCTGCAGTTGTCCCAGGCGCTCGGACTTGACGCCTGGAACCCCGCTCAGCGGTTCCCACTTCTTGAGCAGGATCTGGGCGGCGGCGCCGGGTTCCGGGTCGAGCGTGGTCGCGGCGAAGACAACCGCGCAATTGCCGTCCTCGCCCCCCTCGACGGGTCCGCCATCGTCTCCCAGGCGCAGCACCTGAATCGCCGAGTAGCGGTGCGCCGTCGCCTGGTGCTGCCCGAAGAGCACGGTCAAGCGCTCCTCGTTCCAGGCCGTGATGCACTCGGGATCGGCCGGTTGCGACGGCCGCTTCTTCGTCTCCGCCCGCAAGCAGCGGGATCAAGCAGCGCCGCGCAGGCGAGGCCCGCGATCAGCACGGCGGCGAAGATCAGGCGGGCGCGGTTCGAAGTCTGGGTCTCGGGCTCCTGCATCTGAACAAGCCTACGATGGGGAGCATGGGGCGGATCATCTCGGCCGAGACACTGGTGCCCGCGCCCGCGGAGCAGGTGTTCGCGTTTCTCGCCGATCTCGACGACCACTGGCTGCTGGCGGGTCGCTTCATCGAGGTCGTCGCCCTCGAGGGTGCACCGGGCCAGCGTCGCGGCGGCAGGGTCAGGATCCACGGGCCGTTGGGCGTGCGCAGAACGGCGGCGACGGCCGTCGAGAGACGTCGAGTCGCCCACCGCGATTCGCGGAACCGCCTCGATCGGCGACGTCACCGAGGCCAAGGTCGAATGGCTGCTCGCCGAGCACCTCTCCGGGACACGCGTACAACTCTCGGCCGAAGTGTTACGGGCGACGCCGTTTGACTCGGCGGTGCTCGCGCTGGGTGGCGCCTGGTGGCTGCAGCGCCGCTTCGATGAGATCCTCGCGGTGCTCGTGCGCCACTTCCAGGCCTGAGCCGGTTGTCGACGTCGTCCAGGGCAGCCCCGGGCACGTGCCGGCCTTCGCCCCGAGGACCTGATCGTCGCGGTCGGGGAGACCGTCGTCTGTGAGGTCGGCGACCTTCAGGAGCTGATGGACGCCGCGTCCATCGGCGCCGATCTGGAGGTTCGGGCGATTCGCGGGGACCGAATGCTGAAGCTGAGAGTCCGCGTCAGCGAGCTCGGCGGCTGACGCGGCGCGCGCCGGATTCCACGCCTCAGGGCTGCTCTGTCCCGTTGGGGTCGGACCCCGAAGGGACAGAGCGGTTCTGCGGGGGCGCTTCGGGGTCGGCTGGTCCCTGCTCGTCAGCGGGTGGTGGCCGTGGTTCGGACGGCTTAGTGGGCTCAGAGATGGTGATCTGGGCGACGACGCGCTCCGGCTTGAGCGTTCGCACGCCGATCCTGCCCGGCTCGTCGGCGATCAGGTTGAAGCGAGCAGGTGACCCCGGCGTCGCCGTGTCGAACAGCCCGAGCGCGGGAATCTCGACCTCGACGAAGCGGTCCGAGGTGACCGCCAGGGCGAGCTGGTCTCCCGCCTTGAGCGAGAGCAGCGCGGGTTCCTCGCCGCCTGCGTCGACGCTCTGCGTGATCAGGCGGTTGCGGCCCGCTTCGCCTGTCGCCTGAGACCCCTCAGTGCCGGTTGTCGAGGTCGATGTGGTCGAGGTCGAGCTCTGATCGCGTTCCGGGGGCGGCGGCACCAGGGCCGCGGCCAGGCTGGAGGCAATCAGCAGCAGGACCATCACGAGCAGCAGTCGCCGCGCGGCCATCAGGCACGGCTCCCGGGTCGGCCTGGGGGGTAACCCCTATTCACGGTAGGGATTTCCCCCAGGGATCACTAAAGGATCGAGCCCGAAAGTCGATAGAGGGGATGTGAAGGCCAGTGTCACGGTGCTAGGGGCAAACTCGTCGCGAGGCGAGGACGCAAAGCTACGGGACTCCGACGAAGGAGTCAGCCGGGCTGCCACCGGGGTACTACACCCGATTGGGCAGATGCGACGGGACCTGGCGAAGTCAAGTAGCAAGCCCAAGGAGGGTTCTTATGGTGCAGAAGTTGCGTGAGCGGATGGGTCGTGAAGAAGGTTTCACCCTCGTCGAGCTCCTGGTCGTCATGCTCATTCTGGGCATTCTGGCCGCAATCGCCATCCCGTCGTTCTTCGCTCAGCGCGATAAGGCTCGCGACGCTGACGCGAAGGCTGCGGCCCGTACGGCGCAGACCGCGATCGAGACGTACGCCACTGATAACGGTGGGTCGTACCTCAACGCCGACCCGGCAGCTCTCGAGGCAATTGAGGAGACTCTCGTTGCCGGCGATCTGGCTGTGGTTGCTGCGGCCGACAGTTACACCGTGACCGCCACGTCGAGCACCGGTGAGACGTTCAGCATCGGTCGAAACGCCGCCGGTGACACGTCACTGACATGCGCGACTGCCGGCGACGGCGGCTGCCCGTCCAGTGGTGACTGGAGCGGTAGCTGATCAAGCCACTCACTGACCTCGGTCAGGGATAAGCGAAAGGGCGGGCCTCCTGGCCCGCCCTTCGCATTTCTGCGGGCGCCCTTCAGGACTCCACCAGTTGCGCCGATGGGTGGCCAGCGAGCCTGTGGCGAGATGAGATGAGCGGACCCACGCAGATGCGAACCAAGCTTCGAGCTGAGAACGGCGTCACGCTGATCGAGTTGATCGTCGCCTCGACGATGACTTTGGTGATCGCGGTCGCGGCGATGGGCCTGCTCTTGACCGGCCAGCGCCAGCAGACCGGGCAACAGACCCGGGTTGATTCGTTGGACAGGGCGCGCGACGGGATCGAGCGGATGACGCGAGAAATTCGCGAAGCTGCTCGGATCGATGCTCCAGCCGGCGGGGGCAGTGGCCAGGTCCTCGATATCCGCGCTCCCGTGACGGCGACGGGCGGAAGCGAACTGCGGCTCATCCGTTACGACTGCAGCCAGGCATCGACGCTCGGAAATGGGCTGCGGAAATGCACGCGAGCCCAGGAGACGGGCGCCGGCACGGGCGCGCTGGGCGCACCGGTGACGGTTGTTGATGGAATCACAAACACCGACGTCTTCACGGCTGCAGCTGGCGCCGCGCCACGAGCCGTGACGGTTCGCTTCAACCAGCGGGCCGCGGGATCGCCGAACCCGGTTTCACTGCTGGCAACGATCGCGATCCGAAACTGCACAGTCACCGGTCTCAGCCTCTCGGTGTGCGCGTGAGCCGGGCTCGGCGTGAAGAGGGCTTCACGCTGGTCGAGGCGCTGATCGCCGGAGTCGTGCTCGTCGTCGGCCTGCTGGCGACGCTCACGGTCTTCAACGGCTCGCGTAACCAGGAAGCGAGCGCCGAGCGCGACCAGACAGCCGTTGCCCTCGCAAGCTCTGAACTTGAAAGCGCTCGATCGCTCGGCTACTCGGGGATAGGCATGAGTGCCGCCCCGCCGACCAGCGGCGAAGGTGCCGTGCTCGACCGCGTAATCGGATCCCAGTTCCGGATTCGCGCCGATGTCGATGGCGATGGCGAGCAGAACATCGAGAACATGATCCTCGGCGGGTCGTTGCCGCCGGTGAGTACCGGAGTCCAGGTCGGGGGCGAGGGTTTCAGCGTCTACCGGTTCGTGACTTGGCGGGACGAGGAGTGCCCGCTGCTCGAGCTGGACCCGTTAGGAGGTGGACTCAACAACGCGTTCGAACTGCTCGATACGAGACAGGAGGGCCTGCTCGGCGCACTCGACGGGGTCAGCAACTGGCCGCTGCTGAACAACATTCTCGTCGGTGCGACCCTTCGGGCCCTGGTCAACCCCCTGCTTGGCGGTATCGATTCGAGGATCGTCGACGTGCTCGACCAGAACATCGACCCGGCCATCGATTCGCTTCAAGGAGTGCTTGAAAATGGTGTGGACCTCTGCGACGTGGATCTCGCCGCGATCGAGGATCTGGCTGAGGAGATGGAGGCGCTCCAAGCCGCGGTCACGACGCTTAACGTTGCGCTCAACAACCTCGACAGCGCGCTCGACGGGATCCTTACCTTGAACGTCGTCGGAGTGGTGACCTCGCTCACAAACCTGATCAACGGCACGATCAACGGTCTCGTCAACACCGCGGAGAACGCCCTCGACCACAACACGGCGACAGCGACCGACGACCTGCTGACCGCTATTCAGTCCACCCAGGCCACCGTGGAGAGCCTGGCGGTGGACACCGACCAGAACACGAAGCGAATCACCATCGCGGTCGTCCCGGAGGACGACCGCGCCGGAGTGGGCCCGTTCCAGCCCGTCTGGACGTCGACCGTTGTCACCGATCCCGACGAGGGTTTGGGCTGATGGGGCGCGGCCACGCCACGATGACCGTCCGGCTTCGGTCCGAGAAGGGTTTCGCCCTACCGGTTGCGATGATCATCCTGATGGTCGTGGCGTTGCTGGCCGGCGCCGCGGTGCTGGCGGCCTCGCACAGCACCGATCGTGCCTCTCGGGACGAAGCCTCGGCCCAGGCGTTCGCCGCCGCCGACGCGGCCGTGGACATCGCCACCTGGCGCATCAACAAGCTGGTTGCTCCCGAGATCCTCACGGGCCCGGTGCTCTCGGGCGACGCCCGGGCTCGCGGCTGCGTAAACCTCGGCGTCGAAGCTGGTCGGCTCCAGTTCAGCCTCGTCGGAGGCTCCGCGACAGACTGGTGCCCCGTGGCCTCAGGGGTCATCAATGACGGCCCCGGAGATCCCGCGCGCTACGAGTACTGGATGGAGGCGGTCGTCGCCCCAGGGAGCGGCGTCCTGCGCCGCAGGGTGATCGCCCTCGGACGGGTCGGCGATGTCGTCCGGCGCATCCAGGTCGTGCTCGAACTGGAACTCGGGACGACCGATCCGCTGGCGTTGTTCAAGAGGCGCAGCTACCTCGAGTGCACCGCCGCGGAGCCGCCGTCCGGCAACCCGGCCAGCGGCTGTTCGACGTAGCCGGCCCCTAGGAAATTCGTCCAGGCATCTGGACTTATGTGCTAGGCGTGCGTACGCGGGTCGATGACGGGGGTGTGCTGCTGCTTCCCGCCGTCACAAGCCTGCGCGCGCATGTGCGATCCAGTCGTTCGGGACGCCTGAGCGCCGAGGCCGGCTTTGCCGTGCCGATCGTGATGATTGGGCTCGTAGTTGTCTTCGCGCTCGCCAGCGTCACGGTGATGGCATCGGTCGGCGCCCAGCGCGGAACCGTGCGCGATCAGCAATCCAAGGCGGCGCTGGCGGCGGCCGAGGCCGGGGTCAGCGAAGCGCTCCTGCACTACAACCGTATCCCGGTCACGACGGCGACGCCGTGCCTGGTTGGCAGCCCCGCCGCACCGGCCGCAACGGCCGCCGGAGGTTGGTGCCAGGGCGTAACCAGGAACTTGACTGGGGTCGAGGGTGCCACCTTCACCTACTGGGTTCTGCCGAGCACCGGCCAGATCGAGATCGTCTCCCAAGGCAGTGTCGACGGCGTCACGCGGCGGGTTGACGTCGTCGCTCGCTCCTCCTCGGGGCTGCGGCCATTCACCGGACTGGCCGGGGTGATCGGCCTCGACTTCATCAACATGAACTCGAACGGACGGATTACGGCCAACGTCGCTACCAACGGCGACATCACGATGAACTCGAACGCGGAGCTCACCTGCAGCTACGCCCGGATCGGCGTCGGCCGCGCGGTGATCACCAACAGCAACGCGCACTACAGCTGCCCGAGCCCGGAGCAAGGGCAGACGTCGCTGCCGCCGATCAACCAGGGCGACGTCGCGACCAACAACTCGAACGGCAACTTCTTCGGGGTGGACACCTACACCAGCGGAGCGCCCTCGTGGAACCCGACCACGCGTCAGCTGACGCTGAACTCGAACACAACGCTGACGATGCGCGGCTCCAACTACAGCTTCTGCCGGCTGACGCTCAACAGCAACTCACAAATCATCGTGCCATCGGGGGGAAGCGTGAGCATGTACTTCGACACCCCGGAGGCCTGCGGGCTCAACAGTCCGGCGACGCAGCTCTCACTCAATTCAAACTCTCGGATCGCCGTGACCGGCGCGAACGCCACCCAGGTCGCGCTGCTGTTTGCGGGATCGGACACGCGCATCACGCGCGCGACCCTGAACAGCAATACCCAGGCCAACCTGGCCTGTGAGCAGGACTTCGTGATCTACGCGCCGAGAACCGCGATCACGCTCAACAGCAACTCCTATTTCTGCGGAGCGATGGCGGGCAAGTCGATCCAGCTCGACTCGAACGCAGACATCCGCAACAGCAACAACGCCACCGACTTCCAGCTCGCCAACAGCGTCGCCCAGCACTACGTGCCCGAGGAGTTCATCGAGTGCTCCACCACAGCCGCCAGCCCACCTGACGCGGCTTGTTGAGATGGCCTCCCTCGTCTTCAGACTACGCGCGCTGGGTGTCGACCAGCGCGGGTTCACGTTCCCCGAGTTGATCGTCTCGATCGTGATTGGCCTGATCACCGTGGGCACGGCGATGGTGGTGTTGCAGATGACCTTGCGCATGGAGCCCGAGATGCGAGAGCGCTCCGGGCAGCTTCAGCAGGGCCGGGTGATGGTGGAGCGCGTGACCAGGGAACTGAGGCAGGGTGAGTTCATCAGCGCCGGCTCCGGTTCGTCGCTAGAGATCGTCACCTTCGTTCACAGCGGTACTTGCGGCGGGGCACCGTCCGCCACGGCGATCCAGTGCCTGGTGACCTACAGCTGCTCATCGAGTTCGTGCACCCGGACCGAACGCAACCCGGACGGAAGCGGGACGCCCTCGTTTGAGACCGTCGTCACAGGCATCTCCGGGCCGGCGGTGTTCGGCTACTCGCCGAGCGCAGCCGATCCAGCCTACGTATCGGCTTCGCTCGTTTTCCCAGGCGAGGACGGGGACGAGGCCGTGACCGTGAGCGACGGGGTGTCGCTTCGCAACTACGTCGAGGGGGCGAGCTGATGCTGCGGCGGGTGCTTGCGAGGCTGCGCCAGGAGCGCGGGATGACGATCGTTGAGGGCACGGTCGCCGGCCTGCTCCTGACCATCGGCGCCCTCGCCTCGCTGCAGGTGTTCGACGCTGCGGGCCGGGCGAACTACCGGGCCGAGGAAAGCCAGACGATCAACGACAGGCTTCAGGCTGAGCTCGAGGAGGTCAAGCAGCTTCCGTTCGTCGAGGTGGCTTTGACCGCGCAGCACTCAGCGTCTTCGGATCCCAACGACCCTCGCTCGAGGGTGAGCGGCTCCAGTTTTGCTGTCGCCGAAGACGGGGGATACTCGGCACCGCTGGTGGTCGATGCCGCCAACGGGGCCGTCGAGCCGGGGCCGGAGCCCTTCCAGGTGGGCGATGTCAGCGGCCGGATCTACAAGTTCGTCGTTTGGCAAGACGATCCCCACTGCTCCGCGAGCCTCTGCCCGGGCACGCAGGACTTCAAGAGGGTTGTTGTCGCGGCGAAGATCGACCTGGCACCCGTGTCCTACGAGCGCGCCTTCCAGGAGGTCCACACCGATGTCGTAGACCCGGACACCACCCCTCTCAACAATCCGGCACCGGAGGGAGAGGATCAGCCCAACCCGTTTGCGCAATTCTGGCTGACCGACACCCCCTGCAGCTACTCCACTCGCCAGGCGATCACCGCCGATCACCTTACGCACAACACGCGCTCGCGCTGCAGCGATGGCCTGCACACGGGAGCGACCGCGGGTGCGCCAGACCTGATGTTCACCGAGGCCCCGGCCCTGGACCCGGACCTCCCCGCCGATGGCCAGCCGATGTTCGACTACGCGACCGACTCTGAACCGAGCAGCAACGCGTCCCAGGACAAGGGCCTGCTGATGCCCTGGTCTTCGACAGACAGCTGTCTGCTTCAGCCGGTGCTCAACCTGCTCAACCTGCGCAAGCTGATCGAGGGCACCGGTCCGCTGCTCGGTGGGGTCAACCTGCTGACCCAGGCCAGCGACGGGATCCTCGGACTGGTTACGGGGGAGAGCAACAAGCACCTGCGCACGCATACCTGGGTCTCGCCGAAGGTACAGAACGACGGTGGGGTGCTGTTGACCGGAAAGGGTTCACTCGAGCTTTGGACGAAGACCGTCAACGGCGCGGTTCACCCCGGCAAGATCTGCGTCTCGCTGTTCGTGCGCCAGGAGGTCACCGTACCGCTGCTGAGCCTGCTCGGGATCCCGATCGGCTCGATCACGCTGACCGTCGACCTACCGGTCGTCAATCTCGACATCCTCCCGAACCCCACCTACTTCGAGTACTCCCGGAACCCTTGGCCGACGAACTGGACCGAGGTCTCGGTCCCGCTCAACTTCCTCGGCGTAAACAGCACTGGGGTGACGGAGCCGCTTCACCTGAGTGAGGGGTCGCAGATCGGTCTCACGATCATGACCAAAAAGACCGGTACCAGCCCTGGCCAGGCGCTCGAGTTCATGTATGACCACCCGAGCTTCGAGAGCAGGCTCGAACTGGAGACGGAGAACATCCTCGAGTTCTGAGGCTTGGGTGTTCCGTCCTCCCTGCCGATAGAGGAGCGATGTCCTCCGCAGCGATCGCATTGTTTCCCGCCGGGCTCGTGTTCGGCAGCTTTCTGAGCGTCGTCTCGGCACGCCTGCCGCGAAAGCAGGATTTCGTGCGCGGGCGCTCCCACTGCCCGAGTTGCAGCGCCGAGATTGCGGCCAAGGACAACATCCCGGTGCTCTCCTGGCTCTGGCTTCGCGGACGCTGTCGCAGCTGCCAAAAGCCGATCTCCGTGCGCTACCCGCTGATGGAGCTTTCGCTGGGGCTGCTCTGGGTCGCCTGCTATTTCGCCATCGGGACGGAAAACGCCGCCGAGCTGGTGATGGGCCTCGTCCTCTGCGCGGTGCTGGTCACGGTCACAGCGACCGACCTCGAGCTTCGCATCATCCCCAACGCCGTGCTCGGGGCGGCGGCCATAGCCGGGGTCGCCGCCCTGGCGCTGGGTGATTCCACGGAGCTGGCGCCGCACCTGATCGCCGCCGCCGCGGCGGGCGGCGGGCTGCTGTTGGTGGCCCTCGTCCACCCAGCCGGCATGGGCATGGGCGACGTCAAGCTTGCCGCCGTGCTGGGTCTCTACCTCGGCCGCGCCGTCGCCCCCGCGCTGCTGATCGCGTTTGCGGCAGGAGCCGTCGTGGGCATCATGCTGATGATCCGCCACGGCGCGGAGGCGCGCAAGCGGGCGATCCCGTTTGGCCCCTTCCTGGCACTCGGCGGCGTCGTGGCGCTGTTCGCCGGGGACGAGATCGTCGACGCCTACCTCAACGCGTTTGCAGCGAGCTGAACGCCTCAAGTTTCCAGGCCATCGACCGATGGAGAAGCCAGGGCACGCAGTCCTCTGAAAAGCCGCCAGATGATGCTTACAAGAAATACAAAGGGTCTGACCGGGCTCGATCTCGACGCAGGTAGCGTCGCTGCCGTCCGGATCGAGGCCAACGGCCGCGCCCGGGTCACCGCCAGCGCAGTTCAGCCGCTCGCGCCGGGGGTCTTTCGAGAGGGCGAGGTCGTCGACGGCGACGCCCTGACCGAGAACCTACGGGAGCTATTCGCCAAAAGCGGGCTTCCCAAGAACGTCCGAATCGGCGTCGCGAACCCCAAGATCGCGGTTCGCACCCTCCGCCTACCCCTGATCGAACGAGACGATGAGCTCGAGACCGCCGTTCGCTTTCAGGCCCAGGACCACATTCCGATGCCCCTCGACCAGACCGTGCTCGAGCACCGCGTCGTCAACCGGCTGACGAACGAGCAGGGTGACCGACGCATGGACGTGGTCGTGGTTGCGGCCAGGCGCGACATGATCGCGTCAGTGCTCGAACCCGTTCGCAAGGCCGGCCTGCGGCCCGTCGGCGTCGATCTTTCGGCTTTCGGGATGATTCGCGCCCTGTGTCGTGAGCCCGAGTCCAACGGCGGCGGCAACCATCTCGGCATCGAGATGGCGGATGTCGGTTCCGGCGATGAGGGGTCGCCGGCCGCCGTCGTGGATGCAGAATCCGTGCGCCTCTACTGCAACTTCGGAGATGTCACCAACCTCGCGGTTGCGAGAGGCGCGCTGTGTGAGTTCACGCGCATCTCGCCGTTCGGGTTCGAGGGCATCGCTCAGCGTCTGGCCGAAAAGCGGGGACTCACTCTCGAACACGCGAGGCAGTGGCTCGGCCATGTCGGGCTGGAAAGTCCCGAGGACGAGATCGAAGGGGATCCAGAGGTTGTTTCAGCCGCCCGCGAGGTTCTTGTCGAAGGCTCGGCCAAGCTCGCCGACGAGCTGCGTCTTTCCCTGGAGTACTACGGAGCCCAGGAGGGCGCCGGAGCAATCCACGCGGTCGTCGCCTGCGGTCCGGGGGCGATCATTCCCGGGCTCGTCGCTCGCCTTCAGCGCGAACTTGGGCTGGCCTTCCAGGTCGGCCGTCCGGCCGCGCTCCACGGACTCCCCGAAGGCACCGCGGCGCGCCTGACGCTTCCCTACGGCCTCGCGCTGGAGGCTTAGATGCGTCCGGTCAACCTGATTCCGGTCGAAGACCGTAAGCACCGCAGGGGCGGCGGCAACGGATCCGGCCCGGTCGGCTACATCGTGATCGGGGTACTTCTGGCGGTTCTCGCCGGAGTGGTCGCGCTGGTCAGCACCGGCAACACCATCGTCGAACGGACGGCCGAGATCGATCGCCTGGAGGGTGAGAAGCAGGTAGCCCAGGCTCGTGCTGACAGCCTGCGGTCGTTCGCAGATTTCGCCTCCACCGAAGAAGCGCGCACTGCGACGGTCACCAGCCTGGCCACGAGCCGTTTTGACTGGGAGCGGGTGCTGCGCGAGCTCGCCCTGGTGATCCCTCCGAACGTGACCCTGCTCACCATCAGCGGGACCGCAAGCCCGGAGGTGTCGGTCACCAACGACGTCGATATTCAGTTGCGGGGTGAGATCCCCGGGCCGGCGCTTTCGCTGAACGGGTGCGCGGTCTCGCAGCCCGGCGTCGCTGAGCTGGTGGCTGCGGTCCAAGACATCGACGGTGTGACCCGGGTTGGACTGTCGGACTCTGTGGTTGAGGATGCCCAAGTGGATACCTCCAGGTCCTGCCCGGGTGGCATCCGCTTCACGATGGTCGCGGCCTTCGACGAATTCACTTCCCTTCCGGCTTCGACGCCGCCTCCGGCCACCGAGGTTCCTGCGTCCGATGACGCGGGCGTCGATGCCGCTGAGGCGCAGCGTGCACAGGCAGCCGAGTCGGTTGAGGACGGCACGGAACGCACGGACAAAGTCGTCAACCAGACCATGGGGGGCTGATCAGTGCGCGGTGTTGACAAGGTCGTCGTGCTCGGCCTCCCGGTCGTCGCGCTGCTCGCGGCCTTTTGGTTCTTGATTCTCTCCCCGAAGCGTGAAGAGGCGTCCTCGCTCGAGGCTGATGTGTCTGCGCTGGAGGCGGAGATCGCCGCGCAGGAGGCGGTTGCTGACGCCGCCGAGGCTGCGCGCGACACCTTTCCCGTCAGCTACAAGCGCATGGTCGTGCTCGGCAAGGCCGTCCCGAAGGATGCGGACACCTCGAGCATGCTCGTCCAGCTATCTCGCAACGCCGTCCGCTCGGGAATCGGGTTCGATTCGCTGAACCTGGTGCCGGGGGCGAGCGGGATGGCGGCGGCTACAACGGCGCCGGCACCGGTGACACCGGCCGGCGCGGCCGAGGGTTCGGAGCAGGCAGTCGCCAGCGCTGAGGCTGGTACCCCGCCCCCTCCGATCGGTGTGACCCCGACGGAGACGGCTGTGGCGGGACTGCCGATCGGCGCGACCGTTGGGCCGGCGGGCCTGCCCGTGATGCCCTACGAGCTCGGCTTCGTCGGCGGCTACTTCGGGATCGCAGAGTTTGTCGGGCGGCTCAATAGTCAGGTCGGTTTGAACCGCGACGGCAGGCCGTCCGTGTTCGGACGCCTGATCACGATCGACGGCTTCAGCATCGCGGTGCCGGAGGACTCCCAGGCGCAGGCTGGAACTCCCACCTCGGCGCTCGAGGCAGGCTTCTCGGTGACGACATTCCTCGCACCATCCGGGGAGGGTCTGACGGCAGGAGCCACTCCCGCCGGCCCGGCACCGACCGCGCCGCAGGCCGTCTCCACCTCTACGACGCAGGCCGCGCCTCCAACCGCCAGCGTCGGCGGTGTCCTGCCTAAGGGGGCGACCCCATGAAGCTTCCCAGCGGCAAGCCCCAGATGCTCGCCGAGCTTCGCAAGCACCGAATGCTCCCGCTGATCGTCCTGCTGCTTGTGGCCATAGCGGCCGTCCCCCTACTGCTCAAGACCGAACCGCCTCCGCCTCCAGCGCCGGTCGACGTGACGGCTGGACTCGACGAGTCCGGCGCAGCCGTTCCGGCCGTGATGGTCGCTTCGGAGGGGGTCAGGGACTACCGCAAGCGCCTCGATCTGCTGCAGGCCAAGAACCCCTTCGCCGACCATTTCGCCGTTCCCGCAAAGGTGGTCAGAGAACAGGGTGGAGTCGAAGAAGCCCCCGAGGGCTCGGTTCCGGACGTCGGGGCGCCATCGGTTGATCAACTCCCGCCGGCTGACGAGGTCGTGATCGAACCGATCGATCCGGGGGTCCCTGACGTCGAGGAGCCGACGCCTGAGCCCGAGGTCGTCGTCGAAGAGACCGAGGTCCAGGTTCGCTACAGCTACCGCGTCGACGTCGAGGTCGGCCTCGCCGGTCAGGCGCAGAAGCGCGAGGGCGTCAAGCAGCTCAGCGTGCTGCCTGGCAAGTCCCGGCCGCTTGTCATCTTCAACGGCATCACCGAGGACGAGAAGAAGGCGGTCTTCACCGTCTCCTCAGATGTGATCGGTACTTCGGGTGACGGCTCGTGCACGCCTCGCGCGGTCGATTGCCGGATTCTGATGCTGCGACGGGGTGAGCGCCGCGAGTTCACATATCAGCCCGAGGGCAAGGTCGCCAGCAGGTACGTGCTCAGATTGCGCGGGATCGACGCGGTCGTCGTCGAAACGAACGACTAGACCACCTTTCGGGCGGGCGGGGCGCAAGCCCGCTCTCTCCCGGGTCCATTGTTCCCGACTAGCCTAGGTCGCGATGGCTTTCAGCTACACAACCGCGGGCGAATCGCACGGGCCGGGGCTCGTCGCGATCGTCGAAGGGCTGCCCGCGGGGCTCGAGGTCAGCCGGGAGGCGCTCGATCGCGACATGGCGAGGCGCCAGCTCGGGCACGGCCGCGGGGGGCGTATGAAGATCGAGGCCGACTCGGTCGAGGTGCGCTCCGGGCTTCGTCACGGTCGCACGCTCGGCAGCCCTGTGGCGCTGCTGGTCGCAAACCGTGACTACGCCAACTGGGAGCAGCGCATGAACCCCTGGCCAGTGGACGCCGAGGTCGACGAGGTGCACCTGCCGCGGCCCGGGCACGCCGATCTCGCCGGGCTCCTCAAGTACGGCCACAGCGACGTCCGCAACGTGCTCGAGCGCGCCAGCGCACGCGAGACGGCGGCGCGGGTCGCCGCCGGTGGCCTCGCCAAGCAGTTTCTGCGCGCTGTTGGCGTCTCCGTGCACAGCCACGTGCTTCAGATCGCCTCGGTTCGCGCCGAGGTTGGCGACAACCTCGGCCCCGAAGACTTCGCGGCGGTCGACGAATCCCCGGTGCGCTGCCTGGACCCGGATGCCGGCGAGCGCATGGTCGAAGAGATCAACCGGCTGCGTAAGGCCAACGAGAGCCTCGGCGGAATATTCGAGGTGCGTGCCTACGGGTTGGTGCCGGGGCTCGGCTCATATGTGAGCTGGGAGGGACGGCTCGATTCACGTCTCGCCCAGGCGCTCGTCTCGATCCAGGCTGTAAAGGGTGCGGCTGTCGGAGAGGCCTGGGACGTCGCCACGCGCCCGGGTTCGAAAGCCCACGACGAGATCTTCTACTCCGACGAGCTCGGCTGGCACCGCCAGACCAACCACGCCGGCGGTGTCGAGGGCGGCATGTCCAACGGCGAGCCGCTGGTCGCCCAGGCAGCCCTGAAGCCGATCTCAACGCTGACCAAACCGCTTCAGTCGGTCGATACCGAGACGAAGCAGCCGGCGCAGGCGCTGCGCGAGCGCACCGACTCGGCCGTCGTTCCCGCCGCGGGAGTCGTCGGCGAGGCGATGGTCGCGCTGGTGCTGGCTCGTTGTTACCGCGAAAAGTTCGGCGGCGACCACATCGACGACGTCCGCGCCGCAATCGATTCCTATCGGGAGCGGATCGGGTGGCGCCGGTAGCGCCCTCGATCGTCTTCATCGGCTTCATGGGGGCCGGCAAGACGAAGGCAGTCAAGGCGGCCGGTGAGCTCGGGCTCGAGCCGATCGACACCGATGTGGAGATCGAGCGCGAGCTGGGGTGCTCCGTCGCGGAGTACTTCGAGCGCGAGGGCGAGGAGGCCTTTCGGGCTCGCGAGGCCGAGATTGTCGTCTCGCTGCTCGAGCGAGCGAACGGGGCGGCAATCGCCGCGGGCGGAGGCAGTGTGCTTTCGCCTGAAATCAGAGAAGCGCTGCGGCCTCACCTGGTCGTCTGGCTCGACGTCAGCGCAGAGAAGGCGTGGGCGAGGGTCAAGGGCAAGCCGAAGCGGCCGCTGGCTTCCGATCCAGAGCGGTTCTTCGCACTGCACGCGGAGCGCCAGCCACTCTACGAGGAGGTCGCCGACGTCGTCATCCCCGGCCGCCGCGAGCTCGTCCGCCACTCGATTCCAGCGTTGCTCGCACTTCGCGGGGCGCCGGAGGGAACCCGCATGCTCGTGGCGCGAAGCGACTCCGGCGACTACCCGGTCCTCGTCGGCCGCGGCCTGCTCGCCTGCGCCGCCTCGCTTGGTCCCGGGCGCGCCTTCTGCGTTACCGACTCCGCGGTCGGGTCGCTGTACTCGGGCTCCGTCGGCGAGCTCGAGGCGATCTTCCGCGTCGAACCGGGGGAGGGCAGCAAGAACCTGGCCCAGGCTGAGACGATCCTGCGCGGGCTTGCCGAGGCAGGCGCGCGCCGTGATGATCATCTGCTCGCCCTCGGCGGCGGCGTGGTCGGTGATCTGGCGGGATTCTGCGCGGCCGTCTATCAGCGCGGGGTGCCCGTGGTCCAGGTGCCGACGACGCTGGTCGCGCAGGTGGATTCCGCCTACGGCGGCAAGACGGGGGTCGATCTGCCCGAGGCCAAGAACCTCGTCGGCGCCTACCACCAGCCGCGGGCGGTGCTGACCGACACGAGTGTGCTCGAGACATTGCCGGACGCGGAGCTGCGCGCGGGCTACGCGGAGGTGCTGAAGACGGCCCTGATCGCCGGCGGCGCGCTCTGGGAGACGGTCAGCGCGGCGAAGCCCGGGGCGATACCGAGCGACGACGTGATCGAGGGCTGCATTCGCACGAAACTCGGCGTCGTCGCCGAGGACGAGCGCGATTCCGGCCGCCGGGCCGTCCTCAACCTCGGCCACACCGTCGGCCACGCGGTCGAGGCGGCCGGCGGCTACGCGCGCTATCGCCACGGGGAGGCGGTGGGCCTCGGCCTGCTGGCGGCGCTTCAGCTCTCGGGCGCGGACTCGTTGCGCGACGATGTCGAGGCGATGCTCGCCGCCGCCCAACTGCCCACCCAGCTTGATTCGGCGATCGACGTCGACGCGGTGATGACGGCGCTCGGCCGCGACAAGAAGGCGACCACGCAGGGGGTCGGCTTCGTGCTGCTCTGCGAACCGGGGGCGCCGGAGGTCGGGCAGCTGCTGGACCTGGCCGATGTCCGCGCCGCCGTCGAGGAGCTGAGGGACTGATGGCGCTCGCCCACAACAGGGTCGCAGTTCTGCACGGGGTCAACCTCGACATGCTCGGCAGCCGCGATTCCGAGCAGTACGGCAGCGCGACGCTGAGCGAGCTCGAGGCGCAGGTCCGCCGCTGGGCCAAGGAGCTGGAGCTCGAGCCCTCGTTCTTTCAGACGAACGACGAGGGTGAGTTCATCGAACGGCTGCACCGGCTGCCCGAGGTTGCCGACGCGGTGATCCTCAACCCCGGAGCCTGGACGCATTACAGCTACGCGATTCGCGACGCGCTGGAGATCGCCGCTCTCCCCGCCGTCGAGGTGCACCTCTCCGACGTCGGCTCGCGCGAATCGTGGCGCCGCACGTCGGTGCTCGACGGATTGGTCGTCGGCGTGGTCTCCGGCAAGGGGGTCGACGGCTATCGCGAGGCGCTTGACCTGCTCGCACGGAAACTGGGTTGATGAGCGTCGCCGACCGCGTCAGCCGGCTCGCCGAGGTCGTCGCTGAGCGCGAACTGACAGGCCTGCTCGTCGGCGGGCTGATCCGGCCGGGCGATTCCTCGCCGATGGAGATGCTCAACCTGCGCTGGCTGACCGGATTCACTGGCACGAGCGGGGCGGTCGTCGTCGGGCCTGAGCGGCCCCTGTTCGTGACGGACTTCCGCTACGCCGAGCGCCTGCAGCGAGATCTGGGCGACGTCTTCGAGATCGTCGTCGCCGAGCGCCAGATGCTGCCGACGCTCGCCTCCAGGCTTGAGGGCCGGATCGGCTACGACGAGTCGGCTATCACCGTGCGGGTTTTCGGCCGGCTCGAGGAGGAGCTTGCGGAGGGCGCCGAACTCGTCAGCGCTCCCGGGATCGTCGAGAAGCTGCGGCGCACGAAGGACGAAGCCGAGCTGGATGCGATCGGCGCGGCCGCCGAGCTTGCCGACCAGGTCTTCAACGATCTCGCCGGACGGGGCCTGGCAGGGCGTACCGAACTCGACGTCGCCCGCTTCGCCCAGGCCCGGATGCGCGAGCTTGGCGCCGAGCCCTCGTTCCCCCCGATCGTGGCGACGGCGGAGAACGGCGCCCAGCCGCACTCCGAGCCCTCCGACCTTGTGATCGGCGCAGGCGAGCTCGTCGTCGTCGACATGGGGGCGATGCTGGAGGGCTACTGCTCTGACTGCACGCGCACGTACGCGACGGGAGAGCCCGACGAGGAGGCTGTGGCGGTGTACGAGCTCGTGCGAACGGCGCAGGCCGCGGCGTTGGAGGCGGTCGGCCCCGGTGTGTCGGGCGCCGACGTCGACGAGGTGGCACGCGATCTGATCACCGCCGCCGGGCACGGCGACCATTTCCAGCACGGCACCGGGCACGGTGTCGGCGTCGAGGTCCACGAGGCGCCACGGCTCGGGATGCAGTCCGAGGACGTGCTCGAGGCGGGGGATGTGGTCACCGTCGAGCCCGGCGTCTACCTACCCGGCAAGCTCGGCGTGCGGATCGAGGACCTGGTGGCGGTCACCGAGGACGGCTACCGCAACTTCATCGGGCTGCCCAAGGAGCTTCAGGTCGTCGGCTGAGCCCTCGCGCGGCCGGCGGGACCCGCTCACCTCGGCGCGATCGCCGGCACTTCCCCTTCATTCGCCGCTTCGCGTCGCAAAACGTTCAGGGGAAGTACCGACGCTCGCGCTGCGTGGGCTTCCTACACTCGCGTCATGAGCACGAGTGGAGGGGCAGTGATCGGGCGGAGCGGGGCTTTCGTATTAGGTTTGCTGGCGCTGGCCGCGCTTGGTCTGTCGAGTCTGATTGGGAATGAGGGCGTGCTGCCAGTCCTTCCTGCCGAGCAGGCGCTGGCGGCGCACGGGAGTCCCTGCGGTGGAGTGCCGCTGGACGCGCCCGACCGCGTGATCGAGGGGTCGTTCGACAAGGGGGAGGAGGGGGCTTACGTGATGGTTCCCTTCCGCGTTCTCGCCGGCACCGACGCGATCCGGGTCAAGTACTGCCACGACCAGCCCCAGGTCAACGCGGTGCCGGGTGTCGGCACGCTGAACGGCCACACGATCGATATGGGGGTCTACTCGCCGCGCATCCGCGGCGACGGGCTCTGGGACACCGAGGAGTTTCGCGGCTGGGGTGGATCGAGCCGCAAGGACGTGACGCTCTCCGAGGAGGCGATCATCGACCAGGATCCGCCCACTGCGGCCGGCGAGAAGACCACGGTCGGCTATCGCCCCGGGCCGATCCTGCCCGGGCGCTGGGCGGTCGAGCTGGGGGTGGCGGCGGTCGGCATCGAGTCGCCCGGCGACGACAGCGAGGTCGACTGGCGGGTGGAGATCGACCTGATCGACGATTCGAAGTTCGCGGACCAGCCCTACAGGCCCGTCCGCTACCGCAGGGCGCCGGCCAGCCGGCGGCCCGGTTGGTACGCGGGCGACATGCACGTGCATGCACGCAACTCCAACCCGAACGACGCAACGATGCGCGAGACGTTCAACTACGCCTTCTGTCCAGGCCCCGACCTCGGCGACCTCTGCGAATCGGCTGGGGCGCAGCCGGGCGCCGGACTCGACTTCATCACGCTCTCCGACTACGTCGGCGACCGAAGCTGGGGTGAGATCGGGGCCTTCCAGGAGGACTATCCCGGCAAGCTGATCATCCGCTCGACCGAGGTGATCACCTACCAGGGCCACCTCAATAACCACGCAAGCCTGCGCTTCGTGGACTACCGCACCGGCCCTGTCTACGAGCGCCGTCCGAGCGGTGCGCTGGAGCTGATGCGCCCCGCCTCCCCGCCCAACCGGATCTTCCGGCGCATCCACGCCGCGGGGGGCTGGAGTCAGATCAATCACCCTCAGATCTTCCCTTCCGAGATACCGGGGTTCAGCAGCCTCTGCCGCGGCTGCCCCTGGGATTACACCCCATCGCAGACCGACTACTCGCGGGTCGACGCGATCGAGGTCGCGACGGGGCCGGGCGGGCTGCTCGAGGTGGGCGCCCCGCCGGAGCTCAACCCGTTCACCTTCCCGACACTTCAGTTCTACGAGGACGCGATCGACGCAGGCGGTGCCAACCGAAACCACATCGCCGCGGTCGGCTCGAGCGATTCACACAACGCGGGGCAGCCGGACAGCCCGCTCACGCAGGCGCCGATCGGCGAGGCAACGACGGTGGTGCGCGCCCGGCAGCTGTCGGAGCGAGGGATTCGCCGTGGTGTTCAGGCCGGGCACACTTACGTCAAGGTCTGGGGCCCGGACGGGCCGGACTTGAGGTTGACGGCGACCGCGCCAAACGGTGGCGACACGAAGACGTTCGGGGACACGTTGCGGGCCGGGAGCGCTCAGATGACCGCCCGGGTATTCAACCTGGACGAAGCCCGGGCGGCCCGCCCGGGCACCTACGTGCTGTTGGTGGTTCACGACGGCAACGTCGCCCGTACGGCGACGATCCCCGACGACGTTGACGAGTTCGGCTACCCGTTCAGCGCCGAGCGGCCGGGTCGGTATGAGCTACGCGTCGTGCGGGTTGGCGCTGTGGCCGTGGCCCTCGAGGCGATCGCGACCCCGGTCTGGCTCGAGCCCGCGTCCCGCTGATCTAGCCCGCCGGGTCCACGTGAGGGATGTAGTCCTCGTGACGGACGCGGTCGCGGGCCTCGCCGTAGCTGACCGTCTCGTAGGTGATCAGAGCGATCAGCAGGACCGCGACGCCCGCAAGGGCGACGAGTGCAGGAACCTCTGTGGCCACGGGGATGAGTGCGAAAAAGACTGCAGCAAGGAGCAGCCGCTGCTTGTTGAGCGTGTGAATCCCACGCAGGCGGTAGGCGACATGGGCGAGTAGGTAGATCGCTGCGCCTCCAAGCAGCGCGAAGGCGGGCACGACCTTGAGCGGGTCCTCGACGTGCCCCAGGGTCTTCTTCAACCCGAGTGCGAGCAGCACGATCCCCGCGACCATCGGCAGGTGCAGGTAGGAGTAGTTGTCGCGCGCCAGGGCGTTCTGGACGCGCCCCACCTCGGCCCGGGCGAGGCGACGGCCCGAGACCAACGCGACAACGTCGAAATAAAGCCACCAGAGCGCGGCGACCACGGCGACCCCCAGCGCGGCCGCAGCCGCGATCCCCCAGGTGAGCCCGACCTCGGCGCCAACGCCGATGGCGACGATGGACTCGCCGAGGGCGATGATGATGATCAGGCCGTGGCGCTCGGCGAAGTGCTCCGGAACCAGCTTCCAGCCCGCGGTGCCGAAGAAGTAGGGAAGAGCCATATCGACGAGAAGCGCGGCCGCCCAGACGGCGAGCTGTGGCCCCGGGTCCAGGAACGACGCACCGATCAGGACGCCGACACCGAGGGCCGTGCTCAAGGCCAGGCTCCGTACAGAGTTGCGAAGACCGGGTTCGTCACGGCTGGCGATGATGAAGAGAGCGATGTGGGCGGCCCGCACGGCGCCGTAGGCGAGCGCGAACTCGAGGGCCAGCCCGCCGTAGGCCTCGGGTATGCAGAGCGAGACGATCAGGAATGCCGCCATCGCGGCGAAGATCGCGATCCGGGTGGCGCCTTCGTCGGGGTTGACGACGCTCGTCAGCCAGGCATATCCGGCCCACGACCACCACAGCAGCCCGAGCAGGACTACTCCCTGCGCTATCCCCTCCCAGGTCGGGTTGTCGGCCATCAGTGCCGTGCACTGCGTGAGCGCGAGGACGAAGACGAGGTCGAAGAAGAGTTCGAGTGGGAAGACCTTCTCTCCCTCGCGCATGACAGGGGTGATGCGCCGGGTGGGGTTTGGGACCGAGGGCATGGTTGGACGGGATCTTTTCAGGCGGAGGCGGGTGACTCTCGCTGAGCTCCCGCGACGCTGGCGAACGGCAGCAGTAAGGGGTGGCGGAGGAGGGGTGAGGGCGGGGGGCGCCCCGGCTCTCGGCGGGCTTTACATATGCGTGACACGTAGCGGCCCCGGTCAGCCAAAACGCAGGATCGTGCCGGTTAAAGCGGCACGATCCTGTAGTTTAGAGCTTGATCAGCGGATCGCGGCTCTCGCAACGGCGCAACACGGGGTAGTGAGCCGACTCCAGCTGCTCGAATTGGATTGACTCGACACGCCGTTGCTGCCTCGTCTTTAGCGCGCCAGCTTTCACCAGACTCTACCCGGGCGTCTACGCGGTTGGCCACGCAAAGCTGACGCAGCTGGGCCGCTGGATGGCAGCGGTCCTTGCGGCGGGCCCGGGCGCGGTGCTGAGCCATCGCTCGGCGGCCGCCCTTTGGCGTTTCCGAGGCACGGAGGGACCGAGCCGCATCGAAGTGACAGCGCCGAGGTCGCGTCGCTCACGTCCGGGCATCCGCGTGTTCCATGGAGCCATGAAACCCGACGAGATCACCACGGAGGATGGAATCCCCGTTACGACAGTCCCTCGCACGATCTTGGACCTTGCCTCCCAGCTCGACGCGCATGGCGTGGAACGAGCGATGAACCAGGCACAAGCGCTACATCCAACCGACCCCCTCCCGCTCGGTGCTGTCGTTGACCGCTACCCACGCCGCAAGGGCACTGGAACGATCCGAACAATTCTCGCCGCCCGAGGTGAAGCGCAAGGAGCCACGAAATCAGACCTGGAGGAAGCCTTCCTCGCCTTCCTCGCCGCCCGAAACCTCCCGCAGCCCGAAGGTCAACACCCACATCGAGGCCGCCGGAACCCTGTACGAGTGCGACTGCATCTGGCGCCCCCAACGCCTGGTCGCCGAGCTCGACAGCCGCACATGGCACGACGGCGACGATCCATCCGAACGCGACCGCCGACGCGACCGGTCGTTGCTGGTCGCCGGCTGGCGAACGATCCGCATCACCTGGCGCCAGTTGCAAAGATGCACCTGACGACCTCGAGCGCGACCTCAGAGCACTGCTCGGTGCGGTCGTTCGTAGCTGACGGTTTGCGAGGGCCCTAGTCCTGCGGGCCGGGAACAGTCTCGAGTACACCAAGGATCTCGCCGACCGAGCAGACCAGCAGGCGCTCCTCGTCGACCTCGACCCAGACGCCCGCCGGAGGCGGGAAACACAACGTGGTCACCGGGCTGCACGGGCATCGTCACACCGACGTGCTCCCACCAGTCGTGGCCGGGGCCGATCGCAAGCACGATCCCCTGCTGTGGCGGCGGATCGTGCGTGCCGGCGGGCAGGACGAGCCCCGACTGCCGCATCCGGTCGGAGTCGAGCTCCTTGATGACGATGCGGTCGAACAGCGGCCGCAGCTTGTGCCGCATGGATTCGAAGGATTTGGAGCTGCGGGAGGGCGTGCTCATGCTCGCGAGGGTACCGCGGCGTTTAGCCGCCGTGGGACGGGTATTGAGGCCGTTCATGAAACTTCCACAGCTGAGAACCGCCCGCCTCGCCGTCCTGCCCGTGACGCTCGCCGTGGCCATCGCCGGCTGCGGAGACGACGAGACCTCAGAGCCCACGACGACCGGTTCGACGACGTCGACGAGCACGACGACAACCTCGACGACCACGGACGCGGAGACGACGACACCCACCTCCGAACCGGCAGGTTCCAGCTCAGGCACTCCGACTGCAAAGGACGTCGCCGCCTGCATCGATGGCAAGGAGGGAGCCAAGGCGACCGACGAAGATCTCGACCCGGACGTCAATGTCCCCCGTTTGGAGCTGGACGCAGGTGTCCCTCCGACAGGCGGAGCGCCCACCACGGGTGAGGTGACGATCGAGTTCAATGCGGCCTTCATCAACCTCGTCTTTTTCGACGACCCAGCCGATGCCGAGGCCGCGATCAAGCTGGTCGAGCAGGAGGAGGACATCAAGGCCCAGGAGGGAAGGCTCGGTACCGTCGGCACCGTCCTCTACTACGTCACCTTCTCGAACCCAGAGCCCGCCGAGCTTGACGCCGTCAATGCCTGTCTGGAGGAAGCCGGCGGCGAGGCGATTCCGGCCTCGAGTTAGTCCCGTCCCCTGGCGCGCAAAGGCCCCGGCATACCAGCGTGGCTTTGCTCGCACTGCCGACCTTTCGGCAGTCCCCAACGCACCATTCGGTGACGGCATCGACATCGGCGCCGTCGAGGAGCCCCGGGACGCAGACGGCGATGGGATCGCAGACGCGGCGGACAACTGCCCGACGACCGCTAACGCCGGTCAGTCAGACGCAGACGGCGACGGCCAGGGCGACCCCTGCGACGCAGACGAGGACGGCGACGGCGTGGGCGACGGATCCGACAACTGCGCCGCCGCGTCCAACCCCGGCCAGGGAGACATTGACGCCGATGGCTCGGGCGACGCCTGCGATTCAAGCGATGACCGCACTCCGCCGGACGGGGGCGGAGACGGCGGAGACGCCACCACCACCTGCGCCGTGCCGGCGATCCAGCGTGGGTCGAGACTCGGCGCCGTGCGGGCAGCCCTCGAGGCCGCCCACTGCACGCTCGGAAAGAAGACCCGCAAGTTCTCCTCGAAGGTCAAGCGCGGGCGATTGATCAGGCTGAAGACCAAGCCTGGGACATCGTTCGCAGCCGGAGCGGCTATCGACGTGGTGCTCAGCAAGGGGCCTCGCGGATGAGGGCAAGCGGCTAGGCAGGGGTCTTCCTCCAGATCAAATCGCTCTCGAGCGGCGCGCGAGGTGCGAAACGCCGACGGGGGTGAACCTGGGGGCCGTCGCTAACCTGAGCGGCCGTGATCAGGACCACCCCGTTTCTGCTGGCACTCGCCGGTCTGGTCCTGCTCCTCGCATCCTCACCGGCGTTCGCAGCCGAGCGCGCGAGATCGAACGATTGCCGCGAGGCACTCTCGGATCGAGGTGTGGAGTTCGAGCGAGGTCCCGCCACGCGCGGCGTTCCCGATCCGATCACGGTCGACCTTCCACTACGGGGCATCGACTACATCTACTACGGCGGCTCGAGTCCGAGCGAGTCCCTGTTCATGGACTGTTCGCTCGCCGGCGCGCTGGTGAGCAGCGTCGAAATCGCTCAAGCGCCGGGGGATCGTCGCGATCGAGCACATCGGCATCTACAACTACCGCTGCCTTGAGGGGGCGCCACCGCCCTGCAAGCTCAGCCAGCACGCGCACGCAGCGGCGATAGACGTCCACGAGTTTCGCCGCGAGGACGGCCGCAGGTACAACGTGGAGGACCACTGGGCCATCGATCCAAAGCGGCAATCCACCTGTGAAGGCCGCGGGGGTGGAGGTCGCAGTTCCTTATTGCATCGCCTCGCCTGTGAATGGTCGGAGCTCGACGTCTTCTCAAGGATCCTCACGCCCAACTACGACGCCGCGCACCGCAACCATTTCCATCTCGATCTGACACCAGGCGACGCTTTCATCCGCTGACCGGCCAGGCGTCGTTGATGTGGTGATGAGCAAGGGGACGCGCTAGGGCGCTAGGCGCGGCGTCACGCGGCGGCGGTGGGACGTCAGATCGCGACGGTTCCCACTTCGATCTGGCCACACTGCGGCAACTCGCGGCCTGTCTCCGCCAGGAACTCGAGGTGAAACGTGATCGCGGAGCGAATTTCGCTCTCGGCTTCGGCTCTGGAGTCACCGACCGCGAAAACGGGAAGATCAGCCGCACGCGCACTCCAACTCCCGTCGCCCGCCCGTTCGTAAATGACGGCGTACTGGCTCATCTCAGATCCTTCAATCCCTCATCATTCGGCGTGAGGATCTCGCAAACAACTCCGTCGGCACGCAGGAACTGATTCCCGATGCGGTTGATGAGAACGCGATCGCTCCCAACGCCGTCGGGCCTGGCCAGCTCCAAGATCCGGCTTCACCGACATCGCGTTGAACAGCGGCTGGCAACCGGGTGGCTCGTACAGACCGAGCTACGCGCTTGACGCTCAGGGCGTTGTCCATCTGGAAGGGGCGCTCCTCCAACCCAACCCGGCAACGTCAGCCCAATATGCGTTCACGCTCCCGGCGGGAATCGCACCTGGCGCGACATCGGGAGGCTTTCCAAGGTATTTCGCGATCATCGGAGACGGAGGTAGCTGCATCGAGGAGACGCCGGCCGTCCTCATCCTCGACAACACCCAGTTCGGCCCCGGGAACGCCTTCATCAACAACCCGACCGACTGCGGTACCTATTACCTAAACGGCGTCTCGTACGTGCCGTAGGCGGGCTGCGACGTCCACGTGAATGTTGCGCCGCACGGTGTCACTGTTCCTCGGCGTTACCGCGGGGCGGTGGGCGGGGCGCAGCCGTTGATGTGGTGCTGAGCAAGGGCCCGAAGCCGGGCTGAGAAAGACCCAATCGCGGGGTCTCCGGAAGCCGAGGGGCCGAGTACAAAGGCCCATTTCTCCCTCGTTCGCGCAGATGGGCGTGCACCGGGCGGCCGGAATGGACGGTACCGTCTGAGTGGTGACCGAGTTGCAGCGGCCGAAGATGCCCGACTGGGCCGCTTTCGAGCAGGCGCGGATCGCACGTTCCCGTGGGCTGTATCGGCGAACCAGCGTTGGTCAGCGCATAGAGATGGGGATCGAGATGAGCCGAGCACTCACCCGATCGCCAAACCGAGCTGGGGCTCAAACAGCGCGTGAGCAACGAAACCGCGTTTGACGGCGAGGCGATTCTCAACGCGCTGATCACAGCGGGCGTTGAGTTCATTGCGATCGGGGGTGTGGCCGTGTTCGCACACGGTTACGTCCGAACGACCGATGACATCGACATCGTCCCGGAGCCGAGCGTCGATAACTACCAGCGTCTTGCGAGCGTGCTCCGCGACCTGGATTACGAAATCAAAGGGGCCGAAGATCTGGAGGCCGAGGAGTTGATCCATCCGGATGTCGACAATCTTGCCGCCGGCGGAAGCTGGGTCCTCACGACCAAGTACGGGGGGCTCGACATCCTTCAACTCGTCGAGCCGGATCTCGACTACGAAACGCTCTCAACGGATGAAATCTCCGCTGACGCGTTTGGGCACCGGATTCGAGTGGCTGGGTACTCGCATGTCGTGCAGATGAAGGAGGCCGCCGGGCGCCCGCAGGACATCGCCGACCTCGAGCGCCTTCGAGAGGTTCGTGACGAGGTACGGCCGGATTGAGATAGTCGTGCTGAGCACAGGGCCCGAAGCCCGACTGATTGCGCGATTAGGGTCGCCAGGGCTACCCTTTTTGCGAAGTGACCTTCGGGGAGTCGCGACTTCGCGAATTGCTCGAACGCATCGTCAACGGCGACGTCGAGTTCGTGCTTGTGGGGGACTGGCGGTCGGGGCGTGGGGTGCGATGCGCGGAACGAAGGACGTCGACATCGCCCCGGAGCCGAGCGCTGAGAACCTTGAACGCTTGTCCGAAATCCTCATCGGACTGAATGGCTGAGTGCTGTCGGGACAGACGACGTCCAGCCAGGAGCGCTGGCTAGCATTCGAAGGGCAAGCGGCTTGGAGCACCTTCGATGAGCGAGTACGTCGTGCTTTATGAACAGGCGGAGGATGGAGGCTGGGGGCATACCTCCCGGACGTCCCCGGCGTTATCGCGCTCGGCGAGACCCGGTCAGAGGTTGAGGAGCTGATGAAGGAAGCCCTGTCTGCACACGTGGACTATTTGCGAGAGCGAGGGCAGGCGCTACCCGACCCAGTCCACCAGAGCGGCATGATCCGCGCCTGAGCGCGCCGCGGCGCTACCCTCCGCGAGCCGTGATCAGCACCAACCAGTTCAAGAACGGCACGCACATCGAGGTCGACGGGACGATCTTCCGGATCGTCGACTTTCAGCACGTCAAGCCCGGCAAGGGCGGGGCCTTCGTGCGCACGAAGCTGCGCAAGATCGAGGACGGGACGATTCAGGACAAGACCTTTCGCGCCGGTGAGAAGTTCCGGCCCGTGCGCACCGAGAACCACAAGATGCAGTACCTCTACGACTCGGGTGAGGCCGCCGTCTTCATGGACAACCAGAGCTACGAGCAGGTGGAGCTGCCGAGCGCTCTGCTCGGCGACGCGATGCAGTGGGTCCGGCCCAACGACGAGGTCGAAGTCCTCTACGTCGACGAGCGGCCCTCGGATGTCCAGGTCGCGAGCGCGGTCGATCTTCAGGTCACGCAGACCGACCCCGGAGTCAAGGGCGACACCGCCTCGGGTGGCGGAACCAAGCCGGCCACGCTCGAGACCGGCGTCGTCGTCGAGGTGCCGCTGTTCATCAACGAGGGCGAAAGCGTCCGCGTCGATACCCGCTCCGGCGAGTACGTCGGGCGCGCCTGAGCCCGCAACCCGGGTGAGGCGGCAGGGAAACCTCCGATGCGCCGCTCAGACCAGCGCCGCGACGCCGTCTTCGCGCTCTACCAGCACGAGGTCACCGGGCGGCCGCTCGACGAGCTGCTCGCTGACGCCAAGCCCTTCACGCGCGTGCTCGCCCAGGGCGTCGCAGCCGAGCGGCCGCAGCTCGACGAGCAGCTCAGCGGCCTGCTGCGCGGTTGGACGCTCGACCGCGTCGCGCCGCTTGAACGCAGCATCATGCGCGTCGGGATGTACGAGCTTCACCACCCCGATCAGGTTCCGGCCGAAGTCGCACTCAACGAAGCCGTGAACCTGGCGAAGGAGTTCTGCGGCACCGACGCGCCCGGCTTCGTCAACGGCGTGCTCGGCGCAGCCGTCCGATCCGGGGTGTCGAATGGGGTCGTCGATGACTGAGCTCGCGGAACTCGAACGCATCGCCGCCCGCCTGCTCGAGCTGGGGGAGAGGCTGGGCGCGGAGGAGCTCTCCGACGAGGAGGCTGAGAGCCTCGCCCGCGAGGCGGCCGACCTGGCGACCGAGGGCGGGGGAGTACTCGACGCCAAGCTGCGGGAACTGGCTCAGAGCCAGAGTTCCGACGCCGACCTCTGAGGGCCCGCCCGCAGTGAGCGCCGAATATCCGGAAGACCTACGCGGGCTGGTTGACGACTACCTCGAGCAGCTTCATTTCTCCGAGGTCGCGTCGACCTCAGGACTCGACGAGGCGATGCGTTATTCGCTGCTCGCGGGCGGCAAGCGCATCCGGCCGGTGCTGACGCTGGCCACCGCCCGCGCGACCGGGCGCCGAACCTGAGGATCTGCTTCCCGCCGCCGCCGCGATCGAGTTGATCCACACCTACTCGTTGATCCACGACGACCTGCCGGCAATGGACGACGACGATCTGCGCCGCGGCCGTCCCACCTCGCACGTCGTCTACGGGGAGAACGTGGCGATCCTGGCGGGGGACGGGCTCTTCGCCGAGGCGCTGCGACTGCTCTGCGAGCGACAGGGCGGACCCCCGGAGCGGGTCGTGGCGGCGCTGCGCGAGCTGACCAAGGCCACGGGCGTGACCGGCATGGTCGGCGGCCAGTACATCGACGTCACCGATGGGGGCGGGGACGCAGACGGCCTGCGCGAGCTGCACGAGATGAAGACGGGCCGGCTGATCGGCGCCAGCGTCGGCGTCGCTCTCGAGCTGACCGCGCCCGAGCCTGAAGCCGCCGCCCCGTATCGTCGCTTCGCCGCTGAGCTCGGCGTACTCTTTCAGATCGTCGACGACATCCTCGACGTCACCGGCGAGACCGCCGACCTCGGCAAGCCGAGCGGGTCCGACGAGCGCCACGGCAAGGTCACCTACGTCAGCCTCTTCGGGCTGGACCGCGCCCGCGAGCTGGCAGGCGAATCACACGCCAAGGCACGCGAGCGCTCGCCGAGGCCGACGGCGAGACCGGCGACCTCGAGCGGATCGCCGACTTCATCCAGACGCGCCAGCGCTAACCGGATTCGCGAACGATGGCCTCTCAGCCCAGGCCCTCTGGACTCAGGAGCCATCGTTCGGCTCGTAGACTTCCTCAACCCCTCATGCTCGACCAAATCAATGGCCCCGACGACCTCAAGGGCCTAGACGACGACCAGCTTCAGCAGGTCGCACAGGAAGTGCGCGAGCTGATCATCGACGTGATCGGTGAGATCGGCGGCCACTTCGGCGCCAACCTCGGCGCCTGCGAGCTGACCGTCGCTCTGCACAGCCTGCTCGACTCGCCGCGCGACAAGATCCTCTGGGACGTCGGCCACCAGGCCTACCCGCACAAGATCCTGACCGGCCGCAAGGACCAGCTGCCGACGATCCGCCAGTACGGCGGGCTCGCTCCCTTCTGCTCGCTGTTCGAGTCCGAGCACGACATCATGGGCGCAGGCCACGCCTCGACCTCGATCGGCTACGGCGTCGGCCTCAAGGAGGCGATGCGCAAGGGCATCGGCGAGGACGGCAAGGTCGTCGCGGTGATCGGCGACGGTGCGCTGACCGGCGGCGTCGCCTACGAGGCCCTGCACAACGCCGGCGGGCTGCAGACGCCGATGGTGATCGTGCTCAACGACAACGGCATGTCGATCTCACCGAACGTCGGCGCGCTTCGCCTCTTACTTCCAGAAGACCCGCCTGAACCCGCGGCTCTACCACGCCCGCGAGGACGTCGAGGGGCGACTCACGAAGCTGCCGCTCGGCCTCGGCCGCGCGATCGAGCAGCTCGGCCCCGAGATCAAGTCGGCGATCAAGGCCTACGCCGCTCCCGGCCTGCTCTTCGAAGAGCTCGACCTCGCCTACATGGGCGTGATCGACGGCCACGACATGAAGGCCCTGCGCAGCGCTCTACGGGACGCGCTCCACGCCGACCGCCCGGTTGTCGTCCACATCCAGACCGTCAAGGGCAAGGGCTGGGCGCCCGCCGAGGAGGGTGGGCTCGAGGGAATGGAGACCTGGCACGCCGCCAAGCCGGGTTCGATCGTCGATCGCAGGCCCGCCCCGAAGAAGACCGCGAAGCCGCCGCTGACCCGCAGCGAGATGATCGAGGGCCGCCGCGCCGACCCGAGCCCGCTGGCGCCGAAGCAGTACACGGCCGTTTTCGCCGAGGCCCTGATCGAGGAGGCGCGGCAGGACGAGCGGGTCATCGGGATCACCGCGGCGATGGCCGGCGGCACGGGCCTCGACAAGCTCTGCGCCGAGCTGCCCGAGCAGTACTACGACGTCGGCATCGCCGAGCAGGACGCGGTGCTGTTCGCCTCCGGGCTTGCGCTTCAGGGAGCGAAGCCGGTGGTCGCGATCTACTCGACCTTCCTGCAGCGCGGCTTCGACCAGATCGTCCACGACGTCTGCCTGCAGGACCTGAACGTCGTCTTCGCGATGGACCGCGCCGGACTCGTCGGCGACGACGGCCCGACCCACCACGGCGCCTTCGACATCTCCTACCTGCGTCCGCTGCCGCACATGGTGCTGATGGCGCCCCGCGACGAGGCGATGCTCGTGCACATGGTGCGCACGGCGCTCGCCCACGACGGGCCGATCGCACTGCGCTACCCGCGCGGCACGGCCGAGGGCGTGCCGCTGCCCGAGCGCGGGCGCGAGGTCCCGATCGGCACAGGTGAGATCCTCCAGGAGGGCGAGCGCGTCGCGCTGCTCGGCTACGGCTACGGGGTCCAGATCGCGAACCAGGCCGCCGAGCTGCTCGCCGAGAAGGGCCTGACCCCGACCGTCGCCGACGCGCGCTTCGCGAAGCCGCTCGACGCCGAGCTCGTCAACCGCCTCGCGGCCGACCACGAGCTGATTGTGACGATCGAGGAGAACGTGCTTCCGGGCGGCTTCGGCTGCAGCGGTGCTGGAGCACCTCGAGGACGCCGAAATCTCGGGCCGGGCACGCGTGCTGCGCATCGGCCTGCCCGATCGCTACGTCACCCACGGCAAGCCGGCGCTGATCCGCGAGGAGGTCGGGTTTACCGGCGCGGCTGTGGCCGAGCGGGTGCAGGCGGCGCTGGGCGTCAGGGCCGAGTAGACCGCTCTAGCTCGAACCCGGCGGCTTCAAGGGCTTGTTGCGGGTCTCGGAACGCTCGGTAGAGAATGGCTTGTTCTTGGCGAAACTTCAGCACCCATCCCGCCGGGGACTCGGTCTCGACTCCACTGCTCCGGCCTCGGTAGTGGATGTGCCCGACGAGCACCGCGATATCGCCAACCGCCAGCGCATCATCAACCTCGGCCTGCACGATGTCCCAGGCGTCGTTGAGTTCGTCTATCCAGCGCCGCGCCCCTTCATGGCCGCGAAAAACGTTTCCCTGCTCGCCCAACGCGAAAAACGAGTGCCACTCGACATCAGGGTCAGACAGGGCGATGAGACCGGAAGCGTCTCGTTTGTTGAGCACTTCGATCAGCCGGGCAGCAAGTTCGACGTTTCGCTTTGGCATGGCCCGCTCAGTATCCCGGTCGGAGCATTTGCGTTGGTATCCCGCGTCGGAGCATTTGCGCGACAAAATGAAAACGCCCCGCTGGGGGAGCGGGGCGTTTCCGGTACAGGGAGGAGAGATATATGTGTATGTGGGAAGTAAGTCTTAGAAGGCGCCGCGCGCTGCGCTGAAGCGGGTCGACGCGGTCAGCGCCATGTGCGCGATTCCGACGACTACGAGGAAGCCGGCGGCGAGCGTGTCACCCGTGACCAGTCCGGCGCCGAGGCCGGCGAGGATCACGAAGGTGGCCAGGGCGTAGTCGAGGTCGGCATGCGCTGAGAGGGGCACCGTGCGGCGTCCGTTCCCGCCGAAGAGGGAGAACGCGAGTGCGAACAGCAGGACTCCGAAGGCGATGGCCACCGCGGCGGTTGCCTGGCCGAAGCCGAGCAGCAGCGGGGCGGCCATGATCGCCGGGGCGGCGATCGTTTCGATGGCGCCGTGGAGATCGCTTGAAATGCCTCTGAACGTGTTCATCGTGCGGCCAAGATACGAACATACGTGCGCCTTTTGTGTGACAGTCGTCACAGTCAGTTGCTTAATAGGACTTTGCGTCGCCACGCACAATCTCGGCCCGCTCACGCGCCTTGCAAACGGGCGCAACGCGCCCCAGGTACCTTGCGCGAATGACCCGACGCAGACTCGACACCCTGCTTGCCGAGCGCGGCCTCGCCCGCTCGCGCACGCACGCCGCTGAGTCAGTGCGTGCGGGACTGGTGCGCATCGGGCGCGGGGGAGAGCGGCCCACGAAGCCGAGCCAGATGGTCGAGGAGGAGATCGAGATCGAGATCGAGGGTCCGCCGTCGTTCGTCTCGCGCGGTGGGATCAAACTCGAGAATGCCCTCGAGTCGCTCGGGATCGACGTCGTCGGCCGTGATTGCCTGGACGTCGGCGCCTCGACCGGCGGCTTCACCGACTGTCTGCTCAAACGCGGGGCGACCAGGGTGATCGCCCTCGACGTCGCCCACGGCCAGCTCGACTGGGGTCTGCGCAACGACGACCGCGTACATGTGATCGAGCGCTTCAACGGCCGCGAGCTCGAAGCGGGTGCGTTGCCCTGGGCTCCGAGTCTGATCACGGCCGACGTCTCCTTCATCTCGCTGCGCAAACTGCTGCCCGCGATCGCGGCCTGCCTCGAGCCCGGCGGGGATTTTCTGGGGCTGGTCAAGCCGCAGTTCGAGCTTGGGCGCCAGCGGGTCGGGCGCGGGGGGGTCGTTCGCGACCCGGCTGATCGGCGGGAGGCGTTGTTGACGGTCGCCCGAGCCGCCGTGGAGCAGGGACTGGTGGTCAAGGGCCTCGCCGCCTCCGGGCTTCCAGGGCCGAAGGGGAATCTCGAGAGTTTCGTCTGGTGCGGCAACGATGGCGACGGGGTCGCTGACCTCGAGGCGGCGGCGCGGGAGGTCGAGCCATGAGCCCCGGCCAGGCCGACAGCCCAGGCACCGTTTCACTGCTGACCCATACCCGAGCGGATCAGACCAGCGAGGCGGTCAGGCAGGCGGTGCAAGCCGCCGCAAAGGCCGGAGTGCGCCTGGTCGCGTCGGTGGCTGAGGTCGAAAAGCACGGAGACGCGGCGACGGGCGTCGAGGGTGTCGAGGACCCGGAGACGGCGGCGGACCTCTGTCTCGTCCTCGGAGGCGACGGCACGATCCTGCAGGCGCTGCGCGCGCACGCCCGCTCCGGCGTTCCCGTCTTCGCGATCAACTTCGGCACGATCGGGTTCCTCGCGGCCGCTGAGCGTGACGAGGCGGGCGAGGCGCTCGCGCGTGTCTTCGGCGGTGACTTCGAGGTGATCGCGCTGCCAGGCCTCGAGATCGAGACCGAGGTCGGCGTTCCCTTCGGGCTCAACGACGTCTCGTTCACCCGCAAGCCGCACGGTCGGGTCGCGGAGCTCTCCTACCGGCTCGGCGGCAAGGAGGTCGGCCACGTGCGCTGCGACGGCCTCGTCGCCGCCACCCCGGCCGGCTCGACGGGCTACAACCTCGCCAACCAAGGCCCGATTCTCGCCTGGGGAGTGGAGGGGTATGTGGTCAGCTTCATCGCCCCGCACACGCTGACCGCGAGGCCTCTCGTTGTTGCACCCGACGACACTCTCGAGGTGAGAAACGCCGAAGGGCGCGAGCCCGTTGACGTTTCGCTCGACGGCGAGCCCGTCAGCGAGCTGCCGAGCGGGGAGTCGCTGGCGGTGCGTTTCCGCGACGACGTCGGAGCCCTCGCGCAGTTCCCGGGCGCCAACTTCTACCGGCGCATGCGCGAGAAGTTCGGGCACCTCGCAGGATGAACGACTGACGATGGGGGATCCGAGCGCGGGCGCGCCTCGCGCAGCCAAGCATTGGTGGCCGCTGGTGGCGGTCTCGATAGCCGCCTTCATGCTGCTGCTCGACGTCACCGTCGTCAACGTTGCCCTGCCAGACATCCAGAGTGAGCTCGGGGCGAGCTTCGACGAGCTCCAGTGGGTCATTGACGCCTACGCGCTGACCCTCGCCGCGACGATGCTGATCTTCGGCTCGCTGGCCGACCGCTTCGGCCGGCGGCGCTTGTTCACAATCGGGCTTGCCGCTTTCAGTCTCGCCTCGCTGGCCTGCGGCCTGGCCTGGAGCCCGCTGGCCCTCGACATCCTGCGTGGCTTCCAGGGCCTCGGAGGGGCCGCGATGCTCTCGACCTCCTTGGCGCTGGTGGCGGCCAGCTACGAGGGGCGGGAGCGGATGATGGCTCTGTCGGTCTGGGGGGCGACCGTGGCCGGCGCGGTTGCGACAGGGCCGCTTATCGGCGGTGCTCTTGTCGAAGCTTTCTCGTGGGAGGCGATCTTCTTCGTCAACGTCCCGATCGGGTTCCTGACCGCCTGGCTAGTCACCGGCGGCGTGCCGGAGTCCCGAGATCCGAACGCCACGGGCCGGATCGACTACCCCGGATTGATCTTCTTGGCCGCCTCGTTGTCGACGCTGCTTCTGGCGCTGATGCAGGGCAACGAGCAGGGCTGGGGGAGCGCGCGCATCCTGAGCCTGTTCGCAGTCGCCGTCATTGCGATGGCCGCCTTTCTCGTCAACGAAAGCCGGGCCCCGCAGCCGCTGCTCGACCTGGGTCTATTCCGGAAGCCGAGCACCTCGGGGGCCTCGCTGGCGATCCTCACCCTGGCCATCGCGGTTTTCGCGATGCTGACCTTCCTCGTCCTCTACATCCAGAGCTTCCTCGGCTATGACGCCTTCGAGACGGGGCTTCGCCTGGTGCCGCTGACGATCACCTCATTCTTCGCGGCGGCCATCGCGGGGCGTCTCTCCGAGCGGGTGCCGATCCGGATGCTCGTCGGAGCCGGCCTCGCCATCGCCGGGGTCGGGCTGCTGCTCAACCTCCAGGTTGATGTCGGCTCGGACTGGACGGCGCTGCTGGCAGGCGGCATCGCGATCGGAGTCGGGACGGGAACGGCCAATCCGGCGATTGCGGCCGCGGCAATCGGAACCGTCCACGTCGCCAAGAGCGGCATGGCATCGGGACTCAACAGCAGCTTTCGTCTGCTCGGGGTGGCGATCGGCGTCGCCGGTCTGGGCGCGATCATGGAGGCGAGAGTGTCTTCGAGCCTCGAATCGGCGGTCGGAGAGGCGCCTCGACGAGATCGTCGACCTCATCTCCACCGGGAATGTCGCGGCGCTCCCGAGCGATCTGCATGCCGCCGCCGAGGCGGCGTTCGTCAGCGGCCTCGACACGCTGATGGTTGTCGCCGCCGCAGTTGTCATCGGCGGCGCCGCGCTCGCCACGATCCTGATCCGGGGGAGCGATTTCGTCTCGCCCCCGGGCACGGCGCACCCGGCGGCTGAGACGGCCGGCCGAATCCGCCGGAGGCGCCGCTACAACCTCTGGCGCATGAACGATCGCGGGACAAACTGATGCTGCTCGAGCTCCGCATCGAGAACCTGCTGGTGATCGAGCGTGCCGAGCTTCGCTTCGGTGCAGGCCTGAACGCGATCACGGGTGAGACCGGAGCCGGCAAGACGGTGCTGGCCCATTCCCTCGACCTGTTGATGGGAGGTCGCGCGCGGGCTCAGATCGTCCGGCCGGGCGCCACGGAGGCCTACGTCGAGGGCGTCTTCGAGCTGCCGCCCGATCTGCTTGACGACCCGCAGCTGAGCGAGCTGGCCGAACGCTTCCCCGAGGGCGCCGAGGAGGTGGTACTCGGGCGCCGGGTCGGCGCCTCGGGGCGTACGAGCGCATTCGTGGCCGGCCGCTCGGCTTCGGCCACAGACCTTCAACAGCTCGGGCGTCGCCTGCTCGCCTTCTTCGGGCAGCACGAGCATCGGCGCCTGACGCTGGGCGCGGCACAGCTGGATGTGCTCGATGGCTTCATCGGCCCCGACCAACTGGAGCTTCGCTCGGTCTACCGCGATGCCCACGCCCGCGTGCTCGCCCTCAGCTCAGAGCTCAACAAACTGCAGAACCGCGATGGCGCTCGCGCGCGCGATCTGGACCTGCTGCGCTACGAGCTGGCCGAGATCGACGAAGCCGCACCGAACCAGGAGGAAGAAGAGCTGCTTGAAGCCGATCGATCCCGGCTGCGCAACGCTGAGGGACTGCGTCAGGCCACGGCGGGCGCCCTGGCGGCGATCGCCGGCGCTGAGGGCGAGGAGGGCGGAGCCCAGGCGGCCCTCGCCCACGCCGAGGCGTCCCTCGGGAGCCTCGCCGGAGTAGACAGAGGCCTCGACGAGCTTGCGGCGAGGGTCAGCTCGCTGGCTCTGGAGGCGGCCGACGTCATCGCGGAGCTTCGCTCGAGCCTCGAGCAGGCGGACGGCGACCCTGGGCTGCTCGAGTCGATTGAGGAGCGCCTCGACCTGCTCGCCCGCCTGAAGCGAAAGCACGGCGGCAGCGTCGAAGCGGTGCTCTCACACGCGGAGCATTGCCGGCTGGAGATCGAGCGGCTCGAGGGTGCGCAGGAGCGCGGCGAGGAGATCGAAGCTGACCTGTGCGCTGCTTCGCAAGAGCGCATGCGCCTTGCCCAGACACTCAGCGAGGCCCGCGCGAAGGCCGCGCCTGAGCTCGAGAGCCGTGCCGCCTCCGAGCTTTCCCAGCTGGCGATGGACGGAGCTTCGCTCGAGGTCGTCCTGGAGCCGCACCCAGCCGGCATCGGCGCGTCGGGAGCTGAGCGCATCGAGCTGCGGGTTTCGACCAACCCCGGCATGCCATCTGGGCCGCTGAAGGACGCCGCCTCGGGCGGTGAGCTCTCCAGGCTGATGCTGGCGCTGAGCGGGCTCAGCGGCGGCGGCAGCGCACCGACGATCGTCTTCGACGAGGTCGACGCGGGAATCGGCGGCGCTACGGCCCGAGCCGTCGGTGAGCGGTTGCGCGACCTGGCCGGCGACCGTCAGCTCCTCTGCATCACCCATCTGCCCCAGATCGCCGCGCTCGCCGATACCCATTTCAGCGTTTCCAAGCAAGTCAGCGACGGGGTCACGGCCACGGAGGTCAATCGGATCGAGGGTGCCCAACTGGTGGCGGAGATCACGCGAATGCTCGGCGGCCGCGGCGGCGACGCGGCCGCAAGTCGCCACGCGCAGGAGCTGCTGGCCGCGTGATACCTCCTTCCAGGCTCTGATCTCGTCGGCTGTGAGCACTGAGGAGCGTCGTGGAGGACGCGCGCTGCTTCGCGATCTCCGCGCGGGCGCGTCACGGGCTGACGAAAACGGTAACGGCGGGTCGATCGAGGGGATAGCGCGGCTCGGGCGCCGCACCAAGGATCTGGTCAAGCGGCTGAAGCCGCAGGACGTCGCGATCATCGACCACGCGAGCCTCGACCGGATGGCCGCTGAGGACCTCGCCGCCAGCGGGGTCAAGGCCGTGATCAACGTGGCGCCGTCGATCAGCGACGCCTATCCCAATGCCGGCCCCTTGCTGCTGGTCGAGGCGGGCGTAACGCTCGTCGACGCCCCGGGGGCCAACCTCTTCGACAGCCTGCGCGACGGCCATCAGGTCAGCATCGACGAGCAGGGGCGGATCAGCGCCGGCGACGAGGTGGTGGCGAAGGGCGATGTGCTGAGCAGCGAGCAGCTCAACGAGGCGCTCGAGCGCCAGCGCAACAGGATCGACCACGCGCTTGCGGCTTTCGCGGAGAACACGATGGCCCATATCCAGCAGGAGGGAGAGCTGCTGGTCCGGCCGATCACGCTGCCCGAGACGCGGACGACCTTTCGCGACCGGCACGTGCTGATCGTCGTTCGCGGGCCCGACTACAAGAAGGACCTGCGCACGCTGCGCGCCTACATCCACGACGTGAGGCCGCTGCTGATCGGGGTGGATGGCGGCGCCGACGCGATCCGCGAGGAGGGGCTGAAGCCCGACCTGATCCTTGGAGACATGGACTCGGCCAGCGATGACGCGCTGCGCAGCGGCGCAGAGCTGATCGTCCACGCCTACGCAGACGGTCGCGCACCCGGTCAAGAGCGAATTGAGGAGATGGGACTCGATCACCTCGCTGATCCGGCCGCGGGGACCAGCGAGGACATTGCGATGTTGCTTGCCTTCGAGAAGGGGGCGACGCTGATCGTCACCGTGGGCGCCCACTTCAACCTGATCGAGTTCCTCGACAAGAACCGCGCCGGGATGTCGTCCACCTTCCTGACCCGACTCCGAATCGGCGAGGTCCTCGTCGACGCGAAGGGGGTGTCGAGGCTCTACCGGCCGGCCGTCAGCGGCAAATCTGATGATCTTCGCCGCCGTTTCGCTGGTCCTGCTCGTGGTCGTCATCGCCAGCATCCCGGCACTCGACAACCTCGCAGAACTGATCTGGCTAAAGATCAAGGTTCTTTTCGACCTCTGATTCCTGGATATGGGTCACTCAGCTCGCTATCACGCGTTTTCGATCATCGCCGTCTTCGCCGCCCTTGCTGTGGGGATGGTGATCGGCGCGGGACTGGGCGACGAGCTCGTCAGCGGGACGACCAAGAACCTCGAGGAGAGCCTCAAGGAGGACGTCCAGGATCTGCGGGCCGTGAGGACGAGCTCGGCTCAGAGCTCGAGCGCGAGGCAGATTTCGGGGTGGAGGTCTACCCGACCTGGTGGGCGGGCGGTTGCGCGGGGATTCGGTTGCCGTTATCTGCTGCGGCGGCCAGCCCGAGGGCGTTGCCGACGATGTCGCCGAGGCTCTTGATCCGACTGGCGCGATCGTCGAGCGAGATGCCGTCGTTCGCCTGCCCCTGATCTCGAGGCGGCCACAGAGGAACTGGGAGACACGCGTCTCGGCCGCCTTGCGTCCGATCCGCCCAGAGCGGAGAGTTCGCGAGGCTGCTGGGACGCCAGCTCGTTCGCGGCGGAGCGCTGTTGCGTGACGCCCGCGGGGCGCTGTTCGACGAATTCAGCGGTGACGACGGCCGGGTTGACCAGGTCGTGCTGATGCGTGCCAACCCCGGCGGCTCGACTCGGCTGCGCAGGTGGCCGCGGACGAGTTCGAGCGAGGGATTATCGCCGGGATGAACGCCGCCGGCGCCCCGGTGGTCGCCGTCGAGCGTCGCGACACCGCTCCATCGACGGTCCCGTTCTTCGACGAGCAGGGCATCTCGACCGTCGACAGCGTCGACCTGACCTCCGGGAAGGTGGCGCTGGTGTTCGGGCTGCTGGGCGCCCAGGGCAACTATGGCGTCAAGGAGACAGCCGACAGCCTGCTGCCGAACTGCTGCTCGAACCGGTAGACGGTGGAAGTGCCCCCAAGCCGGACGGCCGGGGGCGAGGGCAGGGGCGAGGGCAGCGCCGAGGGTGACCTGGGTCGCCCTCGCTTCCTTCGCCGTCGCGCTGGCGGTGCTGCCGGCCGGGCGCGCGGCGCTGCTCGCGGCAGGCTTGGAGCGGCCCAACTACCGTGGCCGGATGCTGGCCTTCCCGATTGGGGCTGCCGTCGTGGCCAGTGCCCTGGTTGCGCTTGCCGTCCTGGCGCCGCTCGACGCGCTCGTAGACGAGAGTCTGCTCGAGCCCGACCTCGAGCGCTGGATCACCTATGTGATCGGTGTCGCCTTCCTCGGTTTCCTTGACGACATGCTCGGCCGGGGCGCCGCTCCGACAGCGCCCGCGGCTGGCGCGGGCACGCGCGCGCGGTGCTCTCGGGACGGCTCTCGACGGGCGCGATCAAGGCGCTCGGTTCGCTGGCGCTGGCGGCCTTCGTGCTCTCGCGGCGCGGGGAGGAGGGCTGGCAGTACATCGCAGACATCGCCCTGCTGCTGCTGGCGACGAACCTGATGAACCTTTTCGACACCGGGCCCGGCCGCACCGAGAAGATGTTCGCGCTGCTCGCAACGGGACTTTGCGTCGGCGCCTGGACCACCTACCCGCTCGAGTTGCTCGGCCCGTTTGTCGCGCCCGTCGCGCTCGGTTTCGCTTACACGGTGCGCGAGCGGGCGATGCTCGGCGACACGGGTTCCAACCTGCTCGGGGCGCTCGCTGGTATCTGGCTGCTGACCACGCTGGGCGCCGACGCTCGTTTGGTGGCGCTGGCGGTCGTCGTGGCGATAACCGCTTATGGGGAGTTTCGTTCCCTCGGTGACCTGATCGAACGGGTTCCTGCGCTGCGCTCGCTGGACCGGATCGGCAGGCTCCGCGGAGGCTGAAAAATCCACATCGGCCCGCCAGGCGGATGTATGCTCGGCGCAGGCGATCGATTGGGGTGGAGGGCCATCGAGCTTGCGCCACAAATCCAGGGTCTGAGGGCAGACACGCGCTTACTTCGGCTGATGCTGGCGGCGCCGTTGCTCGCAGGCGCCACAGCCGCGGCCGTGCTGGGCGCGCCCTCCGCCGTGCAGATCACGCAGCCGGTTTCACAAGTAGCCGAGTGGGCTGCCGTCGAGCACGACTACGCCCGGCTTCCGCTGAGCTTCGAGCCCAACAAAGGGCAGTTCGATCCCGCGGTCGACTTCAGCGCTCGTGGCTCGGGCTTCACGCTCTCTCTGGGGCCGACGGCGGCGACGCTCCAGCTGGCGGGGCGCGATAACCGAGGGACGGTGCTTCGCCTGGGTCTCGACGGCGCCAGCGCAGCCGCCGAGGTTGCCGGGGCCGCTGAGCTGCCGGGCAAGACCAACTACCTGATCGGCGACGCTCCCGCGAAGTGGCAGACGGGGCTGCAGACGTTTGAGCGGGTGCGCTACAGGGACGTCTACCCCGGAACAGATGTCGTCTACTTCGGCAACCGGGGCAGGCTCGAATATGACTTCAGACTGAGGCCGGGTGCGGACCCGTCGCGGATCGCCCTCTACGTCGAGGGGGCGCGAAGATTGGCCATTGCGCCGAACGGCGATTTGCTGATCGTCACCCCCGCAGGAACGCTGCGCGAGCGTGCTCCACTCGCCTACCAGACGATCGCCGGAAAGCGGATCGAGGTCGCAAGCTCGTATTCCCTCATGGGTGATCGCGTCGCTTTCCAGCTTGGCCCCTACGAGCGCTCGCGCCCGCTGACGATCGACCCGATAGTGCTCGTCTATTCGACCCTCCTCGGCGGTGGGGGCGCTGACTCCGGACACGGGATCGCAGTTGACGGGGCCGGGGCCGCGTACGTGACAGGCGTCGCCGCGATCCTGTCCGGCGATTTCCCGACTACGCCGGGGGCGTTCGACACATCGAACGTTTCGAACTCCGACCAAGCGTTCGTGACAAAGCTCAATCCGGCGGGCACGGCGCTCGAGTACTCGACCTTTATCGGCGGCGACTCCATTGACGTCGGTCGTGCGATCGCTGTCGACAGCGGCGGCTCTGCTTACATCACCGGCGAGACTTGGGATGCGGCTCCGCCGACGTCGGATTTCCCGACCAGCCCCGGAGCGTTCGACACCACGCACAACGGGGGCCCCGCCGGGGGCGGCATCAACTCGGATGTGTTCGTGGCCAAGCTCAACGCGACGGGAACAGCGCTCTCTTATTCCACCTTCCTGGGCGGGGACCACATCGACCAGGGGCTCGGGATCGCACTCGACGGGATGGGCGCCGCCTACGTGACGGGCAGCACGTTTGACGGAACCATGGACTTTCCGACGACCACGGGGGCTTACGACACCAGCCAGAACGGCGACTTCGACGCCTTCTTTGCCAAGCTGAACCCCGCGGGCGGAGGCTCTACCGACCTCGCCTATTCGACCTTGCTCGGTGGTTCGGGCTGGGACGAGGGCGCGGCGATCGCCGTTCACTCCGGTGAGGCTTACCTGACCGGCTACACGAAAGAGCACACAACGGACTTCCCGACCACGACCGGCGCCTTCGACACCACTCACAACAGCGTCGCCAACAACGACGCGTTCTTCGCCAGGGTGAATCCCGTCGGGGGAGGCACGACCGATCTCGCCTACTCGACCTTCCTCGGCGGTGCGGGGGAGGACCAGGGAAACGGGATCGCGGTCGATGCGGCCGGCAACGCATACGTGACCGGGGAAACCGCCGACGTAGCGCCGGACCCGAACTATCCGACGACCCTGGGGGCTTTTGACACGACCCACGGCGGGCCCGGCTACGACGGCTTCGTCTCCAAGCTCAATCCAGCAGGAGCGGGGACGGCGGATCTCGCCTACTCGACCTTCCTCGGCGGTGCCATCTACGACTCTGGGGAAGCGATCGCACTCGGCGCCGGTGGAACGGCCCATGTCACCGGTTTCACGCAGTCAACGAATTTCCCGACGACCCCGGGGGACGTTGGGACGATCCACACGAGCTACAACGGCGGCGTTTTTGACGCCTTCGTCGCCAGCCTCAACTCTGTGGGCTCGATGCTGTCCAGCTCGGGCTTTCTCGGCGGCGCCGGGCGCGACGTCGGCGGGAGGGCCATCGCAGTCGACCCGATGGGGGCGTCGTACGTGACCGGAGAAACCGACTCAGACCCCTTCCCGACGACGGCGGGCGCATTTGACACGACTGCCAATGGCACCTCCGACGTCTTTGTCGCAAAGATCGTCAGCGACACGACCCCGCCCGACTCGACGATCACCGCCGGTCCGGCGGCCGGCGCCGAGATCGGTGACGACACGCCCACCTTCGAGTTCAGCTCCGCGGAGGACGGATCGAGCTTCCAGTGCAGGATCGACGATTCACCGTTCGGACCGTGCTCAGGGCCAGGGCAAAGCCACACCCCGGCGGGGGCGCTGGCGACTGGCCCGCATTCGTTTGAGGTCATCGCGACCGATCGCGCCGGGAACACGGATCCGACCCCGGCTACTCGCGACTTCACGATCCTCGCGCCGATCATCGTCTGCTGCAGCCCGCCTGACCCTGACCTGCCGGACACCGATCCGCCCGAAACCAAAATCACGAGGGCCCCCGGAGCGGTTGTCGGACGCCACCGAGCGCGCTTCGAGTTCAGTTCCGACGAACCTGGCTCGACCTTTGAGTGCAAGCTCGACCGCCGCGACTACAAGCCATGTGGCTCGCCGCGGAGGATGAGGGGGCTGGACGACGGCAGGCACGGGTTCCGCGTGCGGGCGACGGATCCGAGCGGCAACGTCGACCCAACGCCCGCCCGGAGTCGCTGGAAGATCACGGACTGAGCGGCTTCTACCCGGGGCGGGTCGCTCTTCCGCCCCCTCGGTCCCTAGACTGGCCGTCCAGAGGCAATTTGAAGGATTCTTCCGGCTCCACACGCTTCATCTTCGTCACCGGCGGAGTCGTTTCGTCCCTCGGAAAGGGCATCGCCGCCGCCTCGATCGGGCGGCTCTTGGTTTCCAGGGGGTTCCGGGTCGCACTGCAGAAGTTCGACCCCTACATCAACGTCGATCCCGGGACGATGAGCCCGTTCCAGCACGGCGAGGTTTTTGTCACCGAGGACGGCGCCGAGACCGACCTGGACCTCGGCCACTACGAGCGCTTCACCGACGAGAACACTTCGCGCGCCTCAAACGTGACGGCCGGCGCCGCCTACAACAACGTCATTCGCCGCGAGCGCCGCGGCGACTACCTCGGCGCCACGGTCCAGGTGATTCCGCACATCACCGACGAGATCAAGCAGCGCATCCTGATCGTCTCCGAGTCGCAGGCCGTCGACTTCGTCTTCACGGAGATCGGCGGAACCGTCGGCGACATCGAATCGCTGCCGTTCCTGGAGGCGATCCGTCAGCTCTACGTCGACCTCGGCCCCGAGCGCTGCATGTTCATGCACCTGACGCTAGTCCCCTACATCGGCCACGCCGGCGAGATGAAGACCAAACCGACGCAGCACTCGGTCAACGAGCTGCGACGCATTGGAATCCAGCCGCACGTGCTGGTCTGCCGCTCCGAGAAGGGCCTGACCGCGACCTGCGCAAAAAGATCGCGCTTTTCGCCTCGATCCGTGAAGAGGCCGTCGTCTCGGCCCGCGACGTCGACAACGTCTACAAGGTGCCGCTGGTCTTCCGTGCCGAGGGCGTTGACGACCTCGTCCTCGATCACTTCGGATCGATGCCGACAAGCCCGACCTGTCCGAGTGGGAGGACCTGGTGCGCCGCGCCGATACGGCGACGGGTGAGGTCAAGATCTCCCTCGTCGGCAAATACTTCGGGCTCGCCGACGCTTACAAGTCCGTGATCGAGGCGCTCGATCACGGCGGTTACCACCATGGCACGAACGTCACCGTCGACCTGCTCGACTCCGAGCACCTCGACGAGGAGGCGCTGCTCGCCTCCGACGGGATACTGATCCCCGGCGGCTTCGGCGAGCGCGGCATCGAGGGCAAGATCCGCGCCTCGCAGATCGCCCGCGAGCAGGGGATCCCCTACCTCGGCATCTGCCTTGGCATGCAGATCGCGGTCGTCGACGTCGCCCGCACCTGGCGGGCATGGACGGCGCCAACTCCGCCGAGTTCGACCCCGAGACGCCGTTCCCGGTGATCGACCTGCTGCCTGAGCAGAAGGAGATCACGGAGATGGGCGGCACGATGAGGCTCGGAGCCGACCCGGTGAAGCTTCACGAAGGCACGCGAGCTCGAGAGATCTACGGCGAGGCTGTCATCTATCAGCGCCACCGCCACCGCTACGAGGTCAACAACATGCTGCGGCGCCGCATTGAGGATGAAGGCTTGGTCGTCAGCGGCACTTCACCCGATGATCGGCTGGTCGAGGTGGTCGAGCTGCCCGGTCACCCATTCTTCGTCGCCTCCCAGTTCCACCCGGAGTTCAACTCCCGACCGACCCGCCCGGAGCCGCTGTTTCGCGAGTTCGTCGGCTGCCTCGGTCGAGCTGATGAAGGCCAAGGTCGGGAGGTGCAGACGATTAGCTGAAGGGGCCTAACGACAGGATTTTGGCGAGCTCCTTCAGAGGATCTCTGAAGCGGAGGCGCGCATCCAGCTTTCTTCCGACGACTTGGAGGATCTTAGCGTTCGCCGCAGTTTGGCAGCTGGGATCAAGGGCGCTCTGGCCGCGCTATGTGATGGCAACCTGGTCTGACCTTGAAACCGCAGAGCCGGAGTTCGCAGCTCGGATGCGGCAGCGGCTTGACGCATTTACCCACAAAACGATGCGCGACTTAGCTACGCAAGGACGGCGCGCCGCGAATCAGCGGCACCGAGGTCATGTCTCGTCGGCAAGGGGATTTTTTTGTGGATCGGCAGCATGCCTCGCGCGCTCAAGTTGCCCGGGATCTCCAGAGGGACGCTCGCTTTGCGCTTTCACATTTTGTGGCTCCGAGGATCCGCCCGGTTGGCCCGGGGACGCGAAGATTTCCGGGATTGCCGTATGATATGGTTTGAATCCGATCCCGATCAGATCAAAGAGGTGATGCCGGACCACACCGATAACTGGGCGCCCACCTGGTTCAGGCTGGAGATCGAGGAGGCGGGTCCTGGGTCGGACTTCAACGAGGATTGGCGGACCTTGATCGTCCTCGAGTTGTGGAAGCCCGGCCAGCCGGTCAAGCGGACAGAGCGGGCCTGATTCGAAGATCTGATCGCGAACCGGATTCCGCGGCGGTCTTCGATCGGGTGATCATTTTTCCTGCCGCTCCGCCCACGGGCTTAGTGGTTTGGACCGGTGAGCGAGAGGATGCACAAGCGATTCGTCGATCTCTGCGAGATTCCCAGCCCGACCGGGTCCGAGCGGGCCGTCGCCGAAGCCCTGAGCGCCGAGCTTCGTGGTCTGGGCATTGAGGTCACAGAAGACGATCGCGCCGAAGCCGCCAGGGCCGAGTGCGGCAACCTGATTGCCAGGGTTGCCGGGACCGGTCCGGGTTGGGTCATGTTCTGCGCCCATATGGACACAGTGCCCCATAGCGCACCGATTCAGGTGGTCGAGGAAGCGGGCGTGTACCGCAGCGCCGGGGAAACCATCCTCGGGGCCGATAACAAGGCGGCCGTAGCGGTGATGATGGAATTGATTGCCGGGGCGGCGGAACAGCCCCGGGCATGCGGTATCGAGCTGGTCCTGACCGTCGCCGAGGAGGATGGCCTGCGCGGCGCCCATGCCTTCGACGTCAGCTCGCTGCACTCCGACGTCGGCTACGTCCTTGACCATGCGACCCCGATCGGCGAGTACGCGATTGCCGCGCCCACCTACAAGAAGCTGATCGCAGACTTCCAGGGAATCGAAGCCCACGCCGGGATCCGTCCCGAATCCGGACGCAGCGCCATCGCCGCAGCCGCAGCCGCGATCGCCGGTATGGATCTGGGCCGGATCGACGATGAGACCACCGCAAACATCGGCACCGTTGAGGGCGGAACCGCGGCCAACGTCGTCGCCGGTCACTGCCGGGTTGAAGGTGAAGCCCGTTGCGTTGATCCTGCCCGCGCTGTCGAGATCGCTCACCAGATGCTTGACGCCTGCACTCTTGCGGCTGGAGATCACGGCTGCGATGTCGAGGTGGAGATCAGCGAGATGTTCCGCGGGTATCGACTTGATCCAAAGGCACGATCGCTCCAGATTGCCGAGCAGGCGCTTCGCGATCACGGTGTAGAGCCGAAGCCGATAACCACCGGGGGAGGCAGCGATGCCAATGCCTTCAGGGCGGCCGGGTTCGATTGCCTGCTGCTCGCCAATGGGACCACCGACAACCACACGGCTGATGAATCGGTCAGCCTCGCCGACCTTGATCTGATGCTCGAGATCTGCGCTTCGATTGCCGACACTGCGGCTGGCCAGATCGAGCCCGGGGCCGCGGGTTGATGTTGAAGTTGCGGAGGGGCCTCGTAGTGGCCGCCGATCCGCTCACGGTCGAGATCGATGGCGAGCAGCGGCGAGCCTGGGCAGACCCCGCTCTGATCGGGCCGGTCGAGGTGGGTGATGACGTTGTCGTCAACACCGAGGCGCTCGACCTGGGTTTGGGGTCTGGCGGCTTTGATGTCGTCCACGTCAACCTGACCCGGGGCCTCGCCGGGGGTGGTGATGACGGCGAGCACGTGATCAAGCTCAACTACAGCTCACTCCAACACCCCGTAGGCCCGGTTGAGGAATTCGCCGCGCCCACGACGGACACGGCGGCGCAAACGCGAATCCCGACCGGCCCTCGTGGCGGCGATCATTCCTCTCCATGGCTACCTGGCCCCGCTGGCCTGGGCCGCTCAGGTGGCGACTCCCGGGCTGCAGGTCGGCTATGTCCAGTCGTTCGGCGGCGCCCTCCCGGCAAGCCTTTCAAGGGTGGTGGGGGAGATGCGGGAGTCGGGCCTGCTGTGCGGCCACATCTCGGCAGGGCCCTGCTACGGAGCTGAGCATGAGGCGATCAGCGTCATCGGTGGCCTTGACGCAGCTGCCGGCCTTGGCTGGGACGCAGCAATAGTCGGCCCCGGGCCGGGCATCTTGGGTTCGGCGACACGCTTCGGTCATGGCGGCATGGCGGCCCTGGATAACGCCCACGCGGCGATCGCCCTGGGGCTCGAGACCGTGGTGGCCCCCGCGCCTGTCCTCCGGCGACGAGCGTGAGCGCCACCGTGGCCTCAGCCACCACACAGCGACCGTGCTCGAAAACCTGCTCGGGTCAGCGGTGGTGCCGGTCCCGGAGGCCCCCCCTGGAGATGCTGGTGATGCGGTTGAGGCCTACGCCGACCTCAAGGATGTCTGCAAGGGCCGCCACCGCATTCAGCTGGAGGGATTCGACCTGGCCGCATATCGCGAGAGCGGCCTCCCGGCGCGGACGATGGGCCGCGATCTCGAGCACGACGAACTCTTCTTCGCCGCAGCGTTGGCATCCGGAGCCACGCTCGGCCGCCTCGTCAACGAGGCCCGGAGGGAGCACGATGAAAAGGATTGACAGCCGAACGGTTTATTCAGGTGCCATCGCGACCGTGCGTATCGACACCTTCTCCTACGAGGATGGCGGCACCGCGGAGCGCGAGATCGTCGAGCACCCAGGCGCCGTTGCGATAGTCGCCCATGATGATCTCCACGTCTGGCTGGTCCGCCAGCCGCGCGAGGCGGTAGGCGAACCGTCGCTCTTGGAGGTCCCGGCTGGCAAGCTCGACGTGATTGGCGAGCCTCCGATCGATTGTGCCCGCCGCGAACTCGAAGAAGAAATCGGCAAGACCGCCGAGACCTGGGAGGCGCTCAAGACCGTTTACGCCTCGCCCGGATTCGCCGAAGAATCGATCCACATCTTCCTGGCAACCGATCTGGATTCGGTTGCATTCGAGCCCGACCCCGAAGAGCGGATCGAGGTGATCGCCTGGCCGATGGATGACCTCCGAGGGGCGATCGAGCAGTGCTCGGACTCGAAGTCGCTGATTGGCTTGATGATGCTTGCGCATTAGTCGCGGGCCAGCCGCTTTCGGCCTGACCTGGCTAGTCGATTGCACCACGCAGCCTGGTTGCACCGGCAGGGTGCCCAGCCGCGCCCGCGAACTCCTACGGCGATGGCCACCGCGACTACGCCTGATCGTCCTGAAGTGGGGGAGCGCTTTGAAGCGCTGATCCTAGATTTCCTTGCCTACCTCGAATTCGAGCGCGGGCTGTCGCGCAATACCCTGCAGGCCTATCGCACCGATCTGCTCCAGTTCGGTCGCTTCCTCGCCGAGCGCGAGCGAACAGCCGCGGGCCAGCCCAGCCGATGTCAGCGAGTTCCTGGCCGAGCTTGCGACTGGGCCAAGCGGTGTTTCCGGCGCGACGATCAACCGAAAGACAGCCTGCTTGCGATCTTTTTACCGCCACATGCGACGCAGTCACGGCGTGGAGGCCGATCCGACGGCCGATCTGCGCCCTCCGCGTCGCGGCCGAAAGCTTCCCCGGGTCCTTTCCTATCCCGAGGTCGAACGCCTACTCGAAAAGGCAGCCGGGACCGATCCCGCCGGATTACGCGATCGGGCTCTGCTCGAGTTGATGTACGGATGCGGCCTGCGGGCTTCAGAGACGGTCGGCCTGACGATCACCAGCGTCGACCTCGAGGAAAGGTTTCTTGCGCGCCAAGGGCAAGGGTTCCAAGGAGCGTTTGGTCCCGGTTGGCAAGGAGGCATCGGCCGCCGTGGCGCGCTACCTCCAACGGGCCGCTCGACCTTGTTGGGCGACGAAGATCACAAACTCTTCCTCAACCAGCGGGGCGGTCCGCTGACCCGCCAGGGCCTCTACAAGATCATTCGGGGATACGCCCGGGCGGCAGGCCTCGAGGACAAGATGTCGCCTCACACACTGCGCCACTCATTCGCTACCCACCTGCTTGAGGGCGGATGCGATCTGCGATCGGTCCAGGAGATGCTCGGCCACGCCGATGTCGCCACCACCCAGCTCTACACCCACCTGAGCGGCGAGGAAATCAAAGCCGTCTACTTCAAGTCTCACCCAAGGGCCCGCGCGTAGCCCCAACAAACGCGGCGAACGTCCGGATTGACCCCCTATGCGCGGCCAATACGGACGTTCGGCATGATTTGGGGGTGCCAGAGCTTCCTGAGGTTGAGACCGTGCGGCGCCAGCTCGAGCCCGCAGTGGTCGGGCGCAGGATCATCAGCGCCGAGGTGCTCGACGACAAGTGGACGGCGCCGACGTCCGCGCGGGGCACGGAGAACGCGCTGGCCGGCAAACGAATCGAGGCTGCGGGGTGCCTGCTGCAAGTACCTGATCCTCCATCTCGAGGGGGAGCGTCCCTCATCATGCACCTGCGGATGACGGGGAACCTGCTGCTCCGGGCTTCCGGGGACGGCGCCGAAGCAGCTGATCGACCTGATGGAGATCGACCGGGCCGGGCAGCCGCGGCTCTATGAAGGCGACCCCGGCCTGCGCCACCTGAGAGCCCGCCTGACGCTCGACGACGGGACCGAGGTCTGGTTCTCGGACGTGCGCCGCTTCGGTACGGGGATCTTGGTCGACGACGCCGACCTGCCGGCCTATTTTGCCCAGCGCGTCGGGATCGAACCGCTCTCTGACGAGCTGACCGCTGAGGCGATCGCGCAGATCGCGGCTGGGCGGATCGTGCCCTTTAAGTCGTTTCTGCTCAACCAGAAGGGCATCGCCGGGATCGAGCGAATCCTACGCGGACGAGGCTCTGCATCGCGCCGAGCTGCATCCGCTTTCACCGGCGGGTTCGATCCGGCCGGAGCGCGCCGAGGCCCTGCGCGCCGCGATCGTCGAAACGCTGGAACTGGCGCTGGCGAACGGCGGTTCGTCAATCGACGACTCGTGAACGCCGAAGGTGAGAAGGGGTCGATGCAGGAGGAGTTCCTGGTCCACACCCGCGAAGGGCAGGACTGCCCGCGCTGCGGCGAGAGCATCCGGCGAATCGTGATCGGTGGTCGCTCCAGCTACTTCTGTCCGGCCTGCCAGCGGCGCCTGCGCAGGCGGCCGCGGCGCGCCGCCAGGTGCGCGCCCGCTGGCGGCAAAGCGATGATCGAGCCGCCTGCCGGCTTCCGGGATCGGTCACTGGACGGACGCCGTCGGCCGCACCGGCTGCACGGTCGTGCTCGCCCCACCGGGCTCTCGCGGTGGCGTCGACGTGCGCGGGGGCGGGCCGGGCACGCGCCGAGACCGATGTGATTGGGCCGCTCGCCGGGACCGCAGAGGTGACGGCGGTGACGCTGACCGGGGGAAGTGCCTTCGGCCTGGCGGCCGCAGACGGGGTCATGAGCTGGCACGACGAGCGCGGCCTCGGCTACGCGACGCCAGCCGGGCCCGGTACCGATCGTGCAGGAGCTTATCCTACCTGGCGGCGGGTGACCCGAAGGCCCGGCCTGACCGCGACGCCGGTTACGCAGCCTGCGAGGCGGCCGCGGAGGGCGTGCCGGACCGGGGACGATGGGGCGGGAACCGGCGCGGCCGTCGGCAAGGTGCTCGGTCGCGAACGGGCCGCGCAGGGCGGCGTCGGCTACGCGGCCGGCCCCGGCAGGGCGCGGCGACACCGTGGCGGCATGCGGTGGCGAACGCCTTTGGCGACATCGTCGGCGAGGATGGCGGCCTGCTGGCGAGCGGGCCACGGGGGACGACGGCGAGCCGGTCAGCGCGGCTGGGCGTGATCTTCGGGATCGACGGCCCGCCGACTGGGCAAGCCTGCTCGAGGCCAACACGACCCTGGTCTGCGTGATGAGCGACGCGTCGCTGGACAAGGCGGGTCTACACCGGGCGGCGCGGATGGCAAGCGGCGGGATCGCGAGGGCGGTCGATCCGGTCTTCTCCGACGTCGACGGTGACGTCGTCTTCTTCCTGGCGTCGGGCCAGCAGACCAGCGACCGGTTCGACGCCCTGGCCGTCGGCACCGTGGCCGCCACGCTGACGGCGGCGGCGATCAGGGACGCCGTACGCTCTCAGCCGCCGCCCTCGGCTAGTTCCCGCTCCTTTTCGGGCAGCGCGGGAACCGCCTTGCGCAGCGAGCGGCCCATCATCAAAACGTAGAAGCGGCAGAGCAGCCCCAGAGCACGAAGCGGTTGCGGATCTCGATTCCGCTGTCCGAGGTTTCGATCCGGTGTTCGTGGCTCAGCCACGCCGGAAGCCGGGCCGTGTCGATGAACAACCGCTCGGGCTCCAGCTCGGTGATCGTGAAGACCATCTTCCCGCCGCCCTTGAACTTGATCCTGGCGACCGTCCCGACCTCGAACGGCCCCTCGAGCTCCGCTTCACGGATCTGCTCGTTCCAGTCCGGCCAGCGCTTCCAATGCAGCCCAGAGCACCCAGACGGCGGACGGGGCCGCGCTGTGCACGCTGTGTTCGACCTCCCAGCTCATCGGGACTCGTCGTAGTAGGTCTCGAAGGGGGGCGGCTCCTCGCCGCGCTCGCGGGCCTCGCCGCGCGCTCGCGGTAGTAGGAGGTCGGCGGCATCACCGGATGGCGGTCGATCGGCCGAGCGACGATGTCGAGATGGAACGGGAATTCGGGATCGAGGATCTCCTCGACGATCTCGAAGCGGGCCGTCATCAGCATCGAGCGCAGAGCGGACAGGGGTGATTCCCCACCAGAAGTTGCCGTAGCCGACCATCGGGTCGTCGACAAAGGGCTGGCCGATCCCCAGAGCTTCTCGGCTCCGGCGTGGGCGGTCGCGTAGGCCTCCCGCGAGCTTTCCCCGAGACCGGGATAGAAGACGCACGCATTTTCGATGCCCGGGACCTCCGGGATCACGTGGGTTCCGAGGTAGAGCAGTTCGCCGGTGAATTCGCGCAGCGTCGTCGACTGCGCCACCGGGTCGGGCGTGTGGTAGAGCACCCCGGTGCACCAGACGACGTCATGGACTCCGATGCGCTCCGGCGTCGCCGGCTCTGCAGAGGTCGCCCTGGACGAAGCGCACGTCCAGTCCCGTTTCCTCGAGCTTCAATGGAAAAGCGGTCAGCACCGCGTCGCCGGCGTCGAACAGCGAGACGGGCGCAGCGCCGGCGCGGGCGGCGACGAAGGCGATCTCGCCGGCCAGACCGTAGAGGCCGCCGACGTCCACGAACGAGCGCCCCTCGACGTTTCCCGCGATCCACTCGCAGCGGCGCTTGAAGCGATCCTGCTCCCGGCGACCGGGCTGAAAGCGGCGACGCAGCGCGCGAGGCGGTGATCCATGCTCTGGTCCGAAGCGGCACGCGGCCATCGTATTTGGGCGGCAGGATCGTCCGCTATCAGTGGGACCTGGACTTCACGCCGAACAACTTCGAACGCGACACCGGGGGCACGCCCACGACGACCTGGCAGTACGAGCACCCGGGCACCTACGCGATCGGCCTGAAGGTGACCGACGACACCGGTGCTCAGGCGACGACGACGCGGACGATCTTCGTCGACGCCAACGCCGCCGCGGGCTCGGCGAGGTCGCTGCTTCGCCGCACCCAGGGCAGCGGCGCCGTCTTCAGGTTCCGGCCGCAGTTCCCGGAGATGGTCGGCGAAGTCCCCGACTCGCTCTTGAGCCCGGAGGGGGACATCACCGTCGAGCAGGCGGTCCAGGGACGGGTGCCGGTAAAGCTGCTTCCCGGCCGGCTTCGCGCTGGCGCGAGACGCGCCCGCTGGGTGGGCAACTTCAATATCACCTGGTTTGCCGCCGGCGGCGCCAAGTTTGCCGGGGTCGCCCTGGTGCGCGTGCCGGCGGGCGGCCTTGCCTGCCTGGGTGTTCGCGCGAACGCCCCAGCCACGGGCAGCGGGATCGGCGGGCTGGAGGTAGTCGGCGGCACCCGCAGCGCCTCGGCGCTTCGCGGCGCCTTGGCGGGGACCGCGCGCCTGCGGGACGGCGAGGTGATCCTGCAGGGCCGAAACCGGTTGCGGCTCAGCTTCAAGGCCAGGGGCGGGCTGGGCACGGGGGAGTGCGCGGCGCTGAGGCCGCTGATCGTCCGGGCTCCTGAGCCCACGCGTGCCGTCCGGGGCGAGGGGCAAGCTCTGTCCGATGCCCGGGAGCTTCAAGACCGAGGCCATCGTGCTGCGGAGCATCCGCTTCGGCGAGGCCGACCGAGTGCTGCACCTCTACAGCGCCAGTCGGGGGCGCCTCGGCGCCATCGCCAAAGGCTCGCGCAAGCCGCGGTCGCGGTTCGGTGGCCGCCTCGAGCCCTTCTTCCGGCTCGATCTGATTCTCCACGAGGGGCGCGGTGAGCTGGCGACGGTGACCGGCGCCTCGACCATCGACGGCTACCCCGAGCTGCGCTCAGACGGCGCGGCGCTCGGCGCGGCGGCTCGGGCCTGCGATGCGGTGTTGCGGCTGTTCGACGCTGCCGAGGCGAACCCCGCGGCCTACAACCTGCTCTGCCGGTACCTGGCGCTGCTTGACGGTGACCCGGATGACGAGTCGTCGAACACTCCCGGTGGCGCCCGCCGCCGACCTGGCGACCGCGCTTGCGTTCCGGCTCAAATTGACGCTTGCCGCCGGCTTTTCACCCGAGCTATCCGCCTGCGCACGCTGCGGCGAGGCCGACGGGCTCTCCGGGTTCTCAGGAGCGGCGGGGGGAGTTGTCTGCTCGAGTTGCGAGGCCGGCGGCTTCGGCCTCTCTTCCGGGGCCCATCGCTTCATGGTGGAGGCGCTGGCCCGTCCGCTTGCGGATGCCCCCGCGGCCGGTGCCGCAGAGCTGCGCCAGGCCGAACGCGCGATTTCGGAGACGCTCGAGCATCACGCTCACGTCAGCCTGCGCGCCGCCGCTTAGTCCGCGTACTACTGCTCCTGACGCAGCCGCTCCCGCGTCAGCTCCGTTTCCAGCTCTGTCAAGGCCACCTTCAACTCATGCACGCGCTCGAGAGGGGTCGGCCCGCGCTCGACCGGCTCCACTTCTCCCCGCGCTTGATCGCCTTTTCGCGCCGGCGCTCCTTGCGGTGCTGCTCCGCCTCGCGCTCGGCGGCGCGGACTTCCTCCATCGAATTGATGACGATCCCGATCAGCATGTTGATGACGAGGAACGAGGCGATCAGGACGTAGGAGACGAAGTAGATCCAGGAGGCGGGATGCACCTCCTGTGCATCGCGCAGCAGGTCCGGCCAGCTCTCGAGCGTCAGCACGATGAACAGGTTCAGCATCGCGTCGCCGATCGTTCCCCACTGGTTCGGCAGGTCCTCGTGGAAGAGGATCCAGCCGATCATCCCGTAGACGTACATCAACAGGGCGGTCATCACCGCCAGGCCCCGATCGGCGGCAGGCTGTGGGCCATCGCCTTGAGGATGATCCGTAGGTCCGGCAGCACGCTGACCAGTCGCACGACTCGGAGTAGCCGGGCGATTCGCAGCAGGGTCGCGTTCTCGCGGATGCCGGGCACGAAGGCGGCGGCGATGACGACGAAGTCGAAGACGTTCCAGCCGTTGCGGAAGAAGTTCCGGGGGTGCCTGCCGTAGGCGGTGATGCGGATCACCAGCTCGACCACGAAGATGCCCAGGAAGACCGCGTCGAGGACGTCGAGCAACTCTCCGGCGTTCGCTTCGATCGAGTCGTAGGTCTGCAGCCCGAGCGTGATCGCGTTGGCGACGATCACGGCCATGATGAATCCCTGGAAGCGCGGGGATTCGGCGATCCGCCAGCAGGTGCGCGAGATCGCTCCGCTGGGGATCGCGTCGTACGCGCTGCTGGAGTCGCCGCTCGCCATCGTCGGCTGGGTCAGTCGCCGGGCGGCGGTCGGGGTCATATAGCCGCGCGGTGACCCGCAACTGCGCCGCGCGCGGCCCGATGCTGCTGGCGCGCAGGAACCAGCGAAAGAGGGTGCCGGGGACAATCGAGCGCCGGCCCTTGTCGTAGGCGGCCAGTGCTTCGCTGACGACCTGGTCGGCGGTGATCTCGCCAGGGACGACCCCGGCGGCGCCCTCGAATCCGGCGACGCCCTGCCACTCGGTCGGCACGGGACCGGGGTTGACCGCGAGCGGCCTTGACGCCGGTCCCGCGCAGTTCCTCGTGCAGGGCCTCGGTGAAGGAGAGCGCGAAGGCCTTGGAGGCGGCGTAGGTCATCTCGTAGGGAATCGGCTGCATGCCGGCGGTCGAGGCGACGACGATCACGCCGCCGCTGCGCCGTTCGACCATCGAGGGCAGGAAGGCGCGGGTCAGGGTGACGACGACCTCGCAGTTGACGCGGACCATCTCGGCGTCGCGCCCGGGCTCGATTTCCCAGAAGCGGCCGTAGGTGCCGAAGCCGGCGTTGTTGACGAGCAGGTCGACCTCACGCCCGAGTTCAGCGACCTGAGCCGGAGGGAGGCGGCGATCTGCCGTCAGATCGCAGGCGATCACGTGGGCCTCGGGCTGGAAGCTCGGCCGCGAGTGCCTGCAGGCGGTCGGCGCGTCTGGCAACGAGGATCGTCTCGTAGCCGCGGGCGGCCAGCTGGCGAGCGAACTGCTCTCCGATCCCGGAGCTGGCGCCTGTGATCAGGGCGACTGGCATGGCCGTTAAGCCTAGGGGCGGGACGCCGAAGGCACGGCTGGGCTCAGTTTCGGCTCTAACTTGCGACGACGGCGCCCCCGGGCGTCAGGCCGGCCTACCTAGAATCGACCCGGAGAGCGAGGAGCGACCACTGTCCGTCACATCATCCGACCGGGTCAACGCGCCCACGGCGCCGCTAGAGGCGCGGGTGCGCGCCGGGAGGCCGAGTACCTCTGGGCGCTGGCCACGCGCGTCCTACCCGGCGAACCGCCGCGAGCCCGAGCCCGACAGCCCCGTGCGCACGCCCTTCCAGCGCGACCGCGACCGGATCGTCCACTCGAAGGCGTTCAGGCGGCTCAAGCACAAGACGCAGGTCTTCATCGCGCCCGAGGGCGACCACTACCGGACCCGGCTGACCCACACGCTCGAGACCTGCGGGATCTCGCGCACGGTCGCCCGGGCGCTCGGCCTCAATGAGGATCTGACCGAGGCGATCGGCCTCGGTCACGACCTCGGCCATCCGCCCTTCGGGCACATCGGCGAGGAGGTGCTCGACCAGACGCTGCAGGAGCTGGCGCGGGCTGGCGTTTCGCCACAACGCCGAATTCCCTGCGGATGGTCGACGTGCTCGAGCGCGACGGGGAGGGGCTCAACCTGACCGAGCAGGTGCGCGACGGGATCCTCAACCACACCGGTCCCGACAAGCCCGCGACGCTCGAGGGCCGGATCGTCCGGCTGGTCGACCGTGTCGCCTACATCAACCACGACATCGACGACGCGCTGCGGGCCGGGATCCTCGTCGAGGCCGATCTGCCCGCGGGCGAGATCGAGCTGCTGGGGCCGACGGGTTCGCAGCGGATCGACACGCTGGTCCGCGACATCGTCGACGCCTCGCCGCGGCCGGCGACATCGCCCAGAGCGACGAGATCGGCGGGGCGATGCTGCGGCTGCGCAAGTTCATGTTCGAGCGCGTCTATCTCGGCCCGGAGGCGCGCGGCGAGCACGAGCGGGTCGACCGGACGATGCGCGGGCTCTTCGACCACTACCTCGAGCACCCGGGCGAGCTGCCGGGCGGCGACGTGGCGGGCGAGGAGCTGCTGCAGGCCGTCACTGATTACATCGCCGGGATGACCGACCGCTACTGCATCGCCCGCTACCGCCAGATCGCGCTGCCGGAGGAATCGAGGCTGTGAGTCTCGTTCACCCAGGACACGATCGAGCGGGTCCGCGAGTCCGCGAGCATCGTCGAGATCATCTCGGCCTACACCGACCTGCGCCGGACCGGCGACAGCTACTCCGGGCTCTGTCCGTTCCACGACGAGCGCACGCCGTCGTTCTCGGTCAGCGCCCGCGACAAGCTCTACTACTGCTTCGGCTGCGAGGCGGGCGGCGACGTCATCAAGTTCGTCCAGGAGAAGGAGGGGCTCGGCTTTCCCGAGGCCGTCGAGGCCTTGGCGGAGCGCTACGGGATCGAGATTCAGCGCGAGGAGGAGGACCCCCAGGCCGAGCGCGAGCGCCAGCGGCGCCAGCGCCTGTTCCAGCTGCTGGAGCGGACGGCCGGCTTCTACGTCAACTACCTGGCCGATTCGCCCGAAGGCCAGGAAGGCGCGCGACTACCTGGCCGGCCGCGGGCTGAGCCAGGAGATCCTGAACGAGTTCGGCGTCGGCTACGCGCCGAGCGACTGGGGTGTCGTCTTGGAGCGCGGCCAGCGGGCCGGATTCTCGATTCAGGAACTGCGGGAGGTCGGGCTGATCCAGAAGGGCCGCGAGGGCGGCTTCTACGACAAGTTCCGCTCGAGGGTGATGTTCCCGATCCGCGATCCGCGCGGGCGCACGGTCGGGTTCGGCGGCCGCATCCTCCAGCAGGCCGATCGCACGCCGAAGTACATGAACTCGCCGGAGGGCGAGCTCTACCACAAGAGCCGCACCCTCTACGGGATCGACCGCGCGCGCGGGGCGATGGCCAAGAGCGGGTCGCGCGGTCGTCGTCGAGGGCTACACCGACGTGCTGGCGCTGCACCAGGCCGGGCATCACCGAGGCGGTCGCGGTGATGGGCACCGCGGTCACGCCCGAGCAGCTCAAGGAGCTCGTCCGCGCACGCGGAGGAGGTCGTGCTCGCGCTCGACGCCGACCGCGCCGGTCGCGAGGCGATGCTGCGGGCGAACCGTGCCGCGCGCCGCTCCGGAGGTGGAACGCTGAAGGCGCTCAGCCTGCGGGTCGCCGCGATGACGCCCGGCGAGGATCCCGCCGACACGCTGCTTCCCGAAGGGAAGCCGGCCCCGGCCGATGTCCTGGAGAAGTTCCGCGCCCTGCTCGACGACGCCGTCGAAATGCCCGTCTTCCACGCGCGCAAGATCCTCGACGAGGCCAACCTCGAGTCCCCGGCCGGCCGCGACAAGGCGCTGAACGAGGTCATTCCGGTGCTGGCGGGGATGGGGGAGACGATCAGCCGCGACGAGATGGCTCGTGAGGTCGCCGACCGGCTCAACGCCAACCCGGCCCTGGTCGTGCAGACGGATCTCTGAGGACCCCGGCGAGCTGGACGGCGCGGCGACGCCGCGCCGCCAGGTGGGGGTGAGGCCGACGGTCAACGCCGGCAACGATCCGGCGACGCGTCCACAGGCGCCAGCGCGGCCGAGCACCCAGCAGCGGCGAGAGCGTGCGCTGCTGGCGATGTACGTCGCGGCGCCCGAGCGGGGTCGCGAGTTCCTGCAGAAGCTGAGCGCCGAGCACCTATCGACGCCGGTGGTCGAGCGGGCACGCGAGTGGCTGCTCGCCCATCCGGACTCGCCGCTGTCGGGGCTGCCGAGGGACGACGAGGAGCTGGTCGCTCTGGTGACCCAGGTGAAGATGATGTCCGAGCGCGAGCCGGCCAGCGAGGAGGCGATGGAGATCAACTTCCTCGAGCTCGAGCAGCGCATGGTCGAGCAACGGATCGAGGCGGCGCAGGGAGCAGGCGGCGAAGCCCTCGTGGCACTGCAGCGCCAGCGAGCGGATCTCGCCGAGCGAATCGCCCGGCGAGCCGCCGCGGCGCGTAGTAGCCCGTACGAACACATGTTCGCGTTTCCTCCGTCCGAGCCGCTTGGGATCGTTGGGGCCATGCGACATGGTGACGACCCGAGCACGCAAGCGCACAACGGACTGCACGGACCACGTGAGGGAGATGGCGGCGAGTTTGACTGAGCGTTGCTCGACACGTGTCGGACTCGACGGTAATCAGTGGCCCGACATCGCGCAGAAGGTCAAGCGAGATCCTTGTCGCGGAGGCCGGCGGGGCGTGCTGGCATCTGCGGCTACGACCGTTGCCGTGCGGCCCTGGAATTTCACCATCTCGATCCGGCGAGAAGTCCTTTGGGATCGCTCAGCGAGGGCGCACGCGACGCGATGGCGGAGCTCCGAGGAGGTTCGCAAGTGTGCGCTGCTCTGTGCGCAAACTGCCATGCGGAAATCGAAGCCGGCTGCGCCGTGCTGGCGGTAAAGTATGGCCCGCCGGTCCAGTTCGGATTGTTTGAGCTTGATCGCGCGCCACCCGTTCCGGGGTAGCTCAGCGGAAGAGCGTTCGGCTGTTAACCGAAGGGTCGTGGGTTCGAATCCCACCCCCGGAGCTTTTACCCTCAATCCACGCGGGTTGGTATCGGGGAGGGCATCTCGTCGGTCAGCATGTGTTCGATCGCTCCGGCGCCGATCACCGCGCCGTCGTTCGCCTGACTCCAGACCGCAATCTCTCGGCCCGAGCCCGGAAGCGAGGTTCTGAGAGCAACCTCCTGACCGCCAGCCGAAGCGACCCGGAGCGCGTCAGTCGCCAGGGAACCATCAGGCCGGCTCCCGCCCAGGCGGCCCTCGCGGCGTTCTCCGCCATATCGCCGGCGGCCGGGCAGCAGAGCACGGGCACACCGAACCCGAGCGCCCGCACAACGGTTCCGTGGCCGCCGTGACAGATCACCAGGTCCGCCTCGGGCATCACCTGCGAGTACGAGAGCCAGTCGACCAGCCGAGCGTTGGGCGGCACCTCGATTTCCGACGGTGGCACGTGGTTATTGGTGGTTGCCACTACGCGCACCGGCTCATCCGCCAGCCGCCCGGAACCGCGGCTCTGAAAGAAGTCGCCTGACCGCCAGCCTGAGTGACGCGGCCCGCGCCAGTCGCCAGGGAATCATCAGACCCGTCCCGGCCCAGGCCGCCCGAGCGGCATTCTCCGCCATGTCGCCGGCCGCCGGACAGCAGAGGACGGGCACGCCGAAGCCGAGCGCCCTCACAACCGTCCCGTGGCCACCGTGGCAAACGACCAGGTCGGCCGCGGGCATCACCTGGGAATACGAAAGCCAGTCGACCAACCGAGCATTGGGCGGGACGTCGATTGGTGTAGGCGGAACGTGGTTGTTCGTGGTTGCGATCACGCGGACCGGCTCATCCGCCAGGGCCGCCAGCCCCTCGCTGACCAATCTGCAGTCGGGATCCTGCGACGTGCTCGGCGCGATCAGTACGAGCGGCGAATCGCCCTCGCGGTAGGTCGATGTCCTCATGCGGCAGCTCGAACGTCATCGGCCCGCAGACCCGGACGTGCGCCGGCCACTCGCGCGGATACTCAAGCTGCGGGAGGGTCGCCACCAGGACCAGCTCGTCGCTGATCCCCCCGTGGAAGCGCTCGCGCGCCGGCAGCCCGAGCCGCGCCCGCGATGCGTTCATGTCGTCGCGACCGATTCGCAGACCGTGCTCCAGCAGCGGCAGTGCCGCCTTCCATGCCGCCGCCCCGATCGGCGTGCGCGGCGGCATCCAGCCGAACGAGAAGAACGGCATCCCCGCTTCGTGGACGGGGTAGACGTGCGGAACCAGGGTCACGAGCCGCGACCCAGTCAGCTCGGCCGCCAGGCTCGGTGCGAGCGTCAGGATGTCGCTGACCACGACGTCGGGCCGCAACTCCTCGAGCGTCGGCACCAGCGCCTCGGCGGCGTCGGCTGCCGTCGCCCCGTGACCGCCGCCGGGGCGCGGCGGAGGGAACACCTGATAGCCCTCGGCGCCGATGAACCTGAGCCCGTCGGCCTCGACCGCCTCGCGCCAGTGCTCCCAGGTCTCCACGACCACCTCGTGCCCGCGGCCCTTCAGCGCCCTGGAAAGTGCAAGCGCCGGGAACACGTGCCCGGGATCCCCGAAGGCCGCGACCAGGACGGTCAGCTTTCTGCTGCTCATCTGTGGAGTTCCGATTTCGGTGGCAAAGTTTCATCCCCGCGGGGCGCGAGTCGCTATCCATTCTTCCCGTATGGGAACGAATTCACGAAATCCCGCCCAGCGCATGCGCACAGCCGTCGACGCGCTGCCGGTCCGCACCCGCGTGGCGATGCTCGAGGGAATCCGTCGCAATCGCATCATCGCCGGCGGTTATCGCGACCGCGACAGCGACGGCGTCTGCCCGATGCTCGCCGCGCATCGCAACGGCGGGCGTACCGACCTCGCCAGCTTCGCGCGCTCCTGGGACCAGTACACAGGCGCCAAGCGCCCCCGCCGCGCCACCAAGCGCGAGGTCTACGCGCTCAAGAGCTACATCGAGCTGAGCCTGCTGAACGACGACCTCGGCCACGAGTCCCTCAGCTCCGTCGCGCGGCGCATCCGCGCTGAGCGCGCGCAGGCGCGCAAGGCCGCCAAGCAGGCGGCCCAGGCGCCGATGGGAACCGGCAGCTCCCCGCTCATCGAAGCGCCCGACACGGACCGCAACCGCACGATCGAGCTTCGCCGGCGTCACCGCTGGTCGTGGCTGCGCCCGACGCGTCGCTACGACGAGTTCCAGGACCAGGTCGCCGCGGCCGAGGAGCAGTTCGCCGAACAGCGCGCCGACGACGTGCTCGGAGCCACCGAGCACGAGCAAGTCCCCAGCTGAGTCTGCGCGCTACGGAATCGACTGGGCCGAGTCGCTCGGCCGCAGGAAGACGAGCTCCGGCACGTGGCAGTTCTTCGACGTGCGCAGCAGGAAACGGGCCGCCTCACCGAGGTCGCTCGGCTGGATCATCTCCTCGGGCTTTACCTGGTCGCGCACCCACTCGGTCATCGGCGTGTCGACGAACCCGGGGCAGAATGCGGTCACCTGGACACCCGACGGGCCAAGCTCCATCTGCGTCGCCTGCGAAAGCCCGACGACACCGAACTTGGTCGCCGAGTAGACGCCGAGCCAGCCCTGACCGTTCTTGCCTGCCACTGACGCCGTGTTGATGATCAGCGCCTTGCCGTGCTCCGCACCGGCTTCCTTGAGCATCGGAATCGCCTCGCGCGTCGCCAGCACGTAGGAGCGCAGGTTCACCGAGAGCTGCATGTCGAGATGCTTGGCCTGAACCGCGTCGAGCCCGCCCCCGATGCCGACACCGGCGTTGTTGACGAGCACGTCGAGCCGCCCGAAGCGCTGCTTGTGCGAAGCCATCAAGGCGACGATCCCGTCCTCGTCGGTCACATCCGTGGCCACCGAGTGGACATCGAGGCCTTCGCCGCGAAGCTCGTCAGCCGCCGCCTCGAGCTTGTCTGGACGGCGCGCGGAGACCGTCACTCCGTAGCCGTCCTCGCCCAGGGCCCGCGCAATCGCCAGCCCGATACCGCTCGATCCACCCGTCACCAGCGCAGCCTTGTCGCTCACCGCTTTCTCCTTCATCCAATTTGGAAGACCAGGCGGGCACCCTAAACGTCCCGGCGATTTAGAGCCGCCGAAGGTGAGCAATCTAGGATGCCGGGATGCGCGAAACATTCTTCAGGGTCATCACCATCGGAGCCATCGCCGGTCTGCTCGTGGCCGCCGGCTGTGGCGACGAGGCCGAGCCGACGACGGAAGGTCCCGTCGCCGAGGCTCCCAAGGCATCGGAGTTCCCCAAGCCCGAGGGACGCACCCTCGACGAGATCCTCACCAGCTACACCCCGAACGAGGAGATCGTTCTCGCTTCCGCCGGCGCCGTCTTCGACGGGGGACCGAGCCGCTTCGCCTTCGGTGTGTTCGATGTTTCGAGGGCGCCGATCTCCGACGCCGAGATCGCGCTGTATGCGGCGTCCGCTGCCGGCGAAGCCGCGATCGGCCCTTTCCCAGCGCGAATCGAGAGCCTCGCGACCGACGCCGCCTTCGTCGCCCAGAGCACCTCCAGCGATCCCGACGCCGCGAAGACGGTCTACGTCAGCGAGGTCGACTTCGACACCGGAGGCGTCTGGAACCTGGTCGGCCTGATCCGCGAAGGCAACACTTACACGGCGTCCCGGGTCACTCCTTCGATCAAGGTCGGCCAGTTCAAGGGCATCCCCGCGGTCGGCGACGAGGCGCCCTCGATACACACGCCGACGCTCGAGGACGTCACCAACGTCGAGGAGATCGATACCCGCCAGCCGCCCACCACCCAGCATGAGGACGACCTCGCCGAGGTGCTCGGCAAGGAGCCAGTGGTGTTGACGTTTGCGACCCCGCGCCTCTGCGCCAGCCGGGTCTGCGGCCCCGTCGCCGACGTCGCCGAGCAGGTCAAGTCCGAGTACGGGGACGAGGCTGCCTTCATCCACATGGAGATCTACAACGACAACGAGGTCGACAAGGGCCTGCGTCCCGAGGTCCAGGCATTCGGCCTGCCGACCGAGCCCTGGGTCTTCGTGATCGACCGCAACGGCCTCGTCAGCGAGCGCTTTGAGGGTGCACTCAGCGTCAGCGAGCTGACCGAGGCAGTCCAGGACGTCCTCTAGCCCAGACGCCTCATCGGGGCGCCGTTCCTCCGCTACGCTCGGCCCAACGGGCCGGTAGCTCAGTTGGTTAGAGCAGCGGACTCATAATCGTCGCGACGAATAGGCCGACATCTGGCTCTGAGACTGGGATTTCGGCCCTTTCGCACCCTCGAATAATCCCGAGAATTGGGGTGCTTTTCTGGGGGTTTAGGCAGAAAGATTGCGATTCTGCCCAAACCCTTCAGCGGCCAGGACTGCTTGGAGATACTTGGCCAGTGGGACGAGTGAGATAGTGCGCCCACGCGAGTCAACCATCAGAATCTCGTCTCGACCGGGAAGATGGGGCACTGCCAGATCACCGGCTCGGGTATTCACCGATCGGTTGTGAGCGCCGGGCGCAGTCTGGTGGCGCACTCGGCTGGGGGCCGAGCGGTCGCTGGTTCAAATCAAGTCGCCCCGATCAAGCGGAACAGGCTTGGAGAAGCCGTTTTCTTGCCTTGAATGGTTCCTCGGAGATCGCCGCTCGGGCGGATCCGCGAAGAGGGGTGAGCGTGCGATTGTCTCAGGCTTGCGACCGCTGTAGCGAGGGCCCCGTCGCGAACCGGTTTTCCCCGCCGCGGGTCTGATGGCGAAAGAGCTACAGAAGGAGATTTTATGTCCAGGGAGGTATCGGAGATCACGGTAGGCAGCGAGCACAACGGGGCGGCACGGGGGTCGCTCGCGGCGCTCGAGGGCGCCTGGCGGGTCTCGCCGGAGAGATCCACGATCGGCTTCCGAGTGAAGAAGATGGGCAGAGGCGGCTCGCGTTGTCCGTCGCGTTCTTCCTCTCCGCAGTCGGCGCGCTTGCCGGGCTGACGACCGTGGGGCTGTTCCATTGAGCCGCGTAATCGATTGGCTGCAGGCCCTTGCTGCCCGCCCCGCACGCTGGCTGGGCGCGCTCGAACTAAAGACGCGCCCTGAACACCCGGAGACTGCCGCAGCCCTTCGTCGTCGATGGCGCGAGTTGCCCCCAGGGGCGCGCGTACCCGGGCAGCTGCTGGGCACCCGGATGGCGGGGTGCGAAGGGACCCAGGGCGTGTTTCCGCGCTGCAACCTCGCCTGCACCCCCTGCTACCACTCGCGGCTTGCAAACCAGGTGAGAACGGACGGAGAGCACACGATCACCGAGGTCGACCGCCAGATGGCCTACCTGAGGACGCGGCGGGGAGTCGGCCAGCACGCCCAGCTGATCGGCGGGGAGGTCACCTTGCTCGGGCCTCGCGACCACGCCCGGGCGCTCGCCATCATGGAGAGGCACCGACGCAAGCCGACGAGCATGACCCACGGCGATTTCGACTACGAGTACCTTCGCGCGCTCGCCCTCGACGAGAGTGGACGCCCGCGATTCCGGTTGCTGCGATTCGCCGGGCACTTCGACTCGTTGATGATCGGGCGGCGGCGATCGAAGCGGCCGCGATCCGAGCGCGAGCTCAATGCCGAGCGGCGACGGTTCGCGGCGATGTTCGAGCGGCTGCGAAGGGAGCACGGTGTCCGCTTCGACCTCGCTCACAACATGACTGTCACGCCAAAGAACGTCGAGCAGCTCTCAGGCGTGATCGCCGAGCTGCTGCCGCTCGAATACGGGATGCTCTCCTTCCAGCCGGCAGCGTTCGTCGGCAACCCGAGCCGCTGGCGCGAGGACTACCGGCGCGTCGACGCCGACGACGTCTGGGCCGAAATCGAACGCGGCGTCGGGACCCATGTCCCGTCAGGGCCCTTCCAGGCCGGCGATCCGCGCTGCAATCGCAGCGCCTACGGGGTGGTCGTCGCCGGTTGCTGGCTGCCGATGATCGACGACCGCGATCCCCATGAGGTCGCCGCGGGCCTTGCGTTCCTCGAGACCTTCGGAGGCCTCGACTTCGACGGTCCGCGAGCGGTGGTGGCGGTGCGGATCGCACGTGCCTTGGCCCGGCGCCCAGCGGCGATCGCTCACGCCGGGCGCTGGGTGATTCGGTTCCTGCGCCGCGCGGGGGCTCTGAATCTGCTTCGATCCGGTGCGCGGCCACTGACGTTCGTGGTTCACTCGTTCATCGACGCCGAGCATGCGGTGCCGGCCTGGGAGGCGATCAAGCGAGGTGAGACAGCCACGGCCCCCGAGGTGCTAGCCGCCCAGGAGCGCCTGCTCGCCTGCTCGTACTCAATGGCCCACCCCGAGAGCGACGAGCTGGTGCCCGCTTGCGTCCAGCACGCAGCGCTCGACCCCCAACAGAATGCCCGGCTCGTGCGCGAGCTTCCAATTGAACGCAAGGGGCCCGGCCGGTGAGGCGCTACGACCTCGTCGTAGTCGGTGGCGGTACGGCCGGACTTGTATCTGCGCTGATCGCCGCCGGAGCCGGCGCCCGAGTCGCGCTGATCGAGGCCGATCGAACCGGAGGCGATTGTCTCTGGACCGGATGCGTGCCGAGCAAGAGCCTGATCGCCGCCGCCGATCTCGCGCAGCGGATCCGCGATGCGGCACGGCTCGGCGTCGACGCCGGAGAGCCCGAGGTCGACTTCGAGCGTGTGATGGCCCATGTCGACGGTGCCAGGGCGCGGATCGCACCCCACGATTCGCCCGACCGACTGCGTGGGGAGGGCGTTCACGTGGTCGAGGATCGGGCCCGGTTTCTCGAACCGGGAACGATCGATGCGGGAGGCACACGGCTCGGGTACCGGGCGGCGATTATCGCCACGGGGTCTCGCCCGGCGCTGCCACCGGTTCCGGGGCTCAGCGAAGCGTCGCCGCTGACCAGCGACAACCTCTGGGACCTCCGCGAGCTTCCGCGGCGGCTTGTCGTTCTGGGCGGCGGGCCAATCGGGGGTGAACTCGGTCAGGCATTCGCTCGGCTCGGAAGCGACGTCACCATCGTCGAGATGTCCGAGTCGCTCCTGCCCCGCGACGAGCCTGAGGCAGGTGCGCTGATCGCCGGCGCGCTTCAGGCTGAGGGCGTCGAGGTCCGGCTCGGCGCGACCGCAACCAATGTTCGGAGGCCAGAGGGTGCCGATCGCACCGAGGTCGAGATCGAGTCTTCCGAGGGCCCGCGCTCGATCGCCTGCGACCAGCTTCTCGTCGCCGCCGGGCGCGTCCCCTCGACGTCAGGCCTCGGGCTTGAGCGCGTCGGCGTCGAAACCGACAAAACCGGTGCGATCGTCGTTGACTCGCGGCTGCGCACGACGGCGGCCCGGATCTATGCCGCCGGAGACGTCACCGGGAAGCTTCCCTTTACTCACGTCGCCGCGATGCATGCCCGCGCGGCCTCGATCAACGCCTTGTTCGGAGCGCGGCGCAGAGTCGATCACGGGGCCGTTCCTCGGGTCACGTTCACCGATCCCGAGGTGGCCGCCGTCGGGCTCAGCGAACAGGAGGCACGCGACCGGTGGGGCAGCCGCGCCGAGATTGTCGGCTATGACCTCGCCGACCTCGACCGGGCAATTACCGCGGACCGAACGTCGGGGTTTGCGAAGCTGGTCGGCGACAAACGCGGCAAGCTCGTCGGGGCAACGCTGGTGGGCCCGAGCGCGGGGGAATCGATTGCCGAGCTCAGCGCCCGGATCGTCGCGGGGGATGGCATCGGCAGTATCTCGACCGCGGTTCACGCCTATCCCACCTTCACGGAAGTGGCAGCTCGGGCGGCCGACGAGTATCAGCGCCGCCGCTACGCGACGCCACGAACCCGGACGATTACCCGGCCGCTCCTGGCCCTGATGCGCCTGCTCGACCGCCGGCGCCATCGCGCTTGACGGCTACCGCTGGAGAGCGCTGGGCTCGCGAAGAACTCGAGCAGCTACGCCTGAGCTCCTATCGGCCGCGGAGCTGGACCGGGTTTATCGCACGCGCGCTCGCTCGCTCGCGGGACACGGCGACCGCACGACCCGTCTTGCGTCGCCGCTCGCGGCGCTGGGGCGCGACGGGCGTCGTGGCGGCGGCGTTCACACCGCGGCTGCTTCGTCGTTTTGGCTTGCCGGCGCCGAGGGCCGGTTCGATGGTGGCCTGGAGCGCAGCGGAGGCAGTGATGCTCGAGTGGCATCTGGGGATGCTCGAGGACGAGCAGGGAGCAGCCGCCCAGCTCGATGCGGCTGATGCGCTGACGCTCGCCCGCGCTTGGTTGGCACCGGTGGCTCTGCGAGCGCCCGCAGCGCCTGGGCTCGCGCTCGCCGTGCTGGCGGCGGCGGCGTTTAGCGACGTCTTCGACGGCCGTCTGGCGAGGCGCCACCGTCCCACCCGGCTGGGCAGGGCTCTCGACCCGGTTGCCGACGTCTCGGTGCTCGGCGCGCTTGCGCTCGGGGCGCACCGGGAAGGTCTTCTCGGTCCGGTCGCCACCCGCACCCTGCTTCTCCGCCTTGGTACCCCGGGCGCGTTGGCGGCGTGGCGCTATCTCGGGCGGGCTACGGCGCCTCCCGTTGCCTGGGCTACCCAGACGCGCTTCGCGGCCGTTCCGGTCACCCTCGGGATTGGTGCTGCGCTCGCAGGCAGGACCAGGACCGGCTCATGGTTGATCAGCGCGGGGTCGATCGCCGCGTTGGTCCGGGTGGTCGGTGCGTCGCAGGCGCCGAGGCGTGACTGAGGGAGCGCCGGTCCGCCACTCGCCGTCGAACGCGTCCACGCGCCAGAGCTGCTCGACTGGCAGCTCGAACGCGATCTCCGACCCCACGGCCGGCGACGCTGCGGGGTCGACCAACGCCTCGACTCGCTGACCGCCCCAGTCGAGGACCAGGCGCACATTGGTGCCCCTGTAAAACGGCCTGGAGCACCCGGGCCCGGCGCTCGCCGGAGCCGATCACGACGTGCTCCGTCAGGACCGTCGCGGGTCCCTTGGCCACATCAAGCAGGCGTTCATCACCGGCAAATCGACGAGGTCGAGCAGCGCGTGGATGGCGGACCGCTCGAGCCAGATCTGGCGCCCGTAGGCGGTGGCGAGCTGATCCCAGTCGGCCATACGCGCATTATCAGCCGATCGCACGGGGGCCGAACGGTTCAGGCGGGTTCGTCCGCGTCCATGTGGCGAGCGGCCCAGGCGCCCAGCACGTGACCGACGTAGGTCGCGTCATCTCGCCGCGTCAAGAGGTGGTCGGAATGGTCGAGCGAGACGAAGCTCTTCGGGTGCCGCGCCGCCTCGAAGACCTGCCGCGCGTTGTCGATTCCAACGAGCTCGTCGGCAGGCCCGTGAAAGACGAGCAGCGCCCTGCTCAGCTCGGCGACGGCCGGCAGCAGCACCTGCGAGCGGATGTCCGTCAGGAACTCGCGACGAACGACGAACCGGCGCCCGGCGAGGATGACCTCGGCCTCGCCGGCCCGCTCGATCTCTGCCGCCGACTCGCCAAGCAGATGTTCGACGTGGGCCGGGTCAGCAGTGCGCCGATCGTTGCGACCGCGCCGACCTCTGCGATCCGGCCGGCTGCGGCGAGGACGGCCGACCCACCGAGGCTGTGGCCGATCAGCAGGCGCGGCGCCAGGTAGTGCTCGCGCAAGTGGTCCGCTGCCGCGACGAGATCGTCGACATTGGAGGAGAAGTCGGTGTTGGCGAACTCGCCCTCGCTCGAGCCGAGGCCGGTGAAGTCAAAGCGCAGGACCGCCACCCCTTGCTCGTTGAGCGCCCCCGCGATCGCGCCCGCGGCGGCAAGGTCCTTGCCGCAGGTGAAGCAGTGCGCGAAGAGGACGAAGCCGCGCGACGCGCCGACCGGACGGTCGAGGCGCCCCGCGAGCGAGGAGCCGCTCGCTCCGGGGAACTCAAGTCGTTCGATCGAAGATCTCACCGCAGGCAGCTCACGAGTTAGGCGCGCTTACCTCGACCGGCTCCCAGAAAGCGACGTGGTCCTTGATCTTTCGAATCCAGGGATAGGGCTGATGGTAGGTCCAGGCCGTCCCCGGGACGAGCTCGCCATCGACCTCGACGTCGTAGTAGCGGGCGACCCCCTTCCAGATGCAGAGACTGCGCAGCTGACGCTCATGGAAGGCATCCCAGTTGACGCTCTCGGGCGGGAAGTAGTGGTTGCCCTCGACGACGATGGTCCGGTCACTCTCTGCAAGCGTGACCCCATTCAGCCTTGCCCGCGTGGCCGTTGCCATCAGGCGACCGCCGCGATCCGGCTGGAGTGGAGCTCGGCTTCGGGGTGCCTGGCCTCGTACGCCTCGATGAACTTCAGCCAGAGCTCGCTCCGGGTCGGGAACGGCGCAATCGCGTGCGCGAGCGTCGAGAGCGGAACCTCGCCGACGATCGCGATGGTCGCCGCCTGCAGCATGTCCGCCACGTCAGGCCCCACAAACGTCGCGCCCACCAGCACCTCACGCTCGGCGTCGACGACGAACCGGGTGGTCCCCGCTGCACCGCGGCCGTAGAAACTCGCCCCGGCCGTCCCCGATGTCGGGAGGTCGATCGCGACGGCGTGCCGGGTGCCGGCGTCGCGGGCGCCGGCGAGCGTGTGTCCGACCGCGGCCACCTGGGGGTCGGTGAAGATGACCCGGGGCGCGCCGGCGTCATCGTGGCGGGCGATAACCTCGGCGCCGAGGATGTGGTCGGCGGCCAACCGTGCCTGGTACTTGCCGGAGTGGGTGAGCAGCGAGCGGCCGTTGACGTCGCCGACTGCGTAGAGCCAGTCGTATCCGTCCGCGCGCAGTGTGTCATCGACCTCGACGTAGCCGCCGGACTCGAGCCCAACCGTTTCGAGACCGATGTCGGCCGTCAGCGGCACGCGGCCGATCGCCACGAGCAGCCGATCGCCACTGACGGTGTCACCACTGTCGAGGCTCACCGTGATCTCATCGCCGTCGCGGCTGACCTTCGTCGCGAGAGCTCCGAGCTGGAGCTGGACCCCGCGCTCGCGTAGCCCGTCCGCGACCTCGGCGCCGGCAAACGCCTCCTCACGGGGCAGCAGCTGCGGCTCGGCCTCGATCACCGTCACGTTCGATCCGAGCGAAGCCCACGCCTGTGCCATCTCGGCTCCGACGACGCCGCCGCCGATGATCACAAGCCGGTCGGGTACCTGCTTGGTCGTCGTGATCTCACGATTCGACCAGGCCCCGGCCTCGGCGAGGCCCGGGATCGGCGGCATCTGCGGGCCGGTGCCGACCGCGATCACGACTGCATCACGGGCGATCAGCAGCTGTGCGCCGACGCGCACCCGACGCTCGCGCTCGAGCCGGGCCGTTCCACGGATCAGCTTGACGTTGCGCTGTTCGAGCCACGGAAGCTGGCCGGAGTCGTCGAGATCGTTGATGACCCGGTCGCGTCTTCGGAGCACCGCCTCGACGTCGAGCTCACCGCTGACCGCCTCCGCGGCTCCCGGGACCCTGGCGACCTCTGCCAGGAGCTCGGCGGGACGGAGCAGGGCCTTCGACGGCATGCAGGCATAGAAGGAGCACTCGCCGCCGACCAGCCCTCGCTCGACGATCGCCACGCTCTTGGTGCCGCTTTCGCCGATCCGCCCGGCCAGTACCTCACCGGCCGGGCCGGCTCCGACCACGATCACATCGAATTCTGTGTCCACTTGTTTCAGCTCCTGTCGTCGTCTTGGTGTCTCGCCGGCCCGAAGGGGGTGGCATGGATGAGAGTGGGGCCGGGGGAGAAAGGATTCAGCCGTGTGCCGGCACGCTGCCGCGCGCACCGGCGCGAGCGTGACCGGCAAGCTCGCCGAGAACGGAATCCAGCGCCGGGTAGTCGCCGAGCGCCTTGCCCCTGTGGACCGTGATCGGGCGTGCGGTCTCGTCGAGTAGTGCGAGACCGGGAAGCTGAAGGGGGTCGATGATCCTTCCCTGCCGGTTTCCGCGCGAGATCGCGGAGGCGTACTTGACCCAGCCGCGGGGATTGAGGACCACCGACAGCTTGCGCCGCAGCTCGATCGCGTCATACACCTTGCGCTCGGGGTCGACGAGCAATGGGAACGGGATGCCGTAGTGCTCGATCAACCAGGCGGCCTGGAAGTCAGCGCCGACCGAGAGCCCGATGGCTCCGGCTCCGATCGCCTCGACCTCGTCGTAGCGTTCGGCGACCTGGCGGAGATAGTCCCGGCACGGGAGGCACCCGTAGTAGCGGGGGATGACGAGGATTGTCGGGCGATCTACCAGCTCCCCGATCCGGACTGGCGTGCCCTCCGGCGTCAGGACCTCGATCTCCGCGAGGGTGTTCATCGGGCGACTGTCTGCTCGTCCAGGCCCAGCGCCTCGACGACCGCCTGCTTCGGGCGGGCGCCACTGCTCTCTGCGACAGCCACTCCGTCGCGGTAGAGGACGAGGTGCGGGATGCCGAGCACGCCGGCTCTTGCCGCGAGCGCAGGCTCATCGTCGACGTTTACCTTCGCGACCTTGATCCGATCACCGTACTCGTCGGCGATCGCCTCAACTACAGGCTCCAGCGCGCGACACGGGCCACACCACGGTGCCCAGTAGTCGACGATCACGGGAACCTTCGAACCGGTCACCTCGTGCTCGAAGTCGGCCTGGGTCAATGCTGCTGTCTCGCTCATCTCGTCACGCTCCATTCTTGGTCGGGTCTGCGTGGGTTGGAGCCAGCCCGTCCGGAAACGATTCATCTCGCCGAGCCCGCCGAGCGGACCGGTGGGGCAGACCTGAATCGTTTCGCCTCAATCGCGTTCTAATGAACATGACGAGCATTGCTGCATCCCGTCCGAGTTCCGCCCCGGCGCGACTCGCATCCAGAACCGATGACAAGGACCTGGTCGTGAGGGCACAGGGGGGCGACGAGGCTGCGTTCAACCAACTGGCCGAGCGCCACTCAACGATGCTGCGGCGGGTCCTGTTCAGGATCACTAAGGACTGCGATGCCGCCTGGGACGCCGTCCAGGAAGCGCTGCTGGCGGCGTGGCACAACATCGGCCAGTTCAAGGGCCGCTCGAAGTTTTCCACCTGGCTGACCAGAATCGGGATCAACGAGGCCTACCGAGGGCTTCGCAAGGGCCGGGTCGAGATGCTCGAACTCAATGACTCGATTGGCGAGCGGGTCCTGGGCTGGGGCGCTCGTCCGGAGTCTACGTTCGAATCGGAGGAGTTCCTCGCGGCCGTCTCGCAGCGCCTCGACGAGATCCCCGATGACTACAGGACTGCTGTCGTGCTCCGGGACCTCGAGGGCTTCAGCACGAGGGAGGCGGCTGCGGCGCTCGGGATCGGTGAGCGCGCATTCAAGAGCCGGCTTCATCGAGGTCGCATGGCGTTGCGCGCCGAGCTCGATGACTTCTTTGACGAGGGCTACGTCCGATGAGCGTGAACCCCGTCAAGATCCATCGGGCGCGCTGCCGCGAGACCCGGGAACTTTTGTCCGACTACCTCGAGGGCGAGGTCGAGCCCAACCGGCAGAGAGCCTTCAACAGGCACCTGCGCTGGTGCCCGAACTGCGGCCGCATGGCGCAGAACCTCTCCCGGACCGTCGACGGTCTGCGGCGGCTTGGCGGGCAACGGCCGCCCCGCGACCCGGTGCTCTGATGCATCGCGAGCCCGCGAGTTCTCGTGGCTCGTCGCTATCCGGGACCGGGCTTCTGGCGGCCAGCCGGGTCCGGCGCCGCGCCGGAGGCGTCGCCGCCGAGGATCACGTCGAGCTGGCTGATTGCCGGGAGCAGGCACCCGAGCGAGCTCTCACACCGAGCGTCCTCTCTTCGCCTCGCGGGGCGCCTGTCAGAGTTAGCGCCATGCAACCTGCGTCGGGCGCGTCGGACGAGGCCCTGGTCGAGCGATCGCAGGCCGGCGACCGTGCGGCCTTCGAGGAGTTGGTCCGACGACACGCTGACCCGCTCTTTGCCGTCGTCGTCCGTTTCGTGGCCGATGGGGAGGAGGCGCAGGAGGTGACGCAGGAGGCCTTTCTCCGCGCCTGGCGCAGCATCGAACGCTTTCGCGGCCAGTCGCAGTTCTTCACCTGGCTTTATCGAATCGGCATCAACGAGGCCAAACGCCGGGTGGGCCGCCGCCCTCCCCCCGGGCTCTTTTCCACCTCCGAGGAGGACCTCGCTTCCTAGGCGCCGGACTGGAGCCACGCCCCGGAACAGCGCGCCGAGCAATCGGAGCTCCGCAAGGCCCTCGAGCGGGCGGTCCGACAGCTGCCGATCCGGTATAGGGCTGCCGTGATCCTGCGCGACGTTGAGGGCTTGTCAACCCGCGAGGCAGCCGAGGTCATGGAGCTGAGCGAATCGGCGTTCAAGAGCCGCTTGCACCGGGCCCGCCTTGCGGTCCGGCGTTCGCTAGAGGACTATTTCCCGGAGGAGGGGTGATGAAGAAACGGATGCTGAGCTGCGCTTCATGCGCGAGCACCGCTGGACGTCCACGAACTTGTCCGATTACATCGACCAGGAGCTGAGCGAGCCCGAGCGCAGAAGGGTTGAGGAGCACACCGGCCTGTGCCCGCATTGCCATCGGATGCTGGCGACCTTGCGCCAGACCGTGGGCGGCCTTCGCTCCCTGGGGTCGCCCGCGCAACCACCGGCTCGGGATGGCGTGGCCGAGGCCGTCCTCGGTCGCTTGCGCGAGGAGGGCGAGGGCCCCTGATGTTGTCGACGTCTGCGGATCGGCGATGAGGTCCGCGAGCCACATCCTCGTCGTGTTCGAGAACTCGCGAGCCGGGAAGCGAGCCCTGCGAGATGCCGCCGCGATCGCCGACGAGCACCGGCCTCGGATCTCGGTGGCGACAATCATTGACTACGAGCGCCGTACCTGCGGATGCTGCATCCGGTCGGTCCAGTGGAATCAAATCCTCGACGAGGTCGCGCTCGACGAGATCGCACTCGCGCGAGACGTTCTTGGTGAGCGTTACCCGTCGCCGCGGTTCGAGGTCGTCCCTGGGCGAGGCGACAAAGCCATCCCCGACTTGGTCGACCGGCTGGGATGCGACCTGGTCCTGGTGCCGTCAAGAAGGATCGGCGGACGGCGCTCCTTGCGCCGACTGCGCAGCTCGCTTAGTGTCGATATCCAGGCCGTCCGCGCCGCCTGAGCGAGAGCGCGCGGTATCCCTCGCGCCCGCTCAGGAGGCGCACCAGTCGGCGGCGTTCAGAACTCCCGAGGCAACCGTCGCCACCGGACCTCCCACGAAGGCGTTCTTCTTTCCGATCAAGACCATCGTGGAGGAACCAGCACTGCCCGAAGAGGTGCAGGAGTGCGTTGATCAGGACATCCTTGACGAAGCGGCGTGCAAACGGATCTACGGGCCTTGAGGGCCAAGATGTTGGCTTGTGGACTTAGGCTGAGGATTTGGGGGCTAGGAAAC
>CAWCGU010000004.1:0-19237 GCA_963795195.1 uncultured Thermoleophilia bacterium
CCCGCCCGCCATCTAAGGCCTGGCGAGATAAGGCTAGGAGCCGCCGCGGCGACGACCACCGCCTCCTCCGGCGCCGCGGCCCCGACCGCGGCCGTTTGCACCGCCGCCTCCACCCCGGCGTCGCTCGCCGGGCTCAGCGGCCGATAGCGGGGCGTCAGCAGCCGCCGGAGGCGCCGCGGCCTGGCCCTCAGCCACGGGCTTCGGCGCCGAGCTTTCGGCATCCGGCACCGCTTCGGGCGTTTCGCCCGGGTCCTTGAGTGCCGCGAGCGCAGCCTTGGCCTTGTCGGTCATGCTGCCTTCGCCGCTCGCTATCGCTTTGAGGTCCTCGGCATCGCCCTTGAGGCTGTCCGTGCCTCCGCGCTTGTCGAGCAGCGCTTTGGCCTTGGCACTGATGCTCTTCAGATCCATCCTCAGATTCCTCCGCTCGGCTTGCCTGAAAGGTCAGTGTAAGCGGCGGGCGCAGTGCACCCCGCACGGTCGCATTTCGAGATTGCGGACGGGTTTGTGATATGGCTAAGCGGGTTGCCTCGACTAGCTTCGGCTGAACCCGTCACCTGCGGGTGACCTATTGCGAGCTTCGCACCGCTGACTTATCGGGGCGCGCGGATTTGAACCGCGGACCTCGGCCACCCAAAGGCCGCGCGCTACCAGGCTGCGCCACGCCCCGTCCACGGCGAGTTTAGTCTCTACCATCGCTGCGAACGCGGTCCATCCACGCCGGCAATCGCGAGCGTGGTGCGACTCAGCCGTATTCGATCTTCGTGATCTTGCCGTCTTCGACGGTGTAGACGCGGACGCCCTGGTCTCCGGTGAAGTCGGCGCAGTCCTTGCCGGGGATGTCCTGCAGCACGACGTCGACGCTGACGACGTTGCCGTTGACGTCGAACGCCTGGGGGTCGTCGGCGCATCCGTAGCTGTCCAGGTCGGTCGCCGCGGCCGTCGGGTTAGCGACCCGGGTGCCGAAGATCGTCGCGCCGGGAGCGATTAGCGCCGATGCCGCCTCGAGGTTGCCCGAGTTGTAGGCCTCGAGATAGGTCCGGACCATCTCCTCCAGGGCGGCCGGATCGGGCCCGCCGCCGTTGGGGGTGGGACCGTTGGCCGCGGGTCCCTGCCCGGTCGGTTCGCTCGGGGCCGAGTCGCCACCGGACAACGCGAGCACCACTCCCACTACGACCGCCGCCACCACGGCGAGGCCGCCGACCAGGGCTCCGCGGCGGCGCGGCCGGACTTCGCCGCCGGCGCTGGTTCGAACGTTCGCTGGGACAGCAGGCGCCGCGACAGCCGTGGGTGCCGCTTGACCGGCGGCGGCCGGGGGTTCGACCGTCGGCGCGGCCGGGGAATGGACGGTCGCTGCGACTGGAGGAGGCGGCTCGGTTCGCGGCAGCGCCCCACTCGAGCGCAGCACGACACCCGTCTGAGTCGACCAGTCGGGGCCCCAGATCGACTCGGCTGCGCTCGAGATCTGCGAAGCAAACTCCTTCGCGCTCTGCTGTCGCTCCGTCGGGTCTCGCGCCAGCGCGCGCATCACCACCGACGCAAGCTCAGGGGCGACGGTGGCGGGAAGCGGCGGCGGGTCCGTTTGGGTTCGCTGGTAGATCGCCACCACGAGGTCGGTCGCGGATCGAACGGAGTGGCGCCGGTCAGCAGTTCGTAGAGGACGGTGCCCGTCGCGTAGACGTCGGTCGCAGGCGTCAGCTCGGCCCTCTCGCCTGCTCGGGCGCCAGGTAGGCCGGGGTTCCGAGCACGTAGCCGGTTTGCGTAGCGGTTGGGACGCCGCCCACCACCTTCGCGATCCCGAAGTCGGTCACCTTCAGGACCTCCTTCGACGAGAACATCAGGTTCTCGGGCTTGACGTCGCGGTGCAGGACGCCCTCGGCGTGGGCGTGGTGCAGGCCCGAGCAGGCGGCGACGACAACGGCGCACGCGGTTTGCTGCGTGAAACCCTGAGCGCGGAAGCGACTGCCGACCGTGCCGCCGGTGAGCTTCTCCATCACCAGCAGCAGCAGCCCGTCGTGGTCGACGAAATCGTAGATCGGGACGATGTGCGGGTGATCCAGGGTGGCCAGTAGCCGCGCCTCGGAGACGAACCGCGCCCTCGCCTGCGGGTCGGCGCCGACGTCTGGCGGCAACTGCTTGATCGCCACTTCGCGCCCGAGTTGACGGTGCCTGCCCGCGACGACAACCCCGAAGCCACCCTTGCCGAGCACCTCGCCGACCTCGTAGGCCGGGAGCGCCTCCTCGATCCGCTCCAGATCCGGGCTCCCCATACACCCATTCTTATCCATCGCCACAATCACGGCGGCTCCTGTATGCAGAAGCACAGCCCGCTAGGGTTGCGCGCCGATGGCTCAGGTCAAACCGCTCAACGCGTTGCACTACGAGCCGGCCGCCGTCGGCTCGATCGCCGACGTCGTCGCGCCCCCCTACGACGTGATCACGGCGCACATGCGGACCGAACTGGTGGCCCGCTCTCCCTTCAACGTGGTCGAGCTCGATCTGCCCGAGGCGTCGGAGGGGGACGATCCCTACGAGCACGCGGGAGAGACACTTGAGGCCTGGACGCTGCAGGGGGTCCTCAACGCCGATCGCGAGCCGACGATCTGGGCTCTCACCCAGGAGTTCCCGGGTCCGGATGGCTCTCCCCTCGTGCGCCGCGGGTTCCTGGCACGGGTCCGACTCGCTCCCTACGGACCCGGTGGCGTTCGCCCTCACGAACGCACCCAGCCAGGACCCAAAGAGGACCGCCTGCGGCTGACCCGGGCGACCCGCCACAACCTCTCCCCCATCTTCGCCCTGCACTCCGGCGACGCCTGGCAGCACATCGAGCCGGCGCTGTCCGAGGAGCCGTGGGCCGAAGTTCGCGACGGCGAGGGCACGCTGCATCGTGTCTGGCGGCTCGCCGACCCGGCGCTCCACGACGCGATTGCGGCCGAGCTGGCCGACAGCGAGCTGCTGATCGCCGACGGCCACCACCGCTACGAGACCTCGATGACGTACGAGCGCGAGGTCGGCGACGGGCCAGGCGAGGAAGGCGCCCACAGCTACGTCCTGATGGCGCTTGTCTCCCTCGAGGACCCGGGCCTGGCCGTGTTTCCCACCCACCGGCTGCTGTATGACCTCAAGCCCGAGCAGCACGAGATCCTCGCCAACGCCCTGCGCGAGCATTTTGACCTGCAGGAGGTCGCGACCGACTCGCTCGACCCGGCCGGCGAGAGCGGGGTTGGCGTCTTCGGCTACATCGACTCCCACCTAAAGCGCGGCTTCCGGCTTCGGCTCAAGGACCCCGATGCGCTGGCCGCGTCGCTTCCGGACAAACCCGACGCCTACCGCCGGCTCGACGCGGTCATCCTCGAGGAGCTGATCTTCAAGCGCGCCCTGGAAATGACGACCGACGACATCGCCGCCAAGCGCGGCCTCGCCTACATCTCCAACACGCCGGACACGCTGGCTGCGATCGAGACCGAAGAACGCGACTGCGCCTTCCTGCTTCGCGGGACCCCGGTGGACCAGGTCCGCGAGGTCGCCGCCGCGGGCGAGACGATGCCGCCAAAGTCGACCTACTTCTTCCCGAAGCTGCTGACCGGGCTCGTCTTCAACCCGCTGAGCTGAGCAGGCCTCGGAGCCGGTCTAGGATCTGATCGTGAGCGCGAAGCAGATTTCGTCGATGTCGGGTGCGAAGCGCGATCTTTTGTCATGACCAAGATCTACACCCGCAAAGGCGACGACGGTACGACCTCGCTCTGGTACGGCGGCCGCAAGCCGAAGTACGCAGCCCGCATTGACGCCTACGGGACGCTCGACGAGGCGAGCTCGGCGCTGGGCCTCGCTCGCGCGCTTTGCGGCGCCGATGACGGCGAATTGCGCGACGACATCCTGCGCATCCAGAACGAGCTCTTCATCGCCGGCGCCGAGCTGGCGACCGCGCCCGAGGCCTCCGAGCGCCTCGAGGACGGCGTCAGCCGCGTCACCGCGGAGATGGTCACCGAGCTCGAGCTGCGCATCGACGCCTACATGGACCGGGTCGAGCTGCCGCCAAAGTTTGTGATCCCAGGCGGCACCCAGCTCTCCGCGCAGCTCGACGTCGCCCGCACGATCGTGCGCCGCGCCGAGCGCCGGGTGATCGAACTGCGCGACGACGAGGGCCTCGGCTCAGACGTGGTGATCCGCCACCTCAACCGCGCCTCCGACCTCGTCTACGCGATGGCGCGCTTCGCCGATGTCGATGACCCCGAGGTCTTCGAGGGCCGCGATGCGGGCAAGGCGAAGAGCGCATGAAGGTCACGGCGCGGCGGCGCGGCGGCTTCACGCATGAGGTGGAGATCGACACGGGCCACACGATCGTCGTCGACGAGCCCGAGGAATTGGGGGGAGCCGACAAAGGGCCGTCCCCCACCCGCCTCGGCGCCGCCGCGCTCGCGGCCTGCGCCGCGATCACTGTTGAGATGTACGCCGACCGCAAGGGCTGGGAGCTCGGCGACGTCGAGGTCGAGGTGGAGATGGACTACGCGTTCCAGGCGCCGCGCGCGCAGGTCACACTCCGGCTCGCCTCTGGGCTGACAGCGGAGCAGGTCGAGCGCCTCGAGGTGATCGCGGGTAAGTGCCCCGTACACCGCGCCCTCGCCGGCCAGGTCGAGATCAGCGACCGCATCGAGCTTGTCTGAATACAGCACCGGAGGATCTGCGGGCGAGCTCGCGGGAAACCTCCGCGCGGCGCTGCTCTCCCCCGAGGAGGCCGAGGCGATCGACGCCCACGGGCGCACCGAGGCGGCGGTGCTTGTGCCGATGTTCATCCATGCGGGGCGACCCGGACTGCTCTTCACCGAGCGGCGGGCCGACCTGCGGCGGCACCCCGGCGAGATCTCGTTTCCGGGCGGCCGCCGCGACGAGGGTGGCGAATCACTGCTCGAAACGGCGGTGCGCGAGGCCGAGGAGGAAGTCGGCCTCGACCCCAAACGGGTTGAACTGCTGGGCGCCCTACCGCCGATCGGCACCTTCGTCACCAGCTACAAGGTCCACCCGTTTGTCGGCCTGATCCCGCATGACCTGCGTCTGCGGCCCAGCCCCGCCGAGGTCGAGACGATTCTGATGCTTTTCATCGACGAGCTGGTGGCCGGCTATGAGATGAAACGCCTGGTCCGCCGCGGCGTCCCCTTCCGCACCCCGACCTTCACCGTCGACGGCCAGCTGATCTGGGGCGCGACCGCGCGCATCCTCGAGGAACTGCTGAAGCGGCTCCCCGAGGGCGCGTGACGGACGGCCGCGGGCGCCTACTTGCCCGGCTGCGGAACGATGCGGATGTACGGCCGCGGCGACTCCCAGCCGTCGGGGTAGGTCTCACGCGCCTCGTCGTCGGAGACCGATCCGGCGATGATCACGTCGCCGCCCTGCTGCCACTGGGCCGGCGTCGCCACCTTGTGGCTGGCCGTCAGCTGCAGCGAGTCGACGACTCGCAGCACCTCGTCGAAGTTGCGGCCCGTCGTCATCGGGTAGACGAGGATCAGCTTGATCTTCTTGTCGGGGCCGATCACGAAGACGTTGCGAACCGTCTGGTTGTCGGCCGGAGTCCGCTCGGTCGGGTCGCCCGAGACGTCGGCGGGCAGCATCCCGTAGGCCTTCGAGATCTCGAAGTCGGCGTCGCTGATGATCGGGTAGTTGGGCGCCGTGCCCTGCGTCTCGGCGATGTCCTCGGCCCACTTCTCGTGGTTGCCGAGCGGGTCGACCGAAAGCCCGAGGATCTTGACCCCGCGGCTGTCGAACTCGGGCTTGATCGAGGCCATGTAGCCGAGCTCAGTCGTGCAGACCGGCGTGAAGTCCTTCGGGTGCGAGAAGAGAACGCCCCACGAGTCACCGAGCCAGTCGTGAAAACTGATGCGGCCCTCGGTGGTGTCGGCCTCGAAGTCCGGGGCGGTGGATCCAATGCTGAGGCTCATCTCGTGGCTCCTTTTCTTTTTACAGTAATCCTGATCAGATATTAGCTATTTACGTCGCCGGGCCCGGTCCAGGCGCAATCCACCCGCCGTTCAGGGTAAGGTTGCCGGTAATGGCGGATTGGGGCAGCGAACAGCCGCAGACTCCCGAGCAGGAGGTGGTCGAGGAGCCACAGAGCGGCGGGCCCTCCGACGTCGATGCGATGGGGCTGGACAAGCGCCGCGCGGTCATCGGCGGCAGCTACGGGCCCTCCAAGGCGCGGGTCGTCGGCACCTTCACCGCCGCGCTCAGCGTCATCGCCATTATCGCGATCGGCTTCTTTCTGCTCGCCAAGGAATTGGACCAGCCGCCGGAGACGAACGTCGACGCGGCACCCTGGTCCGCCGCTGACGCACCCCAGCGCCCGCCGAAGCAGCTGCAGTAGCCACCTCTACGCCGCGATGGCGTCGTGAACCGCCGCCCTTGCCGCCTGCAGCCAGGCCACCTCATCGGCAGGATCGGCGTCGATCACCCGTCCGGGGATTCGCCAGCGCTCCTCGGCCGCTGCGACGATCGCGGCTCCGGCCTCGAGCAGCTTCCCGTCAACACTCCCCGACGCCTCGTAGACAACGCCCCGCACCGGCGTATCCACGATCTCCTCGAGCAACCGCTCGAGCCTGCTGCCGTGCAGGGCCGCGACTTCCTCCGGCTCACCCCGAGCCGAGCCGAGCAGCCAGCAGATCACGGTCACGTCTGCGATCAGTTCGAGTACATCGGCGATCCGGTCCGGATCTGCAAGCGCCGGCTCGATGCCCGCCGCTTCAATCTCGGCGAGGGCGCCGGGCGCGCGTGCGGTGCCCCTGACCATCCAACCGTCGTCAAGCAGGGTACGCCCGAGCGAGCGGGCCCTGCATCCGCAGCCGACGAGCAACGCGCGAGCCACGAGCGCTACTCAGGGTCGTCGTCGAGGACGCTCATGTCTTGGCCGCCGAGGCGGCCGCGCTCGCGGACCGTGTTGTCCTCGCGCGCCCAGCGTTCGGCGTCGTCCTCGGTGATGGCCGCCTTGCCGTGACGCCGGCGGTACTCGTTCTGGGCGTCGATCATCTGCTGCAGGTCCTCCATCTCGAGGATCGCCTCCTGCTCGTGAGTCCGGGTCGGCGTCCAGTCGACGAGATCCGCTCCGCTGCCGGGATAGGCCTTCGCCAGCAACACCAAGACGCCGACTAGCAGCAACAGCATCCCGGTTGTGACCAGCATGAATTCCATTGGCATGGCGACCCGCAGGCCGCCTCTGCGAGGATACCCCCGTTTTGGGCGAGGCCATGATCATCGACGCAGTGCGAACGCCCGTGGGCCGCTTCCGCGGCGCGCTGGCCGGCGTGCGCCCGGACGACCTGGCGGCCCATGCCGTCAAGGCCACCGTCACCAGGAGCGGGATCGACCCGGCCTCGGTCTGCGACGTCTATATGGGCGCGGCCAACCAGGCCGGCGAAGACAATCGCGACGTGGCTCGAATGGCGGCGCTGCTGGCGGGATTGCCGGTCGAGGTTCCCGGCGTCACGGTCAACCGCCTGTGCGCGTCCGGTCTCGACGCGGTCAATCAAGCCTCACGCGCCCTGCGCCTCGACGAGGGCGATGTTTACCTGGCGGGTGGGGTCGAGTCGATGAGCCGCGCCCCGTGGATCGTCGCCAAGCCCGAGACGGCCCAGCCGCGGGGTCCTCAGACGATGCACGATACGGCGCTCGGCTGGCGCCTGATCAACCCCCGGATGGCCGAGCTCTACTCGACCGAGGCAATGGGAGAGACCGCGGAGAACGTGGCCGACCGCTACGGGATCTCGCGCGAGGATCAGGACGCCTGGGCGCTGCGCAGCCACCAGCGTGCTGTCGATGCGATCGAGGCGGGCCGCTTCGGCGACGAGCTCGTTCCGGCTTTCGAAGTCGAGGCCGACGAGGGCCCGCGCGCCGACACGACGATGGAGAAGCTCGCCGGCCTGCGCGCCATCTTCCGCGAGGGCGGCAGCGTCACCGCCGGCAATGCCTCGACCCTCAATGACGGCGCCGCCTGCCTCACGCTCGCCTCAGAGCAGGCCGCGGCGGCTTTGGGCGCCCATCCGTTGGGTCGCATCGTCTCGATCGGGGTTGCCGGCGTGGATCCGGCGGTGATGGGAATCGGGCCCGTGCAGGCGATTCCGAAAGCCCTCGCGGCGGCAGGACTCTCGCTTGACGAGATCGACCTGGTCGAGATCAACGAGGCGTTTGCCGCCCAGGTGCTCGCCTGCGTGGGCGAGCTCGGGATCGATCCCGAACGGCTCAACGTGAACGGCGGAGCGATCGCCCTCGGACACCCGCTCGGCTGCTCGGGGGCGCGAATCCTGACGACGCTGCTCTGGGAGATGCGGCGCCGAGGAGCTCGCTATGGGATCGCGGCGCTGTGCGTTGGCGTGGGCCAGGGGCTGGCGACCGTGGTCGAGAATCCCGAGGCCGCATAGCATCAGGATCTTCCGATGCCTGGCTCCATCTAGATCCAGCGTCGGGTTCGAGCGCTGTACGCGGAGTATGCGGCCGGGAATCTGGACTCGAGGTAGCGCTCTTCGCGAGCGATCACGCCGCGGTCGATGACGAGAACCGCGATTGCGACACCGACGAGAGCCCAGAGGGCCCCGGTCAGGGCCACGATCCCGGCCGAGAGGATCGCCATTCCGAGATAACCGGGATTGCGGGTCAGGGTGTAGGGGCCGTCGGTGACAAGCGCCGTGGTCGGCCGGCCCGGGTTGACCGCGGTGTCGGCGCGGCGCAACGAACCCACGAACGAGCCCATCAGGGCGAGGCCCGTGACGACGAGCGCCGTTCCGGAAAGCCAGCGCAACGCCGCAGGTAGAGCCGCTGATGGAAGCACCGCTTCGAGCGCGAACCCGACCGCGAGCCCGGCGAGATAGATGACCGGTGGTGGCGCCAGGACGCCGGCCGTGCCACCCGGCGCGCGACCCGAAGCGATGTCGCCGTGTTCATCTCCAGGCCGGCTAGTCATCATGGTTCTCCCTCGTCGGACCGCGACGGGGAACGCGTTCAAAGAAGACGGCGACGAAATCGCCGAAGAGATCGTCGGAGACGGCATCGGGATCAGCAAGCTTTGCGAGTGCAAGGCCGTGAGCGAGCGCGGTGAGCACGATCCCCATTTGACCGGCGGCCTCCGTACTGAGATCAATCCCCTCCCGAGTGGCGCCCCGAGCGACGATGCCGGCGAACGCCTCGTGGAGAATTCCGAGGCGACCCGCCAAGCCCGACATCAAACTCCGATCGCGGGCCGCGTAGGCCGAGAACTCGAGCAGCAAGGGAAAGTAGCTGGGCCGCCGTTGCAGAAAGGCCATCCAGTGGTCGGCGGGAGCGCGCGCCTGCTCCTCGACCGTTTCAGCGTCTGCGACGAGCGAGATGTATTCGTTCAGCTGCGCGGCGATGTGCTCTTCGAAGAGCGCGAGAAACAGGTCCGCCTTCGTGGCGAAATTCGAGTAAACGGCGCCGATCGAGAAGCCGGCCCGCTCGGCTATCTCCTGAATCGAGGCGGCGAAGAATCCGCGATCGGAGAAGACCTCGTCCGCAGCATCGAGCAGCCGCGCCCGCGTGAGGGCCTGGTTCTCGGCGCGAGTGAGGCGCTGGCCGACGCTCGGCATTCTCGAATAGTAGCGCTATTCGGATAGCGCTGCTACTTCAGAGCGACTATGCGTGACCTGCAGATGCCCCGCCCCCGTGAGCACGGATCAAATCCTGTTTGGCACCGCGAGGCAGCCGCTTTATCCGCGCCTCCTCACGCAGGGCGGCCGACCTGTCAGCGACCGGGATCGAGACCGCGAGCTCAAGCGGTCGCCGGCTGCGGGTGTAGCGGCTGGCGGTGCCGGCGCGGTGCGCGGCAAGCCGCCGCTCGATGTCCGTCGTCCATCCGCAGTACAGGGAGTCGTCGGCGCAGCGCAGCAGATAGACGAAGGCCACCTCGCTGCCTTCGTCGCCTCGATGCCGATCCCCTGCCGCGAGGGGCAACGCTACTCGTTGAGCTCGAGCTCGTTGACGATCGCCTGGCCCTCGACCAGGCGCTTCTCCTCGACGTTGGCCGCGGTCACCACTTCGACGACGTAGGTGTGCTCTTCGCCGTCGGCCGTGATCACGAGCAGTCGCAGCTTGCGTCCGTTCTCGTCGGCGACGGTGAGCACTACCTGTCTCCCGTTGAGGCCGCCGACGGTCTGTCGGGTCGGCCGGCCGACCTCGATCACCTCGTACTCGCCGGCGACGGCTTCGAGCTCCGCCCGCAACGCCGCGTCAGCCTGTCCGGTGTCGACCGGTGCCGAAACGAGCACCTGGGCCTCGCCATCCGGGCTGCGCAGGCGAATCACACCCTCGTCGTTCTCCACCCGCTCCCAGCTGGCGGGAGCGCTGATGACGATGCCGTCTGCGGCTTCCCGCTCATTGACATCGAGAGCCGGGAGCGCCGGGGTCTGCACGTTGTCGGATTCATCCTCGCCGCCGAGCCCCGCCAGCAGGGCGATGGCGATCGCCACGACCAGCAATCCGGCGAAGATGAACAGACCCCGCCGCTGCCCGACGACCCCGGGCTCGGCTGGGGCCGCAGGCTTCGAGCCGGAACGCGGCGGGCTCGCCTGAATCGGCGCAGGCCGCTCCTTCGCCGGCGGTTGCGCGGGCGCTCGTTCAGGCTCAGTCGCCTCAGTCCCGCGCTCAGCACGGTCGAGTGCACGGCTCGCACGCTCAGCGGCTGCCCGCGCAGCCTCTGCCGCCCGCCGAGCCTCCTCGGCCGGATTACGCTCCGAACCTGTCAGCGCCTATTCCCCGATGGACTAGACCTCGCCCTGGCGTGGCGAGATCCTGCGGAGCGTCGCGCCTCCGGCGAGCAGGAGCCCGCCGATCAGAAGCACGGCCCAGATGTCATTACCCGTGAAGGCCAGCTCGCCGTTGCCGACTGGGCAGCCGTGATTCGACTTCGGACCGGGCACATCCGGACAACGGTCACGCGTATCCGCGTCGCCCTCGTCTGGCACGCCGTCACAGTCGCGATCGCCCGGGCAGGACGCGCCGGCGCCACCGCCGCTACCACCGAAGGGGCAACCGTCGTTGGATGCCGGTCCCGGAACCGTGGGACATGCGTCAGAGTCGTCCGGGACGCCGTCGCCGTCGAGGTCGCCGTCGCCGCCAAAGGGGCAGCCGTTGTTGGCCGCGGGGCCGGGAACGGTCGGGCAGGCGTCCGCCCCGCCGTCGCCGTCGCCGTCGCCTTCACCGTCGCCGGGGATGCCGTCCCCGTCGGGGTCGTTGCCGCCATCGTCTCCGCCGCCGCCGCCGCCGCCTCCGCCTCCTCCGCCGCCTCCGCCGCCGCCTCCGCCTCCGCCGCCTCCGCCTCCGCCTCCGCCTCCGCCGCGGGGTGCGACTGCGTGGCTTTCGGACGCGGCGGTCGTGGCCTTGACGAGCTCCTGGCTGAGCGCCGCGAGCACGAACACGGTCAGACCTTCACGGACGCCGTAAGGCGTCGTCGTCTGGGCTCCGAACGGCTCACCGACACCGTTGGTGTCGTCCGCATTGCAGACGAAGTCGGCAATGCCCGGAACCTGGACGCCGCCCGTGGAATCCGGCGTGCCATCGGCACAGCCGGCGTTGGTGATCGGCAGCCCGTTACCGGAAAGGTTGACGACCCGAGAGGTCTGCTCGACACTCTGGGAGCCGCTCCTGCAGGCGCTCGAGGTCGACGCCGACTCGATCACGTCCGCAGTCAGCGCGCCGGCGATGCTCGCGTCGGCTACGGTCGAGTTTCCGCTCGAGCTCTGGCAGGTGTTGGTCTGGGAGATGTTGCCGTTCGACTCGGCGGCCGTGGCGCCGATGCCGTTGGCACCGCCGATCTGAGCGTTGGCAACCGCGAAGCTGTTGGTGCTGCCGGTGCTCGTCGTCGTCGAATCCGCTCGCAGCACCTCGAGGCAGATCTGGTTGCCGGTGCCGTCGCAGAGCGCGTCCAGAATGCCTGTTTGGATCGCGTCCAGCGGTCCCGTCTGGCTTTCGCCCTCGTTGGTGTCGACTGCAAGCTCGAGCCCGAGTGGCGCGACGCTGGCGATCGTGACATGACCGTGGTAGGCGCCACCGCTGCGCTCACCGCGAGACCGGCCGACGACGACGTCTTCGCCGCTCTCGACGCCCGATGGATCGCTCGAGACCGGGACGTCCTGGGTCGGGCTCAGGTCAACGATTGCGACGTCGCCCATCCCGTGGGGACCCGAGCCGTGAAGGGGGGGCTGGTAGTTGGGCGGCTGCCCGGCCGAAGGCTCGGCCGGCGCGGAATCGCCGGAGACCTCGGTGGTCGGACCGACGCTGCCCGTGGGTTCCGCCTCAGGGGCGGGCGACCCGGGATCAACGGCATCCGCCGCGCCGTCGACCGTCTCACCGATCAGTCCTGCGCCGGACGTGGCCGGTATTGCGAGTACCGCGAGTAGGGCAAGCACCCCCCAGAGGGCAACTAGGCCAAGATTCCTGGAACGATTGGAACGACCCGACATAGAAGTGTGCCCCTTTCGGTTCCCTGGAGGAAAGAGCGGATAATTCGACGGATTTTTGGACACCCCTCGCGGGGTCGGTCCAGCCAACGGAGGGGTGGCGGACACTTGATTAATAGCATCCTGCCGAGACGAATGTGTCGCCAAAAAGTCCAGATGACCACGTTCGCCCCCACCTCTCGGGCCATGCCATCCACGCTTGAAGTAGCCTCGCGCCAGCCATGAGCGGTCCACACCTGGCAAGTATCGATGGGCAGATTCTCCCCGCCGCGGAGGGGTCGATAGCGATCACCGATGAGGGACTGCTGCGCGGCGACGGCGCGTTCGAGGTGATCAAGCTGTACGGCGGCAGGCCGTTTCGCCTCGGCGATCACATCGACCGGCTCGAACGCTCCGCAAGCGTGATCGAGCTCAGCTTCACCCGCAACGCCTTAGAGGGCGAGATCGCCGCTCTGCTGGCTGAGTTCGGAAGCCATGACGGAGCGCTGAGGCTGGTCGTGACTCGCGGTGGCCGGCGGCTCGCGATCTGCGAGCCGCTACCCGACTGGCCCGAGACGGCGTCGCTCGCCACCGTCACCTACTCACCGAGCGTGATCCTGACCGGTGTCAAGTCGATCTCATACGCCGCCAACATGCAGGCGACGCGGATCGCAAAGGCCCGGGACGCGGATGAGGCCCTGCTCGTGCGACCCGACGGAGTCGTCCTCGAAGCCCCCACATCGACGATCTTCTGGGTCAGAGACGGCGAGCTGCGGACTCCGGCAATGCAGACGGGAATCCTGGCCTCGATCACGCGGGCGCTGATGATCGCGGCGCTCGACGTCGTCGAGGGGGAGTACCTACTGGACGACCTGGCCGGTGCGGACGAGGCCTTCCTCGCCTCGACCACGCGCGAGATCCAGGGTGTCTCGAGTCTTGACGGGAGCCCCTTTTCCGCGGCGCCGGGACCGCTGACCGGACGAGCGTCGGCGGCGCTTCGCGAGGCGATTGACGCCGACCTGGGCTGAGGTCTTCCCGCGGCGGCCGCGGATGACGCGCGGCTACCAATAGGCTGCCGGGCCGTGGACTTCGAGCTCAGCGACGAGCAGCGACTGATTTCTGAAACCGCCCGTGACTTCACCGACGGCGAGATCGTGCCGGTGGCCCGTGAAAACGATCGCCAGGGCCGCTTCGACCGCGAGCTCGCCCGCCGCCTGGGCGAGATGGGCTACCTGGGGGCGGTGCTGGACGAGGCCTACGGCGGCCGCAACCTCGACTACGTCAGCTACGGGCTGATCGTCGAACAGGTCGGCCGCGGCTGTTCGGCGATGCGGACGGTCGTTTCCGTGCAGACCTCGCTTGTCGGCAGCTCGCTGCAGCGCTGGGGCACCGAGGAACAGAAGCTCGCCTGGCTGCCGCGGCTGTGCTCCGGAGACGCCCTCGGCTGCTTCGGGCTGACCGAGCCCGACAGCGGCTCCGACGCCGCCTCGCTGCGAACGAGAGCAGAGCGCATCGAAGGCGGCTGGAAGATCAGCGGTCAGAAGATGTGGATCTCGTTCGGCAACTACGCCGACTTCGCGCTGATCTTCGCCCAGACCGACCCCTCACTCGCGCACCGCGGGCTTGCCTGCTTCATCGTTCCCACCGACAGTCCCGGCTATACAGCTCAGCCGATCCACGGCAAGCTGGGTCTGCGCGGCTCGGACACCGCCGAAATCTCGCTTGACGGGATCGAGGTCGGCGACGATGCCCTGCTGGGTGAGGTCGGTGAGGGCTTCAAGGTGGCGATGTCGGCTCTCGACTCCGGCCGCTACAGCGTCGCCGCCGGCTGCGTCGGCATCTGCGACGGCTGCGTCGACGCCTCCGTGAGCTACTCGACCGAGCGCAAGCAGTTCGGCGTCCCAATCGCCCGCTTCCAGCTCGTTCAGGAGCTGATCGCCGACATGATCGTCAAGCGCGACGCGGCACGCATGCTGGTTCGCCGCGCCGGCGCGCTCAAGGACGCGGGTAAGCCCAGTACCGTCGAGACATCCGTAGCCAAGCTCTACGCGACCGAATCCGCAGTTGAGTGCGCCAATGCCGCCATCCAGGTTCACGGCGGTGCCGGCTACGTCGACGACCACCCGGTCGAGCGCTACCTGCGCGACGCACGGGTAACGACGCTATATGAGGGCACCTCGCAGATCCAGAAGCTGATTATCGGGCGCGATGCGACCGGCGTCAGCGCCTTCCTCCCCTACGACTCTAATTAGGGGGCGTCGGTGGTCGAGACCAGCGTCACCAACCGCGTCGCGCTGCTGCAGCTCAACCGTCCGGAGGCCCGCAACGCCCTCTCGCCGGAGGTGATGGAGGCGATCGCGTCCGCGGCCGAGAGCTACGACGCCGACCCCGAGGTTCGCTGCATCGTGATCGCCGGGTCCGACGAGGTTTTCGCCTCCGGCGCCGATATCCGCGCCCTGCGGGACCGCACGTTCGAGGAGGCGATGCGTCACCCCTCTGCCGCCTTCTGGCGCCGGATGGCGGCGGTCAAGACGCCGATGGTCGCGGCGGTCTCCGGCTTCGCGCTTGGTGGGGGCTGCGAGCTGGCGCTCTGCTGCGACCTGATCGTCGCCGCCGAGGGTGCCGAATTCGGCCAGCCGGAGATCACGCTGGGCATCATCCCCGGCGGTGGCGGCAGCCAGCGGCTGGCTCGCACGATCGGCAAGCAGCGGGCGATGGAGCTGTTGCTCACGGGGCGCCGGGTGAGTGCGAACGAGGCGGTTGAGATGGGCTTCGTCAATCTCGTCGTACGCAAGCAGGAATGGCTCGGCTCGGCGCTCGAACTGGCCGAACGCATCGCCTCCCGCCCGCCGATCGCCGCGCGACTGGCCAAGCAGGCGGTGCTGGCCGCAGAGGAGAACCCGATGAGCGGCGGCCTCGAAGCCGAGCGGCGCCTCTACGAACTGGCGATGGCAACCGAGGACCGGATCGAGGGAATGGACGCATTCCTCGAAAAACGGCAGCCTGAATTCAGGGGACGTTGAGGTGAGCGGCGCGAACGTCTTCGAGCCCGAGTTCGACGACTCCTCGGATCGTCAGGGCTTCAGCTACCGGGCCGCTCGCCTGGGCAAGCAGGCCGGCGCCGAGCGACTCGGGGCCAGCCTCTACGAGCTGCCGCCCGGTGAGACGGTCTGCCCGTATCACGCCCACCTCGCCAACGAGGAGATGCTGATCGTGCTCAGCGGGCAGCCCAGCGTGCGAACCCCGACGGGCTGGAGCGAACTGAACCCCGGTGACCTGGCCTCCTTCCCGATCGGCGAGGCCGGCCTGCACCAAATCGCCAACTTCAGCGAAAGACCCGCCCGGGTTTTGATGCTCAGCGAGATGAACTCCCCCGAGATCGCGATCTACGGCGATTCGGGCAAGCTGATGGCTCGCGAGCAGCCGCCGGGAACCCCGGCGACCGGGGTTCGCAAGATCTTCCGCGTCGCCGACGAGGTCGATTACTGGGAAGGCGAGAGCCCCCCGTCCCCCCCGTGACCGTGAGCCGCATCGGCGTCGTCGGCGCCGGAACCATGGGTGCAGGCATTGCTCAGCTGGCCTGCGGCGGGGGCTTCGAAGCGTTCCTTCACGATCCCGTCCCGGAAGCCCTCGACGCCGGGCGTGAGCGATTGCTCAAGGGACTTGCGAGCGCCGCAAGGCGGGGTCGCATGACCGACGCCGACGCCGACACCGCCAGAGAACGCCTGACCCTCGCCCCCGCGCTCGAGGATCTGGGCGGCTGCGATCTCGTGATCGAGGCCGCTCCCGAGGACCTCGACGTGAAGCGTGAACTGTTCGCGCGCCTGGCGGACGCGGGCCCGGCGGAAATGATCTTGGCCACCAACACCTCCTCGCTGTCGGTGACGGCGATCGCGGCAACAGTCGAGGCGCCGGAGCGCGTCGTCGGAATGCACTTCTTCAACCCGCCGCCGCTGATGCGCCTCGTCGAGGTAGTCGCGGGGGGCGAATCGTCGATCGAAGTGCTGGAGGCAACCACCGAGGTTGCGCGACGGATGGGACGCACGCCGGTGCTGGCGGCCGACGAGATCGGCTTCATCGCAAACCGCTGCGCTCGCCCCTACTCGCTGGAGGCGCTGCGAATGCTCGGCGATGGTGTCGGCACCCCCGAGCAGATCGACCAGGTGATGCGCCGCGGCGGTGGCTTCCGCATGGGACCGTTCGAGTTGATGGACCTGGTCGGGGTCGACGTCAACTTCGAGGTCGCAAAGTCCTTCTGGGAGCAGAGCTTCCACGAGCCGCGCTGGCAACCCCACCCGATTCAGGCGAAGATGGTCGCCGCGGGGCGCCTCGGCCGCAAGAGCGGGCGCGGCTACTACGACTACTCCCACGATCCCTACCGGGCGCCGGACCCGGAGGGCGCTGAACCGGACAGCGATGTGCTCGCGTGGAGTGGTGACGCCTCGATCGGCCTGCCTGCCGAAGCGCAGCCGGCCATCCTCAGCCGCATCGTCTGTCAGCTCGTCAACGAGGCCGCCTTCACGCTTGGCAAGCGGGTCGGTTCCGGCGAGGACATCGACACGGCGATGCGGCTCGGCTTCAACTGGCCGCGCGGGCCGCTCGAGTGGGGCGACGCCATCTCTCCGGCGCGAGTGCTGTCCGTTCTCGATGCGCTGCATGCCGAGCTGGGCGAGGAGCGCTACCGAGCCGCGCCGCTGCTGCGCGACGCGGTTGCCGCGGGCCGGCCACTGCGCAACTAGATCAGCTCGCCGGGGACGCGTTCGTCGGAACGGCGGCCGAGCCGGCCCTCGACGGCGAGCCAGGAGCCTGCCAAGATGAGCGCCAGCCCCGCGAACGTCGCGGCGCCAAGCGACTCATCCAGCAGCACCGCGCCGTAGAAGACCGCAAAGCCAGGAGCGAGGTAGCTGACGATGAAGGCACGCGCCGGCCCGACACGGGCCATCAGCGTGTAGAAGATCGCAAACGCGACTCCGGTTCCGAGCACGCCCAGGACCCCCACCGCCGCCAGCGGCCCCGGACTGGGCGCGGACTCAGGCCACGAGGCGAGCGACGCCGGTGTCAGCAGCAAGGAGCTGGCGACCATCACCCAGGCGGCCAGCTCGAGCGGAGCGATCTCCCCCAGCCGCTGCTTGACCAGGAATCCCCCGATCGCGTAGCCGAGGCCGGCCAGCAAAACCGCGCCTCCGCCGAGCAGCGCCGCACCGGAACCGCTCAGGTCGAGACCGAGGAGCACGGCGACGCCGGCCAGGCCAAACAGGACCCCGACCAGGCGCAGGCCCTGCGAGCGCTCCTGTGGATCCACCCGGATCGCAAGCACCGCTGTGAACAGTGGTGCCGACGCGACCAGGATGCCGGCCGTCGCCGAACTGATCTCCTGCTCGCCCGCGGCGATCAAGAGGAACGGACCGGCGACCTGCACCGCAGCCACGAGCGCCACCAGCCCCACCCGCCCGCGCAGCCCTCCCAGCCCCCCCGCGTGTGCGGCGAGAGGAACGAGCACGGCGGCGGCGAGCACGACACGGCCCCACGCGACGACGGCCGGCGAGAGGTCACGCAGCCCGATCTTGATGAACAGATAGCTGGCACCCCAGATCGCCCCGAGAGCAAGCAGCAGCGACCAAGAGCGACGATCCACCCCTCGAGGTTAGGAGCCCGGCGCCGCGGCGTAGGGCGACACTCGGCTAGGGCGAGACGATCTCGCCGTAGTTCAGACCACCGTAGGTGAAGCTGGGCTTGACCGGCCACTGCCGCCTCCAGGCGGGCATCTCCGAGGACGGGAAGACGTTGAAAAAGCGCGGGTCGCGGGCGTGCGGGTCGGCGAGCGCCTTCTCCTTGATCATCGAGTCGTATTGATCGATCGAATCCTCGAGCGTGTTCGAGTTGAGCACCACCTCACGGTTGAAGAACTCCGCGTACTTGCGGACGCCGGGGATCTTCGAGAGGTGCGGGTGCCAGTTGTCGGCGCAAACCCCGTTCTCCGAGGAGACCCAGACCCCGTCGGGCGTGTTGATGCAGAGCGAGTGGTTGCCGTCGGTGTGACCCGGTGTCCAGACCAGCGCCATGCCCTTGCCGAGTTCGACGTCGCCGTCGATCAGGGCGACGTTGTCGGTCGGTACGTCCTTGATGCCCGCGGCCACATACCAGGCCCACTGCATCGGATGCAGCGAGGCGAACGTGTCCCACTCCTTGCGCTGCGTGATCAGCTTCGCGTTCGGGAAGAGCGGAGGGCGCGGGGCCGACTCGCCGGGAATCGGTTCGGTCGTGCCGAGCACGAAACGGACGTCCTGGACATGCAGGTGGTCGAAGCTGACGAAGTCGACGTCCTCGGGACGCAACCCGGTATCAGCCAGGGCGGTATCGGGCTCGTTCCAGATCGTCGCCAGGACTTTGTAGGCGACCCAGTCGGGAAGCTCGATCTTGCCCATCATCTGCTCGTAGAAGGGCGCCTCCTGCGGGCCCGCCGTGACCGTGGGCTCGTAGACGAGCGTCTTCAGGTCCCCGTCGAAGTCCTCGAACTGGACGACGACCATGCGGTTGATGATGTTGATGAACGGGTTGAGGCCGCGGGCGGCGCCACCGAAAGCGAACTTGAGCGGGTAAGGAGCCGAGGCGATGTTGATCGTGCGCACGGCTCGGACCCGGTTCTCCGGGCGTCGCGAAGCGGGAGCGGAACTCAGCCGCGGCACCGCGAATCGCCGCCGGACGGTCGCCGCGCGGCCAGGTCGCGTTGGCCTCGTCGAACTCGTGGAAGGGCCGCAACCCCAGTGTCTCTGGCTTCTCGATGACCGCCATCGAGGAAGAAATCTACCGGG
>CAWCGU010000005.1:0-28021 GCA_963795195.1 uncultured Thermoleophilia bacterium
CGAGATCTCTGCTTGGAGTCACGCGAATAGCGGCTCGCAGATCGGTGCGGATGCGATCGAGGCTCTGATCGCGACCGGTAAAGGTCGTTCGACTTGATGGAGTGAGACTGAAGAAGCTCCGGGGGTGGGACTCGAACCCACAACCTCTCGGTTAACAGCCGAGCGCATCTACCAATTGAGCTACCCCGGACCGATGTTCGCAAATTCCAGAACGGCTTGGCCGATCCGGTACTTCTGCAGACACCTTACCGGCAGCGCAGTCACGCCCGCCTCGACCTCGGCATGGCAGTTTCCGCACAGCAGCACGCACTTTGCTGCCTCGGCTCTGGCCGCCGCCAGGGATCGCGTCACGCCTTTCTGACTGAGCGAAAATGACTTCGTTGCCGGATCGATGTGGTGGAACTCCAGGGCTTGGACGCAACGGTCGTACCGCAGATCGCGCACGCCCCACCGGCTTCCTCGACAAGGATTCGCTTGATCTTCTGGCGGTGTCGAGCAACTCCGTCCATCCGACACTGTCGGCAACGGTAGTAACCGCGCCCCTCCATCACGTGGTCAGTGAGTCCGTGGCGCTTGCAATGCCGGGCGACCATGTCCATGGCCCCAAGATCGCAGGCGGCTCGGACGAAAAATGGGAACATGTGTTCGTACGGGCTGGCTAGCGCGCCGCAGCCGCTCGCCGGGCGATTCGCTCGGCTAGATCCGCTCGCTGGCGCTGCAGTGCCACGAGGGCTTCGCCGCCTGCCCCCTGCGCCACCTCGATCCGTTGCTCGACCATGTGCTGCTCGAGCTCGAGGAAGTTGATCTCCATCGCCTCTTCGCTGGCCGGCTCGCGCTCGGACATCATCTTCACCTGGGTCACCAGAGCGACCAGCTCCTCGTCGTCCCTCGGCAGCCCGGACAGCGGCGAGTCCGGATGGTCGAGCAGCCACTCGCGTGCCCGCTCGACCACCGGCGTCGATAGGTGCTCGGCGCTCAGCTTCTGTAGGAACTCGCGACCCCGCTCGGGCGCCGCGACGTACATCGCCAGCAGCGCACGCTCTCGCCGCTGCTGAGTGCTCGGCCGGGCTGGCGCCTGTGGACGCGCCGCTTGATCGCCGCCGGCGTTGACCGTCGGCCTCACTCCCACCTGGCGTCGCGGCGCCGCCCCGCCGTCCAGCTCACCGGGGTCCTCAGAGATCCGTCGCACGACCAGGGCTGGGTTGGCGTTGAGCCGGTCGGCCACCTCGCGAGCCATCTCGTCGCGGCTGATCGTCTCCCCCATCCCCGCCAGCACCGGAATGACCTCGTTCAGCGCCTTGTCGCGGCCGGCCGGGGACTCGAGGTTCGCCTCGTCGAGGATCTTGCGCGCGTGAAAGACGGGCATTTCGACGGCGTCGTCGAGCAGGGCGCTGAACTTCTCCAGCACATCGGCCGGGGTCGGCTTACCGTCGGGAAGCAAGGTGTCGGCGGGGTCCTCGCCGGGCGTCATCGCGGCGACCCGGAGCGTGAGCTTCTTTGCCGAGCCTGACCAATTCCCAACAGCCGTGCGGTAGGCGCGCAGCATCGCTTCGCGGCCGGCGCGGTCTGCGTCGAGTGCCAGCACGACCTCCTCCGCGTGCCGGAAAAGCTCCTTGAGCTGCTCCGGCGTGACCGCCGTGCCCATGACCGCAATGGCCTCTGTGATGCCCGCCTGGTGGAGCGCCAACACATCGGTGTAGCCCTCGACGACGACCGCCCGTCCGGTCTTGGCCATCGGCCCGCGCGCGCGGTCGATCCCGTAGAGGGTGCGACTCTTGTGGTAGAGCTCACCCTCCGGCGAGTTCATGTACTTCGGCGTGCGATCGGCCTGTTGCAGGATGCGCCCTCCGAACCCGATCGTGCGCCCGCGCGGATCGCGGATCGGGAACATCACCCTCGAGCGGAACTTGTCGTAGAAGGCGCTCTCGCGGCCCTTCTGAATCAACCCAACCTCCCGCAGTTCCTGAATCGAGAACCCGGCACTCTGGCCGCGACCCAAGACGACGCCCCAGTCGCTCGGCGCATACCCGACCGCGAACTCGTTGAGGATCTCCTGGCTGAGCCCGCGGCAGGCCAGGTAGTCGCGGGCCTTCTTCGCCTTCGGGGAAGTGGCCAGATAGTTGACGTAGAAGCCGGCCGTCCGATCCAGCAGCTGGAACAGGCGCTGGCGCCGCTGGCGCTCGCGCTCGGCCTGGGGGTCCTCCTCCTCGCGCTGGATCTCAATCCCGTAGCGCTCCGCCAACGCCTCGACGGCTTCGGGAAAGCCCAGTCCTTCCTTCTCCTGGACGAACTTGATGACATCGCCGCCCGCTTCGCAGCCGAAGCAGTAGTAGAGATTGTCGCGGGCGCTGACCGAGAAGGAGGGCGTGCGCTCGTCGTGGAACGGACAGAGCCCGGAGTAACTGTCGCCGGTCCGGCGCAGGTCGGTATAGGCCGAGATGATCTCGACGATGCTGGCGGACTCGCGGACCCGCTCGATCGTGTCCTGGGTGAACAGACTCACAGCCTCGATTCCTCGGGCAACGCGATCTGGCGGTAGCGGGCGATGCAGTAGCGGTCGGTCATCCCGGCGATGTAATCAGTGACGGCCTGAAGGCGCTCCTCGCCCGCTACGTGGCCCCCCGGCAGCTCGCTGGGGTGGGCCATGTAGTGCTCGAAGAGGCCGCGCATCGTCCGGTGGACCCGCTCGTGCTCGCTGCGCGCCTCCGGGCCGAGATACACGCGGTCGAACATGAACTTGCGAAGCCTCAGCATCGCAGCGGCGATCTCATCGCTCTGGGCGATGTCGCCGGCCGCGGCGGAGGTGTCGACGATGTCGCGGACCAGCGTGTCGATGCGCGCCGAACCCGTCGGTCCCAGCAGCTCGATTTCACTTGCGGGGAGGTCTGCCTCGACGAGAATCTGCGCCCGCAGCGCGTCGTCGATGTCGTGGTTGATGTAGGCGACACGGTCGACGAGGCGGACTATCCGGCCCTCGAGCGTCGCGGGCTTGTCGGTACCGGTGTGGTTGAGGATCCCGTCGCGGACCGGCTCGGTCAGGTTCAGCCCCTCCCCGTCGCGCTCGAGCACATCAACCATTCGCAGGGAATTGACGTTGTGGCGAAAGCGCAGCCCGGCGATCTCCTGCAGCGTCTGGTCGAGCGCCTCCTCGCCGATGTGCCCGAAGGGCGGATGGCCGAGGTCGTGGCCGAGGCCGATCGCCTCGGTCAGATCTTCGTTGAGGCCGAGTGCCCGGGCGACAGTCCGCGAGATCCCGCAGGTCTCGAGTGTGTGGGTCAGGCGGGTCCGGTAGTGGTCGCCCTCGGGTGCGATGAAAACCTGGGTCTTGTGCTTGAGCCGCCTGAATGCCTTCGAGTGGACGATGCGGTCACGGTCGCGCTGGAAGGGCGTTCGCACGGGGCTGTCGGGCTCAGGTTCGCGGCGGCGCGCCGGGTAGGACCTCGTCGCCAGCCCCCAGAGATACTCGTCCTCCCAGGCGCGGACCCGCGCCTTTAACGGCGCTGTGGGGGTGTTGACCCGGTCGGATGATGTGACGGACAGTGGTCTCTCCTCGCTCTCCGAGTCGATTCTAGGTAGGGAGTGCTGACGGCTGAGGGCGCGGATGTCGCAAGTTAGAGCCGAAACCGACCCCGAACCATGCCCCCGGCCGTCCGCCCATAGGCTTAGCGGCCATGCCAGTCGCCCTGATCACCGGCGCCAGCTCCGGGATCGGCGAGCAATTCGCTCGCCAGCTGGCCGCCCGTGGCTACGAGACGATTCTCGTTGCCAGACGCGCCGACCGCCTGCAGGCACTCGCCGCCGAGCTTCCGGCCCAGGCCCACGTGCTCGCCTGCGATCTGACGGCGGATGCGGCCTCCCTTCCGGCTCAGGTCGCTGAACTCGGGCGTCAGGTCGACCTGCTCGTCAACAACGCCGGCGTCGGCACCTACGGACGCTTCTGGGAAATCGAACCAGGCCGTGACGCGGAGATGGTCCGGCTCAACTGCGAGGTCGTCGTCACTCTGACGCGCGCCTTCCTGCCCTCGATGATCGAACGGCGCAGCGGCGGCGTGATCGTCGTCGCCTCGAGCGCAGGCATGCAGCCGATTCCCTACGAAATGACGTACGCGGCCTCCAAGGCGTTCGCACTCTCTTTCACCGAAGCCCTTCACGAGGAACTGCGCGGAACGGGCGTCAAGGCGCTCGCGGTCAACCCCGGTCCCGTGCCGACAGAGTGGCAGGGGGTCGCCGGATTCGAAGGCGCCGCCGGCGTCGTGCCGGGTGAAATCACCGCCGCCCAGGTGGTCAGCGAAGCACTCGCCGCCTACGACAAGGGCCGGCGCTCGATTGTCCCCGGAACGCTCTTTCGCTGGTTCCTGCGCGCCAGCAGCATCGGGCCACGCGCAGCGCAGTTGCGGGTCACCGCGCGGCTCTATGACCCCGACCGCCGCCCAAACGACTGACCCACCCGACGATGGCGACCGGCGACTCCAGCAGCGCGTTCTACGCGATCCCGAGCGGACCGATCTCACGCACCTGCTGGCGGATCGCCGAGTCGGTGCGCTTCCAGGGTTTCATCATGGCCGTGATCGTCGCCAACGCGATCACGCTTGGGCTGCAGACCTACGACTCGATCGACAGCAGCGTCGGCGAATTCCTCGACGTCCTCGACGCGATCTTCCTCGGGATCTTCGTGGTCGAGCTGGCGATCCGCATCACGGCTTACGGCAAGCATCCCCGGAACTTCTTTCGCAACGGCTGGAACGTCTTCGACTTCATCGTCATCGCCGCCGCCTTCGTGCCCGGCATCCGAGAGAACGCGACGCTGCTGCGGATCGTCCGTCTGCTGCGGGTGGTGCGGCTGGTCAGCGTGCTGCCTGATCTGCGAATCATCCTCAAGGCGATGGCCCACAGCCTGCCGCCGATCGGCGGCCTGGCGGTGATGACCGCGCTGCTGATGTACGTCTACGGCATGATCGGCTGGATCCTCTTTCACGAGGACCTGCCGGGTCAGTGGGGCACGATCGGCGACGCGATGCTGAACCTGTTCATCGTGCTGACGCTGGAGAGCTGGCCCGACCTGCTGCGCGATGCCCAGGAGGTGCATCCCGCGTCCTGGATCTACTTCGTCTCGTACGTCCTGATCGCATCGTTCCTGGTCATCAACATGCTGATCGGGATCGTCATCAATTCGATGGAGGAGGTCCGCGCAGCCGAGCGTGAAGCGGAGCAGCACCGCAAGGAACGCCGGCGCGAGAAAGCGATACGCCGCGGGGAAAAGGTGGAGCCTGTCGAGCGCGGACCAACCCCACTCGAGCGCGTCCACGAACTGAAAGTGGCCCTGACGGAGCTGGAGACCGAGCTGACGCGCGAACGGCTGCGCCGGGAGTGACCCGCCTAGGCCGCGGCACGCAGGCTGACGTGAGCGTGATGCTCGAGCGTCTCGGAGATCGCGCGTTCGGCCTGACGCAGCTCTCCGGGCCCGGCCGCGGGGGCCTCGGCAAGCGGGCGAGCCAGCGCCTCCACCATGAAGCGATGGGCCCCGGGCGAAAGACCGAAGCCGCCGCCCTCGCAGCTCGAGCAAACAACCCCGCCCGCCGCACCGGAGAACGCGGACAGCCCGTCGGCTTCACCGCAGCGCGCACAGGCGGAGAGCTCGGGTGAAAAGCCCGCGGCGAGCGTCAGCTTGAGCCGGAACGCCAATGCCGTCGCGAGGTCGGCAGCGGGGGCCACGGGAGAGGTCGCCGACTCGTCGTCCGGGTCGCCGTCAAGCAGCGATAGATACCGGCAGAGCAGGTTGTAGGCCGCGGGGTTCGCCTCAGCGGCGTCAAACAGCCGCAGGACCGCATCGCAGGCCCGAGCCGCCGCGCCCAGCGCCGCGCCGTCGGAGCGCAGCTCGGGGTAGCCGTCGATGGTCGAGGCGCCGGTCACCGTCGCCAGCTCCCCGCGGCCCTCGTGGAGGATCAGGTCGAGCCGGAAAAATGGCTCGAGCCGCCCGCCGAATCGTGACCGCGGCTTGCGTGAGCCCTTGGCGATGGCGCCGATGCGCCCCCGGGTGGCGCTGTAGAGGTGCAGCACCCGGTCGGCTTCGCCGAAGCGGATGCTCCGCAGCACGATGGCTTCGGTCTTGAAGCTCCCGGGCATGAACGGAGCTTGCCCGTCGCCCCGGACGGCAACCCCCGCCCAAATACGATGGCTCGCGTGCCACTCCGGACCACCGCATCGATCACCACCACACCCCTGCGCCGCCGCCTCCGTCCCGGTGGCCGGGAACCAGCCCCGTTCGAGGCCTACTGCGACGAGCCCCGATGAGCTGGGACGTCGAACACAGCGTGCACAGCTCAGCGGCCCCGTCTGCCGTCTGGGCGCTCTGGTCGGACCCAAGGCGCTGGCCGGACTGGAATGAGCAGATACGTGAGGCCGAGCTCGAGGGCCCGTTCGAGGTCGGAACGGTCGCTCGCATCAAGTTCAAGGGCGGCGGGAAGATGGTCTTCACGATCACCCAGCTGGAACCGGAGCGAGTGTTCATCGAGACTGCACGGCTTCCAGGGGCGCGGCTGAGTCATGAACATCGGATCGAAACTGCGGCCAGCGGAATCGAGATTCGCAACCGCTTCGTGCTCTCGGGGCTGCTCTCGCGGTTCTACGTCTTGATGATGGGTCGCTCGCTGCGCAAGGCGATTCCCGCGCTGCCCGAGAGGGAGCGGGAGCTAGCCGAGGGCGGTCGCTGAGCGGACGGCGTCCCTGATCGCCGCCGCCGTCAGAGTTGCGGCCAGCGTGCCGATGGCCAGGGAATCGAATCGGTCGCTGGTTTGCTGACCCGACGCCAGCAAGAAGACGACGTCTCCGTCAACGTCCGAGAAGACCGGATCGACGGCCCTCGCGATTCCCCCGCTGCTCATTCGCGCCGTCCGCGTGCAGCCCGCCTTGTCCAGCGACGCGTCGGTCATCACGCAGACCAGGGTCGTGTTGCGCTCGAGCAGGCTCGCCCAGCTCGGCGGGCCGTCGACCCCCGAGATCAAGGCCGCGGCGCTGACGGGCACGCCATCGTCACCGGTCGCGCTTGCCAGCAGGCCGCCGCCCTCACCGAGGATGTCGCCGAATGCGTTTGCGACGGCAACCACAGCCACGGTGTCGCCGCGCCCGGTCTGGCCGGCCGCGTACCCGACACCGCCCTGCACGGCCCGTTCGCGACCCAGCACCTTGCCGACGGCCGCGCCGGTTCCCGCCCCGAGCGCTCCACGCTCCGGCACGCCCTCCTTCGCCGCCTCGCAGGCCGCGTAGCCGGCCTCGCGGTCGGGCCGGGCCTTCGGGTCGCCTGCCGCGAGATCGTAGATCACGGCCGCGGGCACGATCGGCACTACGCCCGCCGGCGTCGCGTAGCCGAGACCGCGCTCGTCGTGCCAGCGCACGACGCCGTCCGCGGCAGCCAGACCGAAGGCGCTTCCCCCCGTCAGCGTCACCGCCGTCACCTCAGCCGTCCCGGCAAGCGGCCCGATCACGTCGGTCTCGCGCGTGCCCGGCCCGCCGCCCCGAACGTCCACCCCCCCGCGAGAACCCGGCGGGGCGAGTACGACGGTGCAGCCCGTGCGGCCGACGGGATCCGTCCAGTGGCCGATCCGGAATCCGGCCGGCGGTTCGATCATTGCCTTGCCGCCGGCGGCCGCGACTTGGGCCTTCGTCGTTGCCGCCTGCGCAGACGCCGCTGACAGGCAGCGCAGAAGTAGCTCGAGCGGCCACCGATCACGATTCGCTGGATGGTCTCCCCACAGCGTGGGCAGTCCTGCCCCTCGCGGGTGTGGACGAGGAACTCGTCCTGCATCGAACCCTTCTCACCCTCGGCGTTCACGTAGTCGTCGATCGAGGATCCACCGTTGGCGAGGGCCAGCTCCAGGGTTTCCACGATCGCGGAGCGCAGGGACTCCGCGTGCTCCGGCCGAATCGAGCCGGCCGGGGAGAGCGGGTGCAGCCCGGCGCGGTGCAGGGCCTCGTCTGCGTAGATGTTGCCGATCCCGGCGATACCCGCCTGGTTGAGCAAAAACGACTTGAGCGGAACTTTGCGACCGGCCGCGATCTGCGCGATCGCTTCCGCTGTCAGCTCGTCGGAGAGCGGTTCGATGCCGACGCGCTTTGCGAAATAGTCAGGTAGGTCGGCGTCGTCGACCAAGATCCCCGTGCCGAAGCGGCGCACGTCCGAGAACCAGACCTCGGTTCCGTCGTCGAGCGTCAGGCGGGCTCGCAGGTGACGGAGGCCGGGGTCGCCTTCATAGAGCCGCGGCTCTCCGGCCCGGTCGATCTCCATCAGGTCGATCAGCTGCTTCGGCGCGGCCCCCCCGGAAGCCCTGAGCAGCAGGTTCCCCGTCATCCGCAGGTGCATGACCAGGGACGCTCCCCCCTCGAGGCGGAGGATCAGGTACTTGCCGCGGCGCCCCGAAGCCTCGATTCGCTTGCCGGCCAGCGCGTTCTCCGTCCCCCGCGCGGACGTCGGCGCCGTCCACTTGTCGTCGAGGACCTCGGCGCTGATGATCCTGCGCCCGACCACTGCGGGCTCGAGCTGGCGCCGCACGGTCTCAACCTCGGGAAGCTCTGGCACCCCCAGATCATGCCGAACGTCCGTATTGACCGCGCATAGGGCGTCAATCCGGACGTTCGCCGCGTTTGTTGGGGCTACGCGCGGGCTCTTGGGTGAGACTTGAAGTAGACGGCTTTGATTTCCTCGCCGCTCAGGTGGGTGTAGAGCTGGGTGGTTGAGATGTCGGCGTGGCCGAGCATCTCCTGGACCGAGCGCAGGTCGCAGCCGCCGTTGAGTAGATGGGTGGCGAAGGTGTGCCGCAGCGTGTGGGGGCTCATCTTGCCCTCGAGCCCGGCGCTGCGGGCGTGGCGCTGGATGATCTTGTAGAGGCCCTGGCGGGTCAGCGGGCCGCCGCGGAAGTTGACGAAGAGCTTTTTTTCGATCTTCATCCCGATCAGCTCCTGGCGCCCAGAGCGCAGGTAGCGCTGGATCGCCGCGATCGCCTGCGTCCCCAGCGGCACGATCCGTTCCTTGGATCCCTTGCCCTGAGCCCGCACGAAGCCTCGCCTCATGTCGACGTCGGTCACCTCGAGGCCGATCGTCTCAGACGCTCGCAGGCCACATCCGTACATGATCTCCAGCAGGGCTCGATCGCGCAGCGCGGTCGGCTCGGCCCCGTGCGGCTGCTCAAGCAGCTTCTTCGCCTCGGAGTACGTGAGCACGTGGGGAAGCCTTCGTCCGCGGCGCGGCGCTGAGAGCTTGGCGGTCGGGTCGCCGTCGATCAACTCCTGGCGGCGCAGGTGGCGGTAGAACGAACGCAGGCAGGCCGCCTTGCGGTTGATCGTCGCCGCCGAGCACGGTGGGCGACCGTTGCCCGTCGCCAGTTCGGCCAGGAAGTCGGAGACGTCGGAGGCCCCAACCCGGGCCGCCTCCAGGTCGCGGCCGCGCAGGAACTGGCCGTACTGGAGCAGGTCGGTCCGGTACGCGGTCAGCGTGTTGCGAGCGAGGCCGCGCTCGAACTCCATGTAGGCGAGGAAGTCGAGCACCAGCGCTTCGAAGCGCGGATCCAACGGCGGCGGCGCCTCGGCGGGCGCCTTTGGTCGCTCAGTGGTTGCGGTGGCCACGCAGGCTGATTCAGCCTGGGGGTGCCCTTCACCTTCCGGTGCAACGTTGCTGCCGCAGCATCATCAGCCCGACCAGCGACTGCGCGTCGATGCAGGCTTCGATCGCTCCATCGAGATCCGCGAGCGGCCAGGCCACCACCTCGATGCGTTCCGCGGGGTCGGGCTCCCAGTCCATGTCGTAGACCGAGGCCGCCTCGAAGATCCATACCTCCTCGGCCAGGAAGCCGGGGCTCGCGTAAACCCGCTTGAGTTCGGTCCACCGATCGGAGCCCTTGCCGATTTCCTCGGTCAGCTCCCGCTTGGCGCACTCGAGCGGCGCCTCACCTTCGACGTCGAGCTTCCCGGCCGGCAGCTCGAGCAGGGCGGGCTCGCCGACGGGTTCACGCGGCTGCCGGACCAGGTAGACCGCTTCGTCGTCGTATGCGACCACCGCCACCGCCCCCGGATGCTCGACGATCTCGCGCTCAGCCGTGGTTCCGTCGGCGTAGCGGAAGGTGTCGGAACGCACCGTTGCGATTCGCCCCGCAAACTCGATGCGGCTGTCGATCCGCTCGAACGCGCTCACTGACGACCACCCGCCGCGACGGCCAGGGCAGCGCCCGCCGCCAACGGTGCGGCGAAGAAGAGCGGATCGTCGCCCAGGTCGCGTCCCATCGTTCTCGTTGTCAGGCCGCTTGCTGCGTACTCCTCGGTTGAAACCGGTTGGACGTCCAGGTCGTGGCGGTCACCGCACGCGTCTATCAACTCGTCCAAGGCGTCCTCGCGAGCCTCTGCCGCCGAGTCGGCCCAGAGCTCAGCGTCCACCTCCGGCGCAGGGACCCTGACCGCGGCGAGTAACAGCTCGAGCACGGAAGCGCTGTGATGGCTGAGGCCACGATGCCGGGGCCGCGGGTCAGAGCTCGACAGGCGGGGCGAGAGCAGGGTCGGAAGCCCGAGCGCCAGAGCCGCCTGGGCCGAGTCAAGCGCACCCATCCCCCCGTGGCCGTAGCGGGTCCCGGAGCCGAGGATGCCGGGACCGGGTCCCGCGATCGCTGCGTCCCAGCCGAGGCGAACGGCGGCGGCGTGAAAGGCCCCGACGAGGCTGATCGCTTCGTGTCCGCCGCCGAAGCAGGGCGCAACGGTGATCGTGTCAACCAGAAGCCCACGTTCCAGCAGCTCCTGGACATCCCTGGAAAGGCTCCCCGGCAGCGCGCCCCCGGGCGTCTGGATGTAGCCGACGCTGAGCCCGCGGCCGGCCTGAGCGCACGCCCACGCCGCGGGAGCCAGGTGGCCATGCAGGGGCAAAACGAGGGCCGGCATGACGCGCGTTGGCCGAGCGGTGGCCTCCTGCACCGACACCTCGACGGGATCGACCGGATGCTGCAGCGACGTGTAGTTCAGCTTCATCACGTGGACGTCGCTCGCTCCCGGCGCCTCGAGCCCGCGCGTGAGATTGACGTGGACGATGTCGAAGCCACCCGAGCCCAAACCGAGGTCGAGCGCCTCGGTGTTGACGACGACTTCGTCACCGACCTCAACGGCGCCGACTGCATTCGGGTCAGCCCAGGCTTTGCGGCGCCCCCCGTCGATCTCGACCTCCAGCGGGTCGGTTGCCGTCACGACGCCCCTCCGAAGCTTCAGCATCGCGGCCTCACGCGGGCTCCCCGGCCAGCCTGACCAGCGCCTCGCAGACGTCGAGCATCTGCACGATGCGCTCAGCGGCAACGCTTTCTTCAGGGGTGTGGTTCGCGTCGGTGCCGTTGGCAAGCAGGACGCATTCGAATCCCGCGGCGCAGAGCGCGTTGGCATCGCTCCCGCCGCCCGTTGAAGCCAGGACCGCGTCGTGCCCACAGCGCTCGAGCGCCGTGATCGCCATCTGCACCGCCGGCGCGGAGGCGGCGAGCTTGTAACCACGAAAGATCTCTGAGACGTCGGCGTCGAGGTCACATCCGTGCTCGCTCGCCGCCCAGGTGCATGCGTCCACCATCGCCCCGACCGCTTCGCTCGCCTTGATCTCGTCGAGACTGCGCGCCTCCGCGTCGATCCGGCAGCGCCCGGCGACGACGTTGGATGCCGTGCCACCCTCGATCACGCCCACGTTGGCCGTCGTCTCCTCGTCGAGCCGGCCGAGTCGCATTCGCGCGACGGCCGCCGTCGCGGCCTCTATCGCGCTGTGGCCTGCCTCGGGTTGGATGCCGGCGTGGGCCTCGGTGCCGTCGAATGTCGCCTCAAGGCGGTGGTAGGTCGGGGCGGCGATGATCACCTCACCGATCGGGCTTGCGTGATCGAGGGCGTATCCGCGCCTGGACAGAAGCGACGAGAGGTCGAGTTCCTTGGCCCCGCGCAGGCCGTCCTCCTCGGCGACCGTGAAGACAAGCTCGACGCCGGCGCGGGAAGTGCTCGCCGCGAGCCGAGCCGCCAACTCAACGAGCACGGTCACCGCCGCCTTGTTGTCAGCGCCGAGGATCGTGTCCCCGCGACTGCCGTAGACGCCGGCCTCCCGCACCACCTCGATCGGGCCGTCGTGCGGAACCGTGTCGAGGTGCGCGCAGAACATCAGCCACCCTTCCCCGCTACCCGGGATGCGAGCGATCACATTTCCTGCGCCGGCTCGCGCAGGCTGCGCTGCCTCGTCCTCGCTGACCTCGACGCCGAGTCCGCGCAGTTCCGCAATCACGTCGTCTGCCACGGCGCGCTCCTGGCCCGTCGGGCTGGGAATCTCACAAAGCCGCACGAAACGGTCGAGCATGCGCTGGTGGCCGTCCATCACGCGGCAGGCTATGCGAGTCGGGGTCGCGTCAGGAGGCGGTAACGACGTGGACGAGACCCGACACCTGGGCGCCATCGGCCATCAGCGGCTCGATCCGGTCCCGCACACTGGTGCGAACGGCCTCCTGGTCCTCTGGAGCGAGCGACAGGAGCGCCTCGGCAAGCGGGCCGGCGAGCTTCAGAGTCAGCCGCCAGTGCTCATCGACGTCCACATAGGGCCAGGCGATCTCGACCTGCTCGATTTCGGGCTCCCCGAAACCGGCGCCGGCCACCAACTCCCGGATCCGATTTGGATCGCCCATCGCGAAGATCCCTGGACCCCCCGGCTCAGGTGGGGGAATGAAGCCCTTCTCGACCATCGTCATGCCGGGAATCGCAGCCCACAGGTTCGTGTCCGGACCCGCCCAGACGGCGAATGCCAACCGGCCGTCGTCGCGCAGCACACGCCGCGTCTGTGAAAGCGCCCTGGCAGGATCGGCCATCAGCATGTAGCCGAAGCGACTGATCACGCCGTCGATGCTCGAGTCGTCGATGTCCATCTGCTCGGCATCAAGCACCCGGTACTCGACGTTCTCGAGGCCCTTCGCCTCACCGTTGCGGCGCGCGGCCTCGACCATCCCCGGGGCGAAATCTGTCGAGATCAGCTTGCCCTCGTCACCGATCGTCGGTGCAGCCAGGAATCCGGTATCACCGGTCCCGCAGGCAAGGTCGAGGACCGTGTCGCCCGGCCGTGGGTCGAGCCGCTGGACGATGCGCTCGCTGACCGCCTTCGTCGCACCCCAGATGTACTCACGTTCCTCGTCCCAGTTGACGGCGATCTTGTCCCAGTTGGCGAGGCTTGCGTCGCGGTATTGATCCAGGTCCATGGCGTTGAACTCTATCGCTAGACGCGGGCCGCCGGGCGCCTCGGGCCCGTGCACCAGCCCGACGCAGCTCTGGGTCGTTATCTAGGCCCCGCGGCTGGCGCGAATCTCGTCCGCGGGTACGGCCTCGGCCTCTGCCTCAACCGCCGCCTCGGGATCACCCGTTCGCTCCAGCGAACGCTGGGTCGCCGCGCCCACGAACTCCCTGAACAGCGGCTCGGGACGGTTCGGGCGCGACTTGAACTCGGGGTGAAACTGGGAGGCGACGAAGAATGGGTGTCCCGGCAGCTCGATCACCTCGACGAGCCGCTCGTCGGGTGAAGTCCCGCTCGCGACCAGGCCTTCATCCTCGATGCGGCGCCGCAGCATGTTGTTGACCTCGTAGCGGTGGCGGTGGCGTTGGTAGATGACAGCCTCGCCGTAGATCTCTCGAGCTCGCGTGCCTTCGTGAAGCTTCACGGGGTCGGCTCCGAGCCTCATCGTCCCGCCCATCTCCGTGATCTCCTTCTGCTCAGGCAGCAGGTCGATCACCGGGAACGGCGTCTCGGGATCGAACTCGGCGGAGTTGGCGCCGTCCATGCCCGCCAGGTGACGGGCGACGTCGACGACCGCGATCTGCATGCCGAGGCAGATGCCGAGGTAGGGGATCCCCTGCTCGCGGGCGATTTGCGAGGCGCGGATCTTGCCCTCGATGCCGCGCTCGCCGAAGCCGCCGGGAATCAGGATCCCGTCGGAGGCGAGCAGCGCCCCCTCGTCGAGGTGCTCGGAGTCGAGCAGGTCGACGGTGACGTTCGTGCCATGGTGGTAGCCGCCGTGATTGAGCGCCTCGATCACGGACTTGTAGGCGTCTGCGAGGCCGACGTATTTGCCGACGAGGGAGATCTTGACCTCACCCGTCGCCGTATCGGCGCGGCGCACGAGGTCCTCCCACTCCGATAGGTCGGGCTTGTCGGCATCGATCTTGAAGTGGTCGAGCACGAGGTCGTCAACGCCCTCGGCACGGAAGACCAGCGGCACCTTGTAGATGTTGTCGACGTCGCGGGCCGAGACGACGGCCTCTTCACGGATCGAGGCGAAAAGCGCGATCTTCTTGCGCAGGTCGCGGTCTAGGCCCTGCTCGGAGCGGCAGACCAGCACGTGCGGCTGGATTCCGATGCGTCGCAGCTCGTTGACCGAGTGCTGCGTCGGTTTGGTCTTCATCTCGCCGGCGTGGCCGATGTAGGGAACCAGCGTCAGGTGCATGAACATGCAGCGCTCGGGGCCGAGGTCTACGTAGAGCTGGCGGATCGCCTCCAGGAACGGCAGCGACTCGATGTCACCGACGGTCCCACCGATCTCCGTGAAGACGAAGTCGACGGCCTGCGACTCGGAGACGATCAGGATGCGCTGCTTGATCTCGTCGGTGATATGCGGAATCACCTGGACCGTGGCGCCGAGGTAGTCGCCGCGGCGCTCGCGGCGAATCACGTTGTTGTAGGCCGCGCCGGCCGTCACGTTCGAGGCCCGGGAGGTGTTCTCGTCGGTGAAGCGCTCGTAGTGGCCGAGGTCCAGGTCGGTCTCGGCGCCGTCCTCGGTGACGAAGACCTCGCCGTGCTGGAACGGGCTCATCGTCCCGGGATCGACGTTGATGTAGGGGTCGAACTTCTGCAGTGCGACCCGGAACCCCCTGGAAACCAGGAGCCGCCCGATCGAGGCGGCGGCGATGCCCTTCCCGAGGGACGAAACGACTCCGCCGGTGACGAAAATGAAGCGTGTGGACCCGGGCTCGTTCTTCAACTGACTCTGCCGAGCGAGTCTAGAGCGCGCAGGGGCGGAAAGGTCTCGATGAATTTGCCCAAGGAGCGGAACTCTCCGTAGGCCGTGACCGCAAGCACGACCGCCAGCGCCACCAAACGAGCGTCGGCGCCCAGCGTGGTCAGCAGCCAGATACCAGCGAGCGCCCCGAGCAAGTTGGAACCCGTGTCGCCGAGCATCGCCCGTTCTCGCACCGTGTAGGCGAAACCGAGCGCGACGGGCGCGACAAACGGGCCGAGCAACTCGAGCGGGTAGGTGGTCCAGGCGCCGACGCAGAGTCCCGTCGCGAGCAGCGCGAACACCTTCTCGGTGCGGCCGGGCCCGGTGTCGAAGAGGTTCATCAGGTTCGTCGCCAGCAGCAGCAGGGCGATGTCCGCGATGTACTGCCAGCCCTCCTCCCCGCGCCGCGAGAGCACGAAGGCCGCCAGCGCCAGCGAGCCGAGCGCCTTGATCGCGCCCGTCGAGAGCCGGCCCGAGAGCACCGCGCGCGCGTGCCCGCGCCAGCCGCGGGCGCTGTCAGGGGCGGCGCCCCGGCCGAGCATGTCGTCAAGGAAACCGAGGAAGGCGACACCGATCACATAGGTGATCCAGCGCTCGAGGTCGGGCTCGAGCAGACTCTCGTCGACGAGCGCGTCGAGCGGCGCCAGCACGGCAAGCGCAACCAGGGCACTGGCCACGACGGCGGCCCCGATCGGGAAGGCCAGCATCCGGCCGCGGTAGTTAGGCCGCTCCAAGTCTGCCGCGAGCAGCGCCGCGCGCCCGGCCGGCAGCACCGCCAGCGCGACGGCGAAGGAAAAGGCGAGGGCGACCCAGGTCACCCTTGGCGCCGATCCGCGGGGCACCCTGCTTCTCCTCGCCCGGGCTCCGGCCGTCCGGTCTTGGGGGCACTTCCACCGTCTACTGGTTCGGCACGCAGCAGTTCGGGCAGCAGGCTGTCCGCTGTCTCCTTGACGCCATAGTTGCCCTGGGCGCCCAGCAGTGCGAACACCAGCGCCACCTTCCCGGAAGTCAGGTCGACGCTGTCGACCGTCGAGATGCCCTGCTCGTCAAAGAACGGGACCGTCGATGGAGCGGTGTCGCGACGCTCGACGGCGACCACCGGGGCGCTCGGCGGCGTTCATCCCCGCGATGATCCCTCGCTCGAACTCGTCGGCGGCCACCTGCGCAGCCGAGTCGAGCTCCCCGGGGTCGGCTCGCATCAGCACGACCTGGTCAACCCGGCCGTCATCGCCGCTGAATTCGTCGAACAGCGCCCCGCGGGCGTCACGCAACAGCGCTCCGCCGCGAACGAGCTGGCGTCCCAGCAGTCTTGCGAACTCTCCGCTTCGAGCGGGATCGGCCGCCAGGCGGCCGGGACGCGTGTCTCCCAGCTCGTCTGCGGCCGCTTCGAGTTCGGGGGCAGGCGCACGACGGCATCGCGCTCGACCGTTGCGCCGGTGGGATCGAGGGCCCCGGCGAGGTCGTCGGCAACGCCCGCCGGCTGGCCGCCGAGGGCGACGACCGCGACCGAATCGCCGCGCAGTCGCCCGCCCACCAAGTCCGGGTAGACCTCGACCCCGAAGTCCGCTTCACGCTCGAGCTCAGAGCCGAGCTCGTCCTCGCGAGCCCTCAGGTCCCTGACGTCTGCCTTGAGGCTCTCCTCGAGGTTCTTGGTCGTGCCGCTGACGAGCTCATCGCCCAGCCCCGCGCCGATCACAATCCCCACCGCAAGCGCGGCGAAGACGGCGATGATCGAAAACGCGTGATAGCGAGCTGAGTAACCCATATCCAGGATTCAGAGGTCGAAGAGAACCTTGATCTTGAGCCAGATCAGTTCTGCGAGGTTGTCGAGTGCCGGGATGCTGGCGATGACGACCACGAGCAGGACAAGCGAAACGGCGGCAAAGATCATCAGATACTTGCCGCTGACGGCCGGCCGGTAGAGCCTCGACACCCCCTTTGCGTCGACGAGCACCTCGCCGATGCGCAATCTGGTCAGGAAGGTGGACGACATCCCGGCGCGGTTCTTGTCGAGGAACTCGATCAGGTTGAAGTGGGCCCCCACGGTGACGATCAACCTCGCTCCCTTCTCGAAGGCAAGCAGCATCGCGATGTCCTCGCTGGTTCCCGCGGCCGGAATCACGAGATGGTCGAGCCCCATCGCCTCGATCCGCTCGCGCCCCGGCGCGCGACCGTCGGCGTAGGCGTGGACGATCAGCTCGGCGCCGCTGCGCAGCGCGTCGTCGCTGGCCGAGTCCATGTCTCCCAGGATCAGGTCGGGCTTGAGGCCCTCCTCGCGAATTGCGTCGGCGCCGCCGTCAACTCCGATCAGCAGGGGCCGCACATCGTGGATGTAGGCGCGCAACGTGCGAAGGTCCTTCTTGTAGTCGGGCCCGCGAACGACGATCAGGACGTGCCGGTCGCGGAATGCTGTCCGCGTCTCGGGCAACGTGATCGGCCGGACCAACAGCTCTCCCTCCTGCTGGATGTGGGCCATCGTGTTCTCCGCGAAGGCCGCAAGCGCGTGGTCGATCCGGTTGCGCTGGCGCTCGTAGCGCCTCGTTGAGCTCCTCGCTGCTCAGCACGTCGCCCTTCGCCACCACCTCGTCGCCGGCGCTGATCTGTCCCCGCTCGTCGATGCTGACCCGGTGACCGTCGCGCAGGCTGTCGAAGAGATCGGCCCCCGGGGCGTCAACAAGCGTCACCCCGGCCTCGACCAGCAACAGTGGGCCGGCGTTGGGATAGGCGTCGCTCATCGACGGCGCCACGTTGATCACGGCCTTGACCCCGGTGGCCGCCAGGTCCTCGGCGGCCATCCGGTCGAGGCTTGCGTGGTCGATTACCGCGACATCCTGCGGCTTCAGCCGTTTGACCAGGTCCTTTGTTCGGCGCCCGAGGCGCGCTATCCCGTCGATCGACGCGCTGTCGCCGTTTCCGTCAGCCCGTGACGCGCCCGCGCGGAGATCGCGAAGCAGCGCGCGTCCTCCACGACGCTCCTCAGTGCTCACAGCCGACGAGATTAGAGCCTGGGAGGAGGGATCACGCGGCCAGCAGCTCCTGCGCGTGGCGAGTTGCGGCCGCGTCACCGCCGCGGCCGCCGAGCATTCGCGTGATCTCCGCCACCAGTTCGGCACCCTCGATCCGATTGACCTCCGTGGCGGTGACCCCGTCGCTGACCTGCTTGGCAACGCTGAAATGGGTATCGGCCAGCGCGGCGATCTGGGGCAGGTGGGTGATGCAGAGGAGCTGGCGGTCGCCGGCCAGGTCGCGCAACCGTTCGCCGACAGCTCGGGCCGTAGCGCCGCCGATTCCCGCGTCGATCTCGTCGAAGACGATCGTCGGTGCGCTGCCGCCGCCGCTGAGCCCGCTCAGGGCCAGCATCAGCCTGGAGAGCTCACCGCCCGAGGCGGCGTCCTTCAGCGGCCCGGATGGCATGCCGGGGTTGGTCGAGACCCGCAGCTCGATGCGCTCAGCTCCCGACGCACCGATGCCGGCTGGGTGCGGCTCCAGGACGACCTCGAGAGAAGCTCCGTCCATCGCCAGTTGGGAAAGCTCGGAGGCGGCACGGCATTCGAGCTCAGGCGCGGCCCTCGCGCGGGCCTCGCTGAGTGTCTGGGCAAGGCGCAGGCGTTCCTGCGAAGCAGCGCTCAGGTCAGCTTCGATCTCCTCGCCGCGCTCCTGCGAGCCCTCGAGCCGCTCGATCTCCAGCCGGCAATGCTCCGCGTGTGAGAGCACCGCCTCGGCGCTGCCGCCGTGCTTTCGCTTCAGGCGGGCGAGCAGGTCGAGGCGCTCCTCGATCGACTCGAGCAGCGCAGGGTCGCCGTCCGCCTGGTCGAGGAACGAGCGAAGCTCCGCAATGACGTCGGCCGCCTCCAGGGCCAGTGAACTGACCCGCGCCGCAAGCTCGTCGAGGCCTCTGTCTACTCCGGCGAGGCTCCCGAGGGACACCTCGGCGTGGGCGAGCGCCGCCTGGGCTCCGCCCTCGCCCTCAGCGCCGGCGATCTCCGCCAGGGCGCCGGCCGTGGCCTGACGCAGTCCCTCCGCGTTGCGCAGCCGGGATCGGTCGGCTTCGAGCAGCTCGTCCTCCTCCTCGTTCGGAGCGGCTTCGTCGATCTCGGCCAGCTCGTAGCGCAGCAGGTCCAGATCGCGCGCGCGAGCGCCATCGCGGTTCTGCAGCTCGTTGAGCTCAGAGCTAAGGGCGAGCACGCGGGCGTGGGCATCGCGGTAGACCGAGCGAAGCTCCAGTTGGTCGGGGCCGATGAAGCCATCCAGCACATCCAGCTGTGCCGCGCCCAGGGTCAGGCGCCGATGCTCGTGCTGCCCGAAGAAGGCGAGCAGGCGACGCCCGAGCTGCTGAAGGTCTGTGGCCGAAGCCGAGCGGCCGGCCACGAATGCGCTCGTGCGCCCCGAGACGCCGACCCGTCGCCCGAGCACCACCTCCTCCGCGCCCTCTGGGAAGCGTTCGGCCAGTTCGCTCAGCTGAGGGTCGTCGAGCAGATCGGGCGGCAGCTCGAAGACGCCCTCGACGTAGGCCTCCGTGGCACCCGGCCGGACGAATCTGAGCCCGCGCGCGACCTCCCATCAACAGGTCGAGGGAATGGGCCAGCACCGTCTTGCCGGCTCCGGTCTCACCCGTGATCGCGTTCAGGCCAGCACCAAAACGCAGCTCGGCACGCTCGATCACGAGCAGGTTCTCGATGCGCAGTTCGAGCAGCATCAGCTTGTCCCGCGGTTGTTCATGCGCGAGAGGTTTTAGCGGCGCCCCCGGCGGATTTGGCCGGCCGTCTCAGCCGCCGGGTGTGCCGTGCCCGGGGGGCGAGACGAAATCGATCCCTCGGATCAGAATCGTGGCGAGCGCGGCGCCGCCGATGACAACTGCGGCGGCGACAACCATCAGCGTGTCGAGGCCGCTGACAAACGCCGCCTCGGCGGCGGCATGCAGATCGCTCGGGAGCGCCGCGACGTTCCCGGTGGAGATGAGGTCGACGATCTCGTGGGGCGCCTCGCCGACCGCCGATTCGAGACTCGACGACACTCTCGCTTCCATGATCGCGCCCAGGCCGGCGACGCCGATCGCCACCCCGAGCAGACGGAAGCTGCTGTTGAGACCCGACGCCATGCCGCTCTTGGCGACGTGGACGGTTCCGATCGCCGCGGCCGCAATCGCCGGGTTGGCCGTTCCCGTCCCGATTCCGATCGCGATGCCGCCTGCCAGCAGCGCCGTCCAGTCCGAGCCGACATCAACTTGGAGGTTGAGCAGCAGCCCGATCCCGGCGATGGCGAGGCCGGCGCCGACGAGCATCCGGATCGGCACCCGCTCGGAGAGCCGCCCCGCGATGGCCGCGGCGAAGAAGGAGGTGATCGTCAGCGGGACCAGGCGAAGCCCCGTCTCGAAGGCGTCGTAGCCGAGGAAGCTCTGGATGTAGAGGACGAGGAAGGTCAGCATCGCGAAAACCGCGATGGCCAGGGTGAGGATCGCCAGCGAGGCCCCCAAAGTGCTCGGCTTCCGGAATAGACCCAGGTCGAGCAGCGGCTGCGGGGCCCGGCTCTCGTTGACGAGAAAGGCGGCCATCGCAACGACGGCGACTGCGAACAGGCTCAGGATGCCCGCACTCCCCCAGTCCTGCTCGTTGCCCTGCATCAGCGCCAGCAGCAGCGTCGACAGCGAGGCGGTAAGGAAGATCAGTCCGGGGTAGTCGATCCGGCCCGTGGCGTTCGGGTCTCGGGACTCCGGCACGCCGCGGGTGACCAGCCAGGCGGTCAGAAGCCCGATCGGGACGTTGACGAAGAAGATCGCCTCCCACGAGAAAGCCTCCACAAGAGCGCCGCCGATAAGCGGCCCTGTCGCAACCGCGCCGGCCACGGTCGCCCCCCAGACCGACAGAGCCAACATCCGCTCCCGGCCCTCGTAGCTGGCTGCCACCAACGCCAAGGAGGTCGAGAGCATCGCGGCGCCTCCGAGGCCCTGGAAGCCGCGCAGGATGTCGAGGGCCAGCGGGCTCCAGGCCAGGCCGCAGGCCAGCGAGGCGAGGCTGAAAGCGGCAAGCCCGATTGTGAACACGCGCCGCCGGCCGAAGCGGTCGGCCAGCGAGCCGAAGATCAGCATCGTCGCGGCGAGGGTCAGCGCGTAGGCGTCAATGACCCACTGGAGCTCGTCGAAGCTCGCCCCGAGCTCTCTCTGGATGTCCGGCAGGGCGACGTTGACGACGGTGACGTCGAGCAGCAGCATGAACGCGGCGATCGAGACCGCCAGCAGGGGCCACCAGTGTTTGGCTGCGCGAGGCGCGCCCGCGCTCGGATCCCCCATCGTCAGTCGTTCATCCTGCGAGGTGGCCGAACTTCTCGCGCATGCGCCGGTAGAAGTTGGCGCCCGGGAACTGCGCGAGGGCTCCGACGTCGTCGCGGAAATGCACCGCCAGTGACTCCCCGCTCGGCAGCTCGGTGGCGGGCTCACCGTCGAGCGAGACGTCAACGGGCTCGCGGCCTTCGGCGTTTCGCACCTCGAGAGTGTCGTCGGGTGCAACAACAAGAGGCCTCGCGGTCAGCGTGTGCGGGGCGATGAAGCTGACCACGTACCCCTCCACTCCCCAGGCGAGAATCGGACCTTGGTTGGCGAGGTTGTAGCCCGTCGAGCCGGCCGGGGTGGCGGCGACGAGGCCGTCGCAGCGCACGTGGCCGACCTCCTTGCCGCCGAGCCGGTAGGAGAGCTCCGCGACCCGGCCGTGCGGCTTGCGGGTGAACGACACGTCGTTGAGCCCGAAGGGGACGTCGACATCGCTCTCGATCTCGAGGCCCGGCAGCGCGATCACCTCGAAGTCACCGCCGAAGAGGCGCGCGAGCGCCTCGCCGGCCTCGTCGCGCTCCGCGGCCGCGAGGAACCCGATCGTGCCGAAGTTGATCGCGAAGACGGGAACGCCGGAGCGGGCGTGCGCGCGCAGCGCCTGCAGGATCGTGCCGTCGCCTCCGAGGACGAGACAGAGGTCCGCCGCAGTCTCCGGGTTCTCGACGCCCTCGACGCCCGTCGCCGCGTCTCCGTGCTTTTCGACCTCGGCCAGCGACGCGACCAGGCGCACTCCGGCCTTTGTGGCGGCTTGCACCGCTTGCCTGACCGCCTCGCTGGTCTGATCCGCTCGGGTATGTGTCAGCAGTGAAACAGTGCCTGGGCTGTCGGCTTGGCCGGGACTCATGGCTCGACCTCCCGCGCCGCCGCCTCGAGGTCAGCGACCCCGTCGCCGTCGTTGGTGCACCAGACGAAACTCTCGAGATTCCCCTTCGGCCCTGGAAGCCCCGAGGCGGCGAGGCCTTTGACCGCCAGTCCCTGCTCCGCGGCGGCTCGGGCGACGGTCAACAACGCCTCCCGCCGATCAGCCGGGTCGCGAACGACCCCCCCGCGCCCGACCCGCTGGCGCCCAAGCTCGAACTGCGGCTTGACCAGTCCCAGAAAATCCCCGCCGGGCTCGAGGCAGCCCGCGATCGCCGGCAGCAGTTTGCGCAGGGAGATGAAGGAGACGTCGGCTGTGATCAGACTCGGCGCCCAGGGCAACGCACCCGCTTCGAGCTCGCGGCCGTTGAAGCGCTCGATCACATGGACGCGATCGTCGTTGCGCAGACCCCAGTCGAGCTGGCCGTGGGCGACGTCGAGGGCGATCACCCTGGTCGCCCCGCGTTTGAGTAGACAGTCGGTGAAGCCGCCGGTCGAGGCGCCGACGTCCAGGCAATCACGGCCGGCGACGTCGATCCCGAGCGACTCGAGGGCATTCTCGAGCTTGATCCCACCGCGCGATACGAACGACGGAGGACCCTGGATCTCGATCTCGATCTCCTCCTCGACCATCTGACTCGGCTTGGTGGGCCGCTCTCCCCCGCGCCCTATGCGCACCAGTCCCGCACGCACTGACTCAGCGGCGTGCGTGCGCGAGCGGGCGAGGCCGCGCTCGGCAAGCAGGGTGTCGAGTCTGCGTCGGGTCATTCGCGCAAGGTACCTGGGGCGGGTTGCGCCCGTTTGCAAGGCGCGCGAGCAGGCCGAGATTGTGCGTGACGCGCAAGTCCTATTAAGCAACTGACTGTGACGACGATCACACATATGGCGCACGTATGTTCGTATCTTGGCCGCACGATGAACACTTTCAGAGGCATCTCAAGCGATCTCCACGGCGCCATCGAAACGATCGCCGCCCCGGCGATCATGGCCGCCCCGCTGCTGCTCGGCTTCGGCCAGGCAACCGCTGCTGTGGCCATCGCCTTCGGAGTCCTGCTGTTCGCACTCGCGTTCTCCCTCTTCGGCGGGAACGGACGCCGCACGGTGCCCCTCTCAGCACATGCCGACCTCGACTACGCGCTGGCCACCTTCGTGATCCTCGCGGGCCTCGGCGCCGGACTGGTGACCGGCGACGCGCTCGCCGCCGGCTTCCTCCTCGTCGTCGGAGTCGCGCACATCGCGCTGACCGCATCGACCCGCTTCAGCGGAGCTCGCGGCGCCTTCTAAGACTTACTTCCCACATACACATATATCTCTCCTCCCTGTACCCGGAAACGCCCCGCTCCCCCGCGGGGCGTTTTCATTTGGGTGAGCGGGATCGGTTCTACGAACGGGATGCGCTAAGCGGCTATCCGCCAACGCGCTCGCGAAGCACCGCCAGGACCCGCTCGGCGACGGCGTCGCCCGTGAAGCCGACCTCCTCGCGAATCAGCGCCGGCTTGCCGTGGGTGACGTAGCGGTCGGGCAGGCCGATTCGGACCACGCGCGCTCGGTCTGGCAGCGCTGCGTCCTCGAGGTGCTCGAGCACGGCGGCACCGAAGCCGCCGGGAAGCACGTTCTCCTCGATCGTGATCAGCAGCTCGTGCTGTGCCGCGAGCCGCTCGATCAGGTCAGCGTCGAGAGGCTTGGAGAAGCGGGCGTCCGCGACCGTCGGCGTCAGGCCGGCGTCGGCGAGCCGTTCCGCGGCCTGGTTGGCGATCTGGACGCCGTAGCCGTAGCCGAGCAGCGCCACGCGCTCGCCCTCCTGGAGGACCTCGCCCGTGCCGATCGGGATCTCGCGGCCGCGCTCGGGCAACGGGACGCCTTCGGCGGTGCCGCGCGGGTAGCGCAGGGCGATCGGCCCGTCGTGGGCGAGCGCCGTGCGCACCATGTGCACGAGCATCGCCTCGTCGCGGGGCGCCATCAGGACCATGTGCGGCAGCGGACGCAGGTAGGAGATGTCGAAGGCGCCGTGGTGGGTCGGGCCGTCGTCGCCGACGAGCCCGGCGCGGTCCATTGCGAAGACGACGTTCAGGTCCTGCAAGCAGACGTCGTGGACGATCTGATCGAAGCCGCGCTGCAGGAAGGTCGAGTAGATCGCGACAACGGGCTTCGCTCCCTGAAGCGCAAGCCCGGAGGCGAACAGCACCGCGTCCTGCTCGGCGATGCCGACGTCGTAGTACTGCTCGGGAAGTTCGGCGCAGAGCTTGTCGAGGCCCGTGCCGCCGGCCATCGCCGCGGTGATCCCAATCACCCGCTCGTCCTGCCGCGCCTCCTCGATCAGGGCCTCGGCGAAAACGGCCGTGTACTGCTTGGGCGCCAGCGGGCTCGGGTCGGCGCGGCGGCCCTCAATCATCTCGCTGCGGGTCAGCGGCGGCTTCGCGGTCTTCTTCGGAGCGGGTCTGCGATCGACGATCGACCCCGGCTTGGCGGCGTGCCAGGTCTCCATTCCCTCGAGCCCACCCTCCTCGGCGGGCGCCCAGCCCTTGCCCTTGACGGTCTGGATGTGGACGACAACCGGGCGGTCGGCGTGGAGCGCGTCCCGTAGAGCGTTGCGCAGGGCCTTCATGTCGTGGCCGTCGATCACGCCCATGTAGGCGAGGTCGAGCTCTTCGAAGAGCAGGCCGGGAGCCGCATAGGCCTTGATCGCCGACTTGATCTCGGGGCCGAGCTGCTCAATCGCGCGGCCGAGGCCGAGCGGCAGCTTCGTGAGTCGCCCCTCGACGTCCTCGCGGGCGTGGTAGAGCCGCGGGTTCAGGCGGGTCTTCTGGAAGTAGGAAGCGAGCGCGCCGACGTTCGGTGAGATCGACATGCCGTTGTCGTTGAGCACGATCACCATCGGCGTCTGCAGCCCGCCGGCGTTGTGCAGGGCCTCGTACGCGACACCGCCGGTCAGCGCACCATCGCCGATCACGGCAACGACCTTGCCGTCCTCGCCGATGCCCTTGCGCATCGCCTCCTTGAGGCCGACGCCGTAGCCGATCGAGGTCGAGGCGTGGCCTGCGCCCATGATGTCGTGCTCTGACTCGAACAGCGAGCAGAAGGGAGCGAGTCCGCCGTACTGGCGAATCGTCGGCAGCTGGTCCTTGCGCCCGGTCAGGATCTTGTGCGGATAGGCCTGGTGGCCGACGTCCCAGAGGATCTTGTCGCGCGGCGACTCGAGCAGGCTGTGCAGAGCGACGGTCAGCTCGCAGGCGCCGAGATTGGCACCGAAGTGGCCGCCGATCTCACCGATCACGTCGATGATCAGCTCGCGCACTTCCTGTGCGACCTGCTGAAGCTGTTCGTCGTCTAGGCCCTTGAGATCGTCGGGGCCATTGATTTGGTCGAGCATGAGGGCTTGAGGAAGTCTACGAGCCGAACGATGGCTCCTGAGTCCAGAGGGCCTGGACTGAGAGGCCATCGTTCGCGAATCCGGTTAGCGCTGGCGCGTCTGGATGAAGTCGGCGATGCGCTCGAGGTCGCTGGTCTCGCCGGCGGCCTCGGCCAGCGCTCCGCGTGCCTTTGCGTGTGATTCGTCTGCCAGCTCGCGGGCGCGATCCAGCCCGAAGAGGCTGACGTAGGTCACCTTGCCGTGGCGCTCGTCGGACCCGCTCGGCTTGCCGAGATCGGCGGTCTCGCCGGTGACGTCGAGGATGTCGTCGACGATCTGAAAGAGGACGCCGAGCTCAGCGGCAAAGCGACGGTATGGAGCGGCGGCTTCCGGCTCGGGCGCGGTCAGCTCGAGAGCAACGCCGACGCTGGCTCCGATCAGCCGGCCCGTCTTCATCTCGTGCAGTTCACGCAGGCCGTCTGCATCCCCGCCCCCATCGGTGACGTCGATGTACTGGCCGCCGACCATGCCGGTCACGCCCGTGGCCTTGGTCAGCTCGCGCAGCGCCGCAACCACCCGCTCCGGGGGGTCCGCCCTGGCGCTCGCAGAGCAGACGCAGCGCCTCGGCAAAGAGCCCGTCCCCCGCCAGGATCGCCACGTTCTCCCCGTAGACGACGTGCGAGGTGGGACGGCCGCGGCGCAGATCGTCGTCGTCCATTGCGGGCAGGTCGTCGTGGATCAACGAGTAGGTGTGGATCAACTCGATCGCGGCGGCGGCGGGAAGCAGGCTCTCGGGATCGGCGCCAGTGGCGCGCGCCGTGGCCAGCGTCAGCACCGGCCGGATGCGCTTTCCGCCCGCGAGCAGGGAATAGCGCATCGCCTCGTCGAGTCCTGAGGTCGACGCGACCTCGGAGAAATGAAGCTGCTCGAGGTAGCCGTCAACCAGCCCGCGTAGGTCTTCCGGATATTCGGCGCTCACTGCGGGCGGGCCCTCAGAGGTCGGCGTCGGAACGCTGGCTCTGCGCCAGTTCCCGCAGCTTGGCGTCGAGCACTCCCCCGCCCTCCGTGGCCAGGTCGGCCGCCTCACGGGCGAGGCTCTCCGCCTCCTCGTCGGAGAGCTCCTCCACGCCAAGCCTCTCCCCCAGCTCGAGCAGGCGGGCGGCGATGCGTTCGAGTTCCGTGAGTTCAGTCATCCGCAACCCCATTCGACACCCCGGCCCGGACGGCTGCGCCGAGCACGCCGTTGACGAAGCCCGGCGCGTCGGTGCCGCAGAACTCCTTCGCCAGGTTCACGGCTTCGTTGAGTGCGACTTCGGCCGGAACCTGATCGGGGTGGTGAAGCTCGTACAACCCGACGCGCATGATGCTGCGTTCAAGCGGCGCGACGCGGTCGAGCGTCCAACCGCGCAGCAGGCCGCTGAGCTGCTCATCGAGCTGCGGGCGCTCGGCTGCGACGCCCTGGGCGAGCACGCGCGTGAAGGGCTTGGCGTCAGCGAGCAGCTCGTCGAGCGGCCTCCCGGTGACCTCGTGCTGGTAGAGCGCGAAGACGGCGTCGCGGCGCTGGTCTGAGCGGCGCATCGGAGGTTCCCCTGCAGCCTCACCCGGGTCGCGGGTCAGGCGCGCCCGACGTACTCGCCGGAGCGGGTATCGACGCGGACGCTTTCGCCCTCGTTGATGAACAGCGGCACCTCGACGACGACCCCGGTCTCGAGCGTGGCCGGCTTGGTTCCGCCACCCGAGGCGGTGTCGCCCTTGACTCCGGGGTCGGTTTGGGTGACCTGAAGATCGACCGCACTCGCGACCTGGACATCCGAGGGCCGCTCGTCGACATAGAGGACTTCGACCTCGTCGTTGGGCCGGACCCACTGCATCGCGTCGCCGAGCAGGGTGCTCGGCAACTCCACCTGTTCGTAGCTCTGGTTGTCCATGAAGACGGCGGCTTCGCCCGAGTCGTAGAGGTACTGCATCTTGTGGTTCTCGGTGCGCACCGGGCGGAACTTCTCACCGGCGCGAAAGGTCTTGTCCTGGATCGTCCCGTCCTCGATCTTGCGCAGTTTCGTGCGCACGAAGGCCCCGCCCTTGCCGGGCTTGACGTGCTGAAAGTCGACGATCCGGAAGATCGTCCCGTCGACCTCGATGTGCGTGCCGTTCTTGAACTGGTTGGTGCTGATCACGGTCGCTGAGGGTAGCGGCGGCCTCAGGCGCGGATCAACCGCAGCCCCGTCGGCGAGCACCGTTCCCGGCTTCGCCTTCAGCTTAATCAGCCGCCCCTTCTTGACCTTCGAGGAGAACCTGCGGGTCTTCTTGCCGAGCGTGCAGTGGGCGGCCGCGAGGGTGCTGCGCACTGCGCCGAGCCTTGAGCCGCGCTTGATCGCCGGCACGGTGCAGTTGGTGGTGGAGCCGCCCCTGGGGCGCTCCGCCGCGACTAACTCGAGGCCGGAATCGCCTCGCCGCCGGCTTCCTCCAGGCAGG